>JAGAAS010000106.1 GCA_017615125.1 Bacteroidaceae bacterium
AAAAAATTTTCCCTTCTTCATACGGCGAGATGTAGAAAGAAAAAAAATTTTTCCCTTCTCCAAAATTGAAGAAACATTAAACAAACATTTCAATAAGAAAACCAAAATGACAAAGCCATTTGAAAATTACGAAATTTGGTGGGTGACTGGTGCACAGTTGCTCTACGGAGGCGACGCTGTCGTTGCCGTCGACGGACATTCAAAAGAAATGGTTGCAGGGCTCAACGAGAGCGGCAACATCCCCGTTAAGATTGTCTACAAGGGTACTGCCAACAGCAGCAAAGAGGTTGAAGCCGTCATGAAGGCAGCCAACAACGAAGAGAAATGCGTAGGTATCATCACCTGGATGCACACCTTCTCGCCCGCTAAGATGTGGATCAAGGGTCTGCAGGCTCTTCAGAAGCCGTTGCTCCACTTCCACACCCAATACAACGCCGAGATCCCCTGGGACAAAATAGACATGGACTTCATGAACCTCAACCAGAGTGCTCACGGCGACATTGAGTTCGGACACATCTGCACCCGCATGCGTGTGGCTCGCAAGGTTGTCTGCGGATACTGGAAGAGCGAGGATGCGCAGAAAAAGATTGCCGTCTGGGCACGCGTGGCTGTCGGAGTTGCCGATGCCAAGAATGTCCGCTGCCTTATGTTCGGTATGAACATGAACAACGTGGCTGTTACCGACGGAGACCGTGTGGAGTTTGAGCAGCGTCTCGGCTATCATGTTGACTACTACCCCGTCAGCTCGCTGATGGAGTACTACAAGAAGGTTACCGACAAGGAAGCCGATGCCCTCGTAGAGGAATACAAAAAGCTCTACACCATCAAGATTGACGAGAGCGGAGAAGAAGTGTATTGGGAAAAAGTCAAGAACAGCGCCAAAGCAGAAATCGCCCTTCGCCGCGTGCTGAAAGACGAAGGCGCCAACGCTTTCACGACAAACTTCGACGACCTCGGTGGTGCTGACATCAACGATCCGAACTTCGTGGGCTTCGACCAGATTCCAGGCCTTGCCTCACAGCGCCTCATGGAAGAAGGCTACGGCTTCGGCGCCGAAGGCGACTGGAAGACGGCATGCCTCTACCGTACTCTCTGGGTGATGCAGCAGGGTATGCCTACCGGTTGCTCCTTCCTCGAGGACTACACGCTTAACTTTGCCGGCAACCGCAGTTCCTGCCTCCAGAGCCACATGCTTGAAATCTGCCCGCTTATCGCTTCCGACAAGCCTAAGCTTGAGGTTCACTTCCTCGGCATCGGCATCCGCAAGCAGCAGACAGCCCGCCTTGTCTTCACCTCAAAGGTAGGACGCGGCATCAAGGCAACTGTCGTTGACCTCGGCAACCGCTTCCGCCTCATTTCGCAAGAAGTGGAGTGCATTGAACCGAAGCCCATGCCTCATCTCCCCGTAGCTTCCGCCCTCTGGGTTCCCCAGCCTACATTCGAGATTGGTGCTGGCGCTTGGATTCTGGCAGGTGGAACGCATCACAGCGCATTCTCCTACGACATCACAGAGGAATACTGGGAAGACTTTGCAGAAATGACGGGCATCGAATATGTCCGCATCAACAAGGACACTAAAACCAGTGAGTTCAAACAGCAGCTCCGCAACAACGAGGTTTACTACATGCTGAACAAGGCTCTTATGTAATTTCAACATGAAACGCAGCTCATCTACATAATTGATTTTCCTGTTGCTGCTGTCTGCCTCGTGCACGACAGCATGCAACGGGAATCATTTATGTCATTATAAGCAAAAGTTTCATTCTTCCGACATTGAGAGCATAGAAATATCCGAAACCTCAGAAAATCACCTTAGTTTCATTCATGAGAGTGATTGAACACCTTAGCTCAAATATCTCTTCACTAATAAACTCAACCACAAAAACAATTATGCAAGAAGCAAAATCAACCATTCAAGCCGGAAAAGCCATTCTGGGAATAGAATTCGGTTCAACACGAATCAAAGCCGTCCTCATTGACGAGAAAAACAATCCTATCGCGCAAGGAAGCCACCAATGGGAGAACCAGCTAGTCAACGGGCTGTGGACCTACAGCATCGACGAAATCTGGCACGGACTTCAGGATTGCTACAGCAGTCTTCGCGCCAACGTCAAGGAGCAGTATGGCATTGAAATTGAATCGCTCGCAGCCATTGGCATCAGCGCTATGATGCACGGCTACATGCCTTTCGACAAGAACCAGAAAATTCTCGTTCCCTTCCGCACATGGAGAAACACCAACACAGCAAAAGCCGCTGCCGAACTCTCCAAGCTGTTCGTTTACAACATTCCCCTGCGCTGGAGCATCTCACACCTCTATCAGGCCATCCTCGACGGAGAAGAGCATGTAAAGGACATTCATTTCCTTACGACGCTGGCTGGATATATCCACTGGCAGCTGACTGGCA
The DNA here is from genome assembly GCA_017615125.1 of Bacteroidaceae bacterium. Classification (GTDB taxonomy): domain Bacteria; phylum Bacteroidota; class Bacteroidia; order Bacteroidales; family Bacteroidaceae; genus UBA1189. The sequence continues at coordinate 2,408 of JAGAAS010000106.1, forward strand.
AGAAAGTGCTTGGCGTGGGCGATGCCTCTGGCATGATTCCTGTTGACCCAAACACCAAGACCTACGATGCCGAAATGGTCGACAAATTCAATAAGTTGATAGCAGATAAAGGCTATGCATGGAAGCTGCTTGACATCCTGCCCGCCTCTCTTCCCGCTGGCGCCGACGCAGGCGTGCTCACCGTCGAAGGAGCAAAGAAACTTGATGTCTCGGGGCATCTGAATGCAGGTATTCCTCTCTGCCCGCCTGAAGGTGACGCAGGCACAGGAATGGTAGCAACCAACGCCGTAAAGCAACGTACAGGAAACGTTTCTGCCGGAACCTCTTCGTTCTCGATGATTGTTCTTGAAAAAGAGCTCTCCAAGCCGCACGAGGTAATCGATATGGTGACAACTCCTGACGGAAGCCTTGTAGCGATGGTACATTGCAACAACTGCACTTCCGACATCAATGCGTGGGTAAACTTGTTCAAGCAGTATCAAGAACTCCTGGGAGTACCCGTCAACATGTCGCAGGTTTACAGAGTTCTCTTCGAGGAGGCCCAAAGGGGCGAAGCCGACTGCGGGGGAATCCTTACCTATAATTATATTTCAGGAGAACCCGTTACAGGATTCGCCGAAGGAAGACCCCTGGTTATCCGCTCTGCCAACGATAAGTTCAGCCTTGCAAACTTTATGCGCGCCAACATCTATGCATCTATCGGTGTTCTGAAGATTGGCAACGACATCCTGCTGAACGAAGAAAAGGTAAAAGTGGACCGAATCACCGGGCACGGAGGCCTGTTCACCGTCAAAGGTGTCGGTCAACGCATGCTGGCAGCAGCTCTCAACTCCCCCATTTCTGTTATGGAAACGGCTGGAGAAGGCGGAGCTTGGGGAATTGCCCTTCTTGCAGGATACCTTGTCAACAATCCTCGCAAGCTGACCCTTCCTGACTACCTTGACGAAGTTGTCTTCGCAGGCAACACGGGAACGGAAATTGCTCCCACGCCAGAAGAAGTGGCAGGATTCAATGCATACATTGAAAACTACAAGGCATGTCTGCCCATCGAGGAAGCAGCTGTCAAAAACAAGAAGTAAAAAAGACTTTTCGAGAAGTCTAATCAGGAGGATGAGGGTTGATAGCCCTCATCCTTCACTATCCAGAAAAGAACCAACAAAACACGATTCCCTTATGAAAAGATTTCCACGCACGGCACGAAAGGCAGTCTTTATATGCCTAAGTCTCATGGCTTTCATATCCGTCAGCCTTTACGCCGAGACACTTACGCTCTCCTCCCCCGATGGGCTTACCGTCGTTACCATCACCGACGCCAATCATCGTGCAGAGTATTCCGTCGCCTACAACGGAACAACCGTCATTGAACCTTCCCTTTTAGGTGTAACAACCAATATCTGCTCCCTCGGCGACGGAAACGAGCACATCCAAGTACACTTCGAGCGACGTATTCAGCAGACCTATCATCTTGACAGAGGCAAACGGTCTACCATTCACTACACCGCTAACCAGTCAACGGTTACCTTTATCGATAGCGAGAGTCGCTCCTTTGCCGTGCAGTTCCGCGTGAGCGACAACAACGTTGCTTTCCGCTACACCATTCCTCAGCAAGACTACCGACGTGCTTGCACGGTCCTTAGCGAGATGACAACGTTCAACTTTCCTACGACAACAACCTCGTTTCTTTGTCCACAAGCAGAACCTATGACTGGATGGAAACGCACGAAGCCTTCCTACGAAGAAGAATACGTTGCAGAGGCGCCTATGGGAACTCCTTCCTTATATAAAAGAGGATACACGTTCCCCTGCCTGTTCCACGTACATGGAGGAGTACGACTCGCCAGCCGCTACGACCTAAGCGACACCTACTGGGTACTGATTTCCGAGACAGGCGTTTCAAGTCACTACTGTGCATCACGCCTTTCCGAAGGCACCGACGACGGCGTTTTCGGCATTTGCTATCCGATGCCAGAAGAAAACGACGGCTTTGGCTCCACAGGCGCACAGATTTCTCTACCAGGATATACTCCTTGGCGCACCATCACTGTAGGAAACACCTTAAAGCCTATCGTGGAGACAACCATCCCTTTTGACCTTGTCAGTCCCCTCTACGAGCCCTCTACCGAGTACAAATACGGGCGCGGAACATGGTCGTGGATGTTGTGGGACGACGCTAGTATCAACGAGGAAGACCTTCATGCCTATGTGGACCTTTCGGCTGCTATGGGTTGGGAATACTGTCTGATTGACAACTTCTGGGATATCAACTTAGGCAAGAAGAAAATGGAGGAGCTCATCAGCTACGCCAGAGATAAAGGCGTGGGAATCTTCCTCTGGTACAACTCTGCCGGCACGTGGAACGACACATCTCAGTCGCCCTATGATTGTATGCACAACGCCATCACGCGCAAGCAGGAGATGCGCTGGATGCGTGACAACGGTGTCAAGGGAATCAAAGTGGACTTCTGGGGAGGCGATAAGCAGGAGACTATGCGTCTGTACGAAGATGTTCTGAGTGATGCCAACGACTATGGGTTGATGGTCATCTTCCACGGATGTACCCTTCCGCGCGGATGGGAACGAATGTATCCCAACTACGTCGGCAGCGAAGCCGTTCTTGCCTCAGAGAATCTCAAGTTCAGCCAGCATTCCGACGATATGGAAGCCTTCAACGCTTGTCTTCATCCCTTCATCCGCAACACAGTAGGATGTATGGAGTTCGGAGGAACCATTCTCAACCACAATTTGAGTCGCGACAACATTCACGGCACGCACCGCGTTACGGGAGATGCCTTCGAGCTTGCCACAGCCGTCCTTTTCCAGAATCCCATCCAGAACTTCGCGCTCACGCCCAACAACTTGGAAGACGCACCTGCCGATGCGCTTGCTTTCATGCGCGAGGTGCCTACTACATGGGACGACACGCAGTTCATCGACGGCTATCCCGGCAAGTTTGTCATCCTTGCACGCCGACATGCTGACAAATGGTATGTAGCTGCCGTCAACGCCGAGCCAACACCTCTCAGCTACAATTTTGACGGCGCTCTGCTGGGACTTACTCCGAAGACAAAAGCCCGTTCCTACACCGACGACAAGAAGCTCACCTTCTCGGCTCAAGACATCAAATCCGACAAAAAGGGAATCTTCAAGCTTTCTGTTCCGACAAACGGGGGTACAGTATTAGTCATAGACGCGGCTGAATAAAGAAGCTGAGCTTATATATTATTAATAAGGAGAGCTTTTCAGCTCTCCTTATTCTTTTCCTGCTGCAGACGATAGTATTACTCCGTCTGGCTACAAGGCTCTTCCGCAACGGCAATGGGAATCTTCTCGATACGGCGCTGATGCCTGCCTCCCTCGAAAGGAGTCTGGAAGAACTCATCCATAATGGCTGCTGCCTTATCGGTGTCGATAAATCTCCCAGGCATCACGAGCACGTTCGCATCGTTATGCTGCCGGCAGAGATGCGCAATCTCTGGTATCCAGCACAGCCCGGCGCGTATGCCCTGATGCTTGTTTACCGTCATTGCTATGCCCTCTCCGCTGCCGCAGATAGCGATTCCGAAGGGATAGCTCCCCTCCTCTACGGCTGACGCCAGCAGGTGTCCGAAGTCGGCATAGTCGCAACTCTCAGGCGTGTACGTTCCGAAATCGTAGAAGTCAAAGCCGTGCATCGTGAGCCACGTTTTCACAAACTGCTTCAGCTCAAAGCCCGCATGATCGGACGCTAATGCAATTGTCATAGCCTTTCTACATTTAAAACATTGCCTTCACTTGCTCGTAGACGTTCTGTGCCGTGAAGCCGAGTTTCTCGTCGAGCACCTTGTAGGGAGCAGAGAAGCCGAAGCTTTCCAGTCCGAACACCTTACCGTTAGCGCCTACCAACCCTTGAAGAGTTACGGGCAGGCCGGCAGTCATACCGAACACCTTTGCTCCTGCGGGGATAACAGCCTCCTGATACTCCTTGGGTTGTGTGCGGAAGAGTCCCTCGGAAGGAACGCTTACGACGCGCACTTTCAGTCCGTCGGCACGCAGCAGCGGAGCGCCGCTCACGAGCGTGCTCACTTCCGAGCCGCTGGCAACCAGAACCACATCGGGATTCTCGTCGCTTCCCTCCACAATGTAGGCACCCTTCGCAGCCTGGCTGTAGTCGTTGCCTGCAGGAAGGTTCACGATATTCTGACGGCTGAAGATGAGCGCCGTAGGAGTGAGCGTGTTCTCCATAGCCAGACGCCAGCAAACCGTCGTTTCCTCAGCATCGGCAGGACGGAGGACAAGCATCGAGTTGCGCCCGCTGTGGTTGCGCATCTTCTCCATCAGACGGATCTGTGCTTCCTGCTCTACAGGCTCATGGGTAGGCCCGTCTTCGCCCACGCGGAAGGCATCGTGCGTCCAGATGAACTTCACGGGCAGCTCCATCAAGGCAGCCATACGTACGGCAGGCTTCATGTAGTCGCTGAATACGAAGAATGTGCCGCAGGCAGGAACGACGCCCCCGTGCAGAGCCATACCTATGCAGCAGCAAGCCATCGTGAGCTCAGCCACACCAGCCTGGAAGAAGGCTCCGCTGAAGTCGCCGCGCACGAAAGCGTGCGTCTTCTTCAGGAATCCGTCTGTCTTGTCCGAGTTGCTCAGGTCGGCGCTGGCGCAGATCATGTTCTCCACCTGCTCAGCCAACGAGCCCAGCACGGTTGCCGAAGCACCACGCGTAGCAGCGTCTGCCTTCTGGCTGATTTTGCTCCAATCCACAACGGGAGCCTTGCCCGAGAACCATTCGGCCAGCTTCACAGCCTTGTCAGGGTTCTGTGCTGCCCATGCAGCCTTCTCGCTGCGGCGCACAGCACAAATCTTCTCCAGTTCCTCAGCACGACGTGCATAGAGTTCCTTTACCTCGGGGAACACCTGGAAAGGATTCTCCACATCGGCACCCAAAGCCTTCATCGTGTTCACATACGCATCGCCTCCGAGAGGTGCTCCGTGTGTGGCGCAGTTGCGCTCGTAGCTGGTTCCGTCAGCCTTCAGCGCACCTTTGCCCATCACGCACTTGCCGATAATCAGCGTAGGCTGCCCTTTCACGGTGAGTGCCTCGTCGAGAGCCTTGCGGATCTGAGCCACATCGTTACCGTTGATGCTGATTACATGCCAGCCCCAAGCCTTATACTTGGCAGCCACATCCTCGCTCGTCACAGCGCTGCATTCGGTAGAGAGCTGAATGTCGTTCGAGTCGTAGAACATGATCAGGTTATCCAGCCCCAGATGGCCTGCAATGCGTCCTGCACCCTGCGAAATCTCTTCCTGCACGCCTCCGTCGGAGATGTAGGCATAGATTTTGTGCTTCATCACCTCTTCTCCCAGACGGGCTGCGAGGAACTTCTCGGCTATGGCGGCGCCCACAGCGTAGGCATGTCCCTGTCCCAGCGGGCCGCTGGTGTTCTCAATGCCGCGCTTCAGGTTGCGCTCGGGATGTCCGGGCGTTGGCGAGCCCCACTGACGGAGCTGAGCCAGCTCGTCCATCTCATATTTCCCCGAAAGGGCAAGCACGCTGTAGAGCATGGGAGCCATGTGTCCCGGGTCGAGGAAGAAACGGTCGCGTCCCTCCCACTCAGGGTTCTTGGGGTCGAAGATAAGGTATTCACTATAAAGCACGTTCACGAAGTCGGCACCGCCCATTGCGCCGCCGGGATGCCCTGACTTGGCTTTCTCAACCATCGAGGCAGCCAGCACGCGGATGTTGTCGGCTGCGCGGTTCATCAATTTAATGTCGTTCATTGCTAATCAAAATTTATGCAAGGTTAATAATTTTCAGTAATGCCCAAATTGGGGTGCTAAGTTAAGCATTTTTTCTGAAAAAAGCAATTTTTCCGATTTTTGTTGCCTTCGGGAGAAGAATCATCCTTTTTATCGTACCTTTGCGCGAAAGAAAAGAACTTTATTCCTCACTTCTTCAAAACCGCACTATGACAAAGGAAATCTATCTGGCAGCAGGCTGTTTCTGGGGCGCCGAGCACTATCTGAAGCAGATACGGGGCGTCATTTTCACGCAGACAGGCTTTGCTAACGGGCACACCGAGCACCCTACATATAAAGAGGTATATACCGACACGACGGGCTATGCCGAGACGGTTCTCGTTCGTTACGACGATGCGATTCTCCCCCTCCGCTTGCTCGTTGAACTCTATTTCCACTCCATCGACCCTACGAGCCTCAACCGACAAGGCGAAGACGAGGGCACGCGCTATCGGACAGGCATCTACTACACATCTGCCGACGATCTGCCCGTCATCCAAGCCGTCTACGAAGTCGAAGCAGCCAAGCACGACAAGCCCCTCTGCGTGGAGCTTCTACCCCTCCGAAACTACTGGCCTGCAGAAGAATACCATCAAGACTTTCTCGACAAGAATCCTTCGGGATACTGCCATTTGCCAAAAGCCTTGTTCGACTTTGCCCGTCAAGCAAACAGCAAAGAATAAGCAACCTCGACATCAACGAACTCAAAAGCGGATGCGCCCTTCTGGTACGCATCCGTTTTTTCAATAACTTTATCTTTTCTTTCTCAAAAGCTTTATACCTTCACGAAGGCACACGTTCACCTTCATGAAGGAACACGTTCACCTTCATGAAGGAACACGTTCGCCAACGTGAAGGAACACGTGTTCCTTCGTGATGTCAAAACAAAGAAACTTCTTCATTTCACACGCGAGTTGCTTGGTTTTGAGAAGGAAGCTCTCAATCATAATGGGACAAAAACAAAGTTGGATTGCAGCAGTTGCCGCAATCCAACTTAGAAAACTCTGCAAAGAGTTGCGCTTATCAGCAATACATGTTGACAATAGCTTCGTAGAGCTCTTGTTTACCGCTTGTCTGAGCGGGCTCGCCATTCTTCTTAGCATATGCTACAAGGTCTTCGAGCGACAGCTCACCGTTCTCGAACTTCTTGCCTTCGCCTGCGTCGAAGCTAGCGTAACGCTCGGCAACCATCTTCTTGTAGGGGCTCTCCTCAAGCAGCTTGGCAGCAGCCTCAAGGGCGCGGGCCATAGCATCCATTCCGGAGATGTGAGCAATGAAGATATCCTCCAAATCGGTAGAGTTGCGGCGCGTCTTAGCATCGAAGTTGGAACCTCCGTTACCCAGGCCTCCGTTGCGGATAATCTGCATCATTGCCTGAATGAGATCGAAGTTGTCGATGGGGAACTGATCGGTATCCCAGCCGTTCTGGTAGTCGCCTCTGTTGGCGTCGATGCTGCCAAGCATGCCGTTATCAACAGCTACAGCAAGCTCGTGCTCGAAGGTGTGCCCTGCAAGCGTAGCGTGGTTAACCTCGATGTTTACCTTGAAGTCCTTATCCAAGCCGTGAGCGCGCAGGAAGCCGATAACCGTCTCGGTATCGACGTCGTACTGATGTTTCGTGGGCTCCATAGGCTTGGGCTCGATGAGGAACGTTCCCTTGAATCCGTGAGCACGAGCATAGTCGCGAGCCTTCGTCAGCATCGTAGCTAGATGCTCCTTCTCGCGCTTCTGATCGGTGTTGAGCAGGCTCATATAGCCTTCGCGTCCACCCCAGAATACGTAGTTCGAACCGCCGAGCTCAATGGTAGCGTCGATAGCGTTCTTCAGCTGAACGGCAGCGCGGGCAACCACGTTGAAGTCAGGATTGGTAGCAGCGCCGTTCATATAGCGCTTGTGCCCGAAGACGTTTGCCGTACCCCAAAGGAGCTTGATGCCCGTCTCGGCCTGCTTCTTCTTCAGGTAGGCAACGATTTCCTTCATGCGCTTCTCATACGTCTCGATGTCGTCGCAGTCCTGGACGAGGTCGATGTCGTGGAAGCAGTAGTATTCGATGCCCAGCTTCTGCATAATCTCAAAGCCTGCGTCGGCCTTGTTCTTGGCAGCCTGCAGCACGTCAGAATCGCCGTTCCAGGGGAAAGACTTCGTGCCGCCTCCGAACTGATCGCCGCCTTCTGCGCCAAGCGTGTGCCACCAGGCCATTGCGAAGCGGAGCCAGTCCTTCATCTTCTTGCCCAAAATCACTTTCTCGGCATCGTAGTAACGATATGCCAGAGGATTCTTACTTGCTGTTCCTTCGAACTTGATTTTTCCTATTCCAGGAAAATACTCTTTTGCCATAGTTTTCAGATTTTAAAAATTGAAATGATTTATACTTGTTTCCTTATTCTTTATCTATGAAAAATTTTGGAGAAGGAATCTCGCCGTATTCTTTCTACATCTCGCGAGATTCTTTCTTCATAATTTTTTATTCTTTGGGAAGGTAGGATTTCCAGCGCTCGTAAGCTTCGCGGTATTCCTCCACATGGGCAACGTCGGGCTCGACATAGGCGATTCGCTCAAGCGTAGCGAAGGCTTCGTTGTGATCCTTGTAGATTCCTGCACCCATACCTGCGCCTTTCGCGGAGCCCACAGAGCCGTCGGTGTCGAAAAGCTCGATTGAAGCACCCGTGATGCTTGCTAGCGTGTTGCGGAAGGCAGGATTCAGGAACATGTTGGCGTGTCCCGCATGAATCTTATTAATAGGAATACCCATCTCGCCCATAATATCCATTCCGTACTTGAACGAGAAGACGATACCCTCCTGTGCCGCACGCAACAGATGGGCTCTGTTGTGCACGTTAAAGTTCAGTCCATGTATGCTGCAGCCTACCTCTTGATTGCGGAGCACTCGCTCGGCGCCGTTGCCGAATGGAAGGATGCTGATGCCGTAGCTTCCGATGGGAACGGTGTCGGCAATCTCGTTCATCTGCGCATACGAAACGCCCTCGGGGGCAACGTTGCGGCGCATCCAGGAATTGAGGATTCCCGTACCGTTGATGCAAAGGAGCACGCCCAGACGAGTCTGCTCGGCAGTATGATTCACATGTGCGAAGGTGTTTACTCGGCTCAGCGGATCGTATCCCACCTTGCCCAGCACGCCATATACGACGCCCGAGGTGCCAGCCGTAGCGGCAATCTCGCCTGGGTTGAACACGTTGAGCGAAAGCGCATTGTTGGGCTGGTCTCCTCCGCGATAGGTAACGGGAATACCTGCCGCGAGGCCCAGTTCCTCAGCAACGGAGGCTGTTGTCCTGCCCTGCTCGGAGAAGGTAGGAACGATGGGCGGGATGATCGAAGAATCAAAGCCGTAATAGTCCATCAGGAAGTCGGCAACCTTGTTGTTGCGGAAGTCCCAGAACATTCCCTCGGAGAGTCCCGAAACCGTCGTGCAGGCTTCTCCTGTCAGGCGCATAGCGATGTAGTCGCCCGGAAGCATAATCTTGTCGATACGGGCAAAGATGTCGGGCTCGTTCTCCTTTACCCAAGCGAGCTTGGAGGCTGTGAAGTTGCCGGGAGAATTGAGCAGATGTCCGAGACAGCGTTCCTCGCCCAGCGCCTCGAAAGCCTTGTTGCCGTAGGGCACAGCGCGCGAGTCGCACCAGATGATAGCAGGGCGCAGGACACGTTTATCCTTGTCCACGCACACTAGTCCGTGCATCTGATAGCTGATACCTATCGCTGCCACTTCGTCGCCCTTCACGCCGGCTGATGTCATTACCTCGCGGGTGACTTCCTTCAGGTAGCTCCACCAGTCCTCAGGGTTCTGCTCTGCCCATCCTGGGCGCACGGCGCGGATAGGAGCCTCGCTCTTGGGGTAGAAAGCATTTGCCACACTCTTACCTGTCTCCACGCTCACCAGACTTGCCTTTACCGACGAGCTGCCAATGTCGTAACCTATCAGATATTTCATTTTCGCTATTTTTGTTTATCGTTTTATTTTGTTCCCGCAAAGGTACAAATTATTTTCTAACGAGCCAAGATTTTTCTTTGTCAAGAATGAAATAAGTATAAAGAAGATTCTTTTTTCACTTATAAAGCCTCATTTTCCGATGTTGCAAGAGGTGTATTCATTGAAGATACCGCACCGCTGACTTCGTCTCAGCGAGCCATCTTCAACGAAGCCTTTGCCGACTGCAAGCCTTCGGACGTAGCCGTCAACGTTGCCTTTCCCGTGTTTCCGTCGTTTTGCAGGACGACAAGACATTTTCCGTGAAAAGCTTTGCGGAACGGTTCCTTGAAACTCTCAAGCGAAGTCTGGCATCCGTTATCCACGCCAGTAATAAAAGCTGGGCCATTGACGCTGAAATTCACCAGGTTGTCGGCATAAGGACACAGGTTTCCTTCCTTATCTATTATTTCTACCGTAACAAACGACAAGTCACGTCCATCAGCCGTAAGGCGTTTTCTGTCAGGCGTCAGACGCACAGCATAGGGCTCCCCTGCCGTTCGGATAGTCTGCGACAACACTTCAGCTCCCGCCCTGCGCGTAACTACACGCAACTCTCCCGGCTCGAACTTCACACGCCACGCTACATGATAGTCGCCTTCCTTTTCGACAACGCCCTGCGACTTTCCGTTAATGAACAATTCGGCTTCGTCAGCATTGTTGAAGTAGGCCCAGACATCTACCGTCTCGCCCTCCTTCCAGTTCCAATGCGGGAAAACGTGGAGCATAGGTTTGTCTGTCCATACGCTCTGATAGAGGTAATAAGCATCCTTCGGGAAGCCTGCCAAGTCAACGATGCCGAAATAGCTGCTTCGCGCAGGCCAACCATAAGGAGTCGGTTCTCCTATATAATCGAAGCCAGACCAAATGAACTGCCCGGAAATATAAGGAAGCTCATCGTAATAATGAAGGTTCTGCTCGTGTGTACAGCTCCAGGGAGCATGACAGTTGTCGTAGGCGCTGCACATATAAGTGCTGTCGTAGAAAGGTCTGTCCCAGCGCGAAGGCCAGACAAAGACGCTGTCGCTGGGCATACGGTAATAGCCGCGCGTATGAAGCGAGGAGACGCTTTCGCTAATGATGAATGGCTGGTTCGGGAACCATTCGGGTACTTTCGGGAAACTATACTCGTGGTAGTTAAACCCGATGATGTCCACGCCTCCTTCGCAGAACAGGTTGTTCCGAGGATCGGCAGCGTTGCATCCTGCCGTGATGGGGCGCGAGGTATCCAATGAACGGATGATCTGACAAAGATGACGCGTGAGGAACTGATTGACGTTGAATGAAGAATCCGCAGCGTTGCCTAAGTCGTGCCCCGCATTCAGAATCATATTCGCCTGCTCCAGCGACAAGGTGTCGGCGCTGGCATCGTTCCATTGCTCCAGCACTTCGTTGCCGATGCTCCACATTACAATAGAAGGGTGATTCCTATCCCTACGAACCAAATCGCTTAAGTCATGCTCGTGCCACTCGTCAAAGAAGCGGGCATAGTCTCGCTGCGTCTTCCGCCTACGCCACATATCAAACGACTCGTCCATAACGAGGAAACCCATCTCATCGCAAAGTTCCAAAAGCTCTTCCGAAGGCGGATTGTGGCTGCATCTGATGGCGTTGACGCCACATCCGCGCATAATCTCCAGTTGACGCTGAACGGCACGACGGTTGACTGCCGCACCCAGACATCCTAAGTCGTGATGGAGGCAAACTCCGTTGAGCTTCATCGGCTGCGCATTCAGAGAGAAGCCTTCGTCGGGATTAAACGCAAACTCACGCACGCCAAAGCGGAAAGACCAATCGTCAATCAACGTTTTCCCTTCTTTCAGCTCCACTTTCATCGTATATAGATACGGATTGCTCACGCTCCAGCGCACAGGATGCTGAATCTCGAAAGCTTGTCCGTTCTCCGTGAGGGCTTGTGGTGCGACGTCGATTTCTTCAGCCTTGCTGAAACGAACTGCGCCCTTTGCATCGGTAACAGTAACAACCTGCATGAGACGACGGGCTGCATCCGTATTGTTTCGAACAGCCACAACGATGCTGTCGTAATCCCCATAGACGAAAGGTCTTTCCTCCCCTCTCGCGCGACAAGCCAGCCGCGTGTCCCAAGGCTCGATGTGAACGGGATCGACAACAGTAACGTACACGCTTCGGTAGATGCCGCAGCCCGAATACCAGCGGCTGTTGGGCTGGTCACTATTATCCACACGTACAGCAAGCACGTTGTCGCCCTCCCAGTCGATCCAGGGCGTCATGTCGTATTCGAAGGAGATATACCCATACGGGCGTGTGCCGAGAAGGTGCCCGTTGAGGTAGACGCTTGAGTTCATGTACACACCGCCAAACTTCACCAACAGTTGCTTTTGTCGCACGTCGGGATTTTCCGTAATGTCGCTTACGCGGAAGTGCTTGCGGTACCAGCCGATGCCTCCCGGCAGAGCGCCGCCTCCCGTCCCCGAGGGATTGTCCTTGCTGAACGAGCCTTCGATAGCCCAGTCGTGTGGGAGATTCAGGCTGCGCCAATTGCTGTCGTCGAAGTCTGCCTCAGCCATAGATGGAACGTCGTTATTGAGCACGAAGAGCCAGCCTTGGTCAATGTTCTCAACGAGACGTACTTGAGAGGAGGTTCCCTTGCCCGAGCAAGCTGTTATCAGCAACAGGAAGACGACAGGCAGAAGGAAGGAAACTATGGTGTTGCGAAGATTCATATCTGGTTGGTTTTTATCGGTTTAAGATTTGTTATCGGATAATCCTGGAAAGACAAAGAAACAATGCTTTTGCGGAAAGCATCAGTCGTCGGGGATAAGGTTTTCGGGATCGATGATGTGGAGCTCGATGGCGCGCACAACTAACCGTACCGAGTTGACCGTTCTTCCGTCGTTGTCGGGAAAGAGGCGTGCAATAAGGTCTGCCTGCCGTTTCTCGAGCGACTTCGTGCTGAACGGCATCGTGCGCAGCGTTGAAATCTGGTCCTTCGTATATCCCAGCGCGAGATGCCTGAGGTAGCGCTCGTCGTACTCGTCGATGTCGTACTCAATGATGGCTTTCCGACGCATTGTCTCGGCGTTGACGGCTTGGCGGAAACGTTCGACAATCTTTTCAAGGATGGGCTGGTTGAAAACCCACTGCTTCCCCTCCATCACGCGCCGCACCTCGTCGCGAGTGAGCAGCTCGCCCGTCTTCAGCACGATGCCGTTGGCGCCAGCATCCAGCACGTCAACCCAAAGTTTCTCGTTCAGCACTTCGCCTGTGAAGATGAGGACCTTAACGGAGGAGAACTCCTTGCGAAGACGGCGACAGATTTCGACGCCTATCGTGGTAGAGCCCCCAAGCCCCAAGTCGAGCAACACCATATCGGGCACCTCCTTCTCCATCAAGGGCCAGAACTCGGCTTCCGACATAGCCGTACCAATAACTTCGGCTTCGGGAATCTCCGTGCGGAAAATCTCCACCGTTCCCTTCATCTCAAGCTTGACATCCTCTACGATAATAACTTTCCAAGACATATATTTTTTCTTTCTACAAAATTATTTTTTCTTTCTTCATCTCGCGAGATTCTTTGAGCATATTTATCTATGCTCTTCCTCTGTCGCGACTCGGGATAACTAAAGCAAGCTTCGTTCTCCTCTTGCTGCTCCATCGGTTCTTCATACGGCGAGATTCCTTCTCCATATTTTAATCATTGTTTGAATCGTGCTTCCCGCGATGAATAGGAATGGTAAAACGAATACACAGCCCTTCGCCTTCTTTGCCGGGCGAAGCAAGAATGCGGCATCCGGGATGATTGAAGTACTCGTCGTGCTCGCGGATGATTTGCCGCATCAGCACGTGAGCATGTTCTGTAGAGGGTTCGAAGAACTGCTGCAGCTCTCCCTCGCTCAGCCGTATGCGTTCATCGGTAAACACGACTTGAACGAAATCTCCCTCGCGCTGTGCGCTGAGAGACAAGACGCCTTCTTTCTCAAGCGTGAGCGCATCGTCCATCAGCACTTCCATCATATACTGGAGCAACACGTTGTCGCCCTCTGCCGCGAGCCCCGAAGGCTCGGCGCTTAGCATTAGGGCAACACCTTTTGCCTGACTCTTTTTCCTGAGATAGCTGTTGGCATAGCTGAAGAGGCTGTCGAGAGAGACTGCCGAACGGCGGAATGTCGACGCCTCAAGCTGACGAGCCGCGCAAGCCGTCAGCGTCATATATACCTCGCTGTAGTAGTCAACCAGCTCGGGAAGGTCGTCAAACGCTTTGTTCTCCACCATGTGGCGTATGCGCCCGGGATAGAAGAGCGTCTCGTGCTTAATGGAAGAGAGGCAGTTGTCAAGCACTTGGTTCTGCACGTAGAGACGATTCTCCTCAAACTGCAGACGGGAGAGCCCGCTGTCTTCTTCCACCATACTGCTTTGTTCCTTGATATGCTGCTCTTGAAGGCGATGGAGACGATTTCGCGGGCGTACCAGCAACAGATAGTAGCACAAGGCAAACAGGAGCGCAACAACCAGCAGCACGACGATAAGTCCTACCATATCGGCATACGTTCGCTGCATCCGCCGGCAGTCTTTGGCGATGTTGAGGTCTATCGACTGAAGCTTGTAAAGAGTGGTGTATGCCCGGTTGTTATAGCGGTAGTCGGCCCAACGGTTCAACGCGAGAGAGGCGACAGCCAGCTCGTTGCGCAGGTCAAGGATGGTGAAGTAGTCGGTAGCAAAGTCTGCCATCCACCAGTCACGCTCGACAACATGCCCTCTTCCCGTAGATGCGAGCGTGTCGAGGGGCGTATTGCTGTTAAGGCGGCAATGATGGTTCAGGCAGGCAAAGGCGCTGTCGGCATAGGTGAAGGCATCCTCGTAGCGGGCCTCGGTGTTGGCGTAGTAAACGCTGTCGGCAAAGTCGGCAGCCTGCGTGAGGAGGCTGTCATAGGGAGCCGTTTCCGTATTGCTTTCTAAGCTGACGTCTTGCGAGAACAGGCTGTCGTAAGGGGTGCAGGCACTTGGAGCAATCAATAAGAGGCAGAGAGCAATCAGCGTGGCTGCCTTGCGCAGGGCCTTCGGCAGGCGGAACCAGAAGCGGCTGCCCTTCCCTTTCTCGCTCTCGATGCCGAAGCGGCACACGCGGAAGAAGTCGTCGGTCTTGCGGTATTTGTCGATGATTCCCTTGCAGTTGAGGATGCCGAAGCCGTGATTGTCGCTCGTGAGCACCTTTTCGTCAAGGATGCGCCGTTTCTCCTCAGGAGTGAGGCCTACGCCCGTATCTTCCACACCTATCTCCACATAGTCGCCCTCCGTCTCAGCGCTGATTCGGACGGTACCGTCCTTCGGGGTGAACTTCTGCGCGTTGTCCATCAACGTGTTGAGCATGAACAGCGTAAGCGCCTTATCGGCTTTCACGGTAGCGTCGGTAGGCAGCACGTCGAGGTGAATTCCTTTTGCCGAGAAGGAGGGCTTGTTCTTGGCAACGATGTCGAAGATATCCCGCAGGGCAAAGTTCTCGATGTGGAGGTTTACCATCCCCTGACGCGTCTGAATCCATTTCGCCAACACCTCGTTGCGGTAGTCGATTTCCTGCGCCAGCTCGCTCACGTACTCGTAGTCGCCCTTGTGGTGTATCTCGCGCCGCATGCGGTCGATGAGGGGGATGACTCCCGTCACAATGGAGAGCGAGGCCTTGCGCATGATGTTGTCGCGCTTGTTCTTCTCTGCCTGGAGCTGATGAAGGGCGTAGCGCTCGCCTGCTTCGCGGCGTTCCTCGTCGAGCTGCTCGTTGAGCTGGCTGAGATATTCCCTGCCCCGCTTGCGCCAACGGCGTGCCAGCAGCCAGAGAAGCGCTGCCGCGAGGGCAATGAAAGCTATCGTCACGAAGAACAGACGTCGCACCGAGGAGACGCGCTTTTCCAGTTCTGCGCGACGTGCCGGGAGTTCTTTATCCTCGCGTATCTCGTTCAAAAGGTCGAGGTATTGGTTTCGGTAGCTGTCGGAGAGGTATTTGTTGCCCAGCCCGGCATAGGCTACGCTCATCTGCTCGTAGAGCCTGCTGAGGCTCTCGGGGAACAGCTCCGCATTCAGGGCATCGGGCTTGTGCTCCACGTAAAGCGGCTCCATCGAGCGGAGTGTATCGAGAGCAGCCGAGAAGTTGCCTTCGCTGCTGAGCAACGAAGCCTCAATGAGCTTCGCTTCCACACGCCAGTAGTCGTCCGAGGCTGCCAGCTGGTTGGCAATTCCCTGACATTGACGTATGCCGAGCCTGCCCACCTCAGGGCCGTAGCCGTAATAGCCGCAGAGATAGCGGTACTCGAGCCATTGGCGCGTGGAGGCCGTCAGGGGGTTATCCTCGTCAATCTGGAGCATCTCCTGCGCGGCTCTGTTCTGCTGGCTCAGCATGTAGTAATAGGCAGCGGAAGTCAGATGGTACTGCGTCTGCGCGTGGGCATAGCGCAAACGATCCTCCTCGGAAAAGAAACGAGCCGTCCGTCCTGCCAGACGCAGATAGCGCTCAGCCCTCTGACGGGCGCGATAGAAGGCAATGTTGTCGGCAGTTCGCTGGGAGTGCTGCATCTCTGTCACCTCGTCCTCAAGCCGCTCCAACTGCGGGTGCGTGCTGCAGGCGCCCAACGCCAGACAGGCGAGGACAACGACAACACGAAGACGTGAACAGATGTTTCGAGGCATACTTCTCATTTCGTTTTCCGTCCGTATTCGTCTAAAAGACGAACCGACGCCACAAAGTTACAGAAATATTTTAATAAATCTCACTACCACTCCTATATTAAATTGCATTTTTTCATTTTCCTTTTGCCCCATACGTACGAGCTACTTTTCCACACGCCGAATCATAACTGAGGAAGCAAAGAAGACTATTTATCCATCGAAGATGATTACTCGACGCGTTGGACTAGCCACAAAAAGAAAGAAGACCACGCTCGTCGCAATCTTCTTCCTTTATCCAATTCAGATTATATTTCACTTTTTGGAGGGAGCAAAAAAGATCTTCCTATTCTTTAATACGCACGGGACGCAAAGAGTAACCATTGTAGCGTCCATAGTTGTTGACACCAACGCCGCCCGCATAGAAATACAGACCCCAAGCACAACTCGGACTATCTGGATACAGCGAGCGCGACCAATAGGCTCCTCCTGAACCCATAGACCCGAGGGAACTATTGCTACGGGCACCAGCTGCAGGAAGGAAAATAGTTTTTCCATTAACATTGCTAGTGACCTTAAGGCCGTTCGTGTTATTCTGTATTGTCCATTTGGTAGTAGTATATTCAATATCGAATAGTTCCATAAACTGATCCACGCTAGGAAGCTGCCACATCATTCCCCAGTAGATATTGGCAGCATCGTCCTCTGGCTCCAACTCCGTTAACTCATCTGTATAGCCGTCGTTGCCGTAACTCCGATAGCTGCAGTATTTGGTCAGCTTGTAATACACCCCATTACACCATTTATATGTGTTATAGTTAAAAACAGTTTTTCCTTCTTTGTAACCATCCGTCTCGCCCCAAGCCATATAGTCACCATAGTCCTCAGGGCAATCAGCACCAACGTTACACGTTGCCCAAAGCGTGCCGCTGGGAAGGCCTAAATCGACGTATTCATGATTGTCTACAATGATGTGTTCTCCATAGATATGCTGCTCTGCGGTATTTCCGAGGATGGTGCCAACCAGAACCGTAACGTCAGACACATCAAGGCTACCATCACCATTCATGTCGCCCACGAGAAGCTGTGCGTTTGCTGTCATTGTGCCAAAAGCAAACAGAATACAAGAAAAAAATACTTTTTTCATCGTTTTCCACCATCCTCTCAGTTCCTAAGAGGAACTATTAAACAGATGAAGCGTGGAACTGTATCTGCTTCTCTCAAATTGAAAGTCATGAGAAAACACGGCACAGAAGATTAAGATAACATTCCACGCAATGCACGGAATCACTCATGTTCTCTTACCGTACATGAAATCTCCGAGGTCCCTATTTAAAAGAACAGCATAACGCTTCTTTTTATCACAAAAATCTGGATTCACATGATGAAAGCACGCTTATCCGCCTCAAAAATATGTATAAGTTTCTGACTGAACAAGAAAAATAACGAAAAAAACAACAAAATTTAACTTTTTTCAGAACTATTCTGAGAATTTATCATGCCAGCACGTTAAAAGGAAACGGAATGTCAACGAAAAAAGTGAGTAAACTATATTCAGTTATATGTTAAACCAGATCTTTCCTTAATAGGAATAATACTAACACGGGTCACGTTTTTTAGAAAACACATAACGACAGACTTATTCTGTTAGCCACGGGGAAAAGCATTTTTTATGACAAAGGAAAAACTTTTAACATGTAATGAAAGTATATTGTCACGCCGTGAAAAAATCGTTTTGCGCTTTTCAACGTCCTTTTTTATTCCGAAAAGCTTTATACCATCACGATGGCACACGTTCTCCTTCACGAAGGAGAAGTTAAGACATCACGAAGGCACACGTGTTCCTTCGTGATGTCAAAACAACTTTCTTTGAGAAAAAGCGAATGCAATTTCTTTTCCACGAAGAGCATTCTGCCTTCCGAAGAGCGAAAAAAGTTGTTTTCCTTCCTTTCCAAAGAATTTCTGTATTCTGTTTTTCAACTTACCAGAAGGGCTTCCCATTTGCTAAAAGGTGTGAAAAGGGGCGAAAAATTTGGACGCTACGGAAAGACGCCGTATCTTTGCCCGATATTACGCTCGCGCATACGCGCAAACATCTGTTTATTGAGCACCTTGAAATTGAGAATGAAACATTTTACTCCACTATTATTTGCCTGCCTGCTGCAGGCAGCCGTCCCCGCCACGAGCAGCGCCGACGACACGTACGTTTACGGTAAGGACGGGTCGCTGACTGTATTCCCCGCAGAGTGCGTCCTCTCCATTTCGCGAACGTTGGAGACGCTGACACTCAGCCTCGTGGGCGACACCGTCGTCACCTTCGCGATGAGCGATGTTGCCAACCTTTCCACGCAGGCTCCCGAGCTGCCCACGATGACATCGTTCAAGCTGAACAACAAGTTCAACCCCGACTTGGTGCGCGACGTGGAGCCCTTGTTCCTCGACGGCATCGTGCCCCAGTACCTCGAACTTGAGGTGCCGGTAATCGGCAAGCGCCTCACGCCCTCGTTCAAGCTGAGCGACGAGAACTCCGTAGCCTATGTCGACGGAGTGGCCCAGGAGTCGAAGGTGTCGCGCCTGCGCTTCGACAAGGACATCACCTACACCGTGAGCTATCCCAACTGGAAGATCTACAACCGGACGAAGCTTACCGACGACATTTGGAGCGAGGTGAAGGAAGACGGATGGGTGGAAGTGGAACTCACCGCCGACATGATCTCTTCCAATCAGGAGTCGAATCTCGACTATGAGACTACCGACAAGATGATTGACAACAACGAAGAAACCTACTTCCAGTCGAGATACGGAAACGGGCAGCTGATGGAATGCGTCTATATCGACATTGCCCTTCCCCATGAACTCAGCCAGTTCAAGCTTTTCTATCAGACTTGGAACCGCTCGAGCAACTACAACATCACGGAGCTGACTATCCACGCTTCGAACGACGGCACCACCTGGACGCCCGTCACCGTGCTGACGGCAGAAGAGGACGGGCTGCCCACGAAATATACAGGCGGAGGCGGACAGAAGTTTTCTTCCGAGCCCATAGACCTGGGCGGCAGCTACAGGTACCTTCGCCTGACAGCTACCAAAGGAGAGAAGACTCCGAGCAACGGCAATCCCCTTCCCTACTACGTTGCCTGGGCTGAGATGCGCATTCTCGAATACATCGAATCGGGCGACGAGCCTGTGCTCATCCAAGCTGCTACCTACGCAAACCAGATGCTCCCCTACGGCAGAGACTATACCATACATATCGACTGGATGTCCGACCGTTGCGAAGTTCCCCGCATCGACATCTGGACAGACAACGGAGAGATGCCCAACCACAGCCGTACGAAGTACATCGACCGCATGATGTGGCAGACAGGCTACTTCAAGCTGACAGGAAACGGCATGTACGACGATATGGAGGACAGCATCCGCATCAAAGGACGCGGCAACAGCAGCTGGGCAGGACAATGGGGAAAGAGTCCCTACAACGTGAAATTCAACGCGAAGAAAAAGCCCTTCGGGCTGAAGAAAGGCAAGAGCTGGTGCTTGATAGCCAACGCGCAAACGGGCTCGATGATGGCAAACGCGATGGGCATGAAGGCAGCTCGTATGGTGGGCACCGACGGAGCCAACGACGTGATACCTGTTGAGCTGTACATCAACGATAGCTATCGCGGAAGCTACACCTTCACCGAGAAAGTGGGCATCGCAAACAACAGCATCGATATAGACGAGGCTAACGGCGTGCTGCTTGAGCTCGACAGCTACTTCGACGAGACGTATAAGTTCTACTCCAGTCCCTTCACGCTGCCTACAAACGTGAAAGACCCCGACCTTACCGACGAGGAATGGAGCGATGTCGCAGAAGAACTGTTTGCCACATATGAGGATGAGTTCGACGACTTCTGCAATGCCCTCTACAGGAACAGCGGCTTCGAGAGAATGATGGACCTGGAGTCGTTTGCACGCTTCTTTATGGTCAACGACCTTATCAACAACATGGAGCTCGGACATCCCAAGAGTACCTACGTCTATAAAGAAGGACTTCACTCGCTGAACGCCAAATATCGCTTTGGCCCCGTCTGGGACCTCGACTGGGCTTTTGGCTACGAAAACAGCTCCAGATACTACCAATACGACGCCACAACAGACTTGCTCCACACGAAGATGCGCGGGCAGGCAGGAGACAACTTCTTCTATGCCCTGCGCTACAGCAGCGACGACGTGAAACGCGAGTACTACCGCGTCTGGAAGAACTTCATGGACAACCATCTTGACGAGATGATAGAGTATGCGCAGGACTACTATGACTTCGCGGAAGCCTCATTCAGACACAACAATTCACTTTGGGGCGACGGCAGCAACTATGGAAACTCCATACGCAACATCCGCAACTGGCTGAGAAACCGCACCCAGTACATCATGAGCAACATCGACGTCTACGTCATCGATGATGAGGGCGACGGAAAGGGCGACGTGAACGGTGACGGCTTCCTGAGCGCTGCCGACGTTGTATGCCTCATCGACTACCTGCTGGGAGCCGAGGATGACGACTTTAACTTCAAGAACGCTGACGTTGACCAGAACGAAATCATAACCGTCACCGACCTTGTCTGGGTAATCCAACTGCTGACAGAAGCAGGCGTAACCCTCTCGCCCTACCGCACGGCAGCCGCTGAGGTACGCCTCTGCATGAATGACTTCGACGCCAGCCTGGGCGAAAGCGCCAGCGTGGATGTGATGCTGTTGCCTGTCGAGGAGGCTGACGAGAGCATTGCCTACACCGCTTGCACTTTCGACATCGTGCTGCCCGAAGGTATGACGCTCGTTGAAGTCAGCAGCAGCAATGCTTCGCACAACGTCAGCTACAAGCAGGGCGAAGAGCAGACAACCCATGTTCTGCTTTACTCCGACACAAACGCTCCCCTCAGCGTAGGCGACGTCTTGCGTCTGAAAGTGCGCGCCGATGCCGTAGTTGATCAAAACGCACGCGCTATAGCTCTCAACAACGCCTCTATCGTTACGCGCGAAGGGGAAGATCAGCACATGACATCAACTCTCGGACGTTTTGCGCCGAGCACGGGTATCAATCCTGCTTTGGCAAACATCCGTGTAGAAGGAGGAAAGCAGCTGACAATCGACGCTATCGCTCCGACTCACGTGGATGTCTATAGCGCTAACGGCTTACTGCAGCAGGCTCTCGACGTTCCTACGGGACGAACAAGCCTCCATCTGCCGAGCGGCATTTACATTGTGAACGGAATAAAGACGATTATCTACTAATTCTTTTCTGTGCGCACTATGATGAAAAAGATATATTTGCTATTTGTTCTTGCCTTAACCCTTATTGGGACAGCAACAGCACAAATAACCTCGCTGCCTGTGACGCTCACAACTGAAGACGGACTTCCAGGAGAAGAGGATCTTTACAGTGAAGGATGGTGGAACACCCTTAATCAATATCGTTTCAGTTCCCCAGACATTCAACTCTCGAAAGCGATTGAAGCTTTGCGCATCACCGTTGAAGCCACAACTACGGGTGATTCCGGAGGCGGTTATCCCTGTTTTGCCATTTCCGAATTCTATCTATACGATGCCAACGGAAACGAAATCGAGCTGACGGTAGATAATTTTGAGACAAACGCGCAGGAAGGAAGCGAAGGCCCTATGGAGTATATCTGCGACAGGAATCGCGGCACTTACTTCCATTCTCTCTGGTCTTGGTCTGATTACTCAACAGGATACCACTATGTTGAAGTGACTTTCCCCGAGCCGCTAAGCAAGTTCTCTTTCGAATACACCACACGCTACCAGAATATCTCACCAACCGTTATTGAACTCTCTGACCCTAACGCAGAAGAAATCATTCCTCCTACCGACAGCATCTATGCCTCCATCGAGGAATTGCATGAAGGCAGCGACTGGTTGCTGACAGTCGGACTCAACGACTACGACGAGGAAGATAGCTTCACAGCCCTGCAGATGGACATCGTGCTTCCCGAAGGCATCAGAGCTTCCGGCAAGGCTTCCATCAGCAAAGAATGGGCATCCTATACTCACACCTCTACAGGAGGAGATATCGGCAACAACATCGAAAGAGTCATCCTTTACTCTACCAACAACCAGCCGTTCAACGCATCTGAGGGCGACATCTTCACGCTTTCGCTCGCAGCAGCAGGAATTGTGGAAGGCGACTACGAGGTAACCATCCAGAACATACGCCTTACTACTACGCGCGGAACCGAAATCGAACTCAGCGACGTGACAACAATGATGCACGTTTCGGAATTGAGCTACACGCTTACCATTACCATTAAGGACCCGACACAAGGGTACGTAACGGGCGCTGGAACTTATCCCGCAGGCACAAGTGTCACCATCGAAGCCATTCCTTACGAAGGATTCCTCTTCGGCATGTGGAGTGACGGGCGCATAAACAATCCGCGCACCATCGTTCTGAACAAGGATACCTCCATAATGGCTATCTTCAAGAAAGACAACTCGAGCGTTGAGCCGCTTATCGTTGAGGAGGAGCTGCTTCCCGACGTTATCTACGACATGCTCGGGCGTACCATTCAGACAAAAGGCCTCCGACTCTCCGACTTACCCAAGGGAATATATATTATAAAAGGTAAGAAGGTTATCAAATAATCTGCTCGAAGACGTTGTACGGCAGAAACAGAAGAGGAGCCTGACGAAAGCCAGGCTCCTCTTTCCTTTCTAATAGTCCGAGTTTCCTATGCAGACTCTTTCCTTTCACGCCGATGCATTACAATGAGGATTATGACAGCAACGACGATGAACGCGCATCCTCCTATAATTCCCGTGCTGAGAGGTCCCACAAACGGGTTAAAGGGCGACTGCGTCCCATCCGTCAATGACGTCGGATCATACATTACGCTTGTGAACATAAGCGGAAGTCCTGCCACTCCGTTAAGACACCCATGAGCCAACACGGCGGGCCAAACACTATGTGCACGTTCAGAAATGTAGCCAAACAAGACAGCAAGCACCATACTCAAGATACACATCGCACCTATTGCAGCAAGCACCATCCAAACGGAGCTGATGCCGTAGATCTGATGATAGTTATGTCCTGCGGCAATAAGCGGAGCATGCCAAAGTCCCCAAATAAGTCCCGTCAGCATTGAAGCCTTGAAGAACGAATACTCCTCGTGGAGACGAGGCATGAGGAATCCTCGCCAGCCCCACTCCTCGCCGAAGCAAGCCACACAGTTCAAGAGGGGCGAGAGGAGCAACAATGCTACGAAAATCACTATTCCTCCTACCCCAGGCACCTTCTCCGCATAGGGATTGGTAAAGGAAGTAAACGCCTCAGGATTGAATGCAAACCAGACGGCAGCTCCGATGACAACCAGAACAAGGGGCCCGAACCACCCGATAAGGTACGGAACGAGATTCCCCTTGAAGTTAGGACGCAGATAGCAGTTCTTCCAGTCGTTCGTAATGACCCGCGTGAGCAGGACACTTACAGTAGGAATGAACATACAGGCAGATACGAGCGCCATTACTAAAGCGACACGAGTCGTGTCTGTAATCTCCCCCGAATTCACTTTTGCGTACCAAGGCATTACTGCCAGTATCTCAAAGAGATAGGAAATCGTGAATACCAGCAGAAGATAGATGATGATACTTTTACGATTGTTTTTCATACAAACTTTTCTTTTAGTTTTCTTTCAAGTCGACAATATACTTCTTTCCGAACGACTCAATGTATACCCTTCTACCTTTTCCGGTAAGATAGAAATGATACTTATTCCCAGTTCGGATGTTTCTATAAGTCCCAGTTCGTGTTCTGCCGATATTGCCCCCGAACACCTTGACAAGATGTTTCTTGGCGTCGTCAGGAACCTCCTGGAGCCCCGATTCCGATATGTCGATAACCTTTTTGTTGCCCAAGAGGAAGCAGACAAAGAGCAAGTCGTCCTGAATGAAGTTACGCACAGGAATAGTCGCAGCAGCAATAAGAAAGCAGCCTACGAAAACGGCAATGCTGATGATGATATTCAATGTTGGCATACGCGGATTATTCTTTCTACATAATTATTTTTCCCTTCTCCAAAAAAAATTTTCCCTTCTTGAAAAATTTTTTTTCTTTCTTCATACGGCGAGATTCTTTCTTCATCTCGCCGTTTTCTTTCTTCATAATTTTTTCTCCTTTGTCTTCTTGATGCCGAACATCATCCAACGGATGAGGGGAATTCTCCGAAGCGATTCCCACAAGGCAATCGAGACAAGGAACGTTGCCAGCAGCGTAATGACATAAATGGCCCATACGGGCAATGTTGTCATCGTCTTCAGCGTCCAGGCTGTTGCCAGACAGGGAAGATAATGCACGATGTAGAGCCCGAAGCTGCTGCGCGTCATATATGTTGCGAAGCCCGAAGTCTTGTTGCCCCACGCCTTGAAGCAGCCCAGCATAGCCAGCACAGCCATCCACGCATAGACATTCGTCAAGCGCCTGGGTGCAAGCATAGGATAGTCAGCTCCGAAGTTACGGTAAACATACAGCACAGCACATGTGATGCCGATGAACAGCAGCGCCCAGCGCTGTTCGGCCAACGCGTCGGTAACCTTCTCGTGCGACAGCACATAATACCCAACCAAGAAACCCACGAGATAGAACAGCGGGCGATACAAGTTGAGCAAACCAGCCCACGGATGTGCTTCAGTAGAGCCCGGGAACCACTGAGCAGCCAGCCAGAAGAGAGCAGCAAGCGCCATCAACGAAACAGTTATCGTGATGCTCGACATATTTCCCAGTTTTCCGCAAAACGCGTAGGCTCGGTCCTTCTTGTCGAGCAAGCGGAAGACAACGAGCAGAAGCGAGAACAGCCACAAATCCTGAATAAACCAAAGCGGCCCGATGCCGGTAAAGGCGTAGATGAAATAGCGGATTACCCCCGGAACGCCCTCTGGAATACTTCCTCCGCTGGCAAACATGTTGAGGTAACCCGTCATCCAATGGTAGACAAACAAGCCAAGAGTGGAAGGAACCAGCAGTTTCGTCGTACGAGAACGGATAAACTGGCGATGAGCCTCCTTTCTACTGGGAAGTTTCGCTTCCAGACTCTCCAGCGCATAACGCGAGCACATGCCCGCAACGACAAACAACAGCAGCATGAACCAAGGATAGAGCACATACTCGATGACGTCCTGATACTGCACTTCGGCAAAGCCGCCTATGCCCCCGAAGACGCCTTCGGCATTGAAAAGATAGAAAACGTGGTAGACAAGCACCAGCACGACAGTTATCCATCTTATATTATCCAAATAAACTCGTCTCATTGTTTTATCTGATAAAAACATTTCTGATATTTCACACGTCAGACACGCGCAAGTCGTCGGAGCCTCATTTGGACTCCACTTCCTGTCGGTCAGCCTTCGTTTTCTTTATTCTTCCGCTCTTGCGGAGCGCTTCGTTGATAATCCATTGCAATTGCCCGTTGGTGCTGCGGAATTCATCCGCAGCCCAACGTTCAATAGCTGCCATTGTGTCGACATCTATACGCAAAATGAAGTTTTTAGTCTCTTTCTCCTTCATGATGCTTCCCATTCGTCTGTTACTATTAAGAAGAATGGCAGATGCCTTCTATTAATTATATAAGGTACCGCTGTTTACGACGGGCTGAGCAGGCTCGTCACCACAGAGCACTACAAGCAGATTGCTTACCATAGCGGCTTTCTTCTCTTCGTCAAGATCCACCACACCTTCAGCCTTCAGCTTGTCAAGAGCCATCTTAACCATCGAGACAGCTCCGTCGACAATCTTCTCACGAGCCGTGATGATAGCATCAGCCTGCTGGCGACGCAGCATTACTGCAGCAATCTCAGGAGCATAAGCAAGATAGTTGATGCGAGCCTCAATCACATGGATTCCAGCCATAGCGAGACGATCGTTGAGTGTCTCCACCAGCGTCTGGTTGATTTCATCGGCATTGCTGCGCAAAGTAAGTTCGTCGTCTCCTCCCGTCGAAGTGTCGTCGTAAGCATAGTCGCCGGCTACCTGACGGAGAGCAGCATCGCTCTGAACCTTCACGAAGTTCTCCAAAGCACGCATCAGCATCGAAGCCTGCTGCTTGCCCGTAGTTCCGGAAACAGCCATCGACTGAGTGTCAATCTCGAAAAGTGCTTTGTATGTGTCCTCAAGTTTCCAGACAAGTACCATACCGATAAGGATTGGGTTACCCGACTTGTCGTTCACCTTGATGGGCTCGGGATTCAGGTTGCGGGCACGCAACGAAAGGGACTTGCGGCTATAGAAAGGATTTACCCAGTAGAAGCCCGTCTTCGTCAGCGTTCCACGATACTTTCCGAAGAACACCATTGCCTTTGCCTCGTTGGGCTCAAGCTTTACGAATCCGCCCGACATCAAGCAGGCTAATACCATTAACACAGCGCCAAGACAGATAAACCAACCATTGTTGTTTCCTAAAATTAATAGGTAGATAGACAAAGCATACAATGCAATGTTAAGAAACAAGGCAAGGAAGCCGTTCATCAAAAGTCCACTGAAGGAATACTCATTTTTCTTTTCCATACTTTTTAAATTTATAAGGTTAATAATACTGACTTTTTCTTTGATATCATTTTGATATCACAAAGATTTCGAAATAATTTTCATTCCTCCAAATTTTTTGGCAACTTTTTTTCAAAAATTTTATTTTTTTCTTCTGAAAGCCCTTTTTATCCATATAATCCGTATCTTTGCATGAAAGAAAATAAGGATTATGCTACAAAAACTTTTTGAAAAGGACAACAATCCGCGCATAATGGAGCAGATCTCCGACGTGCTCAACGACGGCGGCATCATTATCTATCCTACCGACACAACTTATGCTATCGGATGTCACGCGCTGAAAGAGCGCGCCATCGAGCGCATCTGCCAGATAAAAGGATTAGACCCGAGGAAACATCGTTTTTCCGTCGTCTTCCCCGACATGAGCACCATCAGCGAATACGTAAAGGTGGACAACGCCTCGTTCAAACTTATGCGCCGCAACCTTCCCGGGCCTTTCACCTTCATTCTTCCCGCAGGCAGCCGCCTTCCTAAAATATTCCGCAACAGGAAGGAAGTGGGCATCCGCATACCCGACAACGAAATCACTCTTTCCATCTGCCAATGTATTGACGCGCCCTTGCTCTCCACTACTTTGCCTTACGACGAAGATGACGACATCGAATATCTGACGGACCCAGAACTTATCGACGAGAGATTCGGCGAGCTGGTTGACTTGGTTATCGACGGAGGACTCGGAGGAACGAGCCACTCTACTATCGTTGACTGTACGACTGGGGAACATGAAATTGTTCGTCAAGGACTTGGCGAACTGGCATAATCTATTACGCATACGAGCATAAGAAGAAATGAAAAAAAAATATCCCTTCTACATAATTCTTTTTTTGTTCTCCATAATCTGCACTTCTTCCTTCGCAGGGGGCGACGGAGAAAGCATTCTGTTTGCTGTCAGCACTAATGTAAATGCCGGAACGGGGAACTATGCACCTTTCTGGTTCACCGCCAACCGTCAAGGACTTTCCACAACAAGTCCTACTGGCGCCTATGCACGAGTATCGGCCATCCGTCCTTTTGACGAAGGAAAGACCTTCGCTTGGAGCTACGGGGCAGATGTTGCGGCAGCATACAACTATCCATCTCTTTTCGATGTGCATCAGCTTTATGCCGAAGCGCGGCTCTTCTGCTGGCAGCTGTCGGTAGGAAGCAAGGAGCGATGGGCGCAGGGAAAGAATCCGCTTCTTTCCACAGGCGGAATGACTTGGTCGGGCAACGCGCGCCCCATTCCGCAGGTTCGATTCGGCATTGAGGACTATACAGCTGTTCCATTCACCTCTGGATGGGCTCACGTCAAAGGCTTCATCAGTTATGGTAAGCTTACCGATAATCAGTACCAACGAGATTTTGTAAGACCTTCGACTTATTCCCTTTACACGCAAAACGCCCTCTTCCACGAAAAAAGCGCCTTTTTAAAAATAGGTAATAAGGAAGCCTCTCCCCTCTCCTTCGAAGTGGGGCTGGAGATGGACTGTATGTTCGGAGGAGAACTTTGGGAATACAGCTCGGTAAGAGAAGAAACGGACGCACTCCTTTTCAACAATCCCTCCTCTATGAAGGATTACCTGAAAGCTCTTGTCCCTCTGAACGGAGGAGAAAACTCCACCATCGCCGACCAAAAGAACGCCGCAGGAAACCATTTCGGAAGCATCCACTTTGCCGGAAATTATCAGGCGGAAGACTGGAAAGTGCGCGCCTACTACGAGCATTACTTTGACGGGAGAACCGGAATGACGCCCTGGAACGCAACAAGCGATATGGAAGGAAACCAGCATGCCTGGATTGCTTATCCTTGGTTCGACGGGCTCTCAGGCCTTGAGATTTCCCTGCCTGCCAATCCTTACGTGAGCACCGTTGTCGTTGAATACAACACTACGCGTGACCAATGCGGCAGTATTCACCACACCTCTACTTCTGTCTTGCCGGAAAGCATTCACGGCTTTGCTCTCTATTATTATAATAGTAGCTATCCTGCCTATCAGCATTGGGGAATGACTATAGGTTCCCCGCTTCTGTACTCTCCTGCCTACAACGAAGACGGAGTGCTCATCAACGCCCATACCCGCATCCGCGCCTATCATCTTGGGCTTGCAGGAAATCCTCACGCAGAGTGGAAGTATAGGATTCTCGGTACACTTGTGCGTTCTTGGGGCTCATACATTGATCCTCTTCCCGAGCCGGCAAACACATTCAGCACCCTCGTCGAAGGAACATGGACGCCTAATCGTCTTCAAGGATGGGACTTTACTGCAGCGCTTGCTGCCGACAAGGGAACCATCATCGGCAACAATGCCGGCTTGCAGATTTCGCTGAAGAAAACATTCTAAGAACCAAGCCCTCAACAAGATTACCCTATGAAACGAATCGTTTACCTCATATCACTTTTGCTCGTTTTGTTCCTTACATCCTGTGAGCAGAATCCCCGTTATTCCGATTTGGATGGTTTCTGGCAAGTACGTTCCGTTGAAGACAAGGCCAGCAGCATCACGGGAGATGCAAAAGGAAGACTTTACATCAGTTTCGAGTGTGATTTAGTAAAGCTCACTTATTACCCCGAAATACGCAACAAAGGCTCTCTTGGGCACGAATATATCAGTTCCTATACCGTGCAGGACGGAATACTATCCTTCGGGACGTTCTACAAATACTCCTATAACATTGCGAAGACGGAGAAAGAACTTGCGCCCATTCAAGAAGTGGCGGCCTTTGGCATCTACCATCAGCCCGACGCCTTCCATCTCTCCATAAGCAAAAAGACGATGATGCTGGAAAACGACGAAGTGCGCATCTGCCTCTTGCATTATTAATGGGAGGGGCTTTCCCGCGAATAAAGAAGAATACTCCCTTATTTTTTCCCTATCCCGATTTTTGTCTCTATCTTTGCGGCGAAAACAAGAAAAATGAAGATTTCTATATTAGGAGGCTCTGGTTTCGTCGGCACTCGCTTGATTGAACTGCTGAAAGATGATTACGAGATTGAGAACATCGATCTCGTCAACAGCCCTTTCTTCCCGGAACTGACACGAATCGGCGACGTCCGCATTCCTGCGCAGATGAACGAGATGCTTAGGGGGACAGACATCGTGGTTCTTCTGGCAGCACAGCACCGAGACGACGTCACGCCCACTTCCCTCTATTACGACACCAACGTGGAAGGGATGAGAGTAGTGCTTGACGCTATGGAATTAAACGGCATCAAGCGACTCGTATTCTTTTCCAGCCTTGCCATCTATGGCCTCGACAAAGAGATGCCCAAGGAAGACAGCCCCGCAGATCCGTTCAATCACTACGGCAAATCAAAATGGCAAGCAGAGCAAGTCCTTCAAGCCTGGCTGTCGAGCCATTCTGACGTAACGGCTACCATTTTGCGTCCTACCGTTATTTTCGGAGAGCGAAACAGAGGAAATGTCTACAATCTGCTCAACCAGATAGCCCGAGGGCGTTTTATGATGGTAGGCAACGGGAAAAACCGCAAGTCGATGGCCTATGTGGGAAACATCGTCAGCTTTGTCAAGCACGTTCTGGAGACGGATACCGAGGGCTGCCAAGTTTACAACTATTCCGACGGACCTGACTTCGACATGAATAGCCTTGTACAGCTTGCCGAAGAGGTTCTCGGCAAGAAAATTCCGACTGTTCACCTCCCCTACTGGCTGGGAATGGCTGGAGGATACGTTTTCGACGCTCTTGCGTGGATTACCCGTAAGAAGTTAAACATCAGCTCCGTCAGAGTAAAGAAATTCTGCGCAAGCACGCAGACCGACTCCACCAAAGCACATTCAACCGGTTTCGTTCCTCCCTATACGCTCCGCGAAGGACTTTCCCGCACACTTCTCTTTGAATTTGTTCATCCTCAGCCCGACAGCATCACCTTCCATACGGAATAAGTGAAGGAGGAAAACTGCCCAAAGGAAAAAAACATATGAAGAAAGAAAACGGCGAGATGAAGAAAGAATCTCGCGAGATGTAGAAAGAAAAAATTTTTTTGAAGAAAGAAAAAACGTCACCTCTCAGAGATGGCGTTTTTTAGATTTCTACAGGATTGGGATGATCCTTGAGGTATTTCTTTATATCGCGACGTTTCTTGAGCTTTTTTAGGACATACGCAGGCAGAAAGCAGAAGAACAGGTAGAAATAGGAGTGAACCTTCGAGTATCCCAAGACAATCTGATACACTTGAACTGCATACCGAACCAAAGGAATCTTCTTGCGCGACAATGAGTTGCGACTCAGGTTATAATACGTCAGCACCTCGTCAACGCCAAAAGCCTCCTTGCATTTTTGCAGAATGAGCAAGACAAGAGCCCAGTCCTGACGGCGGCGGATAGTAGGCATGTAGAATTTCCCGAACTTGCTGGTATCGTACATTGCCGTAGAGAAACCGATTTTATCGTCGTGAAGCGTGTCGCGGAAAGTCAGGCGCTCGGGAGGAAGCATGATGCTGACAGCATTTCCCGCATCGTTCAGCTCAAGATACGAAGTGTAGCTCAGACAGCAGTCCTTTTCCTGCATCAGCTTCAGCTGCTTCTCCAGCTTCGTAGGCATCCAGTAATCATCTCCGTCGCAGAAGGCGATATATCTCCCGCGAGCCATTTCAGTACACTTGTTACGTGCTACGCCTGCGCCTGAATTCTTTTCCAGATAGAAAACCCGAACGCGAGGGTCTTTCTCGAAGGACGAAAGTATCTCGTGCACCTTCGGATCGGTAGAACAATCGTCGGTAATGACAAGCTCGAAATCGGTAAAAGTCTGAGAGAGGACACACTCAATTGTCTTCTTCAAATACCGCCCACAATTGTATGTCGGCATTATTACCGACACCAAAGGCTCCTTGTTTATGCTTTGCGTATCTTCGAGCATTTCCAAAAATTGCGTGCAAAGGTACAACAAAGCAAGCGAAAAGGAAAAGAAAACTGTCTTTTTTTATTTTCTCCGAGTTATATTTCCTTGAGACTAATCCTGACGAAGATGATTAATCTTTCGCCGACGGAAGCGTAATGAGCTGTCCCGTTTTGTCAAGGAACTCGGGAGAATATACATTCATCAATCCCCCGATAGAAGTAAAAGTCATCTCTCCGAAATAAATTGCGCCTCCGACACTATACAAATCAACCCGGACGACAGGGAACGGAGCAGATAGTTTTTCTGCCACTTCTAGCATTTCTGTCAGATTATCGGGCTTGGGGATATAATCGGAAATTTTATAGTGATGAGTTGCCACAGAATATTCAGGATGAGCATTCCATTCTGTATCATACGTCATCACACGAACTGACTCTTTCGTTCTGTCTATGCAAGCCCATATATAGTAAGCCTTCCCATTAAAGCACCAAATCTTGTAATCAATAAGGGAAGAAGAATATTTAGCAGACTCTTCGTCATTCTGCAAGAGCTGTTCAGCAACAACACGCGGAGTTATACGAGAATAATGAATATCTCCTTCATCAAGGCCATACGTCTCGGAAAGAGTCTGTCGCATTGAACGTCGTATCTCGTCCAAGTTCGTTGTACTCTTATCACTAACAATTATGCTGTCTCCAGAACCATGAGTAGCTTTCAGGACAAATTGTTGTGGCAACGACTCAAAATCAATCTTTTCCGCAGAGTTCCATACGCCATACAACCTGTTCAATATATGCTCCAATCCACATTCGGCAACATACTCGCGTACTGCATATTTATCTGTCAGTCTCGACCATTCTTCCGTATTCGTTCGCAGCGATAAGTATTGTATCTTTTCATTAAGGTTCCTTGGATTTCGTAAGTTCAAGCGCTTGCGAAAACGGAGCCAATAGCGTATTCTTACGACGAGTTCTGGTTTTTTTCTCCCCAGACGTCCGGCTATCTTCTTGAGTTCTTTCTTAATAGAAAACATAAGTTCTTTCAACTTTCTACAGGTTTGTCCATTCCCAACTGTGCTATGAGCGTATCGTTAAGGACTTTCTTTACGTCGTACAGCGCGGAGCGTTTTAATGCGTTTTCCCGTAAAGGCTGTAATATTTCGCGATTCTCAATCACCTTGCGCATTATCTCCAACATAGCATTTTTATCTCCAACAGGGAATAGGAAACCGCAGCACCCATTTCCAATGATTTCTTCAGCATAACTCCAATTAGAAGCTATGACAGGTAAGGCTGAAATCGCTGCATCTGCTATCACGCCAGGAAATCCTTCGGTAACGTGCATTGTCGGAAACAGCATAGCATCATACGACGACAAGATTTCGTAACCCTCTGCATTGTTCAGATTCAAGAATCCACGATAGCAAGCATTTGGTAGAGAGTCTACTTCTGCAAAAAAACGTTGCTTTATATCCTCATCCATACGTCCATAGAAATCTACTTCGAACTTTTCCGATAGGCCCTGTGAGTTTAAATCGCGGATTGCGCCTAAAATAAGAAAAATACCCTTCAGTTCAGTCAGCCTTGACAAGAACACAAATTTTAATTTTCCTTCTTCTCGCTGATTTATTTCAGGAACGAAATAAACTGGTTTGAAATTATATAGACGATACGTATTGTCAATGCCTACTTCATGATAAAGTTCACTCACCAAATCGGCTTCAACCACAATTCGTTCCAACTTATGGAAAGGAGCTGCCTTGTAAATGCCTTTTTGTATTTTGACGGGAGTATACCCCCCTATCATGAAATAATAGATACGACTGCGCAAATGAAGAGAAGTCGAAAGGCGTATGAGACGGTAAGCGCTTACGTTTGACGTTGAAATAACGATATTGTCAAACTGTCTGAATAGCAGATTCCATAAGACCTTGCATAATACCAACGGATTACTCTTCCATCGCTGAGTATCAGTATACTTGACGTCCGACAGCTTCTCCTTAAAGAAAGACAAGAGATATCTGTTCTTCACAGCATCCCCCGCTTGAGGTATATTTGGATAATCCAACGCCCCAATGAAGAAAAGTCGATGTCTCATAAATTACCTTTTTAATATAGATGCTAGTATTTACGCCACAAAGGTAATCTTTTTTATGTAAAGACAATAATTATAATAAAGAGAAATTGCGTAGACAAACGAACTTAGCAAGACAGTCAGGATAGCTCCGCTTACATTCCACAGCCAGACAAACAAGACGGAACCGATTATCTTTACCGATCCGCAGGCAAAGCTGCTGTTACGGATGTCTCTCCCCTGCCCGTGCGAGCCAAGAAAGCGATTTATCATATCCCCGATACCGTGAATGCTAAATCCTACTGCCATCCATTTGGCATACGAACCGACAACGAAATATGAACTGTCGTATAGGCTCACTACTGGATCTATCAGCAAGATAAACCCGAAGCACGACAAAGCCGTCATAGCAATCGTAAGCAGGAAAACCTTACTCGGGATGCGCTGCTCATGCACGAACCGTTTGAAGAAAGTCGTCCCAACTATTCCTGGAAGATACGAGATGGGTTGCGCCAACGAAAGGCCCAACGTGAAGAAGCCCACGTTAGCATTATCCGAATTGAAAAGTCCCAGAGTGACGCCAGAAAGATAGTTTGTTGCCACCATTGCCAATGAACCCCAGTAGAGTTGGATGCCATATTCCTTGTTTTCTTTCTGTAAATCCGCGAATACGGGCTTAAGGCTTCTGAACGAGGGCTTTGTGGAAATAATGATGCCGACAAGTACCAATGAACAAACGCCCCAATGAAGATAGAGAACTGTTTTGGAGTCAACTGCGTCGAGTCGGGGATATACCAACAGGGCTACTATAATGAAACAAAAAACAGGAAGCACGCGGGCAAGCGAAAGACGAACGATATGATTATCTCCTTGCGCCGTAGTGTTCATGTAATTTGTCAGCAAAGGATACAAGCAAACGGGCAACGAACAGAAGAACAATAGCTTAAGTTCAGGCCTATTCACGTAGCAAAGGCCTACCGATGACGTCAGCAGCATTAAGAGGAAAACAGCTACAAGTAGGAAGACAATCATTGCCCCCCTTATCCGGGCACTCCTCTTCTTATCATTAGACAACGCCAAAAGCCGGCTGCCCGACATAAACCACCCAAACAGCACTACCCACGAAAGCAACTGAATGATATTCATCACGAAACGCACGTTTCCATACTCTACCGTATTCAATGCGTCCGTGTTGATTTTCGAAGCAATGAAGTTAAGCACCGCCCCTAAGAAAGTGGCAGCATATAACATCAAAACCTGTCTCAGTCCCTTACTCATCGGTACGTTTCAGAAAATCAAAATATGTCCCATCGTGCAACATATGCTGAAAATCTTCCTGCGAGATGCCTTTTTTAGTACGTGCATCCGCTCCGAGGTGCTCTGCAAGCTGCTTTGCCTGCTTCTTGCTCAGCCCGTCAGCTTGGAAATACCTCAGGCTCTTCTTCATCGTCAGCAAACGGATGAGAGAAAACTCCAAAGGCGAATAATAATCGCGGGCAACAAGGAGACGCCCAAGATAGTACATATAGTCCCTTCCGAGCATAGCGTTGGAAGCCTTTTTTGTGGAAGAGCCCACTTTATGATAGATGACGGAATCTCTCACTATCACCATTTTTTCGCCCCGAGAACGCATCCGGAGGGCAAATTCGTAGTCTTCCTCTCCGAAGAAGAACTTCTCCGTCAGCAGTTTCCCGCTTTCGTCCACCAACGAAGAATCCACCATAAGAGCACAACCCGAAATGAACGATACCGGGAAAGGAGTACGCTCGGGCAAGTCGCTCACGAAGGCATTCCGGTAATACGCCTTCCGCGAACCGAAGATCAGCTTGCCTCCGCAAGACCAAATCCGCACCTTTTCTCCCCAATAGTTGATCAGAGGACCCAACACCTTACATTCAGCATGTTCCGCACGATATGCCTGCAACTTAAGCAGGAAATCCGGCTCCACTTCCGTATCGTTGTTAAGAAGCATGTATGAGTCGGGATTGTACTTACGGGCGTAAGCTATTGCCTTATTGTTGCCCACAGCAAAGCCGTAATTCCTGTCGAGCGGCAACAGTTCTGTCTTCAGAGTCGATGTAGCGAGGAACTCCCCTATCCGCTCTCTGCTGTCGTCCGACGAGCCATTATCGGCAACGACCACACGGAAATCGCCCTTCGTACGCTCAAGCGACTTAAGGCAGGCGATGGTATCGTCGGCTCCGTTCCAGTTAATGATTATAAACAACGTCATCGTGAGAAAGCATGTTATTTTTTGGAGAAGGAATCTCGCGCGCTCGAGAAGGAATCTCGCCGTATGAAGAAAGAATAATTCCTTTTGGAGAAGGGAAAAAAGTTTTTTCCTTCTTCATAAACATCCAATCCAGTACGTGCAAGAGGATAATCATCGCGGGGATTTCAACAACGTCAAGATGGAAGAAATAGAACTCAAACCACCCCATCGCCAGCAAGGCGCAGAAGTAGTAATAGGTAGTGCATGTGAAAAGGTTGTTGAACCCTACGGAAATGATTTTCAGCGTATAGCAGAAGGCACTCAGGCCCAGGGTGTAAAGTGCAAACTGAACGGGAGAGGTGTATATATATAGCGTGCCGAAGACCGTACGCACGTTCGTCAGGCTTATGCCCGTAAAGAAGAATGTCGGATTCACAGGAGAGAGTACCTCCTTGTTCCCGGTAATCTGATTGTATATATTGATAAATGGAGTCCAGATGACATCAAAATCTCCTCTGTCGGGAAAGCCCAGCTCCATATCGACGCTCAGTCCCAAGGTACCGCTCGAGAAATAGTGGACAAAGCGCTGAAAAATCCAAAGCAAGACTCCACCATTGATGTCGATATCGTTCACAACGACGATAGCAAGCCCGAATGAAACAAAGAACACAGCCAACGCACCTATTAATATAGTAAGGACAAGGCGCCCTGTAATCCGCATCTTTCCAGAAGCCAAGCGAAGGAGCACGCCCACAACAACAGGAATAATCATCGTGCCCTTCACCATATTGATTACGCTTACAACCATGAAGGCGATAATGAAAATCCAAATCCAAGGCTGACGCTTGTTCACGTAGTAGATGCACAACATAAGCATCACTACGCAGAAACGCTTCAAGTGCGCCCAAAAGCCAAAGCCCGCAAACTCCTCAGCAAAGTCATCGGAACCAATCAGGAACTGAGAGCTATGTATCGTGCTCATAAGCCGATACGAAAACATCATCAACAGGACAACGCATATAAGCGTAAAGACAAGCGGAATCCTTGACTCTTCAATATCGGTTCGCTCCGTTGGGTAATTGTTTTTCCGGGCATATCCCGCAAGAGCAAAGCTCGGAATAGCAAAAAGCAGAAGTCCTACATTCCAGATCAAGATGCTCGGAAAGTAGAACTCCACAAAATCAAACCGTCCCGATATGGCAATTGAGACAATGAGCACTACCAGGTAAGGGAGCATCAGGAAATTCAAGGGAGTGAGCAGCGTCTTCCACGCTTTCTTCTCGAGATAGAACAAAATCCCTATCTCGATTAGAATGGAAAGGAAATACAGGAAGCCCATACTCGAAAGAAGAATGCCCTACCGCTTATTCCATTCCCTTCGCGTCGTTTATCAGTTCCTTGACGACGAGCCAGGCAGCCGTACCGAAGAATGCAAGGAAGACATACAGGATGCCCATCATCAGCTTCTTAGGCGAAGATGCCTTGAAGGGCGTGTATGGAGGCTGCATCACTACGCACACGGGGGTTTTCTCCTGCACTTTAGCCTTTGCCAGCTCAAGCTGACTGGCTATCTGGTTGTACACGCCAAAGGCGAGGTCCTTCTCGTTCTCAAGGCGGTCCTGCTCCATCTGATACTGCATCTTGACAAGTCCCTGATGCTGATCGACAAAAGTAGCATACGCCTTCTGCGCCTTGAAGTAACGGTCCTGAGCCTCGTTGTACAGCTGCGTAGTATAGGCCAGATCCTTGCGGGCCTTTGCGGTACGATAGTCAACGACGTACTGCTGCAGCTTTTCCGAAACCTCGTTGGCTACTTTTGCCGCAATCAACGGATCTTGCATCGTGACATTCAGCGTAATCACGTTATTTCCTTTATCGACATCTACCCTTACCTTGTTGCTCAAGGACTTCAGCACGTTTTGCTGACTCCGCGTGAGAACGAGCGAGTTGCTGTTTTGCGCAGTAGGCATCACCGTATCGACGGTATGAGTCGTAAGCTTCTTTATCATACGTCCAGGAGCCTGCAGAGCCCATGTCCACCAAGGGTATTTCTGCTTGTAACGCAAGTAGTGATACAAGTCGGTGTTTATCTTCCCGTCCTTCGTGGAAACAGGAAGGTCCATCAGCTCGCAAAGGAAAGGCGTTGAAGAAACAATCTGAGGATACAACTCAGGGTAGAGAGCATCTTCATTGCCGCTCAAGCCGCCCAAGTCTATTCCTGCCATCGAAGCCAACGAGCCAATGCTTCCCGAGATGCCGCCCGAGGAAGAGAGTTCGGGAGCAAGAACAACCTTCGATGTGTATTGTTTGGGAATACTGAATGCAACGATTATACTTAGCACGCCACCTATGATGCAAGCCTTGAGCAAAGTCTTGCGCTTTGCCCACAACAGCAGGAGGATGTCAATGAAGTTCTGTCCTGTTTTATTCTTACGCACAACGTCTTCTTCCATCGTAACGGGTATTATCGCATTTATTACTGTCTGTTAATTCTTCCCTATCAGGTTCACGAGGGCCAGCACCACAGTAGCCAGCGAGGCGGCTGTAGAGCCGAGGCTGAGGATTTCGGCTGTCTTCATGCCCTCTTTCTTCTCCTTCTCGGGTACAACGATCTCGCAGCCGGGCTGAACCACATGACTGCTGAAGCTATTCGCCTTCGTCACCGTACCATTCATATATACGATATAGGCACGCGACTTCTTGGCACTTCCGTTGTATCCGCCGGCTTGGTTGATATAGTAACGGAGCGACTTGCCCTTCTTGTAGGCTATCGTGTTGGCATACATCACTTCGCCGCTTATCTTCACCGTGTTGGAGAACTGCGGGATTGTAATCACGTCACCGTCAAAGAGAACTGGGTCGACATCGCTTCCGGGATTCTTCAAGGCCTTGTCAAGCTCAATACCGACAGGATAGGATGTCTGGCCCTCCATACGCTTGCGGATGGCAACGGAGTCGCGCTTGTTCTCTGCCAACTGTACGGCCGTTTCAATGG
Source organism: Bacteroidaceae bacterium (assembly GCA_017615125.1). Classification (GTDB taxonomy): domain Bacteria; phylum Bacteroidota; class Bacteroidia; order Bacteroidales; family Bacteroidaceae; genus UBA1189. The sequence goes on from JAGAAS010000106.1 coordinate 41,517, forward strand.
TTGACTCCAAGCGCAGCTTCTCCTCGTCGGTCATCTGGCGTTCCAGACGAGCCCCTTTGATATAAGCCTGCGGGGTAAGTCCGCCTGCCATAGCTATCACCTCGCTCAGGCGCTGGTTTTTCTTCGAGAGCGGATAGGTACCGCTGAACAGCACTTCACCTTCAATCTTCACGTTCTCCTGCTCAAAGTAGCCTGGACTCTTGCGGATGTACACCTCGTCAAAAGGCATCAGGACGAAGTTAGACTGCCCGTTGATGACCAGACCGTCGCTGATGGAAAGACTATAGGTCTGCGAGATGGTGTCGCTGGCACTTGTGGCACGTGAATCCTTCGCGTGGCGTGCTACGTCAACCTTAGCTGTTGAAGCAGCCTCCGTCAAGCCTCCTGCACTCACGATGAAGTCCTCAATGGTCATGTTCTCCTGATAGCGATACGAGCCGGGGAAGGCGACCTCGCCATAGATGGTGACTATTTGCGTCTCACGCATTTCGTCGATGCTGGGGATGACGAGGATATCGTTTTTGCGGAGTTCGATATCCGAAGCTGTGCCGTTCATAACTCCGTTGAGATCCACAGAGAGGTTCTCGAGAGTACCGTCAGCATTCTTGCGGCTCAGCACAGCACGGTTCAAGAAGGCATCGTCCTTCAGTCCTCCGGCTGCTTCCACGAGACGCCTAACCGAAGCGATGCGCCCATTCATCTGGAACTGCCCGGGACGATAGACGGCCCCTTTCACCTCTACCATGTTGGCAAAGCTGGGAAGGATGGAGTCAACCGATACGGAGTCCCCATCCATCACGAAGAACGACTTCTGCTCCTGCTCGTTGAGGGTATAGATTTCGTATTCACGGTTTCCTACTCGTATGAGGCGCACATCCTTTCGATAGGCATTGCCTGTGAAGCCTCCAGCATAGTCGAGCAGCGTCTTCACCGACTCGGAGGGCAGCATCTCATAGAACATGGGGCGCTTCACCTTGCCGGTAACACATACCAGCTGCTTGTAGGCTCCCACCTTCACCACATCGTTGTCCTCCAGACGGACATCCTTGCCCATCTTGCCGTTGAGGATGAAGTCGTAGATGTCATACGAGGCAATTTCCTTGTTGTGGCGGAACACTTTCACATCACGCAACGTTCCCACATCGTTCACGCCGCCCGCCATGTAGAGGGCGTTGAAAATGGTGGCAAATGAAGAGAGCTCGTACGTACCGGGGCTTTCCACTTCACCCATCACGTGCACGCTGATGCTGCGGTTCTGCGCAAGTGTCAGCCTGCAGTAGGTAGTGGGCTGTTCGCCGCTGATGCCCGAGTAGATACGGTCGAGAAGGGTCTTGAGGCGGCTGTTGGCTTGCTTCACCGTCAGCCCGCTCAGGTAGACGGGGCCGATGTTCTCTATCTGGATGGTGCCGTCGGGCGAGATGGTCTCCTGTACCGACTGCTGCGAAGCTCCCCAGATGTCAATCACCACCTCGTCGCCGGAGCCCAGGCGGTAGTTGTCGGGCGTGGGAAGGTTGTAACTTGCCTGGAAAGATACGTCCTTGTTCTTGAACATGTCGTGTCCGAATATCTGTCTGCGCTGCTTCTCCAGCTCCTGCTCCACCAACATCGACAGAGAGTCGGGCATCAAGAAGCCGAGGCCTGACATCATCTGCTCCTCGCGCTCCTCCTGCGTCATCTTGCGGTCGGCGGTGTTGTCCGTCTCCGACGGCAGGCGTCCGTTGTTGTCAACAGCCATGCGGGTGCGTGTCTTTTCGGTGAGCACGCTGCCCTGTCCTGTCCGTGCCTGACGGCTGCTCTGGCGCTGGATGCGGTTCACCTGATCCATTGTCACGCCCTTGCGGAGAAGGCCCTTGACGATATCGCCGTCGGACTGTCCTTTCTGGCGGGCTTCCATCACGTACTCAATCACTTGCTCATCCGTCATCTTCTGCGCATGCACGTACGCGCAAAAAGAAAGCATGAGTGCAATCACAATAATTGCTTTTTTCATCATATCGAAAAAGTGTTATTTGCTTAAGAAATCAGAATTTTTTCCCCGAGGAAATCGATGTAAACGTTCTCCATAAGATGACGACATCACCCCATAGTGAACGCGTCGTCAGGTACTCCAGGTCCATGTCGAGGCGCTTGAGCATTTTCTCCATCGTGTCGGTATAGCCGTTGTAGATGGTGGCCATCGAGGTGAGTCCGGGACGTATCTGGTAGAGCTGCTCATAGGCGGGATTGTGCTCCATGATCTGGTCGATGAAGCACTTGCGTTCGGGACGGTAGCCCACAAGCGACATGTCTCCCACAAACACATTCCAGAGCTGCGGGAACTCATCGAGGTGATGGTCGCGGAGGAAATGCCCCAGGCGTGTCATCTGGGCCTTGCGTTCCTCGGCCGAGCGAGGGATGCCGTTGCGTTCACAGTCCTTCTTCATCGTCCTGAACTTCAGTATCCTGAACGGCTTGCCGTTGAGCCCTATCCGTTCCTGGCTGAAGATGGGTTGCCCTCCGCTGAAGAGAATCATCAGCCAGATGGCACAGAAGAACGGGGACAGGACTATCATGCACAGGCCCGACACCAGGATGTCTGCCAGTCTTTTTAAGAAACGCTGCCATCCGTTCATTGCATCACGGTACATCGGGATGGCTTGTTGAGAGGTAAAAGGGGTATCTATATGTTCCAATGCGAAAAATCTTTAAGAATTCTTTTTATTATCAAACGCGCCCGGTCCTTTTTTATTGTATAAAAAAACATATTTTTTATTTTTTCCTGAAAAAAGCGGTTTTTTACACTCTATTTACTACCTTTGCCGTACGTTAGAATCACTTAATCCAAAAGCATATATGAAAGCATTTGTTTTTCCAGGTCAAGGCGCCCAGTTTTCCGGCATGGGCAAGGAGATGTTCGAAACGAACGAACAGGCAAGGGAGCTCTTTCTCCAAGCCAACGATATCTTAGGTTTCCCCATTACCGACATCATGTTTGAAGGCACCGACGAGGAGCTGCGGCAGACACGTGTCACGCAGCCTGCCGTGTTCCTGCACTCCGTCATCACGGCTCTCTGCATGGGCGACGAGTTCCAGCCCGATATGGTTGCAGGGCACTCGCTGGGCGAGTTCAGCGCGTTGGTTGCCTCGGGTGCTCTTACCTTCGAAGACGGGCTCAAGCTCGTGAGTGCACGTGCCACCGCCATGCAGCAGGCTTGCGAAATGCAGCCGTCAACCATGTCTGCCATCATCGGACTCGAAGACAGCGTCATCGAACAGGTCTGCGCCGAGGTTTCCGCCGAGGGACATGTCGTGGTGGCTGCCAACTACAACAGCCCTGGGCAGGTGGTTATCTCGGGAACCTTCGAGGGCATCAGCCTGGCAAACGAACGGCTTCTTGCTGCCGGAGCCCGGCGTGCTCTGCAGCTCAGCGTGGGAGGAGCCTTCCACTCGCCCCTCATGGAGCCGGCACGCGCCATGCTTGAAGCAGCCATCCAGCAGACGACGTTCCAGACACCCCGCTGTCCCATCTACCAGAATGTGGATGCCCTGCCTCACACCGATCCTGAGGAAATCAAGGCCAACCTCGTTGCGCAGCTCACCTCGCCCGTGCGCTGGACTCAGACCGTCCTCAACATGATTGCCGACGGGGCCGAGGAGTTCACCGAGTGCGGACCAGGAGCCGTCCTCACGGGGCTTATCAAGAAGATCAGGAAGTAAGCCGCACCGTTGCCGCGTCAGTCCTCTGCCGGCAACGAGAAGAGCTGATTCCCATCGTCTGTTCCCTGATTGTCGGACTATCCGTAATTTGCACCATGCGTCCCGTTATCTATCAAGTGTTGCCCCGCCTGTTCGGCAACGACAATGCCCATTGCGTCCCAGGAGGCAATGCTGCCGTGAACGGCTGCGGCAAGCTGGCTGACTTCGACGAAGAAGCCCTGCAGGAGATCCGCTCGCTGGGAGCCACCCACGTCTGGTACACAGGCCTGCCCGACCATGCCACCCTTACCGACCACTCCCTCTGCCACCGTCCGGCCGACAGCCCCACCGCCGTCAAGGGACAGGCAGGCTCGCCCTATGCCGTGCGTGACTGGTACAACATTGCCCCCGACCTTGCCGTCCATCCCAGGCAGCGGCTCAGGGAGTTCGATGCCCTCGTCAGGCGCACCCACGCGTGTGGGCTCGGGTTCATCATGGACTTCGTGCCTAACCACACGGCCGCCCGCTACGTGGGAGAGAAGCAGCCTTTCACCGACGAGAACTACTACCCAGGGCATATCCACGACGGTGACTGGAGCGATACGGCCAAGCTGAACTACGGGAGCCGCGACACGTGGAACAAGATGCGTGACATCCTCCTCTTCTGGGCAGCACGGGGCGTGGACGGCTTCCGCTGCGATATGGCGGAGCTTGTCCCTGTGGCCTTCTGGCAGTGGGTGGTGCCGCAGGTGAAGAAGGAATACCCCTCGCTGCTCTTCATCGGCGAGGTCTATCAGCCCTGGCGCTACGAGGAGTTCATCCAGCAGGGGGGCTTTGACTATCTCTACGACAAGGTGGGCCTCTACGACACGCTCGTTGCCATCCTCCGCGGCTGGCAGCCTGCCTCCGACATTACCCGATGCTGGCAAACTCTGGGCAACGCGGGGCCACACATGTTGCACTTTTTGGAAAACCACGACGAGGTGCGCCTGGCCTCCGACTTCATCTGCCGCAACGGGCTCTATGCCCTGCCGGCCATGATAGTCACCGCCTGCATGGACGCCTGTCCCCTACTTGTCTATTTTGGGCAAGAACTGGGCGAGAGGGGCATGGAGGCCGAGGGATTCAGCGGAATAGACGGCAAGACATCCATCTTCGACTACTGCTCCGTACCCGCCATACGCGAGTGGAGACGATGGAAGAAAGAGGAGCAGACCGAGCCCTCCGCAACGGCCAAAGTTGACCGAAAGGGAAAAGCCCTCCCCTGCTCCGGTTCTCCAAAAGAGGAGACGTCCACCCATGCAGAGTTGTCCGATTTGGATAACAAAAAGGAATTTAAGAGACAGAGGACAGAAGACGGAAGACAGAGGACAGAGGAGGGGGAACGCCTGGCCCTGCGCAGCTTCTATGCCCGCCTGCTCACCCTATGCAACGAGAGTCCGGCCCTGAGGGAGGGACGGTTCTTCGACCTGATGTACGTCAATCCCTACTCGCCTGACTTCGACCCCCGCTACCACTACACCTTTCTCCGCCAGGCCGAGGGAGAGCTCCTGCTCATCGTGGTCAACTTCGCCTCCACGCCGGCAGCCCTCCGCGTCAACATCCCCCAGCACGCCTTCGACTACCTCTCGCTCCCCACGCTGGCCCGTGCCCAGGCCACCGAGCTGCTCACGGGCTCCACGCTGGGCATCGTGCTCCAGCCCGGCATGCCCGTCTCCGTATCCCTGCGAGGTCACTCCGGAGCCATCCTCCGCATCCCCCTGAAGGAATAGCCTGCGCTATTATATTTAAAGAGGTATGCCGCCCCCGCACGACGGCATTCCTCGTAGCTATTCGCTTTTTCTGCGGATAAATGCTGTGCGCTGTGCGGGCAACATCGCCCAGAAGGTACTCAAAGAAATCATCTACGCCAACGAGAAATAAACTGTCACGCGTAATGATAGCCTTGTAAGGAAATAAATCATTGGCAAACAAGTGATTACGAACCGAATCTTCCAGTTCTTCCAATTCCAATTAGGACAATAAGGTATACAACCCCCTTTCTAAGACTTTATAACTAATTAATATATAGAT
>JAGAAS010000107.1 GCA_017615125.1 Bacteroidaceae bacterium
ATGCCTGTTTTTTGATGCCAAAAAGGCCGTTTTTGGAGCCTCATTTGTCCTTTTTTGGGACTTCCGAGAAATCACCTAAAATGTATATTGCTGTTTTACAGCCCTTTAGGAGAGTCTTTGTTCCAGTTCCAGTTGTTCCAGTTATTTTTCGAGGGGGTATCTAACTCCCTCCTTTCTATATATTCTATATATAATATATTAATTATTAATTAATTATAATATAAAAAGGGGAGTTTTCGCTTTTTGCATACCCTCATTTTTTCTAATTGGAACTGTCCTAACTGGAACGCTCTCCCCATCTGCTGGCCTTGCTTTGGGCATCTTCCTTACAAGGCCGTTTTCCGCGTAGAGCGCGGATTTTGTTTGTACCTTCACGAAGGAACACGTTCACCTTCACGAAGGAGAAGTCAAGACATCACGAAGGAGAACGTGTGCCTTCACGAAGGTATAAACAATTTCGAAAAGAAAAAAGCCCGAAAGTCCTATCAACAGGGCAAAAAGAAGCGGATTTGACTTTCATTGCCAAATCCGCACTATCGGGAGAAAGAAATCCCTTCTCTCAGGTTATTGATTGATGATGGGTATTCCTTCCTCTGTGAGTCCTTCGGCGGAGACGGTGAAGGCGCGGGAGTAGCCGTTGTTGTAGAATGAGACGGTAGCGCAGCCTGTCTCGTCGGTAGTCACCTCAGGGTTCCAGTAGAGCGTACGCCGATAGTCCTTGTCGCCCTGCACGGGGCCATTGGGATAAGTAGGAGCGTAGAACTCGGCAGGTCTATAATATCCATTGAAAGTAGCATAGCGCTGGTTATTCTCGCGTCTATCGCTGAAGCCTGTGTCTGCATAGATAACCTCTGCTATGACGAACTTGTCGCCCCGTGCTACCCATCGCAGTAGGTCTTGTATTTCATAAGGTTCCCAATTTCGTGTCGACTGCTGGAAACAAGGCAAAACGCGCGGATCTGCAATGGTATCATAGACCATGACAGAATGGATGTATTCCATGTCTTTTTCCCTCGTCATCCAGAGATGCCAATGATCCAATGACCTCCCGTCCAGGCCCATTTCACATACATACTTGTGCAATGTCGGGTTGGGGTCTTCGTTACCATATTTATCAGTAAAAAAACCTATCCGGTAAAGATACTCGGAATAGTTATAAGTGAAGTCCCCTTCATCGAATAAGTCTTCACAAGCTTCCGCTGCATCATAGGCATGAAATGTCCCATAGTCAACATAGAGGACGTTTGCCTTGACTTCAACCTCCTCCAGCTGGATGGCATCGTGTGGCATGAGAAACTCATTAATGTCCTCCCTCCAAACAGGCAGTGCGGCATTGCGCAGGGAGGGGTCAGGAAGGAATGTTTCAATGGGAGCATAGGCGTGAAGAGGCGGTTTATACGATCTTCCCAGTCGAATGCGTGTCATCGCATTCTTCATCAGTTTCTTGTCTTGTTCGGTATGGATATAGAGGTCCCATCTCCCCTCAAAATCGTCCAGTCCTACGCTCCAGTAACCATCTGTATCGGTAGTGACAGTTGCATTCTGCTTGTATGGTCCGTCCCGCGAGTAAAGCCGTATCTCAACCTTCGTGTTTTGCAGCGGCTTTTCCAAAACTCGGCTGAAAGCCCATCCGTCAATGACAAGCTGCTCCTCCGTATAGTGGTGCACCTCGAAAGGTTCCACTCCCGCCATCTGACGCCAGTCGTAGCGCGTCCATCCCTGCACCATCATCAACAGGTCGAGGGCTGCCGCTTTCCCGTCTGGCTCTCCCGCTTCTTCCTCGAAATACCAGCCTGGTTCCTCTATCAGCCCCTTCAGTTCGGAGGAGAGGAGCATGTAGGTGCGGATGTCGTCGCGGTAGGCCGTCCCGTAGTCGGCAGCGTCGCGTACGGCAAGGGAGAAGGTCTGGCTGGTTTCGTTTCCCGTATGGAAAGTCATCTGCATTTGTTCAAAGGGAAGATATTCCGGCTTTGAGGCAGTGAATGTTACGGGGATGTATTCCACTCCATTGTCCACGAACAGCATTCGCTGAGCGAGGATTCCACCCTCAGAGTCAAATAACGTAAACTGGCAGACACCCGTAGGACAAGTGTGCGTTGGCAGGACAAAGCCAACGTGGACTCGCTCTTTATAGTCCTTTTTTTGTTCTGACGATTGTTGCTTCCGGCTGCGTTCAGCAGGAGTTTCGTTAGAAGCGAAATGCAAGGTATCAAAAGCACAAACGTTTCCTTTACCTGTGAGAGTGTAGGCAAGCGAAGTGTCATCTCCTAAACCGACAGCATCAATCTGGACGAAGGTTTTGCCCTCGATGCGGGAGATGTGAAGGGCACATCCCTGCTCTTCAGACTTAGGAAGGGAGAAATTGAAGCTGTTTCCCTTTGCAAAGACGGTTACCTTCTCTCCTCCTTTGTTAGTAAGCCATTCAAAGCGCCCCATTCCTTTGTGCTGAGGGCTTAGCCTGATGAGTTTACCATCGGCAGTTCTCATACTGTCAATATCTATCCCCAACCCATTGCTGTCCGTTGCCTTAAAGGCGATGGTGCAAGGGATACCCGAAATAAGATGTCCTCCCTCAGGAAAGAACTTGACATCTATCTTTGCAGTATCGTTTACTTCAGGAGAGACCGGCCTGAAAACCTCATGGTATGGATAGTCTCCTACGACAGGACTGTCATAGTTCCCTTCTCTTTTTGGGAACTGGTAGACAGGGACGACACGGCTATAGATGCAGGCTTCGTCAAAGTTGAGCATAGCTCGAGTATAGGCGCGTATCTGATAGTATCCGCTCGGCATATTCGCTGCACCGCGTCGGTCGATGGCTTCTTTTACAGAAGTATCGACGAGCGAGAACGAGCCGTGACAACGCCCGTCAACCACCTTCAGCTTCTGCTGCTTGAGGACGACGCCCGTAGGCGAGAGCAGCTCCACGTAGAGCACCTTGCTGGCAGCCTCCCTGCCTGTGGAGGCGTTTACCACGTTGGCAGCATACCAGATGGTCTCGCCCTGAAAGTATGCCGTGTTGTCAAGATGCAGATATACCTTCTCCTGCGGGCATACCTTATTAAAGTAGTTGATGTGGAGAGCCATCTTAGCCAGCGTGTCAACGTCGTAAGGTTGGACGTCAGACGGCGTCCTCCCTTCGGCAAACGAGGCAAGGCTTATGAAAAGAGAGAGAAGAAAGAGGTAGCATCTCATAGATAGACTTCTTTTGTAAAGATACCTGTTTCTCTGTACGCGTCATTCGTTGGGGGCAAATATAGGGTTTTTCAGCATGACTTGCAAATGAAATGCGTTCCAAAACCGTTGCAAAAGCGTTGCGTTTGGGGCTTTTCAAGAAGAGAGGCTCTTATTTCATGGGGGCTTACTTTATCAGCACTTTCTTGCCGGATTTGATAAGAATTCCTTTCTGCGGAATAACAGCAGGTCGTCCCTGAAGGTCGTAGGGAAATTCAACGGAAACACTTTCATCTTTTTCCCTGTTTCGGATAGAGGTTAAATCAAAATGAAGAGTATGGCTACCCAAATAGGATTCTTTCGTCTCTATTGTGCAAGTTTCCTTATTAAAAGGACCTATTTTGAAATCTACTGAATGCAGGTTCGAGCAACGGCAGGCATACTCCATTCCAGCCTCTACGGTTTCCACGAACACAGAATCATCATGTATTTCATAGTAACAATAGTGGTCCGCACAGCAGGTATAGTATAGCCATCCCGTAATATGGAGGCTGTCGTTTTCAAGCGTGACGTTAATATAAGGAGAGTATGTATCACTTTGATCCCATTTGTCTTTCCTTTCCGTATGGTTAGGTCCGCTGACACGAACCAACCCACATGGAACGGAAATGGGGTTTTCTTTTACTGAAAAAGGAATCTCGTGGGTCATTGTTGGTACAACTCCCGCATCATCAATAGAAGATAGGAACAAATTATAGTTTCCGACATCAAATCTTCCAATGGGAATAGCATATTGGTTCAAGTCCTCATAATAACCATTAATACGGAAATCATAATGGGTGCTGATGTATATGTTCTTGTTTGAAATGCTATCAAGAGATTGGTAATAACCATCTACGCCACCGCCCCAAGTCGTCTTAAACCAAATGTCAATACCTGCTTTCAGACCATCACGGGAAACAAACTCATAAGGGATGTCTTCTTCAACGGATGGGTCTGTGCCGATGTCCGTAGACAACGTCTTAAAGTCTTCGGCTGAGAACAGACATGTTTCACCATCATAGCAGCCAACAAAACGTGAAGAGGAACCGTCTTCTATTAAGTTCTCGAATTCAAATAGACCAAAGGAACTGCCTACCCCATCCACAACATAGCGTTTAGGCCAAGCAGGGTTTCTTGCATCACTAAGGGCAAAAAAACGGTGACTTTCGTGGTTCCTGTCTTCCGTTTGTCCCACCTCGCTTACAATCATGTCGTTACATACGAACGCTCCCATTTGACAATGACTCCCCTTCTGGACATTGAAATCATAAAGCGTCACCCACTGCTCCATTGGGAACAGAGCATAAAAGGCCGGATTATCGATAAGAGCATAAAGCATCACTTTTCCATTCTCCTCGTAGCCATAAGCATATAATTCCCTATCATCCATTCCGTCGGAGATAATCTCCTTGCAGTTGTGACCGTCAAAGGATACATTGTCGCCTACTTTCAAGACGAAGTCGGACTTTATGTAGCCTTCCTTTCCGTCTTCTTGTCTCTGATTGTCTGGCTTAAGATGTTCATACCGCCAGTTGCGCCCGTCGGCAAGCACGCTTTTGTACGTATTTTGCGCAAAAGCAAACGTTGCGCAAAGCAGGCATGTAAAAAGGAGTAAAATTATCTTTTTCATGTTCGTAATTTTTTAATAGGAATGGTTACTTTCGTTTCTCTGCGGGCAAATATAGGGAATTCCCGTATGATTTGCAAAAGAAAAGCGTTGTGTTTTTGTTTTTCCCGATGAAAAGGGTGCTTTCCCCCTTTTGCGGGACTTCGTAAGGAAGCTATTCACGTTCATATTCCAGGAAGTATCGTTTACAAGGGCAAAAATAAGGGTGCCGAACGTACTTTCCAAGAAAAAAATCTCTCATTTTACATACTGGAGCCCTCGCGAGGAGGTACTTTTTTTCAAAAAACCCCGATGAAAAGGGCTTTTTTGCCCCAAAGCGTGGTTTTCCCCCCTTTGAGAGACAAAGGACGTTTTCTTACCCTCCTTCCACGAAGTTAAACTCTATAAATTTTTGGTTTAACTCTACGGTTTTTTTGTTTAACAATAAATCCGCAAAGTTAAAGTAAAAAGGCTAAGAGGCTAAAAAGCCAATTAGCCTATAGCCAAGCGCGAAGCACTGATTTACCCTTTCGCCAAGAGCTGGGGGCTATTCCACCTTGCGGATGAAGGCTTTGCCGGAGGCTACCAGCGCGGCGAAGTCGGTGGAGGCGTCGGGATGGGAGGGGCGCATGGGCTCGAGGACGGCTTCCAGCTCTTCCTGCTGGGCAGGGGTGAGGGCGCTCTTCAGGAGGCGTACCTTCTCGTACTGCTGGATGCCCTCCACCAGTCGTTCCCAGCGGAGGCTGGGTGCCTCGGGATAGACGAGGTAGGTGTCGCCGCCCGTCCACGTGCCGAAACGGCTGTCGGCGCAGGGGTCGGCAGGCCAGCTGCAGTAGGCCCAGCGCAGGTAGCCGTCGTAGCCCGTCGCGAGAGCGTGCCATCCGAGGAAGGCCGACTCGGCAAGGGGCGACGAGAGGAAGGTGTTGGGATGGTCGGGATTGCAGCAAGTGTAGAAGGTGGTGCGCAGGTTGTCGTCGGCACGCTGCTTGACAACTTCGGCAGGAAGGTTGGCGTGACGGTAGCCGAGACTGATGTCGTACATCATGGAGACGACCTCGGGGCTGTAGTTGACGGCGCCCTCGATGCGGTAGCCCGCGTCGGCACGACGCACGAGGTCCCAAGCGGCACGCAGCTGATCCATAGGACGCTCGTCCATAGCGATGCAGGTGCGCTCGAACCAGCCCTTAGCCTTCAGGTGGGCAGCAAAGTCCTTGAGGAAAGGCAGCATGAGGTCTTCGTAGGCCTGCTCGCCCGGCTTGCATGCAACGTGCTTGACGCTGTTGGTGGCGCAGTCGTAGTACTCAAACTTGTAGCTCCAGGGGACGAGGGTGTAGCAGTCGATCTGCTCGGTGATGCCGCACTCCATAGCGAAGGCAACCCAGGTGTCGAACACGGTGTAGTCGTAGCGCCACGTGCCGTCGAGCTGCTTCATCTTGGCAATCATGCTCTCGAAGGGATCGTAAGTCTGGCTGTTCCAGGGATGCTCGATGATGGAGGCGGTGATGACCTTCTCGCCAGCATCTGCCAGCCACGTGAGCAGAGGACGCATGCGGTCGAAGTGCTCCTTGCTCCACAGGGGAACGCCGAAGTAGCGCGCTACGGCATAGGGGTTCTGCCAGAGGTCGAGGTGGAAGGCCCATTCGGCAGGAGCCGGAAGGACTCTGTCCACAACCTCCACTTTATAAGGAAGCTTATACTTCTTTCCGTCGCAGGTGACCGTTATCGTTCCCTTGTACAAGCCGGCTTCGGCATCGCGAGGGATGGAAACATTGAGCCAGACGGGACGTACTGTCTTGGCAGACACGGAAGCCGAGGGGGAGGCATCGAGCCTGTCGGCCACGAGCAGGGAGTCCTTACGGTCGGAATAAGTATCCGTGAGCACATAGCGGACGAAATAGCGGCTCACGCAGGACGAAGGTATCGTCTTGCCTCCCTTCTTCAGGTCGCTCACTTCGACCTTCACCTCGCCGATGGCCTTGGGGGCAGCGATGACGGCTTGGGCGCAGACGTGCTCACCCTTCCATCCGTGCAGGACGGGCTCTTTGGCGAACTCGGGCCATTGGCATTGGCGGTAGCGCACGTCGACAGAGCCCCAGCCCACCTTCGTCGTCTTCTGCGACAGCCAGCCCGACTGATCGCCGGGATGAGGGTCGGCAGGCTCCGCATTGCTTACTTGCCCGCTGACAGACAGGATTCCCGTCAGGCAGAGAGCCCCTAAAATCACACTGATTCGTTTCATCGTCGTCTTCATTGTTATAGTGATGTGCGGAACAACCCGCTGATTATCGTCTCTTTGTCACGCGATGTTCCCTCTTTCCCTTATTTGCTGCTGACCAGACATTGGGAAGTAAACACCAGCGTGCGCTTGGTCTCGTCGTTTACCTTTATATAATAGGTCTTGTCGCGTGCAAACTCGGGCAAGCTGCAGACCGTGCTGTTCATACGCATGGAGAACGGAGCCTGGAACTCGAAGAGCGTTTTGCCCTTCTCGCTGGCGACGGAGAAGACATCGCCTTCGGAGAGAGGGAGGTTGAGCAGCAGGCAGGTAGGCTGCAGAGCCGTAGCCTCCGAGGGGCCTGCAGGCCTTCCGCCCATAGAGCCTCCCATAGAGAAGACCGTTCCTCCAGCGATAACGATGTCGGCAAAATCGGTGTCGAGCCCCTCTTCTGGAGGGCCTGCCTCGCTGAGTGCCCATATAGAGCCGCCGTTGATCGTTATCGCCCCCGACGCCCGTCCGTTGCTGTCGATAGCATCGTTTCTCAGCGAATGGCAATAGACAGAGCCGCCGTTGATGACAATCTGCTTGGCAGCATTCAGGCAGTCGTCGTAGGTCTCAACCTGGATGTCGCCGCCATCGATGACGAGCGACGTCTTGCTCTCGATGCCCTCGCCCCCGTCGCAGTCGCACGCGATGGTGACCGTTCCGCTATAGATGTGGATGTCGTCTGCTGCACGGATGGCCTTGGGCTTCTTATTCACGAAGCGGTCTTCCATTCCCGGGAATCCCATCGGGAAGCCGTCGCCGCCCCACTCGCCCATTGGAGGGAAGCCGCCATTCCCTCGAAGCGAATCGGGGAAGAACGGGAAACCACCCTCGCCTGGCTGGAAGTCAGGAAAGCCCTCACCCGGCTGAAAGTCGGGAGGGAACGGGAAGCCGTCCTCGCCTGGCTGGAAATCGGGAATGCCTTCGCCCGGCTGAAAGTCGGGAGGGAACGGGAAACCGCCCTGAGGGAAGTTCTTCCATATAGTTGAATCGCCAAAGTCGGGCATTGGGAAACCCATCGGCCCTCCGGGAGGGAACATCCCCTCCTGTTCGCCAGCAATCGTTCCCGTTGTCTTTACCGAAAGCAAAGGTCCTTCGGCACCTGGGCTCCCTATCACAAGCGTGCTATCGGCCTTGATGCCCTTCCCCCCGCGTCCGTTGTTGACAAGATGCAGCACTCCGCCCGAAAGGTTCATGGGTCCATACGAATGAATGCAGTCGGAAGAAAAAGCCTTCAGCTTCCCTTCTACCGTTACGGTATCACCGTCGGCATCCGAGACTACCGACAGTTCTCCGCCAGACATCTCGAAGGCGTCCTTGGCTACGATGCCGTCCTTTCCCACAGCCTTGTGGTTGACAGAAATATGGCCGTCTTCAATGCGGATATAATCATCGGAACAGAGCGAATGGTGCGACACGCTGCCGACAACCAACTCGCCCTTGCCGCGAAACACCAGCTGCCCCTCGCTGAAGAAGGCTGCCTTACGGTCCTCCTCAGCGGGAGCGTACACTTCGCCGTCTTCAAGGACGTTGGTGGTTCCTTTTGCCAAGAATACGGTCGTCTTCTTGTGCGACTGGATGTTGATGGCAGGCCCGTCTGAGTTCTTCAGCTGGAGTCCTTTCAGATAAAGCTTCTGGCGAGAAGCGCTACACAGCCGGAAGCTGCCGTCGGAGGAAATCCCCTTCAGAAGATAGATGATTTCTTCTGCGCAAGACGCGTTCACCGATACATCGGCTCCTTCCACGTCAACGCTCACGCCCTTCTTCTCAAAGGGATTGTCAACGGAAACGGAAGTCCCGTCGTACTGAACGGTAACAACCGACACTTTCGGCTGGCAGCCTGCCAGCACAAAAGTCATTACTCCAATAAAAAAAGCTGTTCTTGTCAAGGAGTTATCTTTATTTTTTCAACCATCCAGCCTGCCGTGTGATTGACAGAAACGGCCGACACGCTCGTCTTCTCTGCGCTGAAGGCATGCAAGGCTCCTCCGTCGAGCGTCAGGGAGCCTTCGGTGTGCACAGCATTGTCGACAGCCCGCGCGCGCACGAATCCTCCTTTTATCTGTATGTCGCTGTCGCCGTTGATGCCGCGGGCACGCGAGCGTTCACCTGACTCCGTGTGGTCGCCTCCTTCGGCAACAACCGTCACATCGCCGCTTGTCATACTGATGACTCCGCCGTTGTTGATGCCTTTGGCTCCGTTGCCCGTTGCCTTCAGCTGAAGGGTGGCTCCGCTGATGGTCAGCGCGCCCTTGCTGCGCACGCAGGCAGAAGACTTCATGTCCTCCTCCGTAGCATCGTAGATGGGTGTTCCCTGCGCGAAGGCTACAGCTTTTCCTCCCGCGAACGACATATCGCCGTCGGACTCTATCGCCTTCGAGCCCTTGCCCGAGACGGTAGCCTGGACGATGCCGCCCGTCTGCGTGTATTTTCCTATGGACTTGATGGCCATACCCTTGTCGCCGGAAGTCGTCACCTTAACGAGCCCTCCATTCATGCGGATATCGGGAACGATGCCCGTCTCGGTTCCTTCAAAGGATGTCGTAATTCCTTCGTCAACGGACTGGACGATGAGCTTGCCAGCGTTTATCTCCACATAGCCCTTACCTACGTCTACACCGTCATCGGCAGACTGAACAGTAACGGTTCCGCCATTCATGAGGAAATAGTCGTTGACGCTGATGCCGTCCTTGTTCGACGTAGTGATGTTGATGACTGGGTTATGGCTCCCGCCTCGCACGCGAACATAGTCGTCGCTGGCTATCCCGTGCCCGTAGTTGGCATTCACGTTGAGCGTGCCTGTTCCCGAGAAGATGAACTGTCCCTCGCTGAACACGACGCCTTTCATCGACTCACCGGCAGGAGGCTCGGCGTACGTTGTCCCGTCGGCAAGCGTGTTGACGGTTCCGGCAGGAAGCTCTATGTAAAGCGTCTTTCCGCCGAACTCGGTGCCTGAAACCGTCGTCTTCGGGAAGATGAGGGCGCCTCCATCGGCATTCGTGATGGAGACGTTGTTGAGGGTGATGCGGCTTTTCTTTGCAGCATAGAGCTTGAAGGAGCCGTCGGTGGTGCTACCCGTGAGGATGAAGCGGACCTTCTTCATAGCGTATGCAACGACGTCGGAAGATGTGCCCGAGGCAACGACAACGACGGTGTTCTTGAGCGACGTGGGATTATAGGTGAAGGAAGCTGTCGTCCCGCTATAGGTAACCGTCACGGTGCCCTTCGCCTCCTCGTCGTCGATGAAGTTCTCGATGAAGTCGCCGTAGTCGTTGGTTGCCGTCTCGACGGTTGTGACTTTTTCCTTAATAAAGGAATAGGATGTGTCGTCCGAAGGGTCTATGGCAACGTCGAAGTCGGTGACGTAGCTCTGAAGCTCGACTTTGTCCGGCTCCTCAAACTGGATACAGTCGACGAACGAGACAGGATAGGTAACCTTGATGCCGTCGGTGGTATTCAGGAAGAGGTGCGAGGCGTCGGCATCGAAGGTGATATGCGCGATAGACTCTATCTCGTAGGACTGTGCCGTGCCGTCGGTGCACAACACATAAACGGTAGTAGCGTCTTCCGCTTTAGCAGAGAAGAACAAGACTGCCGAAAGGATCAACAATGTAATCCGTTTCATCATCGCACAAATTTACTGCTTTTGCCTTCGGCCTCTACCACATATATACCCCTGGGCAACTGGCTCAGGTCTATCGTTTGCTCAGAGATGGTCTGCACGGTTGTCAGCACACGTTGTCCGCTTATCGAGTAGACATTTACAACGCTGCCTGCTTTCCCGCTCAGGGTGAGGCTATGCGACGCGGGCGAATAGGAAAACGAGGGCTCTGCCACAGGAAGGGGAGCGACATAGGTTCCCTCCTGGAAGGTGAGGGCCCTTACGCTGGAGAGTGCATACGTCTGGTCTTCACCGCTTGTCATTACGGCAATCATGTTGCCCGAATCGAACTTGATCTTGCTGATTCCGCTCAGCGGCAGGGCTGTCTCTGTGCCCGACGTCTGGGTGACGTAGAGGTTCTGCGCCAGAGCTGACGCACTCAGGATAAACATGCAGGCAATAGATAGAGCAATTCTTCTCATCTGTATTTCTGGTCTTTAGAAGTCAAACGAATATTCCAGTCCTATGATGTTTCCACCTATTTCATCGTCGTAAATGTCGTCGCCGTCGTAGCTGACTTGATAGCGGTAGTAGGCTGAGAGCTTGGAATGCTTGTTAATCTTATAATCCGTGCCGACTGTGTAGCGCATCTTTGCAAGGGAGAACTGCGTGTCGATGTCGTTGAACGCCTCCACTTCGGCAAAGGGCTCGAACTTGCACTTGGGGATGTCGTAGCTTGCAGCAAGGCGGCTGCGCAGTTTTTGGTCGGTCTTCGCCTTTTTGTCGTCCACCATGTAGCTGCAGTCAGGGTCGTTCGTGTCGGTTATAAGATACCACTCCTCCAAGTCGGGGAAGAGGACCGAAAGCGGGTTGTAATAGTAGCGGGTCCTGTTGCACGAGGCTGGAGCGGTATAGGTAAACTGGTACCGTTCCCTCAGCGAGAGCTTGAAACGGCCCACCTTCGTGGAAGCCGAAGCGGAAGCAAAGCTGCGATGCCTGGCGCCCCAGTAGGCGTCGTCCACGTTCATGTGCTTGGGAATATCCTCGGTGGTGTACTTGATGTTCGTCTCCGACGGGTTGTTCTTGTAGATGAACAGATAGCCTGCATCGACCTTTAGCCAAGGGGCAACGTTCTTATTCTTATAGGAGAACGACACTCCCGCAGAGGCCCTGTCGGTAGCGGAGAAGACGTCGCGCAGACGATAGCCTGCCTCAACGGACATGTGAAGCCCCGTAGCGAGTTTCGTCTCGCCCTCCACGTTGGTCCAGAAGCCCCAGTCGTCGTTGCTTCCCACTACCTGCGCCTCAACGGAGGGCACAAGGAGGAAGAGCAGGAATGCTGCGGGGAGGAGAAGGGAAAAATATCTTTTCATATCAGATTTTGGATTATCGGGAATACGTTTCAGTTTTTCGAAAACAAATAAAAAATTTTCGAGAAGGGAAAAATTTTTTTTCTTTCTACATCTCGCCGTATGAAGAAGGGAAAATTTCTTATGAAGAAAGAAAAATCTTTACCCCCTTGGCATACGTCCCACGCTGTCTACAGAGTTGTTCTGTCCGGAAAGGGGCTTGTAGTAGATGCGGAGTATGGCGCTGTCCTTGAGGAAGTCGATGGCTCCCACCTCCACGCGGAAGATGTCGAGTCCCGTGCGTTTCTTCAGGTCCTCGATGAGCTCGTCGTTCTTCTCAGGCGTTATCAGCCGCACGTTGTCGTACTTGATGAGCTTGCTTGCCTCGTTCTTGATGAACATCTTGCTCTCGCACACCCAGATGGAGATGAGGAATAGCAGGTTTGCCGCTCCCAGCTCCACATAGCTGATGCTTGTAGCGAGGGCGTTGATGGCGCTCACGGCGATGATGAGGAAGAGGTAGGTCATCTCGCGGATGGGAACGCTCTCTGTCCTGTAGCGGATGATGCCGAAGATGGCGAACAGGCCGAGGGCGAAGCCTATCTTGAGCTTCACGCCTCCCATGAGGAAGATGAGCAGGAACACGCTGATGGAAATCAGGGTGAAGGTAAAGAGGTAGTCGCGCCGACGGCTCTTGGGGTAATAGAACAGGCGCACGATGATGCCCACGACGACGATGTTTACCAGGAAGCGGACGAGGAGCTCGCTCAGCCCGGCCCAGTCGACCCATACGGAGGAAGCCATGCTGCTCTCCACGATGGAATCCATTTCACCTTCCAACTCTTCCGATGCGGCAAGCAGGGCTTTTCCTCCTGCTGCCAAAAGATTCAAAAATGACATAACTATTGGGTATTAGGTTTTATACGTTGTTTATAAATTCATTTTCAAGCAGTTTCTCGAACTTGCGGACCTTCGGGAGGAAGTTGTTCTTCTTGATGTCTTTGTTCGTAGCTACCGTTCCGATGCAGTACTTGCTGAAGCCGGAGGGGTGTATCCGCAAGGTGCGCAGGATGTCAAGCACGGGCGAGTAGACGTTTCCGTCGCGCTTGAGCTCGATAATCACCAGACGGTCGTATGTGTTGTCGACGCCCGTTTCCCAATGGTGGAACCTCACGTGGGAGTCGATGGTGAGGCGCTCCGTCTTCTCCATGTTGACGAGGGTGATGCGCTCGAACTGGTTCTCAACCTTCGGCACAAGCTGCTCCAGCGTGTACCACGCATACTTGTTGAGCAGTTCGTTGCCCCCGTCCTGCACCAGCGTGTCGAGTCCCTGCACCTGCATGCGCTTTTTCTTCGTGCGTCCGTGATTGTTCTTGTTCTTCACCTCGAGGAATGTCTCGTTGCTGTTCAGGTATGTGCGTACCCGCACCTTTTGGCGCGTCAAGCGCCCGTTGTGGTGCGCCAGATACATCTCCTCGTCGGGCGTGTCGAGGTAAACCGTCCTGTACGGGCTCACAAGGCGTCCGTCAATCTCGTTGACGTAATACTTGCCCCGGGCCATCTCCAGCAAGCGCTCCAGCTGCGTCAGCGTAGCCAGGTACTTCCTGTCGGTCCTGTTCATAAGCCTGATTCCGCTCATTTCCTCCAGCGAAATGGTGGGCAGAAGCTCGAGGGATTGTAAAATTGCCTTTTCCATCTTAATGCGGCAAATGTACGGATAAAAAATCACTTCTGGCTCGTTTTAACAAAAAAAAACAAGCGAATGACAGAAATTTGGCGATATTCTTTTTCAATTCAAGAAATTGCCTTATCTTTGACTTCGGATTAAACCTTTCACGTAAGAAACTATCTATTGAACACTATGCAGGATTTGAAATCTTATCTGAACGAGACTGAAGAGATGATGGAGATGGCCATTCTCCACATCGAAGACGAGCTGGCTCATATCCGCGCCGGCAAAGCCGATATACGTCTGCTCGACGGCATCCGCGTCGACAACTACGGCATGAAGGTTCCCATCAACAATGCCGCCAGCGTTTCCACTCCCGACGCCCGCACCATCGCTATCCGCCCGTGGGACAAGAGCATGCTCCGCGTCATCGAGAAGGCTATCATCGACTCCGACCTCGGCATCATGCCCGAGAACAACGGCGATATGATCCGCATCAGCATCCCACCCCTCACCGAGGAACGCCGCAAGCAGCTTGTGAAGCAATGCAACAAGGAGGTGGAGACAGCAAAAATCAGTGTGCGCAACGCACGTCGCGACTGCATCGAGCGGCTGAAGAAGGCTGTCAAGGAAGGAATGCCCGAGGATGAGCAGAAAGACGGCGAAGAGAAAGTGCAGAAGCTCCACGACAAGTACATCAAGAAGATCGACGAGGTATTTGCTGCGAAGGAGAAGGAAATCATGACCATCTAAGCAGTCCCTCGCCCGCCCGAAGCGGAAGCCCGGGAGGACAGAGAGCAAAGAGCCGATGCCGAAAGGACTTGTCGTCAAGAACACAGGTAGTCACTACAGGGTGCGCACGGATTCGGGCGCACTCTTTGACTGTAAGGTAAAGGGCAACTTCCGCCTCAAGGGTTTGCGGAGCACCAGCCCCGTAGCCGTTGGCGACAACGTCACCTTTGAGGTCACCGCTGCCTCCTCATCCCTTCCCGGCACTGTGGGGGAAGGGTGGATTACCGACATTGAAGACCGTTCCAACTACATCATCCGCAAGGCTTCGAACCTGAGCAAGCAGAGCCACATCATCGCTGCCAACGTCGACCAGTGCCTGCTGATGGTTACCGTCAGCCATCCTGAGACAAGCACCGTCTTCATTGACCGTTTCCTTGCCGTAAGCGAGGCATACCGCATTCCCGTACATATCGTCATCAACAAAGCCGACCTGTACGATGCCTCCGAGCTCCGCATCGCCGAGCTGCTATCCACGCTCTACGATAGTCTCGGCTACACTTGCCACCTTATCTCCTGCGCAAACAACACCCTGTATCCTGGACCCTCCTCCCTGCTGCCTTTCCTCGAAGGACGCACCACGCTCCTCTCGGGAAACTCCGGCGTGGGCAAGAGCACGCTTCTCAACCTGCTCCTTCCCGATGCCTGCCAGAAGACGGCAGCCCTCTCGGCGGCACACGATACGGGTATGCACACGACAACATTCAGCGAGATGTTCGCCCTTCCCGGCTCGGGCTGGCTCATCGACACGCCGGGAATAAAGGGCTTCGGCACCTTCGATATGGAGCGCGAGGAAGTGAGTCACTACTTCCGCGAGCTGTTTGCTCTTTCGCCAAACTGCCGTTACGGCAACTGCACCCACACCCACGAGCCTGGCTGCGCCGTCCGAGACGCCCTCGACAAGGGGCTTGTCGCCCCTTCGCGCTATGCCTCGTACCTGAGTATGCTGGAGGACAAGGAGGAGACGAAATATAGATAGCACATCCGGTTTCCCAAAGGAAACAGGGAAAAACCAGTCATCCTCTTGCTTCATCTATTTTACACGAGAATACCGAAGACGTCAGACCGATGATTACCGACTATTATCTTGAAGCCTGCTGCGAAAATTCTTCTGACGCCCAAACGGCACAGGAGCACGGAGCCTCGCGCATTGAACTGTGCGAAAATCTTTCTTGCGAGGGGCTCACGCCTTCTGAAGACAATATTCTTGAAACGTTGCAAAGTGTATCTATTCCCGTAAACGTGCTCATCCGCCTGAGGGAGGGAAACTTCGTCTACAACGAGGAAGAAGTTGCAGAAATGTGCCTTTCCATCGGGAAAATCCGGGATTTGAGTGTGACAGCAGACGATGGAACATTGCGCAAAGTGAACGCCTTTGTCATCGGTGCGCTGACAGAAGAGGGCGACATCGACACGCCTGCCGTCAGACGGATGCTACAGGCTGCTGAAGGGATGCCCGTCACCTTTCACCGAGCGTTTGATGTGTGTGCCGAGCCCCTCAAAGCCTATCGGCAGCTTCGCTCCTTAGGCTTCAGCCGCATATTGACTTCCGGACATGCTCCCACAGCGATGCAGGGACGTGAACTTCTAAGCGAACTTGTAGCCTTATCGGGCAAAGGAGCTCCTGCTATTCTTGTGGGAGGAAATGTCCGCCCCGACAACATCGACATTCTTGCCCGCGACACACAGGCAGTCGAGTTCCACTCCTCGTTTCTCAACTGGTAAAAGACTTAAATAAGGATAAAGAGGTGAAAGGCTAAAAGGCCAATTTGCCAAGTGCGAATGAGCCAGTTCGCCTTTTCGCCCATTAAAAGGCTACGGAAGCGCTATCCGGATTCCTACCCGCAGGGAACCCGCCCAAGGCTGTTGGGAGTGAATGGTGCGGAGATTCGTTTCCGACAAATACCAGGAAATGTCTGGTTCCACGTAAATGTCGTATCCTTTATCAAGTGCATAGGATAGTCCTGCATGCGCCTCGAGCGAATACTGAAACGCGCGCTCATCCTGCTTCTCTCCATCCAGCGTTGCCGAAAGGCAGTAATCCGCTTGAGCACCTGTTCCTGCATAGAGCATCCATTTGTCGGCAAGTGGAAGCCTCCCGTTCACACGCAAGGGGATGCCCAGATAGTCAACCTTCTGCATGTAGGTTTCCGTTCCGAAGAGAGGTATCACCTCCGTCTTCAGACGCGTAAAGGAGACACCGCTTTCCACGCCCCAATACTTTCCCAGCCAGGAGGACACTGTTAACGACACGTTCACAGGCATCTGATGACGGAACGAGCTGTAGGCATAGTCGTATTTAGTAAGAACACCCTTCAGGGAAGGAGCGGCACGACGTGCGGGAGCAGCCAGCGCACTCGTTTCCATCACATTCGGAAAACCTTTCTGGATAGCACCGCTGGAAACGCCCGACACGCCGAGTGCCAGCAGCCATTGGGGAGAAGAAGAGGAATTTGTCCTAATGACATCCGGATGGGACTGGCTCAGAATCGCTTTGTCCCGCCCTTGAGTGTGGGAGCTGACATACGTGGACGGCCTTTCGGCTACTGTTTCCTTGGAGATGACACCAGCTTGTATGGACTCTTCGGCCTCAGCCTTTTCCTGAGAGCTCATAGCAGTAGGTTCACTTGCCGGCTCATTCTTTGCCAGCAGCGTGGTGTTGAGCTCTTCGTGTGCTACTTTTCCAGCGTGTGCCTTTCGGCTTATACCTGACTGTTTGCCGACGTGCTCATTTCTGGCAGCAGGCTTCTGCTTTTCAACAATAGCGACAGCTTCGGGTTGTACTATCCCTTCTGCCCGCTGCACGTCAACGATATCCGACGCGACGCTGGTTTCCTGACTATTTGAAGAAAGCAGCTGTTCTGTTTCCCTCGTGGAATGTGGAGCAAGCACTATCAGAAGGGCAGCCACAGCAGCGGCAGCAGGTATCAGGAAGCTCCTTATCCTACGGGTATGATTTTCCGCTCCTCCGCCCCGTCTTCCAAGCTTGGCACGGACGCCCTCCCATCCGCCATCCGAGGGCGATGTCACCTCAGCACCGTCCACCTTCTCCCGAAGGACATCCAACCAGTCGTTATTCTGTTTCATAGCTAATCGTCATTCTCCGTTCTTCATGTATTCTCCTATCCGTTTCGACAGCACCCTACGGGCACGTGCCAGCTGCGAAGAGGAGCTCTTCTCTTTGATATGCAGCATACGGGCTATCTCCTTGTGGCTATACCCCTCTATGCAGAACAAGTTCAGTACAGCACGGCTGCCGACAGGCAGTTCGGCTATCATAGCAAGCAAATCCTTCTGAGGAATCTGCCGTACGCTCTCCGCATCGGGTTCTACCACAGGATCGGCCTCTTCCAGGGGCACCAGCGCGAGGGAATGGCTCTTACGCAACTCCATAAGTGCGGTGTTGACAGTTATGCGCTTCATCCAAGCCCACAAAGAGCCCTCGCCCTGATATGAAAAAGAACCAATGTTGTCGAACATACGTACAAAGGCGTCTTGCAGGACATCTTCGGCATCTTCTTTATCTTGCATATACCGCACGGAAACGGCACGAAGCCGAGACGCATAAGAACGATACAGCTCACTCCAAGCCGTATCGTCCTTCCTTCTGCACAGTTCTGCAAGACGCTGCTCGTCCATCGGATTAAGGTTGCACGAACTGCCCCTCCAGAAGCACCAGCCCGGTAGAGTTCTCAACAAGTGTGAAAAGGTAGGGATGATCCAGCGAAACGCTTCTGTAAGCCGATTCTTCCGCCGCAATCGCTGCGTTACCCTTGTCCGTCTCCACTTCCTGCTCTATAATCAATTGTACCTGCTGCCCGAGGGCCGAAGGACAAGGCGGAGCATTTCCTGCACCTGCTGCTGCCCCTCCAGGAGCTCCGTCATTCGTTAACAGCTCATCAAAACCCAGCTCGAGCAACGAAGCCTTCCAGTCACGATAGCCATACATATAGGCACACGGCATCTTCAAGCAGACCTTTCCCTTCTTCATTTCGACATCACCATTTGCATCGCCGATGATATCGCTCACGCTATAGCCTTCCTTGGGGAGGAACAAGCGAAGCGACGTATACCCGTTCTTGTACGGAAGCTCCACGCATTGCATCCGCTCATTCTCGGCATAGGCAAGCTTGTCGAAATGTCCCGATGCCATCGCCAGCTTGCGCTCAGTACCATCGGCACATGTGAAAGGAACATCCATCTCAAGTTCCTCAAAAGGATACTGGAACGAATCCTTGAACATCGCCACACCCAGCATTGCCGACTGACGGCACGCAGCAAGGAACGGGGATATGCAAGAAGGGTCCCACGCTACGGGCTTTGTCCTCTCCATCCACTCCCAGACATACTGCCACGTCTCCTCCTTCTGCCCAAAGTCCACAAAGCTGACATGCGGGGCGTAGCTTCCCGAGCTGGGGGGAAGGACAAGAGGCGTGCCCTCCTGGAGCCATACAGCGTGAGCCAACGTCAGCTCCTCAGACAGCATACGGCTCAGCCACGATGACGAGAGAGCGACTGCCCGCTGCCACTCTGCCCACTTCACGGGCTGTCGCCCCAGCAACGACATCACCTCAGCCCTGACGTCGTCCGTAGCACAATCGGCAAGCCAAGTGAGCGACATCTGCAGCAGCATAGGAGAGAAAAGAACATTGCTGTCGGCATCCACGCTCTCCATCAGCCGCGAAGCAAACTGCCCCGACAACACCCGCGTATCCAGATGTTTCTCTTCCATCGTGTTCTCATACGACGAAGAATATGTTGCATCCTTGAGATTGTCTATGTTGTCCATATAATCCGCTGTGGAGCAGGAAACCGACAGCAGAAGTACGAGAAACAAGCTGAGGAGGGAAAGTTCTTTCTTCATTTTTTAATTCATTTTCAAGTAACAATCTATAAAGCTTGTAGCAAGGCAGGTTTTTCGGCTCAAGGCTTTTCTTCCGTAGAAACCTTCACACGTTCCATCAGCCCTAGGAGTTGCGCACGATAGCCCTTAGGGTCGAACGAGAGCGATTTCCCTACGAGCGACTTCGCCATATCAAGCGAAGCGTTGCCTTTGTAGGGCGAGCGGCGCAGCACCATTCCGTAGGCGGCAACGCCGGAAGCAAACGTGAGATTCTCGGAAACTGTCTCCTCCGTTGTCATTTCCCCAACGGTTACCTCTTTTGTGAGCGGGATGCTCTCGTCAGACAGGTTTTTCTTATAGCGGAAGTCAAACGTTGCCACCTTCTGTGCCGACGCTGCGCTCTTCAGCGTCTCGGTAGGAATCAGCTCGTAGAGTGCCGTGATTGTCTGCCCGGCACCGATTTCCCCCGCATCCTTCTTGTCGTCGGTGAAGTCCTCGTTGCTCATCACCCTGTTCTCGTAGCCGATAAGGCGGTAGCTGTCGACGAGGGTGCTGTCGAACGTCACCTGACACTTGGCGTCGTTGGCGACAGCAACGAAACGGCTGCGGTTATGCACAAACACGCGCATCATCTCGTCTTCCGAGTCGATGAATTCGTACGTCCCGTTTCCGCTGTTGGAGATTTTCTCCATCATCGTGTCGTTGAGATTTCCCGAGCCAAATCCGCAGACAGTAAGGTAAATCCCGCGCGAGGCATATCCTTCGACCATCGATACAAGGCTGTCGGTATTGGTGACTCCCACATTGAAATCGCCGTCGGTGCCGAGAATAACCCTGTTGTTTCCGTCGGGAATGTAGTTGGCAAGAATTTCATCGTAAGCCATCTGGATGGCTTTTCCGCCCCACGTGCATCCTGAGGCTTTCAGTTTCTTGATAGCCTTCTTTATCTTCTGAGCCTCGCTCACGGGAGTCGACTCGAGCAGTTTTTCCACTTCGCCCGAATAGGTGATGATGGAAATCCTGTCGTCGGTATTCAGATTATCCACCAGCTCGATGAGCCCGCTTTTCAGGAGCTCCAGCTTATCGGCAGAGTCCATCGAGCCCGACACGTCGATGAGGAAGACATAGTTGGCTTTCGGCATCTCGTTCTGCGGCACTTCCTTGCCTTTGATGCCAAGCCGAAGGAGACGATGCGAGGGTTCCCAAGGGCAAGGACCTAATTCCGCATTGATAGCAACGGTATGATTGCCAGTAGGTTCGGGATAGTCGAAGGTAAAGTAATTAAGGTACTCCTCGATGCGCACCATCGAAGGACTGATTGTGTATCCTCTCTCGACGTAGCGACGCATGACGGCATACGAAGCGCCGTCAGCATCGATAGAGAAGGTTGACGTGTTCTCCTCGCTGGCTTTCACAAACGGATTGTCGCTGAACTCCTCGAACTGATCTCCCTGAGGCTCAGGAACCACAAGGCCATCGGCCGACATCGCATAACCGTCTTTCGAAAGGCTTTCGTTGTAGCCGAAATAGCCTTCTGTCTCACATCCGGCAAGCACAAAGGCTGCCGCGCAAGCAATCAATGCAAAAATCTTTCTCATTTCCGTATTCATTATTCTTTTTAAAAAGGTTTCTGCCCTATAAATGCAGAGAAACCGAGAATACTGCACGCGATTTGCACTTTTTTTTCATATTTTTTGTGCCGTTTTTCCGTCATTTTTTGCCCGAAAAAAGCGCAGCGAGAAGCCCTTCTCAGGCGGGTGATTTTTTTCTTTCTTCATACGGCGAGATTCCTTCTCGAAAAAATTTTTTCCCTTCTCGAAAAATTTTTATTCTTTGTCCATATTTTCGCGCTACCCTTCGATACTCCTGCGGAAAGAGCAAAAACTCTCGGCTGCGGAAGAAAAAGTTCAGTGTCAACGAACGAGAATCTTCTTGCCTTTGGAGACGACGATGCCGCGCGAGCCTTCCCGCAAGCGACGTCCCTGCAAGTCGAAGATTCCCTCTGCCTGCCGAAGGGCTGACGACTCTTGCGGGAATCGTACGGAAGTCACCTCTTCGGGAATCACACCCACGTAGATGCTGTCGGAAGCGACATAGACGGGAATGCTGTCGGTAAGGGCATGTAGCGTGTGCATCGTCACAGGAACCTCCTCACCCGCAGGCAACGCACAGGGCTTTAGGCTCCAGCGCGTGCCGGGAAGGCAGACGTCGGGAGGGAAGACAATCATATACCAGCAGTAGTAGAGCAAGTCATAGTTTGTCTGCAGTTCGTCGGGAATGTCGGCCCAGCACACGAAGCGCCCCTGCTCGTCGTAGAGCCCTACCCCATAGAGCCCCTCCCAGTATAGGCTGCTGTCGATGTGTGTCAGGTTGGCATTCGCACACATGATGGTAGTCAGGTCGGCTCGGAGCGTGTCGCCCCAGGCTATCACAGGACGTTCGACGCTGAACGTATCGAGGTAGAAAAGCTGCTCCAAGTCGCCTATAGGCTCGGGAGCGATGCGGCAGATGGCTTCGTGGAAGAAGTCGTAGTGCCTGCTGTCGTAAGGGTGCTGCACGTCAAGCGCATAGTAGCCGTCGCGTGCGCCTGACCAACCCCAGTTAAAGTGATAAAGTCCCGCACCGTCGACTCCGTCGATGACGTAGGCGTGCCCGGCGCTGTCGTTGCGTGCTCCGCAGAACAGCACAGGGCGACGTGCTTCCAGCTCGGTGTAGAGCAGGCTGTCGAAATCCTCGGGAGGGAAGTAGTCGCGCATATATCGCGACATGTGGGGATTGCACTTGAAGAAGTGTCCCAGCGCGTAGGGGACATCGTCGCTGTAGGCTCCTGAGCCGCCCATTTCGTAATCCATATCTACGGAAACTCCGCAGGCGTACATCAGCTCGCTCACGGCATTCGCCTCAGCGCTTGAGTAGCTGCCTTGTTCGTAGACATCGAGCATTTTGTCCCAGTCGAACGTGGCTGCTGTGAAGTTGAACGAACAGCTGTAGCCTTTGGTACG
Source organism: Bacteroidaceae bacterium (assembly GCA_017615125.1). Classification (GTDB taxonomy): domain Bacteria; phylum Bacteroidota; class Bacteroidia; order Bacteroidales; family Bacteroidaceae; genus UBA1189. The sequence goes on from JAGAAS010000107.1 coordinate 22,339, forward strand.
CGAGACGAAGGAATGCTTGCCGTTAGCACGTTCTGGATAGGCATAATACTTCAGTATCTGCGCCATAGCTGTGGCTACGCACCCTGCGGGAGTATGCGTACCCCTGCCTTCGGAAGGGCACAGAGCGTTGTAGGGAGTCCCCTGCCCCCATTGTGTGGAGAGAAGCGGCTCTACCTCCTGCCCGCCCCATCGGGGAAGATTCTTCTGATATGCATATTCTTCCTCTATCCTCTCGGCATCAGCCCACTGACGGGCATATATGCTAAGTAAGTCTGCCAGCCCTTCGGGCAGCTCTCCTTCTCCGAAGACGCCCTCGTCGGACCATCCGAGCACATCGCGCAGACGACTGTCGCCCGACACGATAACGAAAGCGCCGCGAGCCTCATCGTTGAAGATATAGAAGGGTTGCCCTTCAGCCGACGGACGACAAAGGCCTTCCGGAAGGGCTGCCTCCCAGCGCACCTGAGAAAGGTGCTCAAGCTGCTCCGCTTGTCGGGGAGAAAGCAGCGCGGGGCAAAGACGGGGGTAATGCCTGCTTTGCGACGCAAGGAACCGACGGGCAACCTGTTCGGCTTCCGTCTCAGTACGTCGCTGAGCTCCGGCAGCTAACGACAGAGTCAGGAGAAGGAGGAGAAGAATGTTGCGTTTCATAGGCAGAAGCCGTAATTATTTAAAAGGAATAACTGTCTGTTCTTTTTTTCGAAAGGGGAAACGGTTGTTTTTATTCTCAACGATACTTTCTTCCAGCTACAAACCTGAGATTATCTGTTGCACGTCGGAAGGAAGCGAGGTGTTGTATCCCTGCGAGAAGTAGACGATGCGCCCGAAGGAGTCGGCAACAACGACAACAGGTAGTCTGTCGAAGGGTGTGCTACATCCGCTGCAGAGAGCCTTTGCCAGCGGAAGAGGTTGCACACGCTCGGTGAGAGGAAGCCTCTCCTCCTTCCCGGCGACGGAGCACACCGCATAGTCCTTAGAGACATCCAGCACCACTACTGGCCTGCCCCACTCTGCCAGAACGGGTGCGATGCTCTGAAGCAGCCCGCGGGCATGCGTGGAAGGCTCGTCGCGCTCACCCAGCACTGCCAGCAGGAAGTATCCCCTGCCTGTGAGCGGCAGCAAAGGGTCGGCATCGAACGTTCCTATGACGGCAACCGCTTCTTTCGCTTCGCGCATGACAAGAGGAACTACCGTAACGGAATCGCCTGCATCGCCTGCGCTGTCGGAAGAGACTTCCACGAATTCCATGTGAGCCAGCACAGCGCCAGAAGCCAGACGAGTACCCGATGTAAGGAGATAATATCCGCCGTCCAACTCGTACGGATGGCGCAGCAAGGTCTCCCACGATGCTAACGTACCCGCCTCAGTAGCTTCTCCCTCTTCGAAGTTGTATAGATGAGCCACACCGTCGTTCAGGGAAGAGATGGTGAAGTGGGTGTAATAGATGGGATTGGGAAGGAAGGGCTGCGGAGTGTAGGTAGCAGCAAGCCGTCCTTTCTGTTTTGTTGCATCAGCAGAGACAGACGAGCCCTCCTCGGGACTTTTCACCGCTACCCATTCGTCGGCCCAGCGATATTGTGTTGCTCCTGTCACTTCGTCGATGCGAGCCTCAAAGCCGAGTGCGCGACAAAGGGCTACGAAGAAGATATTCCTGTTCAGCGCGTCAGAAACGCGGTTCTCCCACACCGTGATAGGCGCCATACGGAGGTTTTGCGGATTCTGGTCCTCTACCACACGCACATTCTCGCATGTCCAGTTCCACACTTCGGCAGGCGACTGAAACTGCGGCAACGATGAGACATCTATGCGCGAGCGGAAGGGGCGCAACTGTTCCCTCTCCACGCGGGGACATTCGCGATAAGCGCTCCAGGCGTCTTCTACTCCCAGTCCCGTATGACGACGGGCGCTGGTGTCGAGCGCATCTTCCAGCGCTTCTTGGGTGACGTCGCGACGGTCTTTTTCCGTAAGCGAGGCTATCAAGCACTCCACCCGCGCATCAGCAGGATGACGGGAGCGGAAAGCATCGAGCACCTCCTTGCCGGCAGGATCGACGTGCGCAGCAAGGCGAAGCGAATCCTCATAGGCGAAGCGCGCAGCACACAACGCACGCTCCTCGTCGGTGGCATCGGAGGGGATAGGGTTCTCAACAGGAGGAACGATGTCAACATCCACAGCGAAGCGCTTCCCCACAGGATACTGCAAAACGACATCCGTCGATTCCGACTGCACCTTGGAAAAGCCGAACCAGCCATCCTTGCTTGCCCACGCAAGCAAATCGCCTTCTCCCGTGAGAAGCGACGCCTGCCCTTTTTTGTCGGAAGAATAGGTAGCAACAGTATAGAACTCGGCATAGTTGTAAATCTTGAACTCCACCGTAGCACCCTGCACGGGCTTGCCTTCAGCATCCCGAACGGTAACGACATTCCGCCTTGTCGGCACATAGTTGGCGATAACGTTTATCTCCGTATGGAGGGGACTGCTGTCGATGACATCTTCGTTGTCCGCCACAGCATAGTCTCCGAACACACGCGTGTGCATCAGCATAGCCCTGCTGGCAGGCGCATTGAACCACGCCATATTCAAACGCGGCTCGGGCTCACAGGCCCCGAGGAAATACCATTTGCCGTCCACCCAGGCTTCCACCCAGGCGTGATTGTCGTCGGTATGAGCCCAGCGGGGGGTGTAGACTTGCCGTGCAGGGATTCCAACAGACCTAAGAGCTGCCACCCCCAGCACGCTCTCCTCCCCGCAGCGCCCCGTGCCGGTAGCTATCGTTGCCAGAGGGCTGGAGGTGCGGGCATCGGAAGGCTTGTAGGTAGCCTGCTCGTGACACCAGTGGTTGATTTCAAGCACTGCGTCGTACATGCTCATCCCCCTCACACGCCGGCAGAGGGAGTCAGCCCAGAGAGTGCGGAAGTCGTCGAGGTCTTCGTTGTTCACCCTCGGGGGAAGCACGAAATGCCTGAATTCCTTCTCAGGGACATCCCATTGCATCTCGTTGCGTACCTTTAGCGCCGACTGCGTCTGCGCCAGCCAGTAGCTGAAAGGCTGCATCGTCATATCGGGCAGGGGAAGGTAGCTGTAGAGGAACTCCATGTAGGTGCGCTCGTCGGAGGGCGGAAGGGAGTAAAGGGGAGTCCACACGTTCTGCTCAAGTTCAGGAAAAGCCACAAGACGCTGCGCCAGAATCTGCGTCTGGGAGGGAGTCCTACGGCATCCACTTACCACGACGAGGAACAGCAGGACGAGTAGTGACAGACGGTTTTTCATCTTTCGGAATGTTTACTATTTCAGAGTTCCTTTGCAAAGGAAAGCTCAAGGATGACATCAGGAGCAGCGGCATCCAGCTCCGGCAAAGTGATGGAGACACCCTCCTTGGTCTGCTTGAACGACACCTTCTGCTTCGTCCCAAAGAAGCCTACCGACTTCAGCCTGTTCGCCGACTTGGGAATGGCGAGCTGGATGTTACGGGGCAGCGCGTTGTCGGCTGTCGGGAGAAGGTGCACATAGAGCGTCTTGCCGCGTTGGGTAGTGACGCCCCACTCTTGTGCCTCTATGCAGCCTCCCTGCGTGCCGTAGATGGTCTTTCCGTTCTTCTCAAGCCACTTGCCGATAGCTGCGAGTCTTTCGAGTGCCTCCTCGGGGATGGTGCCGTCGGGGCGCGGGCCTACGTTGAGCAGGAGGTTGGCACCCTTGCCTGCGGTACGCACGAGGTACTGGATGAGGAAGGAGGGCGACTTGTAGCCCGTATCTCGTATGTTGAATCCCCAGCTGTTGTTCATCGTCTTGCACGTCTCGAGCGGCAAGCGCGAGATTTCCTGTCCCGAGAGTCCTGCCTCGTTCTGTCCGGGGATGTCCTGCTCAAAGATCTGCATGTCTTCCCCCTCGAAGGGCAGCAGATGGTGGTTGTTGCCTATCAGACAGGCAGGCTGCAGACGGTGGATGAGCGAATACTGCTCATAGAGGTTCCAGATGTTAGGCTGTGCCTCGCGGGGGTAGGCATCCTGATCCCAGACGCCGTCGAACCAGATGGCACCGATGGACCCGTACTTCGTGAGAAGCTCGGTGAGCTGTGTGTTCATGAAGTCAAGATAGCTGCGCTCGAGCTGTCTGGCGGGGCGCTCCTTGCGTCCTCCTTCGGCAATCTTGCGCCCGGTGCCCCATCCTGTGCGTCCGAGGGGATAGTAGTCCTCGCGTCCCCAGTCGAGATGGCTGTAGTAGAAGTGGAGCTTGATGCCCTGCTTCTGGCACTCCTTCGCTAATTCAGCAATGATGTCGCGCTTGAAAGGAGTAGCATCCACAATGTTGTAAGAGCTGGCTTTGGTGCCGAACATCGAGAATCCATCGTGATGCCTGCTGGTGATAGTGATGTATTTGGCACCGCTCGCCTTGATGGCGCTGACCCACTGGGCAGCATCGAACTTCGAGGGATAGAAGCCTGCTGCCAGACGGCTGTATTCAGCGTAGGGCAGGTTCTGATTTTGCATCACCCACTCGCCGTCGCCCATCATGGAGTAGATGCCCCAGTGGATGAAAACACCAAAGCGGGAGTCGTTGAACTCGGCACGAGCTGCCAGGTTGGCATCCGTAGGAAGGTAGCCGGGCTGAGCCACACCAGGAAGAGCTAAGCAAAGCGAAAAGAGGAAAAGGAATAATTTGCGATTCATTGGGAAAAGATTTTATGTAAAAAGAACACTGATTTTTCAAGAAGGGAAAATTTTTTTTCGAGAAGGAATCTCGCAGTATGAAGAAAGAATCTCGTCGTATGAAGAAGGGAAAATTTTTTATGAAGAAAGAATCTCTGTCAGCATGAATAGAAGAAGAAACGGGGGTCGATGCATCAGCGTGTCTTCACCTCCGTCCACGAGGGAGGGGTGACGCCGAGGAGGTGACGTACAAAGAAGTCGTAGCGTTTGTGTTCGCCGTAGGACTCCCCCACGGTGTGATGAGCACCGGGGATGACGACGAGCTCAAACTCCTTATTCGCCTTGATGAGGGCGTCGGCAACCTGCATCGTGGAGGCAGGGTCGACGTTGTCGTCCAGCTCGCCCACTACCAGCATCAGGGGACGCTGCAACAGGTGCGCCATCTCCACGTTGGAGCTCTCCTTATATTGCTCTCCCACGGGGTAGCCCATCCAGAGCTCGTTCCACCATATCTTGTCCATACGGTTGTCGTGACATCCACAAGCGCTGTAGCAGCACTTGTAGAACTCGGGATGAAGCAACGTTGCCGTCAGCGACTCCTGCCCTCCTGCCGAGCAGCCGTAGATACCCACGCGCTCAATGTCCATGTAGGGATATTTGTCGGCGGCAGCCTTGATCCACGCTATATGGTCGGGGATGCCGGCATCCTTCAGGTTGTGCCAGCAGATGTTCTCAAACTCCCTCGAGCGGAACGAGGTGCCCATGCCGTCCACCATCACGACGATGAATCCGAGCTCCGCCAGCGGCGTCATGTAATAGTTGAATGCCTGGAACGACTTCGGCACGTATTGGTCTCCGGGGCCTTGGTAGATGTATTCGATGACGGGGTATTTCTTCGTCGGGTCGAAGTTGGTGGGACTAACTATCATGCCCCACATCTGCGTCTTCCCGTCCCTCCCGGGAGCGACAAACACCTCGGGAGCCGTCCAGCCTGCCTCTACGAGCCTGCTGATGTCGGCTTTTGCCAGTTCCTTCACGACGCTGCCGTCGGAGGTGCGGCGTACGACTGTCTGCGGAGCCTGGGAGGGCGTGGACCATGTGTCGACAAGATACTTCCTGTCGGCTGAGAAGGATGCTCGGTGATGCCCGGCGTCAGGCGTGAGGTCTGTGAGCCCGGTGCCGTCGAAGCGGATGCTGTAGTAGTGGATGTTGTAGGGGTCCTCGCCTGTGGGAGCACCGTATGGCGCTGCATGCACACCGTTAGCAGTGAAGAAGAGGGTTTCGTTCTCCTCGTCGACGTGCACCACCTGCCGCACATACCACTCGCCCTTCGTAATCTGGTTCAGGGGTTTTCCTGTGGCTCTGTCGTAGAGGTAGAGATGCTGGTATCCATCACGCTCGCTGCTCCAGATGAAGCGCTTGCCGTCCTTGAGGAAGTGGTTCCACAGACGCGGATAGTTGACATACTTGTCGCTCGTCTCCTCTGCCAACGTGCGCACCTCGCCTGTTTCTGCCGAGAGCTCCAGCAGACGGTACACCTGATGCCCGCGAGCGTTGTACTCGAAGCGGATGCTCCTGCTGTCGTCGTTCCACACGGGCCCGTTCAGGTCATACTGGTTCGTGAAGAGCTCCGTCGAGGGAACGATGCTCCTCCCTGTCTCCGCCTCGAAGATGCAGGGTGTCCTCTGCGTCAGCTCGTCGCCGGGCTTGGCATACTCCTGCTTGTGAAGCTTGGGCTGCAGCTGATCGGCTGGCGACGACTCCACATAGTAGACGTATCTCTTCTCGGCTACGGGACGTATCTTGTTGACGGCGATGTACTTGCTGTCGGGTGACCAGCGCATCCACGACGAGTAGTAGCTTCCCAGCGTGCCGTCGTTGCTGAGGGCGCGTGCCTGCCCTCCCCTTGCGAGGCGCACCCACACGTTGCCGTCGCGGATGAATGCCACCCACTTGCCGTCGGGCGAGGGTATCTCGTTGCCTCCCTTCTCGTCGTCCGTCTCCGACCAGTGGCGCTGGGTGCCTCCGCGGAAGCCGCGTCCCATCGAGGGCATCTCCTCGCTGCGGAGGGTGTTCTTCTTCGTGAGGTAGGTCCAGCTCTTCCCTGCCGAGAAGAAACAGAGCGTGTCGCCCTTGTCGCTCACGCGCAGGCGCTGCAGGTCGAGCCTCTCGGCTTTCACCTCCTGCTTCATCTCCTTGGAGAGCAACTTGGCAAGCTTCGCAGCGTCGAAGAGGGGCTTCGCGGTACCCTTGTCGGCATCGAGGAGCAGATAATCGTTGCCCTTGTCAGTGTGAAGCACATACCAGAACGAATGGCTGTCGCCTATCCAGTGGGGTTCGATGTTGGCATTCAGCACCTTGTCGCTCCCGAAGCGCTGCCGCATGCTGTAGGCGCGGTTGTAGTCGTCAAGGGTGCCTTGTGCCGCAAGGCTCAGGGAGACTGTCAGCAGCAGGAGGAAGAGTGAAGCGTGTCTCATTGTTGTGAGGTATTATTCGGTGAACGTGTAGTGATGAACGAAGGTGAACGTGCGCGCGGAGGTAGCACCCACGATGCCGATGCCTCCGTCGACGTTGCAGGTCACCTGCACGGGCTCCGAGAAGGGCGACCAGGTGGTGTTGCCGTACTTCTGCACCGACTTCAGATAGTAGTAGTACTCGGGCGTGAGCGTCTCCAGCGTCACGTTGACGGCATAGACGAAATCCCTGCCCACGATGTCCCACGGGTTGCCCAAGTCGGACAATTCATTCTCAGACTCCTCTTCCTCGTCGCCGTAGTAGCCATAGCCTCCGTAGTAGAGGGTTGCATACGAGTAGAAGTGCTCGTCGGGATGGTAGTAATAGTAGTTGCCGCCGTTCCATCCGGGAGTCTGCAGGTAGAAGTCGAAGGCTATCGCCCCGCTCCCCTCGCTGCGGGCGTTCTCGCTGCTGAAGACGTACGTCGAGGGGGAGTGTATGACGGAATAGCCCTCGTCGCCACCGTCCAGCCCGAAGAAGCTGAGGTCTATGTCCTCGATGTCGTTCTCCCCCAGCGCATAGCCCGTTGTCGTGGGCATGCTGTAGTAGCCGTTGCAGAGGAAGGCGTATGTATCGTCGTCCAGCATCTCGCTGTCGCGGTACTCATACTGGAGGGCGATCATCCCGGGACCCTCGGTGACCTGGAAGAGGAAGGTGGGGTCGATGGTGAGCCGGTAGAACCCTGTCTCCTGCGTATCCTGGATGTCGAACGTCACATGCCATATCGAGTCGATGCGGATGGCGGGCATACCCCAGTAGTAGGAGTAGTTCGTGTCGAGGGTGTCCTGCTTATATTCGTCGTAGGGTGTCTCGCGCGAGGAGATGGTGATGCCTGCCGCGCGGGGAACCGTCATCGTTGCCGACGCTGTGCCGTAGGTGGGGTGCGTGGCAACCACTGTCACCTCGTCGCCCTCGTGGAGCACGCGTGTGTCGTCGTAGGTGCCTGTCTCGGCATCGTAGGCTACCGTCTCGCTCTTGCCGTTGACGGTGAGCACCACCTTCGCATCCTTCAGCTTGAGTGTCTCCGACTTGTCGCTGATGGAAAGGAAGAAGACGCTGTGCGAGACATCCACCGATACCGGCGCGCCTGCCTGCGCCACGAGGTTCACCACCAGCAGGGGCTTCTCGTCGGGCCCGTGGTAGTCGATCTCCTTCTCGCACGAGGCGGTTGTTAGCAGGAGCATGCCTGCAGCCAGGAGGCTCCACAGCCCGAAGGCTTTTCGGGAAACAGAGGACAAAAGGGAACGATATATCTTATTCATAGTCGTGCACATGTTAGAATTTCAGTCCGTAGCTGAGGGTTGGTATGATGGGGAACAGCGTCACCTGCTTGAGTGTGGTGTCCCAGGTGTCGGTGCTCGAGTTGTAGTTTTCGTCGGTGTAGATGAGGAAGGGGTTCATGTTGTTGTAGGCGTTGTAGACGCTGATGTTGAACGTCCCCTCCACGCGCTTGGTGAGCATGCGGTGCCAGTTGAGGCTGAGGTCGAGGCGGTGGTAGGGGTTCAGGCGGAAGTTGTTGCGCTCGGGCGCATACCCCACGGTGGTCTGCCAGCCGTCCTCGTTGGGTGCCGCGAGGAAGTACTGCGTGTAGACGGTGCCGCAGTTGCCTGTGGCGTACACCCACGTGACGCTCGCGTCGAAGTGGTCGGAGAACTTGTAGTTACCCGTGATGTCCACCTCGTGACGGCGGTCATACTTGGCGTTGAAGGGCTTGCCGTTGTTGAGCACCATCCCCTCGCGGTCGAAGAGCCTGCGTGTGCGGCTCCACGTGTATGCCACCCATCCGTTGAGTCTGCCTACGGAGCGCTGTGCCATCAGCTCCACGCCGTAGCTCCAGCCGCGTCCCATCGCCACCTTGTCCTGCCAGTCGGTGCTGCCCGTCATGAAGCTCACGCCCTCGCGGTACTCCAGCAGGTTGTCGGAGTACTTGTAGTAGCCCTCGAGGCTCAGGTCGCAGATGTCGCTGAGGGTGTAGAAGGCTCCCAGCCCCACCTGGTGCGACTTCTCGGGCAGGATTTTCTCCGTCACGGGCACCCACAGGTCGGTAGGCAGCGAGAGGCTGTTGTTCGACAGCAGGTGCACGTACTGGCTCATGTAGGCGTAGCCGGCCTTCAGCGAGAAGTTGTCGGCAAGCAGGGCACGCCCGCTCACGCGCGGCTCGGGCGAGAAGTAGCTCCGTCCTCCCACGTGGAAGAACGAGCCGCTGAAGCCGGCGTTCACCTTCACGACGTCGCCCAGCGTCATGTTGTCCTCGATGTACACCTGTGCCTCGTGGGCGTCGATCTCGTCCTGTCCCGAGCGCTGGTAGTACTTTTCGTCGGCAGCCTCCTCATCGGCCGTCTTCTCCTGCTTGTATCGCATCGAGAGGGTGGCCACGTCGGGGCGGAACAGATGATGGGTGTAGAACGAGCCGAAGCGCACCTCGTGCAGAGGCGTGGGGTTCCAGTGGAAGTCGGCGCGCGCCGTCTCGTCGAAGATGCCCGACTTCATGGTCACCTCCATGTGCTGCGTGTACTTGTCCTGCTTGTTGATCTCCTCCAGCTGGATGCCCATGTTGTGGCGGTACTGCGTGTAGTTGGCGCTGATGTCCATGAAGAGCTGGCTGTTGACGACGTGGTTCCACCGTGCGGCGCCCACCATGTTGCCCCACTTCCAGTTGAACTTCTGCTTGGCGGTGTAGTACTGCTTCTCCTGCTCGCGCATCCTGAAGTATATCTTGTCGTCGCCGTTGTACCAGCTCACGTACAGACGGTCCCTGTCGCTGAACTTATGGTTGAGCTTCACGTTCAGGTCGTCGAAGTAGTATCCCACCATCGCGCCGTTGAGCTCTATCTCCTTGTCGAAGAGGTCGGCGCCCCAGAGGGCGGTGTTCAGCAGGATGTCGCTGTAGGTACGTCGTGCGCTCACGTTGAGCGACGTCTTACCCTTCACGATGGGTCCCTCGATGTTGATCTTCGACGACACCAGTCCCAGCGCGGCGTTGCCGTGCCAGTTGTACATGTCGCCGTCCTTCATGCGTATGTCCACCACGCTCGAGAGCCTGCCGCAGTAGTGAGCGGGGAAGCTACCCTTGTAGAGGGTGACGTTCTTGATGGCGTCGGGGTTGAACACGCTGAAGAGCCCGAACATGTGGTTCACGTTATACACGGGCACGCCGTCGAGCAGCAGCAGGTTCTCGTCGGGAGCTCCTCCGCGCACGTAGAGCCCGGCCGTACCCTCGGCACCGTTCATCACGCCCGGCAGCAGCTGCAGCGCCTTCAGCACGTCCGTCTCGCCGAACATCGCCGGCACGGCCTTGATCTGCTCCACGGGGATGTCGATGGCGCTCATCTGCGAGCCCTCCACGCCCAGGTCCAGGCGGTTGCCGATGATCTCCACCTCTTCCAGCTCGGCCAGCGGCATCAACGGCAGCGCCAGCACCGTGTCGCGGTGCAGCACGAAACGGTCGTTGCGCGTCTTATAGCCCACATAGCGTGTCGTCAGCTCCACCTCGCCGGCAGGCAGCGTCAGCGAATAGAAGCCATAGGCATTCGTCACCGTACCCAGCCCCGACTGGAGGTCCAGCACGGTAGCGCTAATCAGCGTCTCGTCGCTCACGGCATCCGTCACATAGCCGCTCACCGTGAACGTCTTCTGTGCCGACGCACCCAAGCTCAGGAAGCTCATTATCAACAAAAACAGAGTCTTTTTCATCATCTATACAATCTTTTCTCTAAAAAAGCGCGACAAAGATAGGGTGAGCCGAGCGAAAAGTCAAATTTATTTGAACTTTTCCGAGGCGATCCCTATCTAAAACCGAAGGTTAAAGGTACGAATAAGCGAGCGAAATGCAAAAGGAAAACTCGTTTTTCTTTTCTTTTCCGAGCGCAAGTACCTTAGAGCGCAGCTCAAAGGTACTGCAAGCCGAGCGAAAGCCAAAAAAACTTTAGCACTATTTAGTCAAACTTGACCAAATAGTGACAATCGGGCGTTTTTGCCACAATGAAGCGTCTTCTATAAGGGAAAAACCAGCGTCGCGAAACGCGACGGGGGGTTATGGAGCCCGCTCTCGCTGATGACGATGACGCGCTATTCGCTCACCTGACGGGTGAAGACCAGTGTGTCGTTGGCCCAGGCTAGCGTGAGGACATCTCGTTGAGGAAATGAAAAAGCACAATACCCGCCGTGGCCGAACAGCTTGCCTCCGTCGTCAAGCCATATCCGCTCATCGTCAAAGCTATACGTCCCTGTCACCTCCTTCGTCTCAGAAGCCACTTCCGAAGTGTATTCAGCCGTAACCGCATACGTCATCTCCTCGAAAAAGGTCAGCGTATAGCTGGCATAGACGGTCACTTCACTTTGAACAAACGTCGACTCCTGTGACAACCAAGTCCCGATGAAGGGATTTATTTCAGGGAGCTCTTCATTGCACGAAGCACAGAGCCATAAGGTTATCACCCACATTGCGGTTCTCTTCAACGCTTTCATAGATGTGGCTTTATAGTTTGGCGCAAATGTACAGCATTTTTGTTGCTTTTCAAACAAAACATTCGTAACTTTGCACAAGAGGACAAATCGGAACGAGCAAACAGATGAGTCGTATGGCGTACAAGAATCACATTTTACCGTCGAAGACGGCCGAGTCAAGATAAAAGGCATCTTCATAGGTCTCCCGATAGAGGAAGCAGCGCAGGTGCTGTCAGAGCAAGGATTTACTGTTGACGACAGCGCCTCCACCCCGTATGTTTTCAAGGGCAGCATAGCAGCGTTGGGCATCTGCAGCTTGCGGATAAGGGAAGGCCTCAACAAAGTAGGGATGATCGTCATTCGCACAGAACGCGAATGCACCGAGGACGAAGCGTTGGATGCCTTTGAACAGCTGAAAAACGAGCTGCATGCGGAGCCGGGTTTCGACTACAACGGATATGGCATTGCACCCAAGCCTCACGAGATAGACCATTTCTGGGATCTCGACGAGGGCTTGGTACGGATGCGGTGGGATGGCTTCAATACGCAAGAGTTCTCCTTCAAAAAGGGTGATGGACTGGACCATATCTCCTTATGCGTAGAGGGCCCGGTTGTGAAAGACGAAGCCTATTGGAGGTCTGAGGTTGACTGAATCAGCAGCGATGTATTTCGCCACAAAAACGATGCATTTCGCCACAAAACCTTGTTTTTGCCCCTAGCATCGCTTTGCTGATGCACACGCTGACGTAGGCAGTGTCCTGAATCGGGACACTGCCGCGAATCGCAACGGTTGTTTAGTCCTCGGCACCATGCTAGCATTGATGCGTCGTCTTACTCTCATCGGCAAGACGGATGGCCTCTCGCTGGAATGTCTCAACGTTCTTTGTCGTCCGTTTTATGGTGTTTCGTTGATCTGCGATTTTGGTTTCCGCCCTTCGTTGCCGAGAATGGCAGGGGCAAGCTCTTTTAATGGATCAATGACCTTGACATCGTCCTTAATGATTTTCTTTTTGAGGAACAGGGACGGGAGTCGGTTGCCAGTTACCATTTCTATGCCGGTGTCACCTGCATCGATGCGATTAAAGCCTGTCGACGAGGGCTCGTTGCCGAGGATGATGTTCACTAACTTGGTGACGTCGCTCACGTTGACGTCGCTATCGCCATTCACGTCAGCATTGCTTGCACCTTCGGTTCTTGTCGGGACAGGGTTGCCGAGGATGATGCTCACAAGCGTTGTGACATCGCTGACGTTGACGTCGCCATCGCCGTTGATGTCGCCTATCATCGTCACCTCTGTGGGCACGTCGTACAACTCGAGGTAGGCTTCAGTACCCTTGATAGTTGTTGGGTCGTCGGTAATGGAGAGTTTGTTGTCGGCTCCCAGTTGGAGGAAAATGTTCGTCTCCCCCTTGCGGTCCTGTGCGAGAGGATTGTAGGTGCCCTTGAAGGCCATTGCGCCAGAGATGCTGTCGAGTTCGAACTTGATGCCAGCGGGGATAGAGCGGCTGATGGTCACCTGGCTGAACGAGGGGTTGACGATGTCGGCTCCTGTCGTCTCCCACTTCACCAGATACGACTTGTCGGCGCTGATGGCGGTAGTGTCACTGAAGGTGAGCGTCAACGCACCGTTGTGCAGCGAAGCTTCCGTTAAGGTTTTCAGTGTGCATCCTGCAAGGGGGCTGCTGCCTATCTGTTCTTCAGAGAGGCCGAAGGGCAGGCTGAGCATGTTCCACGAGCCGTCCTTGCGAAGTGAGCGTCCTTCCACAACCACGTCAAGGGTCTTCTCATTGAACTCTATCAGTTTGGATGAGTTGTCTCCGTCGGCATAGAGGTGGAGTACCCCAAGCTCAAGGTTGGGCATGAGGTAGGTGGGCGAGAAGATGCTGCCCTCCGAGAGGTCCACCAGATAGTTGCCGTCAGCATCCTGCTGCAGGGCGTCGCCTTGTGTGGGATAGCCTTGGAAGAAGGTGCAATAGTTCACGCTGCTTATCCGCTTGCCGTTAGGCACGTCGAAGACGACGGGAACCGTCTGTCCCCAGCCACCTATCAACTCGCCATTCCAGACGATGCCGTTCTCGTAGGCTGTCAGCCCACTGACATCGTAGGTGGTGCTTGCTCCGGGTCGATGGGGCGTAAGACTCTTGTCGAGGCTCTGGATTTGTATTCCTAAGACAACCCCTTCCTCTATATTAGTGCTCGAACAGAAGTAGGCGTTAACGCCAGGGAAGGCACCATTGCCATTAGAGCTGTAGTAGAAGTTCAAGCCGGAATAGTTTGGATTGTAGCCTAGGTGGATACCCATGCCCAGACAGTCCTTGACGGTTTGTTTCGACTTGTCGTCGCACCAGCCCATGATGTCGGCTCCATAGGGATAGTTATCCTGGTTTGCTGCGTCCAGTTCCAGCTTACCGCGGAACAGGCATCCCGTGACTGTGTTGTTGCAACTTTTCCCATGCCCAACGATTCCTCCCACAATGCTGTTGCTGTACAGGCTGGCATCGACGAGGCAGTTGGTGATGGTGTTATCACCCTTGCCGTTCACGCATTCACCCACGATGCCGCCCGTGTGGCGGTTGCCTGTGATGCTGCCGCTCACGTGCAGGTTCTTGATAGTGGCTCCTCCGATGGCTTTGAAAGGAGCCGCAAACTCGCCGCCGCTCAGCTCACAGGTAATCGTATGTCCGTTGCCGTCGAAGATACCGCTGAAGGGCTGGCTGGAGCTTCCTATCATCGTTGTAACCTTGATGTCGGCCATAAGCTGTGCATGGATGCCTGTCGTACCAGCCTCAACGAACTCACCCATTACATCCCACATGGCGGGGGTATAGATCTGTATGGGACAATCCTCGGTGCCGAGGTCTCCCACGTAGGTGGCATTGACCCTAAATGCTTCTATCCGCTCGCGTTCGTCGTTGGGCCATTTCTCCTTCCAGGCTTCCACAGTCTGGGGCAGCACGTGGAAGCGGGTTTGCTGATCGGGCAAGAAGATATCGTGTCTCTCAGCCCATGAAGCGAATGGCTCTGTACCATAGTAATAAAGGTCTTCCAGTTTGTCAAGTCCTTTGAACATGTTTTCTGCGCTAGTAATTGTAAAGGGAAGCGACAGCTTTTTCAGGTTTGAACAGTTCTTGAAGAGCCCAAACGTGCTGGCATTTCTTTTGATGACAAACTTCTCAAGCCCCAGTGTCTCCAGGCTTGAGCAGTTATAGAACATGCCCGAGAAATCGGTCACGTTCTGGGTTTGGAACTGGCTTACTTCAAGTGAGGTAAGGTTCGTGCAGTCCTCGAACATGCTTGTCAGCTGCGTGGCACTACTGGTGTCAAAGTTGCTGAGGTCAAGGCTCGTGAGGCCCGTGCAGCCGTTGAACATATACATGAAACTCTCGCACTTCGCAGTGTTGAAGTTGCTAAAGTCGAAGTCGTCGGAGGTCAGCTTCTTGCACCCGTCGAACATGCCGAACATGCAGATGACCTCGTCGGTGTTCAGGTTCTTCCAGCCCTCAAAGGTCTCGAGATTTTCACATCCCATAAACCACTTGGCTGTAGTCACGGGGTGGTAGTAGTAAAACGAGGGTGAGAACGCCACATGGGCTATTTCCTTCGAGTGATCCTCGGGGTCGTCGGAGCTCATGGGATACCCGCCGCCCGTATTGTCGGTCCACCCTGGGAACTGGTCGGGCTTCTCGGGGTCTTTCCCGTTCAGGTCGAATGTTCTCTCGCCCCTGTTGATGCGTGCCTCACGGCGTCCGTCGTAATAGAAGGCCAGCGTGCTGTCGGCAGGGGTGAAGACGGCGTAAGCCTCTGACTTGGTGTCGGTAATCGAGCGGATGTTCAGCCTGCCGAAATAGCTCCATCCGTCTGCGGACTTCCATCCTATCTCGGGATTGGTGAAGTTGGCGTTGTAGTAGGCATCCTCTTGGTCGTCGGCAACCCACAGCATCACGTTGTCGGTGGTGTAGGTGTTGATGTCCCCGATGCCCTGCTTGTGGAAGCAGAACACGTCGTTGTACTCCCATGTAGGAGGTGTCATGGCGCGGCAGGTGACCGACTGCAGATTGGGCAGGTCGATGAAGGCGCCTGTGCCGATGGTCTTCAGCGTGCTAGGCAGGTCCACCTCAAGCAGGTTGCGGCAGCCATAGAAGGCGAAGTCGCCGATGCGCTCCACCCCCTCAGGAAGGGTGACGTGGGTGAGCTCCGTACACATGCGGAAGGCCATATCATTGACGCCACCGACGGGATATACTTGCCCGTCGAGCTCCACGGTGGCAGGCACTACTACCTTGCCAGGGAAGTACTGCGAGGTGCAGGCGTTGTATCCGCTCCCGAGAATGGCAACCGTGTTGCCTTGTGCATTCTTCCGCAGCACAAATTCTGCATCCACCTCGCTGTTCAGGGTTAACCAGAGCATGCGGAACGTAAGGTCCACCTTGCCTTTATAGATTTTCTCTACATCGCCCAGAGTCCTTGCTTCGGGATGAACGGGTGCTTTGGCCAGATTGTTTATGGCGGTAACCATCTCCAGTCCCATGAGGAACTCTATGGCGGAGTTTACGTGTCCCAGAGGCACGGCTGGGTCGCACTTCTCAGCCCAGTCGCCAAAGGCGTTGCCGGCTGACACACGGTTTGACGTGGGAACCACATCGTCGTAGTAGCTGTGGTAGAGGCGGAGCGGGTGCTCGGGATTCCAGCCTTTGGTGAGGTCATTGTACGAGAGAGCATGCTGCAGGTCTTCCATCACACCCCGTTGTGTGGGCTTGGGCGGGTCAACGGCATAGATTCTGTAGTCCCATCCCCAGAATGTCTGCCAGCCAGGCTGGCTCAGGGGGTCGATGGAGTAACTATTGGGAATGTCATCGTCGTTGTCGTCAAGCACATTAAGGAAGTAGCTATACGCATCGGCCGTCATCATGCGGTCCATGTAGGCTGCCCCGTCTTTCTCCACCACATTGGCGTAGTAGCTCGATTGCTCGCGCAGCTTGTTCCACGCTTCCTTCACGTCGCCGGTCGAGTAGTCCTTACTGGTGAGCCAGTCGAGGATACCTGTATCGAGGAAGGGCTCGCTCAGGTAGTCGCTCACCTGGTGGTTGCGCATGTAGGGATTGCTGTCGCACATACCCTTCAAGATGAGGGGCATCACCACGGCCATGTCCATTGTCTCATTTTTACGGGCACGGTCCATGTAGAACATGATGGTCGACATAGGATTGTAGGGGCCCGCCCCGCACAGCGAGCCTGAGAAGTTCAGCTCGTCGACGAGGTGGTTCTGCTCGATGAAGCGGTGCACAGCCATCGCCGTGCCGCCGCCCTGCGAGTAGCCGATGCTGAACGAGCGCCACCCATCGCGGAACTTGTGGCGCACCTCCTTCACCTTGTCCGATGTCTTGTAGAGCTCGATGCCGTAGCGCACGCCGTCGACAGTCTGTCGTGCCGTGATCTCCTCCGAGAGATACGGATGAGGCACATTCTTTGTCACGCCGTAACCCTCGCAGTCGGGAATGATGACGAGGTTGTAGTAAGGCATCTCGTCCTGTCCAGATGAGAAAACGACGCCGCTGCTGGCACGGAGCATGAAGAAGTCGGTGTCGTTGGTGTCGGTGATTTTGTTATGGCTGTTCATCGACGGGCACTCACGGTTGGCCGTGATGGTTGCATGGCAGCCGATGATGACGTTGTTCACATAGTCGCAGTCGTCGTCGGGCATGCAGGCGAGGGCACTCAGGATGATGGGCTCGCCCTTGGCGTTGATGGAGGGGTACTTGAATACAAACCACCACATGTCCCACCACCAGTTGGAGTCCTTGTCGTAGAAGTCGCTGCCAGAGGCAGCAGCCTTGCGGCGGCGCGATGCCATACGCTTCTTGGCGGTGCCCTTCTCGGTGTTCCAGTCAATGCTCTCCACCTTGGCGATGGTGTCGGCGGTCATCGTCAGCGAGTCCACGACGACCTCATCCTTCACCGTCATCGTCAGGTGTCCGAACTCGGTAATCTCTGCATCCTTGATGTCCACCTTCGGAGGGTACATGTTAATGTCTTCCTGTGCCCAAGCGTTACCCATGCCTGCCGTGAGGGCAACCACCAACAGGAGGAGAGTTTTAAGAACCCTAGTCTTTTTCATCGTTCTAAATATTTAATAGTTTATCTTCTATAGTTCCTTGCGTACAGATGCTGCATGCTGCTCAATTCCCGGAGAAGGAAAAGACGGAAAAACACGTAGCCTGTTCATAACAAGCAAGTTATGATGGTGTAGAACAAGGTTGTTTTTCAAGCTTCCTTCCATGCGGTAGGAGTTATCTTTAAATTAAAATGCAAAGATACGAATAAGTGAGCGAAATGCAAAAGAAAAACCCGTTTTTCTTAATTTCCGAGCGAAAGTATCTTAAACCTCAGGTTAAAGATACGATTAAGCGAGCGAAATGCAAAAGGAAAACTCGTTTTTTTAATTTCCGAGCGAAAGTATCTTAAACCTCAGGTTAAAGATACGATTAAGCGAGCAAAATGCAAAAGGAAAACTCGTTTTTTTTAATTTCCGAGCGAAAGTATCTTAAACCTCAGGTTAAAGATACGATTAAGCGAGCGAAATGCAAAAGGAAAACTTGTTTTTCTTTTTCATTCCCGAGCGAGAGTATCTTAAACCGTAGGTTAAAGGTACAATTAAGCGTGCGAAATACAAAAGGAAAACTTGTTTTTCTTTTCACTTGAACATCATTCTTCCTCTGTCGCGACTCGGAAGTGAAGAAAAAGCGTGCATTTTCTCTCTTCTCTCGCTGCTCCATCGGTTCCGAGCGGGAGTATCTTAAACTTCAGGTTAAAGATACGATTTTCTCTCGAGAATAAAAAAAAGGAGAACGGTGGTTTTTTCGCGTTTGATGCGTTGCGCGTTGCATTTGTTATTTTTTGGGACAAATACAGCAAAACTCGTTATTTTGAGAAAAAAAAGATGACAATGGAAGATTACAATTTATAAGTAATAGAATTTAATTATATATTATAATTTTTTATAATATATAATTAGCATTTACACTCACTATACTCCGTATCTAGTGTGCGTTTCAAACCTTCAAAATGAAACGTGCAACAAATGCAACGCACGCAACGGATTTTCCTGAAAAAGTTGAGCTCTGCTCTTCCTCCGTCGCGATTGACCTTCGGTCTTCCTCCTCCTTGCAAGGCATAGACTAAGCTAGCTTGGCTCTGCGCTTGCTGCGAGCGTCGGTTCGGGAAAGATGAAACATGCATCGCCTGCTTCTCTTTCCTCTCGCTGCTCCGTCGGCTGACATCTTTCTCCTCTTTAGATTATGCTAGGAGAACCGATGGAGCAGTGAGAGCAACATGATGCTTGCATCGATGCTGCCGAGTCGCGAAAGAGGAAGAGCATAGATATATGCTCAAAAAAATTTTTTCGAGAAGGGAAAAATTTTTTTTCTTTCTTCATCCGGCGAGATGTAGAAAGAAAAATCTGGGGAAGCCTACCCCTATCCCCTCCCAATAGGAGGGGAACTTTAAGTCCTTCCCTTTGGGGAGGATTTAGGAGGGGCCACTTTATGGAGTACCGAGATACTGGGTGATGGTTCGCACTTGTCGAGGGGTGAAGTGGCGTTGCGAGGAGATGTACCCTTGCGCGCGTAACTCACGTGCGAGAGGCTTGCAGAGTTCCAGCTCGTGCCGCAGGGCTCGCCATGCGGATTCGGTCTTGAGGTTGGGATGATAGAGCTGCGCTAGCTCGGTACGTCCATAGCTGCGAAGGACGAAAGGGTTTTCAATGATGTCGGGAGTTAGGCTATTCATAGTTGATAATGTTTGTTGTTTAATCGGTTAATTGTTTAATTGGTTAATCGTTTTTATCGAAGAATCGGCTAAGCGCCAATTTTACGATTTCACAGTTAATCCACTTCGTGGCTTTTCTTCAGTTGCGACTCAGCAGAGCTTGTGCAAGCACAGTTCTGCCTTCACTGCTCCTTCAGTTCCACGATTGAACATTTTCTGCTACTAAGGTACGAAAAATCCCTGATTCTCGCAAGAAAAAAGTAAAAAAGTGAGAAAAATTTTCACCACCAACACACTATCTTTCAGTACGTTGTAATAGTTCGAAAACTTTTTCAAAATTTAATCGTACATAATCGTATATAACCGTATTTGACGTGGAGGGAATGTCGTAACTTTGACGTGTCTAAGGAAACTTAGACGCAGCTACATCTGTGAAAGAACCCAGAAGACGGAAGACGGAGGAAGATGAAGATGGGCGGTTTAGAAAATAAAATCTCCGTTTTATTTTGTTTTCCGCTCGGCTTGCACTACCTTTAACCTGCGATTTAAGGTAGGCTGCGCCTCGGGAGAAAAAAAATAAACGCGTGTTTATTTTGTTTTCCGCTCGGCTTGCACTACCTTTGCTTGTAGAAAGAAAAAGTAACTCACTAACAGCCTATACGCTATGAAACGATATCTGCTTCTCATCACCGCTGCGCTGCTGACAGCACTCAGCACCTCGTCGCAAACACTGCGCCTGCACTACGACCTCAGCAAGGCGAGCGTGGGCGACACGTCCATTGCCGACGCCACCGGGCACTACGGCAACGCCACGCTGCAGGGACACGCCACCGTTGCTACCTTTAAAAAGGAGACGGTGGTGCGCTCGAGCATCGACGGCTGGATAGACATGGGCGAGAGCGTGGGCGCACTCATCGCCCAGCTGGGCGACTGCACGTTTGCCGTGAGGCTCTACATCTCCTCATCGGCGAACCTGGGCAATCCGGGCCACGAGATCTGCACCTTCGCGCACGACGCACAGCCGGCACGCACGAAGAAGGGCTACCTATGTCTGAGCGCACGCGACAGCGGCTGGCACCTCACCACGGGCGACAGCGACGACGAGCAGGCGGTGGGCAGCGACCC
>JAGAAS010000013.1 GCA_017615125.1 Bacteroidaceae bacterium
GCGTCTCGAAATCGACACGGGCCGTATCGCCTCCCGCAAACGAGCGGGCCACATGGTCGGTACTGTAGAAGATGTTGACGTAACCGCCTCCGCCTCCCTTGGCCGAGATGCCACGGTCGGAACGGATGATGTAGTCGAGACGACGCAGCATGGGGATGCTGTCGGTAGGCTTATAGTAGAGGCAACGCATCACCTCGCGAGCCACACCACGGATGTAGGGGTCGGGGTCGGGGATGAGCGTGTGGTAGATTTTTGCGCCTTCCGACTCAGGACTCTGGTCGATGAAGCGGATGTCAAGGAGGTGCTTGTCCCACTCCTTGTCCTCGGGAGTGAGTTCCTTCGCCATACGGCTGGCAATAGAGTTCGAAACGGCACCCTGACGAGAAGCGGGCGTAAGTGAGTAGGGCTTGTCCGACGCGTCGAGGCCACGCTTCGTGTTGGGTTTGGAAGCCATGTCGAACTCGATCGTGCAGCCTTCGGTAAGCTGGCTATGGGTGACGTAGAGCTTTGTGTAAGGCTGACCGTTGATGCGTACGGCACGGACATAGCGGTTCTTGTCGCTCACTTTCGGGGCTTTGATTTCCACCACGTTGCCGTTCTCGAGCGTCACCTTCATATAGGGCAGATAGGGGGCGCCAAGGACGTACTGGTCCGTGCCTGGGGCTACAGGATAGAAGCCCATCGCCGAGAAGATGTACCAGGCCGACATCTGCCCGCAATCGTCGTTACCGCCCAAGCCGCGTATGTCGTTGCGGTACATCTTGTTCATGATGGTGCGCAGCCACTCCTGTGTCTTCCAAGGGGTGGAAGTCCAGGCGAAGAGGTAGGGCACGTGGTGCGAGGGTTCGTTGCCATGAACATAGCCTCCCACGAGGCACTCGGACGTGATGTCCTCGTTGTCGGCATAGTATTTCTCCGGCAGGTCCATGGCAAAAAGCTGGTTGAGCTTATCCAGGAAAGCCTCCTCACCCCCCATGCAACGCATGAGCCCGACGACATCGTGGGGGACATGGAAGGAGAAGTTCCACGAGTTGCCCTCGATGAATCCTTCGCCATAGGTCTGGTAGGGGTCGAGGTCCTTCTTGAATTCACCACTCCGGTAGCGGGGCGAGGCAAAGCCGATGGAGGTATCGAAGGTGTTGCGGTAGTTGAGGGCGCGAGGCAGGAATGTCGACACCACCCGCTCATTGTCCATGGCACGGGCTGCGGCGTAGATGGCCCAGTCGTCGAAACTGTACTCAAGGGTGTTGGAGGCTGCCGTACCGTCGGAATCGTAGGGGGCATAGCCAAGCCGGATGTAGTCGCGCACGCTGGGGAAGTAGCGACTGTTGGCTGTCTGAGTCATAGCGCGCAAAGCCTCGTCGCGGTTGATGTCGGCACCCTTCACAATGGCGTCTGCCAGCACGGTAACGGCGTGATAGCCTGTCATGCACCAGCCTTCGTTGCCCATCAAGCTCCAGACGGGAAGCATGCCCACGATGTTCTGCTGCTGGTGACGAATCATGGACTTCACCATGTCGGTATTGCGCGAAGGTTTCAGCAGGCCCAGCAACGGGTGCTCGGCACGGTAGGTGTCCCAAATGGAAAAGACGGTATAGTTGGTAAAGCCCTCAGCCGTGTGGATGTTGCCGTCGACTCCGCGATACCGTCCGTCCACGTCCATATAGACGGAGGGGTTGATCATCGTGTGGTAGAGCGAGGTGTAGAGCATAGCCTTCTGGTCGTCGGTACCCGTGCAGTCGATAACGGAGAGTTCCTTGTTCCAGGCCTCGCGCGTCTCCTGGCAGATGGCGTCGAACGTCTTGCCCGAGGCCTCGGTATGGAGGTTTTTCAGGGCTCCCTCGGTGGAAACGGCTGAGAGCGCAACCTTGACAACGAGCTCAGGCGATTCCTGCTCGGGATTGCCACGACGGCGCATCCTGCGAGGTTCGGCAGCCGACTTCTCGTCGAAATTGAAATAGGCCACCACGCTACGCCCTGCAATATCGGGGAAGTTATGATAGCGGTCGAACTTGCCCCAGAAACCGTTATACGCCTCACGTTTCCTGTCGCGATAGCCATAGCTGCGGATGGGCTTGGAGAAGGAGATAGCGAAATAGGTGTAGTTGGAGCGTGCCCAACCATCGGTAATGCGGTAGCCCGTAAGCAGGGTGTCGTTCTCCACCCGTAGCGTGGACCAAAGGACCTTGCCGTCGTAGTTGTAGATGCCGTGCAGAAGGTCAAGGATGATCCGTTGCTCGGAATCTTCGGGAAAGGTGTACTTATGGACACCCACACGTTGGGTGGCTGTGAGTTGGGCCCGCACACCGTTGTCGGAAAGCGTCACCTCGTAGTATCCGGGCGAGGCCTGCTCCGTGTCGTGCGAGAAACGCTGGCGATAACCACCATCAGGATTGTTGCTGGTGCCGGGGTTGAGCTGAAGCGTGCCCGTCTGAGGCATGATGAGGAGGTCTCCCAAATCGGAGTGCCCCGTACCGCTCAGGTGGGTGTGGCTGAAGCCGACGATGGTATTGTCGGTATGCTGGTAGCCCGCACAATACTCATAGACTTTGCCCTGGTAGCGCCCATTCACGTTGTGTGGGATGGTGTCGGTATCGGGGCTAAGTTGCACGATGCCGAAAGGGGCGCAGGCACCTGGGAAGGTATGCCCCATACCTTCCGTACCAATCATCGGATTGACATACGATACCTTGTCTGCTGTCTGGTCGGCCCTTGCCGAAAGAAGGGAAAGGGCGGCCAAGGATGCAAAAAGAATGATCTTTCTCATAGTTACTAGTTACTAATACCTTTTAATTATTGATTACCTTTTTAGTTTCGAAAGAGTGCTGCTATTTGTTCAAGAAAGCGAGCATCAACGTCGTCGAACGTGGCAAGGTGCTCGCTATCGATATCAAGCACAGCCTTGACGTTGCCTTCAGAATCGAAGACAGGTACGACTATCTCACTACGTGAGGCCGAGCTACAGGCAATATGGCCTGGGAATTGCTCCACATCGGGCACGACAACCGTTTCGCGTCGCTCGCGTGCGGCACCACACACTCCCCTGCCCCGCTTGATGCGCGTACAAGCGATGGGACCTTGAAAGGGACCAAGCACAAGATCGTCGCCAACCAAACGATAGAAACCTGTCCACCAGAAATGGAATGTATTGTGGATAAGGGCAACCACATTTGCCATGTTGGCAATCTCGTCAGGCTCGTTTTCCACAAGCGCACGGGCCTGCTCCACGAGCTGGATATAAAGAGAGTTCTTTTCCGTTGAAATCATGAGAATAGAGAATATATGATTCCTCTAATTGGATTGAAGATTGAAGATTGAAAAGTGAGAATAAAAGATTGAATTATCCCCTCTTTTGTGAAGGACGATTGGCACGACGACGTCGGATGTCAGCTTTCTTCTTGGCTGCTTCGCTAAAATGTTGCCCTGTGATATAGGCCTTCTTTTTGGCCTTCGTCTTCACTTTCTTACCCTTTTCGTCTTTCGGAGCCGACGAGCCAGAGAAGCTAATGCCATGCTCAAGGATTTTTTCAATGTCGTTCATAGTGAAAAAGCCGGAAAAAGGAGATTATTCATCAAACTCGTACTCGAAATCCTCAAGTTCTTCAATATCCTCAAAGTCTTCCTCGTCGTCGGGAAGTGTGGGGATGGAAAGGTCATCAGCGGCATTTATTTCCTCCAGCTCCTGCTCCGTCTTGGAACGATGAACCAATTCGGTTCGATTGGAATCAATAAGAAGCGAAGAGGCATTAAGCGCCTGCCAAAGAATATCCTTCAAGAACGTGATGCCCAAACCCGTGACAGCCGAAATGAAAACGTGAGGAATGTCGGGGGGCAATCCTTCGTCCTCGAGCATCGCCATAAGCTCCTCGTCAAGCAAGTCGCTCTTGGTGATAGCCAACACACGTTGTTTGTCCAGCATCTCGGGATTGAAGTTGGCCAGCTCTCCAAGCAGCACGTTGTACTCATGCCGAATATCATCCGTGTCGCCAGATATTATGAAGAGCAGCACGCTGTTACGCTCGATATGACGCAAGAAGCGCAAGCCGAGGCCACGCCCTTCCGAAGCACCTTCGATGATGCCAGGAATGTCGGCCATAACAAACGACTTGCCATCGCGATAGCTGACTATGCCGAGATTCGGCTCGAGCGTAGTAAAAGGATAGTTGGCAATCTTGGGCTTGGCGGCACTCGTAGCAGCCAATAGTGTGGATTTGCCAGCATTAGGAAATCCGACCAGGCCCACGTCAGCCAAGAGCTTCAGCTCCAGGATAACCACGAGCTCCTGCATGGGCTCCCCAGGCTGCGCAAAACGGGGCGCCTGACGTGTGGGTGTGCAGAAATTGAAGTTGCCCAGTCCTCCCCGTCCGCCTCGCAGAAGGATAACCTCCTGTCCGTGCTCCGTGATATCGCAAAGGTATTCGCCC
>JAGAAS010000014.1 GCA_017615125.1 Bacteroidaceae bacterium
AAGCAGCAAAAATGTCTTCTTCGCAATGAGGTAATCGTTGGGCAAATTGTGCGATAAGTCAGCAAGCCGATTCGCATAACAAACAATCCAAATTACCTCCCTACACTCCGAAAGAATTTCTTTCTTTTTAAAAAAAGAAGGAAAAAGTTTTTTTTTCTCTTAATAAGTCTTAACTTTGCATTCACGAGGAACAACAGGAAATGCCCTTTCGGCCTCTTGCCGTTCCTTTAATTTTACTAAAAATTGCATAAACTCCTGAGAACTAGTGTCCTGTTGTTCCGGCGAGGAGCTAGGAATGTGTGCAATCCATCAAAATGGCCTGATTAGAACCCCCTACTCCGCATGCAGTAAGTAAGCAGGAATTCACCGATAAAAATCCAAGTTATGACATTTCATATCTTCAGCCCCTACCGCGTTTGCCCGCTAGGCGCGCACGTTGACCATCAGCATGGGTTAGTTACCGGTTTTGCTATCGACAAAGGCGTCGACCTGTGGTTCGACGTCACCGATGACGGAAGTGTAAGCCTCCACTCTCTCTCCTTCGACGGCGATGTGTCGTTCACGGTCCTCACGCCCTCGTTGGTAAAGCAAAACAACTGGGGCGACTACGCTCGCGGAGCCAAATATGCGCTCCAGAAGCGCTTCCAGCTGCGCCGAGGCATCAAGGGAACCATCAAGGGCTCGTTGCCTGTCGGCGGATTGTCGTCGAGCGCCGCTGTGCTCATCGCGTATGTGATGGCCTTTGCCAAAGCTAACGACATCGCCCTGCAGCCCTTCGAGGTGATGAAGATTGCTTCCGAGGCCGAGCGCGAATACATCGGGCTGAACAACGGCCTTCTCGACCAGGCCTGCATCGCTCTGGGCAAGAAAGACCACCTGCTCATGCTCGACTGCAGCAGCGATGAGTACCGTCTCATCCCCCGTCATCCCGAGATGCCCGCCTTCGAGCTCGGCATATTCTTTTCCGGCCTCACCAGGAACCTTGTCAACAGCGACTACAACCTGCGCGTGAGCGAGTGCAAGACAGCCGTCTGGAACATCCTCGCCTACGAAGAGCAGGAGCTCAAGCCCCTCGACAAGACCTTCCTTCGCGATGTGCCCCGCAGCACGTACGAGAAATACAAGGACAGAATCCCCGCCCGCTTCGCACGGCGCGCCGAGCATTTCTACAGCGAGTACCGCAGGGTGCGCGAAGGTGTAACGGCCTGGGAGACAGGCGACCTGGAGTGGTTTGGCCGACTCAGCTTCGAGAGTTGCGAGAGCAGCATCCACAACTACGAGTGCGGCTCGCCCGAGCTTATCGCCATCTATCAGGCTATGCGCGCCACGCCGGGAATCTACGGGGGGCGCTTCTCGGGCGCTGGCTTCAAGGGCGCATGCATTGCCCTCGTCGACCCGTCGCAGGAAGAGGCCATCCGCGAGTCTGTCACCGAACGTTACCTCGCCCAGTTCCCGCAGTATAAGCGGAGCTTCGCCGTGCACTTCGTTCATAGCGACGACGGCGCACGCTTCGTTAATGATTAGTAGCAGAAAGACAGGTCAATAGCACCTCTTCATTGAATGGAAATCCATCCTATTTCAAACCAGATAATCAAGAAAGCCTTATGAAAAAATTCATCATCACGCTCATAATCCTAGCTGCTATTGCAGGAGTTCTCATCGCCACATGCCCCGATGCACAGAAGCATCGTGATGTTGTCAACACCCGAGTAGAACAAGCCGTAACGAACTACATGAACGACAAGAACGACGCCGGCGACAGCTGGGCGGGCATCCTCTCCTCTACCATCGGCTCATTAGTCGGAAAGCTTAACATTGCCTCCGGGCTGAAGGTTCACGACTGCGCCCTCTTCAGCTAC
Organism: Bacteroidaceae bacterium; assembly: GCA_017615125.1. Classification (GTDB taxonomy): domain Bacteria; phylum Bacteroidota; class Bacteroidia; order Bacteroidales; family Bacteroidaceae; genus UBA1189. The sequence continues at coordinate 1,860 of JAGAAS010000014.1, forward strand.
GGCACCGTTGACACCTCCGAGAAAGAGAATCAGCTTGTTACGCTCGGCATTCTCAATCATGTCTTCTGCTTCATCTCCGAAGACGACGTCAAGGATTTCATCGGCGAGAGCGTTGAAAAGAGCGGGCTCTTCTAGCCGCAGCTCAAGCATGGCTTTTTCATTCTTGACAAGAAGAAGGGATCGGTTCACACGTTCAAAGGTGTTGCTCAAATTTTCGAAAAGGAATAAAAAATTATGAAGAAAGAAGCCGGCGAGATGTAGAAAGAAAAAAATTTTTTCCCTTCTTCATAATTTCACGAGGGAAAAAGAGCCTCCTGACATATTTAAAAAGGTTTCCTTGATAAGCCACAATATGAAACGCTTCTTCACTCTTACATCCCTGCTGGTACTCATCCTGACAGGCACCTTTGCCCAACAGCCAAGCAAGCAAAAGCCTGCCGAGACGATAGCTGCAGCGCATTACCGCAACCCTATCGTGCAGACCTGCTACACCACCGACCCGGCTCCGCTCAACGTGGGCGACTCCGTGTTGTACGTCTTCACAGGGCACGACGAGGAGGGCGCCGACTTCTTCTGGATGCAAGAGTGGCGCGTCTACAGCACGCGCGATATGGTGAACTGGCAAGATCACGGCTCGCCTCTGGCTCTCGAGAGCTTCTCTTGGGCCGACGATCGCGCTTGGGCTGCACAAGTCATCGAGCGAAACGGGAAATTCTACTGGTATGTCTGTGCTCACTCGAAGCTCTCGGGAGGAATGGCTATCGGCGTAGCTGTTGCCGACAAGCCCGAAGGTCCCTACCGCGATGCTCTGGGGCGCCCGCTCTACGAGAACGGATCGTGGGATCATATCGACCCAACGGTGTGGATTGACAAAGAGACAGGACAGGCTTGGCTGGCTTGGGGCAATCCCCAGCTTTATGTCCTTGAACTTGAAAACGATATGATTCACATCAAGGGTGATGTCCATCTTGTCGATATGACTGAAGAAGGATTCGGCTCACCCCTCATGCGTAAGCGCGAAGAAGGAAAGACCTATCGTGACTCTTACGTCGAGGGTCCTTGGCTGCTGCAGCGCGAAGGACGTTGGCTGCTGCTCTACGCTGCTGGAGGTGTTCCCGAGCATATCAGCTACAGTTCCGCGCCCTCACCTCTCGGTCCTTGGCATTACGAAGGCGAGGTGATGCCCCTCGGAGGTACCGACTCGTTTACGAATCATTGCGGCGTAGTTGACTTCCAAGGACATAGCTATTTCTTTTATCACACAGGACATCTGCCTAGCGGAGGAGGATTCGGAAGGAGCGCTGCCGTCGAGGAATTTCAGTACACCCCCGAGGGAGGACTTCCTACCATCCTCCCCACTCGCTCGGGCGTAGAGCCTATTGCCACCTTCAATCCCTATCGTCGTGTCGAAGCCGAGACGATGTCCTACTCCTATGGTTTGCGTACCGCGCAGTATGTCCAGCAATCTGAACGGGGAGCCTTCTCCCCCTCACGGAATCCCATTTCCGTCTATGTCACAGATACGCACGAAGGCGATTGGCTCAGGCTCGACAATGTGGACTTTGGCGTAAACGGTGCCCGAAAATTTACCGTCCGCGCTGCATCAGGACTGCGCGGAGGACGCATCGAGCTGTATGTCGACAGCCTTCTTGGGCGCCACTTGGGCAGCATTGAGATTGGCGCTACGGGCGGCTGGGAACAATGGCAGACATTCAGCGTTTTCTTGCCTCGCATTGCTACAGGAGTCCACGATCTTTATCTCTGCTTTCACGGGAGGAAAGGACCGAAGCTTTTCAACCTCGACTGGTGGGAGATGGATGACGACGCCGACGTGAATTTGCCTATTCTGCAGACGCATTATACAGCTGATCCTGCCCCGATGGTAGTTGGCGATACGGTTTTCCTTTATGTCAGCCACGACTCGCATGCCGACGAGATTCTGGATGCTCGCGAGCGCAGCTCCGCAGGATTCTTCATGTACGACTGGCTCCTTTACACCTCTACCGATATGGTTAACTGGACCGATCATGGTGCTGTTGCTTCGCTGCGCGATTTCCAATGGCGCTCTCGCGACAACGGCGCATGGGCCATTCAGGTTGTCGAGCGCAACGGGCATTATTACCTCTATGCTCCCCTTCACGGGCACGGTATCGGCGTTCTTGTAGCCGATTCGCCCTATGGGCCTTTCCGCGATCCTCTGGGAAAGCCTCTCGTATGGCAACAAGAACACTGGGAAGACATAGACCCGACTGTTTTCATCGACAAGGAAGGACAGGCTTGGATGTACTGGGGCAATCCCAATACCTATTATGTACGTCTCGGGGAAGATATGATCTCCACCGAGGGCGATATCGTCAAGATCGACTATCATATTGAGCACTATCAGGAAGGTCCCTGGCTCTATGAACGCAATGGACACTGGTATCTCGCTTATGCCTCCACCTGTTGCCCTGAAGGCTTGGGGTATGCAATGTCCGATTCGCCCACAGGTCCTTGGGAAAGCAACGGATATATCATGAGCCCGACGCCGCGCGATAGAGGAAATCATCCGGGAGTCATCGACTTCAAAGGACGGAGCTATATCTTCGGGCAGGACTACGACCTGCTCCATCATGAGACACTCGAACACTTTGAGCGCCGAAGCGTCAGCCTGGCAGAGATGCACTATAAGGCAGATGGTACTATTCAGGAGGTGCCCTATTGGCTTGACCTTCGCCTGCCGGAAGCAGTAGCAATATTGAATCCCTACAAGCGAGTGGAGGCAGAGACGATGGCTTGGGGCTACGGGCTTCGCACGGAGAAGATAGGCATTACTGGCACACGCGAGCTTGTTGCACGTGCACACCGAAGCCGGGATAACAGTTCCATTATTGAGCAATTTCCGACAAGCACGGGGCGTAAGAACCTCTATGTCTACGACCTTGACGAAGGCGAGTATATCCGTTTGCGGGCTGTAGACTTCGGCAAGAAATCACCCCGCACCTTCCTCCTCTCCGCTGCAACTGCTCCAGATGCTGGTGCAACCATCACGCTCCATCTTGATGCCCCTGGCGGCCCACTCCTCGGAACTCTTTCCGTCTCTTCCACAGGAGGCGTCGACACCTATAAGGAGTTTGTCACATCACTCACCCCCAAGCTTGCTACGGGCAAGCACGACCTTTTCTTCTGCATCGAGCAAGCCACAGGAAACGTGCGACTTGACTGGTGGCAATTCAAGAAGTAGTGTACCATCTCACAATACGAATAAGTCGAAAAGAATAATTGTTAGCTATTAATTCGATCACCCTGTAAACCCTCATACCATGTCGTTCACTCAAAAACTGTTCAATTGGTACTTTACCAAACGTGCCCTTCCTTACTGGTGCATATTACTGTTAGACTGTCTTATCGTAGCATTCAGCATCTGCGCGGTATATGGTTTAGCGCACGGAGGGTATGCTATGACCTTGCATGCCAAAGGACTGTTCCTTACTATTATCGGGTATCTTGTAGTGTTCGGCATATTCTTCCGGCTGTTCCACACCTACCAAGGGGTACTGCGTTACAGTTCTTTCACCGATCTATGGCATCTGGCAATTGCGAATTTTGGCGGTGCCACAGTCATCTTCATCCTTCGTTGGCTCTTTCACATCGACCGCTGGCTTGTCACCATCCGTTATCGAGAAGTTCTCGCTGCTGTCCTCTTCGCCACACTTCTAATGTGGATGTTGCGCATCCTTATTAAGACAATCTACGACAACAGTTTCCGCGAGCGAGGCATCCAGCGTGCCTTCATCTATGGCGTCAAGCAAGGAGGTGTCAGCCTTGCCAAGAGTATCACCTCCCAAAAGCCTTCACCCTATAACCTCTGTGGATTCGTCTCCGACGATCGCAGTACGACACAGTACTACATCCTTGGGCGTCGCGTTTATGCCAACGACGATCATCTCATCGCCACTATGAAGCGTCGCAACGTCAAGGTTCTCATTGTGTCGCCTTTGAAGAGCGATGCTTTCCGTGAGAACAACGCTATGGTCGATGCCCTCATTAACTCCGGCATTCACATCATGATGATGCCTCCAGAGTTCGAGTGGGATGGCAAGAGTGAGCTTACTGCCAATCAGCTTATCAACGTGAATGTTGAGAGCCTCCTTCCACGCGAAAAGATTGATGTTGACATGAATGCCATCGGAGCTCTGCTCCACGATCAATCCATACTCATCACTGGCGCTGCCGGCAGCATCGGAAGCGAGATAGTCAGGCAAGTGGCGCAACTATCACCCCGGTGCCTTATTCTTATAGACCAAGCAGAGACGCCCATGCACGACATTCGCATGGAGCTTTCCAAGAGCCATCCGGCGCTTAAGGCTCACACGATTGTCACCTCCATCACAAATCAAGGACGTATGGAAGAAATCTTCCGCACGCATCGCCCCGATTATGTTTTCCATGCCGCAGCCTACAAGCATGTCCCCATGATGGAAGACAACCCCTGCGAAGCTGTTCTGAACAACTGCTACGGCACACGTGTGCTAGCCGACCTTGCTGTGAAGTATGGAGTCAAGAAGTTCGTCATGATCTCCACCGACAAGGCTGTCAACCCCACCAATGTCATGGGCTGCAGCAAACGTATCTGCGAGATATACGTTCAGAGCCTGAACGAGAAGCTCCGCAACGAGTACTACGCCCAACTTGTTGAGGACGGCTATGGCGACACTGCAGCAAAGTTCCGTCCCATCTTTACAGACCCCACATCCACACCCGAGACCATCCGCACGGCTCTCGACACACTCCGCGCCCTCCGACCCTTCCCCACCCAGTTCATCACCACCCGTTTCGGCAACGTTCTCGGCTCCAACGGAAGCGTCATTCCCCTATTCCGCCAGCAGATTGCCTCTGGTGGCCCCATCACCGTCACCCATCCCGACATTGTCCGCTACTTCATGCTCATCCCCGAAGCCTGCAAGCTCGTTCTCGAGGCCGGCACAATGGGACGAGGCGGAGAGATTTTCGTCTTCGACATGGGCCAGCCCGTCCGCATCGCCGATCTGGCCAGGCGCATGATTAACCTTAGCGGACGTCCGGAAATTGAGATTCAGTTCACTGGTCTTCGTGATGGTGAGAAGCTCTACGAGGAAGTCCTCTCCGACGCGGAGCACACTCGGCCTACTGTGAATCCTAAAATCCGTATTGCCGCAGTTCGCGAATACGACTATGCCGAAGCTCTCCATAATGAGGAAGAGCTACAAGCTATCGCAGAAACATGCGACGACATGGCTACCGTCCGCAAGATGAAGCAGATTGTTCCCGAATACAAATCCCAACAGTCCAAGTACGAGGTGTTAGATAAAAGTTAGCAATCAGCTTTATCTATTTAGCACAGACAATGCAACAAATAGTTTGGTGAAAGAAAAGATATGGACCAGACAACACTTCTTACAAGAGTCATCTCGATGGAATACCATTATGACGAAGTTTCGCGAGTGATGAACGCGTTGGAGAAGGCCGTCGGCGAGTACGAGGGTATCCGTAGCGAGATAGAGATATTGAAGGAGTATGTGGATTCCGGGCTTTGGATAAAGGATTTTGAGGCAGATGAAGCTGGAGCCATCCCAGCTGCCATTAAGCGTGGTGTCTTGTCGGAAGACGGACTGTATGACCTGCTACAGGACATGAACAGAATCATTGAACATACAAGGGAGGTATTCAACGAAAAAAGCTCCGAGAAGTAATCTCCCTGATACCCATTCACGAAGGTCCGGATTCAACAATTCTCATGAATACCTACACTTTATAGATCTAAGATTTCCAAAAGATGGAATACATCAGAGTTACAAAAGACAATCTTGACAGCGAGCACATTTGCTGTGCGATTTCCAACAACAACGACGTTCAGGTCTCTTCAAAAAAAGCATGGATGAGCCAGCGGTTTGACGACGGGCTTGTCTTTCTGAAGAGTACCGAGCGAGGGAAATGCTTTATTGAATATATCCCATCAGAGAATGCATGGAACCCGCTGATTGCTGACGGATACATGTACATCGACTGCCTATGGGTTTCAGGCTCGTTCAAAGGGCACGGCTACTCTAACGACCTTCTGGACGAATGCATCCTTGACAGCAAAAGGAAAAAGAAAAAGGGGCTCTGCATCTTGTCTTCCGCCAAGAAAAAGCCGTTCCTCGCCGACCCCACATACCTGAGACATAAAGGCTTCTGTGTTTGCGACGAAGCAGACAACGGCATCCAACTCTGGTACCTACCCTTCGAGAAGAACACAGAGAAGCCCATCTTCAAAGATTGCGCGAAGCACCCGCACATAGACGAAACAGGGTACGTGCTCTACTACACCAGCCAATGCCCGTTTAACGCAAAGTACGTGCCCATCCTCCAAGAGGTAGCCAAGGAACAAAACGTCCCATTCAAGGCTATTCATCTACAGGATAAGGAGGAAGCGCAAAACGCACCGACACCCATCACTACATACGCATTGTTCTTTGACGGCAAGTACTTGACCAACGAGCAGATGAACGATAAGCGGTTCCTGAAGCTGTTGGCAAAGTAAAAAACAGCCTCTCTCCCACTCCATCAGAAACCCAGTACGAAATGAATAGAAGAGCGTTCGGAAAAACTCCGAACGCTCTTTCTCTTTCTTACACCACGTCTGCTTTACGAATAAAAGCGAGGATATAAAGACATGTTCTGTACCGCAGAGATGTCCAGAACGCTAACGAACAGTCTTCTTTTCTCCTCCGATGATATATACGCCAGGCGCAAGTCCTTCGGTGGATGTACCATTGCGCAGGAGACGACCATCGATGCTATATACGAAATCGGGATTTTGCCTCGACAGTTCCTCAGCGGATTCCGTTGCCTGTATGCCTGATGCTTCTTTGACCACGATAGTCCGTGATAGCCCGGGGGCGGCGTTGTCGGGTTTCTTGCCTCCGGAAAAAATGGAAATAGTAGCTGCATGGATGAGACGTGTTGACGAGGCTGCGCTGAAGGTGCTGTATTTCTCAACGCCCTCTTCAGCCTCCTCATCACCAGCAATGAAGTCTATATGATAAGTTCCGGGCACGCCATTAGGCGTAATCTGGAACGTGATTGCGATACTGTCGCAACCGTTTCTCCAGCACGAAGCCATGTGCTTCGGCACCATTCTGTCTGTCACGAAAGCCCACCATTTGTAGCCCTGCAAAGGAGCTCCAGCGTTATAGAGGTCCGACAAATGGGCATTATACGACATATTCTGCCGACTGCTAACCTTCGAGCCATCGCTGTAATAAACCCAATCTTCGGCATACTGTCTATGCCCTCCTCTTGGAATTGTCACCGTCCATCCATCAGGCACGCGCACAGCAGCCACAGACCAGTCAGTGGTAAAATTCTGCGTCGAGGATCCGTCGTCCGTCACCACGAGACGTGCTTCGAATGTCTCCGTACCCGTCACCTCGGTAGGAGCATAAGTACGGATTATCTTATAACACGAAGTAACCACAGTCCCTATTATCACAATGGCGAGAGCCAGCTTAGCGACACGCAGGAGCCGGAAAGCAGTTCTTTTATCTAAATTGTTCATATCCATAGTCTATAAGTCTGTTATTACTTGTCGTCATCGGGATCATCAGCAAACAACGCTTGCCAATTGTAGACACGGAAGAAGAATGGACGATAGAAATCGGCACTTCCCGTCGAATGGAAGTTATCGTCCCAGTTTTTGGCATCGGTATTTGTGGAAAACACCAATTCACCTGAACGTGAAAGCCCCTGATGTAAGTGAGGCATATAGAAATTCTGATAGGTGCGCGTACCTTTCTTGTCAAGGACATACGGCAGTGTCCACAATTGATGACAATGCTCAAACGGGCCCCACGGATAGCGACTGCGCATGATATAAACCTGCTTGCTGAACACATACCCTTGGGCTGTCATATAATACCAGTCACCTTCCTTGAACACCCATGCTGTTGAGACAGAGCGCGAGCTGATGGCAGAACGATTAACCTCTTCCGTAGTCGGATAGGTATCCTGCCACGAAAAGTTACCCTTTTCGTCGGCCACATAATACTCCCACTCACTACGCAAATCGTGTGTTTTTGAGCGAGCAACAACAGGGCTTGAAGTGTTCAGCAAGTCTCCTTCGTTCTTCTTGAACTGGTTGCATGCATAGAGATAGGTATGTCCGTCTTCATCCTCCCACAATGTCTGTCCATAGCCAATGGGGTCTTTCTCAAAGAAATTGTGGTCAACAGAAATAATACTCAAGTAAGTGTCATCGCCGGGAGTTCCCTCAAGGCTGTAGATGGCAAGAGCACGGTTATCGCTCCGCATGAGATTCTGCGTACCATTGTAGACCCCTGCCCAGAGCACTTGAAGCTGACCGTCCACCACTGTACCGTCACCCGCCCAGTAAAGGTATTGCTGGTCGATGTCACCATTTGCAATCTGCGAAGCAGTCTTCTCCCCTTTTGGATGTCGGATATGGGTACGGGCAAAGTAATAATTCGACGAGGAGGCATTTTTCGTATTCACGAAGTCGGCCAACCAGATCAGGCTTGTGCTCTTACCTGCCGGCAGGCCATCTTCTCCTGGCAACTGCACCATGATGGTATTGCGTGGAAAGTTACAGTTTCCTCTCGCTCGGTTGCTTGCCGTCACTCTGCCGTAGAAGCTGTCGTTGAACGACCAAAAAAGGTATCCCCCAGGCAACTGAACGGTCTGCACGCCATCGCCTCCGTTCCAGCCCAGCGTGCGAGTGAACAACTCATCGTAGAGCTTGTCCTTATAGACATACACGTTATGGTCCGAGCAGTTGTGAGGCAACCACACCAAGTTCCAGTTCTTCTCAACAACGGGAACAGGGAAGCGCACCGTATCGGCTTCCACCTCTCGTGTTAAATCGTCGCCAGCATTGATGTGTATTGCAGCCAACATCAGAAAGAGAGATAATAAAACATGTTGTTTCTTCATCCTTTTGAAATCATTTTCAAGCGGCTTCTAATAGAGGACTTGAAATGCCATAGAAGCCGAACTATCCTTTTTTACTATATGATATAAACGACCCAATTGGTAAAATCCAGCAAAACGAACTCAACAAATCTTTGCAAGTTACCCTTAATACTCCACCAGGGAACTAGGGTATCATTACTTGAACCTGAGCTGAAAACATGTAAGACGGATCTCCACGCTCGCTGAGTGTTATTCTTAGAGTGCGAGCCTGACGTTGAACGGTTCCTTCAAATAGCATCACGTCGGTGCTTTCATTAGGCTGACTTGAATCGCTATAAACAATTTTTAATGGCAAATCGAGATTCATCATCCTATCGTTGAGCGAAATAGTTAGAGCGGAATAATCGCATCGTGTAATGCGAATGGTGTTCCCATCCATTTCGGCACGTACCTCTTTTCCCCGCGACAATTCATCGGCAGGAGCGCTCAACCAATAGAAATGTTGACACAGCACTTCCTCTTGCCGCCAAACAACACGTTTGGGATATGGATTACGCGTAAATTGAGCCATCCAGCTCACAGCTGCCGTATCAACACGATCCATCCAGTGTTCTTTGTCTGGAACAATGTGCCCCTCAAAAATGTAACCCTCAGGATCAGCACAATGGAGAGAGTCCATTTCTTTGATACGTTCTTGACATCTTACATTACGTTCATAGGCGGCATCTTTTTCTCCACACCAAACCATGAAAGGGGTATTACGAAGATTCACAAGTGAAACATCCCCGGGATGCCCAGCCATCATGGAAGCCGCAGCCCATGTGTCGGCCATACGAGGAGCTAAACGCCACACACCATCTCCTCCAGCGGAATACCCCATGATGTACACCTTATCGGGGTTGACATGAAGATGAGTGACAGCCATCCGGATAATTTCCCGATAAAAGGCATCCGACTCGGGGCGGAAATGAAGATCCCAGGTGTTGAAAGGAGCTCGAGGGCAAAGGTAGACTGCATGACGTGGGGCATAGAGCCTTTGCTGGTTATGCCACTGCTGATCGTTTACTTGAGCAGGTGCTCCCCCACCGCCATGAAGCGAGATGTAAAGCGCCAAATCCTCCTCACCAGACTTTGCAAAAATGGTCCAGGCAAGCGGCATGGTAAGCCCGTCTATTGTCAGTTTCTTAGTCCTATAAGTATCTGCTGTTGCTGCAGATACTGAATCCATCCATTCTCTTAAAACCATGTTTTCCTGCCGCGTTGACTGCTCAGCCGAAAGCGGCAATTCCTTTGATATGGACTTATTTATTGAGCATGAATGGAACAAAAGTATGGGCAGGATGACATACAGACTTACTCGTTTATTTCTTATCATCTTTTTATAGAAATCAACTTGACTATAATGCAAGTGGATAGAGAAAGATATCAACTGATGGTTTTGCCTTTCATTCCTGCACATCACCCACGGCAAGCTGATACTCATGCCAAAGGGTGTCGATGGTGTAATCGGCTCCAAGGACATACTGCACAGCGCCATCCCAACTCCAAGGTACTACGGTAAGACATGAATGATTCATCTTTCGGATGAAGTCCTTGTCTTTGTTTTCCTTAACCCAGTTGAAGAAATAACCCACATATCGGTAGCCGTCATGGTAGCTGCCGCCCTTAGGACGATCGGGTTCGCCATGAAAACCTCCGCAAGCCACTCGCACAGCATCGGCTGTTCCTTCCACCATCTCCCACACCGCTTTATTGGGGCCTCCATAAGGACCTATCCCTTGCGGCTCAAGCTGGAAGGCGTGAGTCAGTTCATGTAACAGGACGCCACGTGTCTCGAAATCCACACGGGCTGTGTCGTTGTCGGCAAACGAACGTCTCACATGGTCCAAACTGTAGAAGATATTCACATAGCCATTTCCGCCACCTTTTGCCGAAATCCCCCTATCGCGCCGGATGATATAGTCGAGCCGATGGAGCACGGGGATGCTGTCAGTAGGAGAATAATAGAGGCATTGCATCACTTCGCGAGCCACACGACGGATGTAAGCGTCAGGATCGGGAATGATGGCATGATAGATTTTCGAGCCCTGACTCTCGGGATTAGCATCGATGAAGCAGATGTCCTCGAGATGCCTATCCCAAGCTTGATTCTCAGCAGAGACAGAGGCTGCAGGCGAGGTATACGGAGATGAGAGAGAATAGGGTTTGTCAGAAAGGGCAAGCCCCCGCTTCCGGTTCGGCTTCGAGGACATGTCAAACTCGATGACACAACCTTTCATGAGTTGTTCATGGGTGACGTAGAGTTTCGCATACGGCTTTCCGTCGATGCGCACACTCTGCACATATCGGTTTCTGTCGCTGACACGGGGCGCTTTGATTTCCACGACGTTGCCGTTCTCGAGCGACACTTTCATGTAAGGGAGATAAGGAGCACCCAGCACATACTGCCCTGAGCCGGGCGCAACAGGATAGAAGCCCATTGTCGAAAAGATATACCATGCCGACATCTGCCCGCAGTCGTCGTTGCCGCCCAATCCGCGAATATCATTGCGGTACATCTTGTTCATGATGGTACGCAGCCATTCCTGCGTCTTCCAGGGAGCCGAAGTCCAGGCATAGAGATACGGAACATGATGGCTTGGCTCGTTGCCGTGTACATATCCACCCACGAGGCAGTCGGCAGTGATGTCCTCGTTGTCGGCATAATACTTAGCCGGAAGATCCATGATGAAGAGCTTATCGAGTTTGTCAAGGAACTCCTTTTCACCGCCCATCTGACGTATCAGCCCGAAAACATCGTGGGGAACATGAAACGAGAAGTTCCACGAGTTACCCTCAATGAAGCCTTCGCCATAAGTCTGGTAAGGATCGAGATCTTTCTTGAACTCTCCGTTCCTGTAGCGTGGCGATGCAAACCCGACAGACTTGTCGAACGTGTTGCGGTAGTTCAGGGCACGCGACAGGAAGCGGGAAGCCACCTGATCATTACCCACAGCACTGGCAGCTGCGTATATAGCCCAGTCGTCATACGAATACTCCAACGTATTGGATGCCGCCGTGCCGTCTGTGTCGTAGGGAGCATAGCCCAGCCGCATATAGTCACGGACGCTGGGGAAATAGCGGTTGGTAGCCGTCTTCACCATCGCATCCAGCGCCTCCGCCTTGTCAATGTCAGCACCATTGACGATAGCATCTGCCACGACGCTCACCGCATGATAGCCCGTCATGCACCATCCCTCGTTGCCCATCAGACTCCATACGGGAAGCATTCCCACAATGTTTTGCTGCTGGTGACGGATCATCGACTTCACCATATCGGTATTCCTCGAAGGCTTCAGCAATCCCAGAAGAGGATGTTCAGCGCGGTAGGTGTCCCAGATGGAGAAAACCGTATAGTTGACAAAGTCGTCGGCCTTGTGGATGTTTCCGTCTACACCACGATACTGATGATCCACGTCCATATAGACAGAAGGATTGATCATCGTATGATAGAGCGACGTGTAGAGCATGGCCTTCTGATCGTCGGTACCCTGGCAGTCGATGACGGAGAGCTCCCGCTGCCAGGCGTCGTGCGTCTCGCGGCAGATGTCGTCGAACGACTTGCCGGCAGCCTCTGCCTGCAGGTTCTTCAGAGCGCCTTCAGTAGAAACCGCCGAAAGTGCCACTTTCACAACCAGTTCCTCAGCCGCCCTCCTTCCGAAGTTGAAGTAGGCAACGATGCTTCGCCCAGCCATATCCGGGAAGTTATGGTACTTGTCGAACTTGCCCCAGAATCCATTGTATTTCTCCTGTTTCATGTCCTTGTAGCCATAGCTCCTGACAGGACGTGAGAAGCTGATGGCAAAATAGGTGTAGTTTGCCCGTGCCCACCCGTTCGTGATGCGGTAGCCAGTGATGAGCGTGTCGTTCTCGACGCGCAGCGACGCCCACAGCACTTTGCCGTCGTAGTTGTAGATGCCGTGCAGCAGGTCGACGACGATGCGGGGCTCTGTCCCCTCGGGGAAAGTATATCGGTGTACGCCTACGCGTTGTGTGGCTGTGAGCTGCGCCCTCACGCCATTGTCGGCAAGCGTCACCTCGTAGTAGCCCGCGCGTGCCGTCTCCGTGTCGTGAGAGAAGCGCTGCCGATACCCGCTGTCGGGATTGTCGCTCGTTCCTGGATTGAGTTGCAAAGCACCCGTCTGAGGCATGACGAGGATGTCGCCCAAGTCAGAATGCCCAGTGCCGCTCAGGTGCGTATGACTGAAGCCCACGATTGTGTTATCAGAGTACCTGTAGCCCGCGCAGTAATCATACACGCGAGGTTGGTAGCGTCCGTTGACGTTGTGAGGGATGGTATCTGTTTCGGGACTCAGCTGTACGATACCCATTGGCGCACACGCCCCAGGAAACGTATGTCCCATGCCGTCGGTACCGATAAGGGGGTTCACATACTCTGTCACATCGGTAACAGGAGTACCCGTTGCAACCAGCGTACTCACTACAATAAAGAGAGTGAAAAATGATTTTCTTTTCATATTCGTAGGAATCAATTATCTTTTGGGGGTACAAAGCTATACAAAAAACCTCAGACATTCTATTATTAGGCAAAAGAAATTGCTGCCAATTGTAGATACAGCGCAAAAACGTTAAATAATATAGGAACAGTTTCGTTTTAGAAAAGTAACTCTTATCTTTGCAAAAAGAAAAGCTCTCCCATGCATCGGTATCTCTGCATAGTCATCCTGTCTATTATCAGCCTTGCTGTCAAGGCAGACCCAACGAAGACCTATTACTCCAACGTGAATGGGCTGGTAGGCGATGCGCTAAAGACCACATTGAAAGCGATTGTGAATGACCACAACTATATCGATTATTCCTTGCTTGACGATAAATACCCGAGCATCTATACCCTCACAGACCGCGGCACAGACTATGTTTATGACATCTTCTCTCCCGAGCTCTACACTTATGCCAATGGCGGCTTTAACAAAGAGCATGTGGTGCCCAAGAGCTGGTGGGGCGGAAAACAAGACATCGACTGTTTCCACGACATAATCAGCGTGATACCTGCCCACTCTGCCGCTAATCAGAAGAAGAGCAACTTTCCCCCAGGCATAGTGAAAACAGCCAACTACGACAACGGGCGCCTCCGGGTAGGCACACCTACCAACGGGCTCGGCACATCATTCTCGTGGGTATTTGAGCCATACGATGAATTTAAGGGCGATTTCGCACGCATCTATATGTATGTAGCAATGTGTTACGACGATGCTCCTTGGGCTGAAGGGGAAGGCGCCAGCGAGTTCACAGCCGAGACTTGGCCCACTATGAGCGAATGGCTTTACAAATTGTTACTAAAATGGCACAATGATGACCCTGTGAGCGAGATGGAGCGCATCGTCAACGACAGGATATACGCCGTTCAGGGTAACCGCAATCCGTTCATTGATTACCCTGTTCTTGCCGACTACATCTGGGGCGACTGGCGCGGAACAGCCTTCGTGCTGGCTGATGCCATTCTCTACCAACATAGCACCATCCGATATCCAGGTACCGTCAACGGAACATCAACAGAGATGCCTATTGCCCTGTCGGCAACAACCATTCCTTGCTACTCGGTAGCAGTAGGAGAAACAGTCACAAAAACTATTGACGTTCGTCTTGCCAACCTCGACAGCGATGTGAGCGTGAGTGCTACCATTGGCACAGTAACGCCAACGACAATCGCAGCCTCGGCTTCTACAGCCACACTCACATGGACCTACTCTTCCACGGAAATAGGCTCATTCGACGGTATGGTAACGCTTACATCGGGTAGCAACACGGCATACACACGGATATATGGCTCCGTCTATGACCCCACGCCTCAAACGGGCGATGGTGTCATCTGGGAGCTTGTCACCAAAGCCGAGGATCTTGTAGAAGGCGATGAATACCTGCTCACAAGCCGTAAAAATGGGTGCGTGGCAGGAGTACTCAATAGCGGTTACCTCACACGCATTATCAGCGATAAATTATCTTCTACAACTTCTTCGTTCACAGATACTCCTGACGGAGCACTTGTCCTCACACTCGGCTCTTCGGGCAATTACTTCACCTTTGCCAATAGAGAGGGAAAATTGCTGGGGAGTATGAGCTCGTTAAACCTATCGTTTGGGAATAGTAATGCCTCGAAGACTTGGACCATCAGCATAAACAACAGCACACACGATATAACTATAGCCAACACCTCCTCCAACTGCGGTACTATCTATTACAATTCTGGCACTCCTCGTTTCAAGACATACACATCTACTAACCAGGTACTTCCCCAGTTGTTCCATAAGACAGGCCAGGCTACCATTCATACGCTCACTTGGATGGTTGGCGAAGAGCTCTATGCTACTACAACCGCCATCAACGGGCAGCCGCTGTCGTTCCCTGCGATTTCGCCCTCGTTTGACGGATACACCTTCATGGGCTGGACTCCTGCAGAAAATGTCTCTGACGACGGCAGCGACATCACCTACGTCACCAGCAGCAACAAGGCAATGTCCAGCGCAACCTATCATGCTGTTTTCGCTAAAGCCAGCGGAGGCGAAAACACATCCGAAGAACTTCTTAGCGAAAACTTCGGTAGCGTCACGACAGGAAACAATACAAGTACTGGCGGGTCAAATGTTGCATGGGCAGGCAACAATGTATTCCCAACAGTAAAAAACGCATATAATGCAGGAGGTTCCGTGCGAATCGGGAAAAGTGGAGAATCAGGCTCCATCACCAGCCGGACGTTGAATGCGACGGCAGGCTCCGAAGTTACCGTCACCTTCGATGTGAAGGGATGGACAAGCGTAGAGGGAAATATCATTGTTACACTCGGCAGCACGACACAGACAGTCAGCTACACGGCAACGATGAGCAGCAGCACCTATGACACGAAGAGCGTCATCATCCAACTTACCGACGACAACCCCACCCTCACCCTTTCCACCTCCGCGAAGCGCGCCTTCATCGACAATGTAAGCGTCTTCATCACACGCAGCCCTATTATCTATAGCAGCTTTACGCTCAATCCCGAAGCGCAAAACTTGCCGGAGGGCGACATCAACGAAGACGGTAACGTAGACGTTTCTGATGTGACAGCCCTCGTGGCGCACATCCTCGGCAGCACGCAGCACGAGGCGGCAGCCTGCGACATCAACGGCGACGGCGAGGTGAACGTGTCAGACGTGACAGCGCTGGTAGCCATCATCCTCGCCACGCAGTAAGGGCACAAAGAGGGGTTGAACAGGAGGTTCAGTCCGGCAATGTCAACTGCCGACATATCAGCAGATTATCGGAGAAAAGAAACACTCCCTTCCGTCACTGGAAGGGAGTGTTTTGTGTATGGGGTGCCGTGAGGGCTACTTCGTCTGGAAGGCCTTGTATCTCGCCCACTCCGCGGAGACATCGGCCTGATGGAGCGGGAGGAAGAAGTCGGCCTGCAGGGTGTCGCGGAAGGGAGCCCAGTTGCCGCTGATGACGCCTCCGTGGGCGATGACGGGCTGGAAGATGCCACTGTTGTTGTGGGCGCGGTGCCTGTAGTCGGGGGGCAGCACGATGTCGCGGCTCTTGTAGCCGATGAGATACTCGTCGTAAGGGGGGATGAGGAGGCAGCTGTCGGCGCGGAAGCCGCGCGTGCGGCAGTCGTCGGTGAGGAAGAACTCACGGCCCTTCCACGTGAGCCTGCGGAGGGTGCTGCCCAGGAGGGCGATGCCCTCGCGGCAGTCGCTGACATTGAGGCCCGTCCACCAGAGGAAATCGTCGAAGGTGGCAGGCTGCCGGCTCTGGAAGTACTTGCGGGCAAGCAGGGCGAGGGTTTCGGAGCGGCTCACATCGGGCTTGGGGCCTACCTTGACGGCTGTGAGGGCGTAGGAGGCCTTCATGGGCAGCAGATCGCCGCTGCAGAGGACTCCCGAGAGCTCGGCCATGCGGATGTGGTACGAAAGGCGATGGTCGTCCATAGCGATGCCCCTCTCCTGCAGGGCAAGGGCGAAGTCGTCCTTCGTGGCGCTCCCCTTCGCGGCAGCAACCTCCGTGAGGATGTCGCGGATGAGGATGACCTCTGCCTCGGGAAGGGAGATCTTGTTGCGGCTCATCCAGCCCTTGATGACAGCCAGCGCCTTGGGGGCGCAGAGCGTGAGGAAGGGCCAGTAGTCGCGGGCAGACACCAGCTGCCACGTGCCGCGCATGAGATGGAGGCGCAGGATGTCGCCCCGGTCGAAAGCGTTCTTGAAGGCTTTTAGAGAAGGTTTGCGCGTGCGCATAGCCACAGCCCAGCGCATGAGGCGGTACTCCTGCGCCTGAACGGCTCCCATGTGGCTCACTACATCGGCAGGGCTGCCGAAGCGGGGTGCCAGCAGCTGCTGATTGAGAAGGCGGAGGGCTATGGGGTTCATGTCAAGGAAGGACGACGGAGGGAGGAAGCGCTATTCGTTGCGGAAGGTGGATGCGGGCAAGCCGGCACCGTTGACGAGATTGGCGCGGGTGAAGGGCTGCCAGCCGTAGCGCACGAAGCGGGGATTGGGCACCTTCCTGCTGCTGACGCGCACCTCGTTGCCCACGACGACAGCCTCTGCCGGGAAGAACTCGCCCTCACGCTCGGCAACCTCGAAGGTGCGCAGAGGAGCGCCGTCGGAGGAGTGCAGGCCCTCGGAGTAGTCGAAGGAGACCCACGCGCTGCCGTCGCTGAAGCGCACGGAGCGGAACAGGGGGCCTGAGGGAACGATGCGGGAGAAGCCATAGCAGTCGTGGAGGGCCCACACGGCAAGCCTGTGCCCCACAGGGCGTTTGTTGCGCGGATGCACATCCAACGAGTCGCCCACATCGCTGCTGACAGCCATCCCCGTGTGGGGCACCCGGGAGAGGAGCTTGTACTGGGAATACCTGAACCAAGGCCACGAGGGGCGGTTCAGGCTCGACAGCTGCACATAGTAGAAGGGCAGCGCGGGCTGGCTCCAGGCCTTGCGCCAGCTGGAGACGAGCAGGGGGAAGAGGATGTCGTGGGCATCCTTGTTGTGGGCGTTGCTCTCGCCCTGATACCAGACGACGCCGCTGATGGGCAGCGACGTGAGGGGTGCGATGCCAGCCTCGTAGAGATAGCAGGGCTGGTAGGGATGGCGCTGCAGGGCGTCGTGGTTCTCACCCATGTTCGTCTCGGCACGCCCCCGCACCCAGTCCTGGATGAAATCGTTGCGAGTCCAGTCGCGCAGGATGGCAGGGAACTCATACTCCACTGTCGTGCGGTCTATCCAGGCCTCTATGCCGCTGCCTCCGATGGCGTTGTTGATGACGCCTATGGGGCACCGCAGGCTGTCGCGCAGCTCACGAGCGAAATAATAGCCTATGGCGCTGAAGCGCGGAGACGTCTGGGGGCTGCACACCTCCCACACGGCAGGGGTGAAATACTGGAGCTTGTTGATGGAGTCGAGGGCGCCCTCGCTCCACTGGATGTTATTCGTGAGCCCGCGCGCCTCAAGATTCAGGAGGCGTATGTCGGGGTTGTCGGAGAGGGGGATGTCGTCGGCAGCGGTGCTGCACTGCTGGAGCTGGAAGGTCATGTTCGACTGCCCCGAGCAGAGCCACAGCTCGCCAGCCATCACGTTATGCAGCTCTATCGTCTGCTTCTTCCCCTTCACGCTGAGGGTGTAGGGTCCTCCGCTGGGGAGGGGCTCAACGGTGACCTCCCACCTGCCGTCGATGCCCGTGAGGGCCGTATGCTTCTGTCCGTTGATGCGCACCACTACCCTGTCGCCCGCATCTGACACGCCCTGCAGGCTGAAAGGTCTCTCGCGCGGGAGCACCATGTTGTCAGTGAAATACGGGGGGAGCTGCAGCCCGCCATAGTCGCCCGTGATGGCGCTATAGACTATCTGAGCCATGATGCCGTAGCCCTCGCGGTTGGGGTGGATGGCATCGGGGAAGAGCTCGGGGCGGCAGCGGAGGGGCTCGTAGAACGATATCAGCTCGCAGCCGTTGCGCTCTGCCACCTGCTCGATGGCCTGCTGTATCTCGGCATGCCAGTCGCGTGTGCCGCTGAGGAAGCGGTAATGACGGTCGGAGAGCGGTGTCATGCGGGCAACGATGACGCGGCACTTCGGATTGGACTTGCGCACCGAGTCGATGAGGGCCGAATAGTCGCCGATGAAATCGTCGCGATAGTTAGGCCACGCGCGGGGATCGGTATCGTTGACGCCAAGATGGATGACAGCAATGTCGCCGTGAAAAGCCATAGCATCCTTGAACTCCTGCTGCTGCATATAGGGGCGGTAGGCCCTGTTCATGAGCGTGGCACCGGGCTTGCCGAAACGGCCTACCTCGTAGCCGTCGCCGAGGAGCACCTGCAGCTGTGAGGGATAGGAGTCAACCTCGGGCTGCTTCAAGCCCGAGCCATAGGTGATGCTGTTGCCTATGCAGCTTACGCGGATGGGCTTCTTCTCCCCCGACATGGCGGAGAGGACACACAAGCAGGCAAGGAAAAAAAGAAAAAACTTTTTCATGGTGAGGACAAACAATAATTCTTCTGCTGGCAAAGATAGTGTTTTTTCTGCAAGAAGAACCAGCGGAAACATGAAAAAAAATGATGCCAAGAGGAACAGCAGCGGCAAAAGGAAAAGAATAATTACAATTTCAAATATTTTTCCACAATATTTTTTCCGTTTATAATAATTGTACTATTTTTGCCGAGATTTTTTAAAAAATACAACCATACATCTCACACGAAAGTAGCAAATCATGAAGAAGACATTGCTCTTTAGCATCCTGATGGTAGCGGCATGCACCTTGTCAGTTGCCCAAGACGACATCAGCGGGAAACTGTCCATCACCACGCAGATGTTCTTGGATGAACGAGACGGAAAGATTGAAATCGGAGAAGAGACAAGTTCCACCAAAGCTCCAAGCGGAGAAATCATCATCGGGAAGTGGGACCGACGCAAGAGGAACGACGACCGATTTTTCGCCTCTCCTGACACGTTGGACGGACAAGCATATATATCGGTATTCCTTCGCCTGAACGATACGAACAGCACCAGCGAACTGGAATCCAGAGGAACCATCGTACAGTGCACCTTCGACAAAGGGCTCGTTACTGCCCTCGTGCCCGTCGACTCCATTGAGTCGGTAGCCCGAATAGCGAATGTCAGGCGCATCAACGTGGCGTCGCTCATGCAGGCTGCCACCGACGAGGCACGCCGAAAGACAAACGTCGACGATGCTCTCACGCAGTCAGCCGACGCTATGGCAGCAGGCCTCTCATCCAAGTATGACGGCACGGGCGTTGTGCTTGGCGTTATCGACACAGGCATTGACTTTCAGCACATTGCCTTCAAGGATGCCAACGGTAACTCGCGCATCAAGCGCGCCTACGTCTACAACGGCTCGAAAGCCAACGAGTACACATCCATTACCAGCAGCAGCCCCACAACCGACGACAAGACGGCCGATCACGGCACGCACACCAGCTCCACAGCAGGCGGATCGAGCGTGAAAGTCAGCGGTAACAACGTTACTGTCACCAACGATCACGCCAATGCCACCTACGGAGGAATGGCTCCTGGCGCAGATCTGTACCTTGCAGGCATCAAGGACTTGTCGAGCACCTATATGGCCAACGCCTTCAAGAAAATCTGCGACTATGCCGACGGCGTGGGCAAGCCTGTTGTCATAAGCAATAGTTGGGGTTCGCAGTTCGGCCCCCACGACGGCACGGGCGACTTTGCCGATGTCACAGCCAAGTACTTTACCGACTCCAAGCCCAATCACATTTGCCTCTTCGCCGCATCCAACGACGGAGGCAAAAGCAAGGACAACGAAGGAGGCGGCTACCACGTGAGCGGAACAGCATCCAGCTCCAAGCCCCTCGGTAGCATCCTGCGAAGCGCTACCTATATCAATACTGATGCCGGATACTACTATTACGGCATCATCGCCAATGCCTGGGCACGCTCCAGCAACGTCAGCAGCATGGCATGCAAGATTTTCGTGCTGGATGCAAGCACGGGAGCCGTGAAGACTTCCGTCAGCGTCACCCCCACTACTAGCGGAGCCTCTGTGAGCGGGCTTAGCAGCTACTTCAGCGGCACGCTCTATGCTTACAAGGATTACGTCACTTCCAGCAAGACGCAAATTCTGCTCTACACCTCAGGACTGACGTCGAAGGGCACCAACACGACAACGAAGAACGGAGAGACCTACTACACCAGCAAGTACACCCTCGCCGTACAGTTCTATCCCACCAGCGGCAGCTGCATCGTTGATGCCTGGGGAGGCACCTACGGCTACTTCACCAACCACCTCACTACCAGCGGACAGACTTGGACGGCAGGCTCGGACGATATGTGCGTGAGCGACGAGGCCACCGACCCGAACGTCATCTCCATCGGTGCCTACGTGACAAAGAACCGCACCACAAGCTATAGCGGCAACACGACAACCTTCAGCGAATACACGTTGGGCGACATCGCCTACTTCTCGAGCTACGCTACAGCCGAGCAGAGCCCCACGGGGAAGCAGTACCCTTGGATCTGTGCTCCCGGCGCACGCCTCGTTGCAGGCATCAACCACAATCATACCGCATCGGTTGACGACTACAGCTACTACGGCGACAGCTACTCGTCGGACCTTGTCGTCAACAGTTCAACCAACCCCTACGCTGCGATGGAGGGCACTTCTATGGCTACCCCCGTTGCCGCAGGCATCGTAGCCCTTTGGCTGCAGGCTGCCACAGAAGCGGGCAAGACGCTTACGACAAGCGAGGTGAAGGAGATCATGAAAGAGACTGCCATCAACGACAGCTACACCACCACAGGACCCAACGCCTCGCACTTCGGCAACGGGAAGATCGATGCCCTCACAGGCATCCAGAGCATCTTAGGAACCTCTTCCTCCACGCCCCGCATCACCGCCACTGCCACAGAGCTGAGCTTCGAAACAACGCTTAACACCCCTGTTACGCAGACGTTCACTGTAACAGGTATCAATCTTACCGATAAGGTAAACGTTTCCGTGTCTGGTACGGACTTCAGCACCGATATAACCAGCATTTCAGCCAACGATGCCGCTGCAGGCAAGGTTGTCACCATCACCTTCTGTCCCACGACAGCAGGAAGTAAAACGGGAACCGTCACCCTCAGCAGCACCGATGCCGAGCCCGTCACCATCACCTTGACAGGCATAGTGCATGCGCCCGCCATCAACGTCTCATCTTCACAGATAGACTTCACTTCTTGCTACGAGACGCTTACCTATACCCAGCCCGTCACCGTCAGCGGCAACTATCTGACGGACGACATTACCGTCACTCTTACTGACGAGAGCGGAATGTTCAGCATATCGCAGACTGTCATTGCCCAGACAGGAGGAGCGGCAACTGCAGAGATTGTCATCACCTACGCCCCGACAGCTCCTGGCACTCATACTGCCGCTATTGTCCTCAGCAGCACCAATGCTGAGAGCACGACGATAAATGTCTCAGGCACCGCAGCTGCTGCGACTCCCTCCTTGAGCGTTAATCCTACGACACTCGCCTTCTCCACGCATGTTGATGAAATGGAAGGAAAGACGTTCGAGGTTAGCGGAATGTTCGTCACCGACGACGTCGCTATCACCCTTGCCGATGCCAGTGGCGTATTCAGTGTCAACCCCACCACCCTCACTGCTACCAGCGTAGCAGAAGGAAAGGCCGTCACCGTCACCTTCCTATCGGATGCCGAAGGAACCTACACGGGCACGGTCACGCTCACCAGTGGCACCGCCACTGCTACCGTCTTGCTCACAGCAGAGGCTACAGACGGAGGAACAGCTTCTGACAGCTACCTGAACATACGGAAGTACAGCACTATGGGCGAAGCCGGATGGACCACAAGCTATCAGTACACCGAGTACGAA
This sequence comes from Bacteroidaceae bacterium, assembly GCA_017615125.1. Taxonomy (GTDB): domain Bacteria; phylum Bacteroidota; class Bacteroidia; order Bacteroidales; family Bacteroidaceae; genus UBA1189. Next base: position 24,675 of record JAGAAS010000014.1, read on the forward strand.
GCCGACGACGTGGCTTGGCTCACCTTCCCCGCCTACGATGCCTACAAGTCCGACAACAGTCAAGTCTGGCTCACTACCAGCGTAGCATCAACCACCAACGGAAGCTGGAACGCAACGGACATCTTCCTCGGAAGCAGCGCCTATGGTTGCTCCAACATCACATCCTACAGCTCGTCCATGTGGGGAGGCGGTTCAAGCACTACTACCGAGACATTCTACGTCACGGGGTGTACCGCTGTAAAAGTCTACGGGAAGAACAGCAACTCCAATGGTTTCTTCTCGTCAAGCACATCCACCACTATCGATGTCTTCAAATGCACCGAGAAAGCCGACGGCACGCTTTCGGCAGCCTCAAGCGCAAGCAAGTCAGACTCCAACTCATCAAAGAACGCTACGTTTACCCTCTCGTGCACAGGGCTCGACAAATCGGATATCTATAAGGTTGTTGTCACGGCAAATCGTGCCAACCTCTACGAGATTGCCTTCCAGGCACCGCTTCCCACGCCCGTCATCACAGCTAGTGCGAGTGAGATAGCCCTTGAGACTACCGTCGGCACACCTGTCGTACAGTCGTTCGTCGTGTCAGGTTCCAAGTTGCGCGATGCAGTTGGCATTGCGCTGACAGACGAGGACAACGTCTTTGATGTTGACTTAACCAATGTTTCTGCCGATGATGCTACCGCAGGAAAAGAAGTCACCATCACCTTTACTCCCACAGCAGAAGGTTCCTACAGCGGCATGCTTACGCTCACGAGCTCGAAAGCAGAAACCTTCACCGTCACGCTCACTGGCACGGCTACTATCCCCCATACCGACATTGTGGGAGATGCCAACGACGACGGAGAACTCAACGTTTCCGACATCACCCTTATCGTTGCCTATATTCTCGGCAATGTGCCCGACAACAACAAGCTATCGCACAAGCAACTTGATGTGAACGGCGACGGCATTGTCGACGTCAGCGATGTGACAGCACTCGTTGAGAGAGTTCTCGGAATTGACACTCAATCGGAAGAGTGACAAATCTTTTTCATACCTAAAAAGGGCATCCTACGGGGTGTCCTTTTTTGTCAACACCGTACCATGAGGCGACATAGTGAAAACCGCCGAAAGACGAAATCCAGAAATATGAACGGCTTTCCGAAATAAATAACATGGAAAAAGCACAGCATTCAATTGAAAGACGTATATTTGTACCCCAGAAATCAATCTTTGCAACCATGATAGACGAAATCGTTACCTATAATAAAGCCTTCGTCAGCTCAAAAGGCTACGAACCCTTTGTAACAGACAAATACCCCGACAAACGGCTAGCAGTGCTCAGCTGTATGGACACACGTCTTACCGAATTGCTGCCGGCAGCTCTTGGATTGAAGAACGGCGATGCAAAAATCATCAAGAATGCCGGTGGACTGATCATGAGTCCCTTCGACAGTGCCATGCGAAGCCTGCTCGTCGCCGTCTATGAGCTTGGCGTGGAAGAAATCATGGTTGTCGCCCACACCCAGTGCGGAGCCTGCCATATGAGTTTCAGCCATTTCCGTCACGAGATGACAGCCCGCGGCATCACAGATGAGACGCTCGACACCATACGTCAATGCGGCATAGACCTCGACAGCTGGCTTGAAGGATTCCACGATACCGAGGAGTCGGTGCGAAACACCGTCCACATTATCCAAAGCCATCCCCTGATGCCAAAGGAAATCATTGTCAGAGGCTTCATCATCGACAGCACCACAGGCGAGCTGCAAGAAGTGGTGATGAAAAAAATAATCAGATAATCGGATGATCAAATAATCAAATAAAAGGTGTAGGAACAAGAGATAGTTAGCCAGATGCAAAACACCGATGCACCGATTCAACAAAAAAAAATCAAATAAATAAATCCATTAACCACATTTATCGTATGAAAAAACTGTTTTTGCTTTTGCCTTTCGTGGCATTGTTGGCTGGATGCACGTCCGGTGAACAGGAGGGCACTTGCCCCGTATTAAACGTTGAGGGAGGACAGATTCAAGGCATCGTTGCTGAAGCGCCCGGAGTCTATGTATTCAAAGGAATCCCTTACGCTGCAGCCCCTATCGGCGATCTGCGGTGGAAAGAGCCACAACCCGTGAAGCCTTGGGAGGGCGTGAGACTATGCGACAAGTTCGGACACCCAGGCTATCAAGCTGTGCACTACCCTGGAGGCTATGCTTCGGAATGGGGCTATGGCGACGAGGCTCCCTATAGCGAGGACTGCCTCTATCTGAACGTTTGGACGAAAGCCCCGGGAAAGACCGACAAGAAGTTACCCGTAGCTCTGTGGATACACGGTGGTGGCTACTTCGAAGGATGGGGCTCGGAGCCCGAGTTCGAAGGAACGGAGTGGGCGCTGAAGGATGTGGTGCTCGTCTCCATCAACTACCGTCTGGGCATCTTCGGCTTTATGACCTACCCCGAGCTCTCTGCTGAAAGCGAGCATCATGTGTCGGGAAACTATGGCATCCTCGACCAGATACAGTCGCTGAAATGGATCAAGCAGAACATCGCGCAGTTTGGCGGTGACCCCGATAACGTCACCATCTTCGGACAGAGCGCTGGAGCTGGTAGCGTACGCACCATCTGCGAGAGCCCGCTGGCACGAGGACTGTTCCACAAGGCTGTCATCATGAGTGGCGGAGGCATCGACATACCTGCCAAGGAAGGTGAGGATGCCAAGCCTGCTACTCCTGTGAACAAGTTCTTCTACTACAACCCCACGCTTGCCGAAAGCGAAGCCGAAACCAAGACCGTGATGGACTGGGCAGGGCTCACCGATCTGCAGAAGCTGCGTCAGGCCCCAACGGAAATACTCTACACCGTAGGCAGAATGTACAACATGGTCAACAAGAGCGACCTTTTCCTCATGCAGCGCCCCATCGTCGACGGATACGTATCGCTGACGAACTTCAATCAAGCCACCCGCGAGGGTACAATTGCTGATGTTCCCTACATGATTGGCTATACCCTGAACGACATGGGATTCATGGGTCCTGGCATCGCCGAGTTCTGCAAGGTGCGCGCCGAGCAGGGCGGCAAGGCATGGGCATACCAGTTTGCCCGTCCTCTTCCCGACGACGGCAAGCACCCCGACATCACCAACCGCCTGAGCGGTGCCTTCCACAGCAGCGACCTCTGGTTCGTATTCAAGACTCTTAAGTACTGCTGGCGTCCCTGGACACAAGGCGACTGGGATCTCAGCGAGAAGATGCTGACTGCATGGACCAACTTTGCCAAGTATAGCGATCCCAACGGTGCCGAAGGCAGCGAAGGGCTTAAGTGGGCTCCCTGCACGGCCGAGAATCCTCAGTTCATGCTTTTCAAGCTTGACGCCAACGATGCAGAAGCCTCCGAGATGGGAGAGCCTGCCGCCAGCGAACCCATGAGAATGTTTTAAAAGAATCACCCAAACAAATTGTCCATCCAATGAAAAAGACTATTATTTCCCTGATAGCCCTGTGCTGCACGCTATCGATAGCAGCACAGCCAGCTGGCGGCTTCGGAGGATTCCAGATGCCGCAAGTAAAGTTAGACACATCCAAGGAATGGAAAGATGTCAACTATGCCGGTGACAACGATCCCTTCCACACCTGCGACATCTACCTGCCCAAGCAAAAGAAGAAAAGCTATCCTGTCGTCATCCACATCTACGGCAGCGCTTGGTTCAGCAACAGCAGCAAGGGAATGGCCGATCTGGGCACCATCGTCAACGCGCTTCTCGATGCCGGCTATGCCGTCGTATGTCCCAACCATCGCTCCAGCATGGATGCCAAGTGGCCCGCGCAGATCCACGACATCAAGGCCGTCGTGCGCTTCGTTCGCGGCAAGGCAAAGAAATACAAGTTCGACACGTCGTTCATCGCCACCAGCGGCTTCTCTTCCGGCGGACATCTTGCCTCTATCACAGCTACCACCAGCGGCACCCGACAGGCTACCGTGGGCACTGTCGACATCGACCTTGAAGGCACCGTGGGCAAATACACGAAGAAGAGCAGCGCCGTCAATGCCGCCTGCGACTGGTCAGGACCCATCGATCTTACCGCTATGGACTGCGGTGACCACATGCAGATGGGCGACAACAGCCCCGAGGATGTACTGCTTGGCTCAAAGCTGTCAGAGGAGCCCGACAAGTACCTGAGCCTTAGCGCCAACACCTATATCGACAAGAACGACCCGCCCGTCATCATCTTCCACGGTGAGAAAGACAACGTGGTTCCCTGCTGTCAGGGCAAGAAGTTCTTCGAGGCGCTGAAGGCTGCCGGCGTTAAGACCGAAGCCACCTTCGTTCCCGAAGGAGGACACGGCATGGGCATGTACGACGAAGCAAACCTCAAGAAGATGGTAAACTTCCTGAATGAAGTAAGAGGCAAATAACGTTATCGTCCTTTTCATTCATAGTGCGACGTATGCCACACCGCGAGAAGATTCTCTTCGTCTGTCACGGCAACATCTGCCGCAGCCCTATGGCTGAGATGATGTTGAAGAAGATGACGCACGACAAAGGGCTGGAAGGGCAGCTAGAGATTGCCTCTGCTGCCACTTCCACCGAGGAGATAGGCAACGACATCTACCCTCCCGCCAAAGCCTGTCTGCGCCGTCACGGCATACCTTTCACGCCCCGTGCCGCGCGGCAGATGACGGAGGAAGACTACCATTACTACGACCGCATCTATGTGATGGACCAGAACAACCTCCGTTATCTCCACTGGCACATGCCCCACATCGTGCGCGACTATGGGCGCCAGCACTATGCCGACTCGCAGGGGAAGATTCAGCGACTCATGGAGCTCACCTCCCATCCGCGCGACGTTGCCGACCCCTGGTACACGGGCGATTTCGAGCAGACCTACGACGACATCTTCCAAGCCCTCCAACAGCTCTGCCGTCAGCTGGAAGAAAACGATTAGTCCCCCCCATTAGCCCCATTAAGCCCATCAACCCTATTAAACCCATTCACCCCATCCCCTCTTTCAATATGACAGCAATCATCATCGGCGGCACATCCGGTCTGGGCGAAGGAGTAGCCCAAGCCCTCGTCAGCAAAGGTTGGACTGTAGGCATCACAGGACGTCGCCTTGAGCGTCTGGAGTCGTTCCAGCAGACCTACGGCCCGGAGAAGGTGTTCACACAGGTTATGGACGTCACCCAAGACGACGCTTGCGACGCTCTCGATGCCCTCCTACGGCAAACCGGTGCCCCCGACCTCTTCCTCCATGTCTCTGGCATCGGCTACCAGAACCCCACGCTTGAGCCCGACAAGGAGCTGCGTACCGTCAAAACCAACGCCGAAGGGATGGTTCGCATCGTCAATCACTTCATCCACTACGCCCTCTCCTGCGGTGCCTACACCCCCGAGCACAAGGCACACATCGCCGTTGTCACCTCCGTAGCTGCCACAGCCGCTCTTGGCTCTGCCCCTGCCTACTCAGCCACAAAGAAGATGGAGAGCACCTACGTCACCGCCCTTGTCCAGCTCACCCACATGCAGAAGTGGCCTCTGCTCTTCAGCGACATCCGCCCAGGCTTCGTTGCCACCGCCCTCCTCAACCCCGACAAGCACTACCCTCTCCTCATGACACGCGAGCAAGCCGTGCGCCACATCCTGCGCGGGCTCCGTCGCAGACGGCGTGTCATCGTCTTCGACTGGCGCTATAAGGTCCTCTGCTTCTTCTGGAAGCTCCTGCCGCGTGCCATCTGGGAACGCCTTACCTTTGTTAACAACTAATAGGACTAACCTACCACCTTCAAGATTTCACTCCCGCAACACCCCTTCCACTATGTCACTACGCAGTAAGCTAACCGTTTTCCTCCTCGTTTGCTCGTTCCGCGCCTTTGCTGTGCCTATCGTCTATCATGTCGAGAACTTCGGCTTCTTCGACAATCGCGAGGTGCGGAGCCCCTACCAGCACTCGCAGACGATGTTCGGCACGCGCTTGGGTGCCGAGCTGGGAGTGAGGCGAGGTCCCAGCCGTGTGTATGCGGGATATGCCGTTGTCAAGGAGTTCGGGCGCAAGGAGTTGGCAAACAAGGAGTGGACACTCTACTATCACTACCGCGAGGGAGGCGTGTCGGGAGCCTTCGGCGCTTTTCCGCGTCGGCTGCTCCTCAGGGAGCTGCCTCAGGCATTCATCGACGACTCCATCCGCTACTACTCGCCCAACCTCTACGGCGCTCTCATCCAGCACACGGGCGACAACGGCTTCGTCGAGCTCTACTGTAACTGGCGCGGAAGGCAGTCGTACACGCAACGCGAGATTTTCGACATTGCTGCCGACGGCGAGTATGTCATCCCCTTCATCCGCTCCGCCATCAGCACAGGCTTCAATGCCCAGCTCACCCACTTCTCCGTGCGCAAAGGGAAGACGCCCGACAAGGTCTACGACAAGATCATGCTCAACCCCTACACCCGCTTTACGTTGAGCGGCAGCTTCATCGACACCTACACCTTCACTACCGGCGCCCTGCTCTCGTTCAACAGAGACCGCACCGATAACATCTGGAAGACACCCGCAGGCTTCATGGGCGACGCATCAGCAAGCAAGGGCTGGTTCACACTTGCCAACCACCTCTACGTCGGTGCTCCGCAGTTCAGCGACTTCGAGCTCTATGGCGCTGAACTCCATCAGGGCGACGCCTACTATCGCAGCAGCTTCTACGACCGTGTCGATGCCAGCATGAGCCTGCTCAACCGCAAGAACCTCCACTGCAGTTTCACCGCCTCCTTCCACTTCACCGAAGGCGTCACCGACTGCTCGCAGATGCTCTACGTCCACATCCTCTTCTGATTTCCCCTACAGCTGCTATCATTTACTGTTTTTCGGCACCTCCGTTGGAGGTGGAAATCTCTCAAAAATCTAATTCAAAATCTTTCAATCTTCGTGCAGTTCGCAGGGCGGTTGTGAGTCCTTCGGACTCTTTGCCTATTGCTTGCCTGACCTCGTTCAAGCAAGCTTGACGTTGCCCTGCAAGCAGCAGGCGCATCCTCGCTTTGCGACGATTCTCCACCGCCCTGCTGCCTGATTGCTATCGGCCTGCGGAAAGATTTTTCTACGTTTTAATGAACTCTCGCTTGCCGTGTTTGCATTCAGCCCGTCTGTCGTTTGCCAAGCCATCGGGCACCGATGGATGGTCGGCATGCTGCAGGGCAGAGCCAGGCTTGCATGAGCTAAGCCGTACAGGAGGCAGACAGAACGAAGTTCGACAAACGACAGACGAGCTGCTCTGTGTTAGATTTTTGAAAGATTTCCGGTTCCCTTTGGGAGACGCCGTCAATTCTATTATTCTTTAACTCTACGGTGCTAGAGTTTAACTTCGCGGGATTATTGTTCGACGACAATACGTTGTCGTTTAACTCCGCAACGTGAGGGAAATCATAGAGTGGGAACAGCTGCAAGAAGTATAGAACAAGGAAAGGGCCGAATCTCTCGGCCCTTTCCCTTTCAGCACGCCCTTTCTTGCGAAGCGCGTGTCAGCATGACATTCCCACCCTTTCTTATTGGTTGAGGATGATGCTTACGAGTGCCGTCACGTCGGAAACGTTCACTACACCGTCGTTGTTCAAGTCGGCAGCCTTGCGCTGGCTCTCCGTGAAACTGCTGGCGTTTCCGAGGATGATGCTTACGAGAGCCGTGACATCCGTCACGTTGATTGCGCCATCGCCACTCACATCGCCTGGCTCAAGCTCTGTTCCGCCACCCTCTTCAACGATTTCGCTGAAGGCGCCTTGTGTCCACCAGTCGCTTGCAGTATAAGCATCCTTACATCCCGCAGGAACATAGAGGGTACGCGTCTGATCGGTATCAAGTGGATCAAAGACATAATATATACTACTTTCATCATATTGCATGATAGGCAACTCTACGGGCGTCGTCATGTTTGCATAAACCGACTGCAATGCCAAGCAACCACCAAATGCGATAGGATTAATGGAAGTGATGCCCTCAGGTAAGGTGATAGAGGTAATGCCACTCTCGCAGAATGCCCATTGCCCAATAGAGGTGACAGTATTAGGAATATTAACCCCCGTAAGGTTTTCACAAACAGCAAAGGAAACATCCCCAATAGCTGTTACAGTATAGGTCACATCTTCGTGAACGACAGTTTCAGGAATAGTTACCGTACCTTCTGTATCAACTGGTATCGCAGGAACAGGATAACCGTTGCTGCCAAAACTTCCATACGTCTGAACGGTATAATTTCCTTCTTCAGCACTTGTTACCTTGAAGGTCATCGGTATACCATCCACATTTACTGTGAAGATGACTGGCTTCTGCGACATTCCCAAGATCTCGATGAAATAATTACTCCATGCGGATGCCTGATATGCTTCTACACTCTCATCGGGCACAAAGAGGGTAGCATCTTTTGCTAATGATAGGCTATATTCAGCAAGATCGGGAGGAGTTGTTGCATATACAGTCATTTTAGTAATGGCAGAACAGCAATCAAATGCATAACCACCAATACTAGTAATAGTACTTGGGAGGGTGACCTCTGTCAAGCTTAAATCCAAGTCATATGCGTCAAATGACTCATCTCCAATTGCGGTAACGGTATAAGTAACGCCATTGTACTCCACAGACTCGGGAATGGTGAGAGGACCGCTGTAGTCTGACGGTATCGCCGTAACAGCATAGTCATCATTCCAATATCCATATGTCTGAACGGTATTCTCTCCATTAGTCTTGAAGGTCATATTCACGCCATTTACAGTTACGGTAAACTTCAATGCCATATCGTCAATCATCCCGAAACAGCTCCAACTACTTTTCCAATAATCATCCACACAACCGATAGGCACATAAAGAGTCGCCTCCGCAACACCGGAATTGAAAGAATATTCATCAATTGTCGGAGGTGTGGTGCTGTAGACATAAGCACTTTGCAGGTTCTCAATCCCCTGGAACGCATAAGACCCGATAACCCAAACAGAAGCAGGTATTATCACTACAGAGACACCTTGTACATCATTCGTATTGAAAGCATTCTTGCCAATCTTTGTCACGGTATAGGTGTATGTTTGGCCATCTATTTCTCGTGTTACCGTTCCTGGAATGGTAAGCGTATCAGGAACGATTGCTAATGGTGACAGAGCTGTTTCTGTACCGTTACCCACTTGAACCGTTCCTTTACCAATAATCTTATAGGTCACATTTTCGTATTCGAACCAGACGCTTTCATCTGCCATCTCTACGATATTATCACTACTGAAATAGTTAATCCAAGCGCTGTTCTCGAAATCTGATTTACAACCATAGGGAACATAGAGTTTTGCCCCTTCTGGGAGATTTGTGAACGCCGAACTGCTGAGCGAAGGAGGTGTCTCTTCGTAACAATAAACGCGACTTAGAGACGAGCAATTATAAAACTCGGAATAACCTAACGACCTCAATCCTCTTGGCAATTTGACTTCTTCAAGACTTTCACAATTTCGGAACGTATAGCCTTGTAACTCTGTAATGCCCTCGCCAATTGTTGCCGATGTCAAAGAGGAACAGCCGTCAAATGCATCCCATCCTAAACTGGTCACATTATCAGGAATTACGACTGTCTCTAGCGCACAACTCTGAAATGCGTAACTATCTATCGATGAGAATTTCTCCGTTTCCGGGAAGGACACAGAAGTGATACCACTTCCATAGAATGCCCCGCCATAGATACCGACCACGTCATATCCTTTTACTGTGTCAGGGATTGTAATCAGGCCAGAGTAACTATTGTCGATTGCGCAATTCCAATTTTCATCGCCCACCTTCACAGCCTTTTCTAACCGACTCACAATCGTGAACTTCATTTCGACATCTTCGACTGTCTTTTTATATATTACATTTGGAGCGATCTGCACGAACTTAGCATACTTTTGTTCCCAATCATCGCCATCATTCGACACCCACATTTGATATGAACCATAGTAACCATAATCAAGATCAAGTGTTACGAAATACGGTCCATCACAATATGTATATTGAGTCTTGTAGTCATTCAAGTCAGATTCTACTGCCCCAACATTTTCCAAATAGAAATAGGTCACACCCCAAAGAGCAGCATCGGCACCATTAAGCGTTAGCTCAGAACCTTCATGGATGTTGAGATATCCCGCATAGCCTACCGGGCCGTCTGGAGTGACTACCTTCTGAGGTGTCTCGCTCTTTATATATCTATTGTGGCCAATCGCCTTCTTCGGTGTATATGATTCAAAGAAGTAATGAAGAGCATACGTAGGAGCATTGACATTGACTGCACAATTCTGCACATCTACACTTCCTCGATATACATAGATACCATCGCCCTTCGTACTACGGTTGTTATTGAGGGTAAGTGAAGGAAGGCTTCCACCTGTCTGCTCATCGTCGTTGAGAATAATCAGAGAGGTCCAACTGCTTGTATCGTTATTGCCTTTGGCCGTTCCGACAGAGATAACGTTCTTGGCATTCGTTGCGGTAATGGTATTCGAACCCTTCACACGGATAAAGAAGTAATTATACGTATTCACTTCGATAGCAGGACCATTCCCTGTATAGCTGATATTGGCACCATTGAGTGTCAGCACGGGGTAACCGTAGTCATATAGGGTTTCTTCATCGCCCTTTGCGTCCGACTTGGAAGACTTAGGACCATTTTCAAGTACTTCCCACGAGAGGACAGCCTTTCCTTCTTGGTCAAGGGCAATTGTGCCATCTGTACTATTCAAGAAGTCTGCTCTCGTAATATCTCTTCCAAATATAGTAATAATAGGTTTAAGTCCAAATCGAACCATTGTGGCATAATCGTAATAGTCACTGCTTTCGACACCCTTTATTGGTCCATAAGATTGATTCTCTTTTATATAGGATCCAACATAGCTATTAAATACGGCATCCTCGGGATCAATTTCCAAAACTATACAATTTGAATCATCATTGCTCTCGGGAGCAACTGACAAACCATAGACAGCCGCCTCATCTCCACTGAATTTCGCAGACTGCACATTATTTATAACCAGTTGACCAATATAATAAGAACCAACAGACTTCGTATTATCAGCAGCCTTATATACTTCCCCGCCGCCACCTGATGTACCGCTGACATTGTTGATATAGAATCCACATTCCGTTCCAGCTATATCCACTGAAGTCAAATTCAAGATTTGTGCTGCGCCATCGTAATTGTAAATACCATATTGTGCCGAGTTCGGAATCGTCAGCGTAGCGGCATTTCCTTCATTAACAATTATCAAGGCTGTTCCATCCCAATCATAACCACTGAGCGTACCCATAGAGATGGATGCAGCACCCGTGCCTTGTACGGTGTTGTCGCCTTCTACGAGAATGATGAAAGTGTTCAAACTATTTACCTCTATGGCTGGACCATTATTATTTATAAGAGATGCGTTTGTCAATATCAGCGTTGCTGCCTGAGCAGTCTCTTCAGTCACATCGGTTTCGCCTGGGTATCCCCAACTGAAAGCTACAGAGCCGCCATCGCCAAGCAAATCGTTCAGATTTGAATAGTCGTTGACATCCTGCCCCAAGAAGCTTACCTTAGGCATAGGAGCACCTTCTGGTTGAATAGTGATGGATTTGACGTAAGCCCGATAAGAATCGTTCACGCCAAGATTGATACCATAGATATAGGCCCATGAATCGTCAGCAACATCGTATTCGTATTCCCACTCGTTGCTATTGGTCAGACGCTTTTCGGCATTTCCAAAAACCCTGATACCCAAAATGCTCTGAGAGTCATATAAGCTGCCCTCAACTGTAATAACGCCCTTCCCTGAAGGTACTTTGAAGCAGAGCAAGCCTCCGTAGTCGACACTTGCTACCATTTCACTTACGCCTTCACTACCGTTAGCAGCATAAGCAGTCCGATAGGCAGCGCCGTAGTTGGGAGTAAGCAGCTCGGGACTGTTTCGCAGCATTAATCCTCCGTAGTAACTATCATAGTATTCGTTACTGCTCAGCGACACGTAGAGCTTGTTATCAGCTATCGTCATAGCAGACTGCTCGTATTCTTCATTATAGCTATATAGCTCATCTTGCGTCAAATTAATCTTTGTAACTCCTGTCGAGGGGGTACCAACGGTGTTGTAGGAGTTATTGAGTGTCTGATCGCCACACAACGTTTCGCTTTTGCTAATCACCTTAACGGTACTCGTAAGTTCATCAAACACATCGTCGCCTGGATAATGGAACACGATGTTGGCTTCACCAGCGGCTTTCACATTATACCAGACTACATTGTCACCATTGGAAGCTGTTCCTATCCTCGTAATTTCCACAATATCCTCATTTGTGCTTGAGAAATGTTCAAGGGCTACGGGTAAACGGAATCGATCATTATACACAGTAAGTGAATACTCACCGGGCTCATAGTGCTTTTGGGTTCCTGAGATGTAAGCAACCCATGCCGGGTTCCATACAGGTTGAGTCGCAAGCTCTTGATGGTAAGTCCGATCACTACCAAGCGATATATGATTGCTCCACGCCTTGAATCCATTCCAACTGACATCACTGCCACAGTAGGCGTCAATGATGGACTGATTCACTCTCAGATAAACTTTCCTATTGTCATAATTCTTCCATCTGAAGTACTGGTTTGTACTAGTTTCATACCATGTTACGTTTGCATCACGGTGAAGGAAGTATACACTCATAACTCGATTGTCATCGCCAGTTCCATTCGATTCATCAGCAAAAATGTCGCTAGGAGATTTTCCAGCAGGAGAACCTAGTTGTTTTACCGAAGAGGGAATAACTACGTAATTCTGAAGATAAGAAAAGTTTTTCAAGGCTTCAGTTCCGAGATGAGTATATGTCTTTGGAATCCTAATATCTTCAACTCCATAAAAACTACAATAATATGTAGCAAAAGCACCTAAACCTATCACAGTATAAATGTTTCCGTGACTGTCCTCGACTTTGGACGGTAAGGTCAGTCGCATATTGCTATACGCTGTGGGAGTGCTAAGCTTCTCAAAAGCTCCACTATAATGAATACCCCACTGCGAAGTATACCCATGCCAACATGGATTCTCATCAAGATTATCGGTACTTGTGTAGTCGCCGCCATAGATAATGGCTTTGCGCTCACCATCAACAGAAATGTAAACAATACGAGCTGCATAACGGGCTCCGACGGCACCTGTTGTCTTATCCACAGCCTCTACCAAGGCAAGTCCTCTATCGCCGACTTTTGCCATTGTATCAACAACCAGACGGGCACAGGGATTAACATCTGTTTCTTGACTTGTATAGAAAAACCACGATGTGAGTTTGTTCTTGAATGCCAAATATATTTCTTCCGAGACATGAATCCTTAGCGTTACATTTGGTAAATTCCCGAAAAGAGTTTCAACTTGGTTTGTAAAAGTAGGACTATTAAAGACTGTAGTCTTCCAACTTGTGATATTAAAATACACATCCTCCATAGCCGTGCAACCAGAGAAGGTATTCTGGAGGAATGTTATCGTGGCAGGTATTGTAGCTCTTTTCAGTTGCTTGCAATCAGAGAATGTGCCCACAAGTTGCGTTACCGTGCTCGGAATTTCGGGCATCTCTATGATACCCGTATTCTGAAATGCAAGACCAATTTTTTCCACACCTTCACTAAGAGTTATCGTTTCAAGCGACGTACAATCCTTGAATGCATATTGACCAACTGTCTTTACCGTCGAAGGAACGAAAAGACCTTTAATCTTAGTGTTGCCCTCGCAAAAACGAGTGATGATCTCCGTGACAGCATACTCCCGACTTTCGTATGTAATCGTAGCTGGAATGTTCAGCGTGTAGGTCTCATCTACGCCAATAGAATTGTCATTCAACCTGATCAGCTGGCAATCGGTAGTGTCAATCTTCTCAATCTCGAAGGTGAGGATAACCCCGTTGTCTAACGTAAGGGTTGGATTGATATCCGCCCACGAACTTGCTCCCGTCATTGCTGCGATGACGAGGGCGAAAAGGAATTTGATGTGTTTCATACGCATTGATATTTTGGGTTTATATGTTGTTGCTAGTAGGGTTCAGGATAGTGGTGTGTCATTCATTTTTTGCATAAGGTATCGTTTCGGGTAAATTCGCTTTTCCTTTGGAAAAAAACTATTCCATTTGCAAAGATAATACAACATTTTGCATATTGCAAGTCCAAAAGCAAAAATTTTTAACACAAAAGCTCTTTTTTCTGTCATCATATTGATTCTCTCTTTTTCATTGCAAAGGTACGACAATCGTTTTACCCCGGGACTGTTATATACGGTTACGGCATGTTATTGCACGTTATTTTTTCAGGCACCCTTGCAACGCGCTGACAAACACTTCGTTGCGAGAGAAATTTTTTCGAACACGAATTTCACGAATTCTTTTTTTGCATCCCTTTGGGATGGAAATCTATCAAAAATCTTATTCAAAATCTTTCAAATTCTCTTGTGCAGTTCGCAGAGCGGTTGTGAGCCCTTCGGACTCTTTGCCCGCTCCTCGTCAGTCATCACTCAAGCAAGCTTGGTGCTGCCATACAAGTAGCTTGCATCCTCGCGTTGCAACGATTTTCCACCGCCCTGCTGCCTGATTGCTACCAACCTGCGGAAGGACAACCCAATGCCCTTGCAAGGCATAGCTTGAACAAGTTCATCTCTGCGCTTGCTGCGAGCATCCGTTCCCCCGTTATCAGGGGGACAGAAACGCTGCTCCATCGGTGCCACACCTGAAAGGTGCCGTAAAAGATTTCGTTTAATTCGAGAAATTCGTGGTTCAAAAAAATATTCTTTCTACATCTCGCCGGATGAAGAAGGGAAAAAACTTTTTTCTCCTAGCAAAAAGCCGGGAAGGCAAAGCACGCCTTTCATCGCCCTCTTTCCGTCGTTTTCCTGAAAAGGTTGACATCCGCGTTGCGTTTGTTGCATGTTGTTTTTACACACCTATGCAACGAGAATAGAAAGGGAGATTAAATGCTAATTATATATTATAA
>JAGAAS010000015.1 GCA_017615125.1 Bacteroidaceae bacterium
TTCCTGATTTGGTTGACAGTTTTCCTGAAAAGGTTGACACTTCTACGAAAAGGACAAAAACGCTACCCTGATTCAGGGGACTGCCCGCGAGGCGAAAAAACCATCGGAAAAAAGTTCAGAAAAACACGAAAAAAATGGCTGAGAAATTTGCAGGAGTGTAATTCTTTTCCTATCTTTGCATAGGAAATAAAGAGGAATTGCACGCGCGAAAGCAGTGCCTTCCGACACCGACTATAAACCTTTTATAAAATAACCACCCAACGCAAAAAAACGCTTGCTATGAAAACGACATTCCTACGTACCGCTCTGCTCCTGCTGGTTCTGCTCCCCTGCCTGACGCTGCGCGCCGACGGCCCTGAGGACGGCAAGATCTATCAGCTGGTGAGCCGCTACTACCCCACGCTGGCAGCCACCGAGGACTTTAGCATCAACGGCGTGGTGACACGCACGAAGGGCGACAACACAGCCTATGAGCAGATGTGGCGCTTCGACGCGAAGGACAACGGCTTCACGCTCACCAACGTGCTCACGGGCAACGCCATCACCGACTACGGCGGGTCGAACAACCAGTACTGGACGGGTAGCAAGGACAACGCCCACACGTTCGTGCTCGCATCGCCTGCTGCCGGCTACTGGAACGTGCGCCACGCCAGCAACAAGGGAGGCCTCCACGCCGCATGGACGGGGAAGGTGGTCTACTGGCACGACAACTCTGCCGAAGCCACCCAGTGGCAGCTGGTGGAGATGACGGGGCTGTCGGAAGAGCAGCTGTCGCTGAAGCAGATGGTGTACAGGAACTACGTGGACCTCACCACGCACGAAGCCGAGTACAACACGGCGTTGAAGACGTTCTTCACCGACGAGTCGTGCTCGGAGCTGCTGCCCGCCTACGCCGCGATGAGCGACGACGCCCTGCGTACAGCCATGCAGGCGCTGCCGACAACGTTTGCCGACATAGCCGTAAAAGTGAAGAACGATGCGTGGGCACACCGCGAGAAGGAGTTCCGCATACGCGACTACAGCGCCTACAGCAACCCTGACTACTGGTGCGACATACTGCTCACCAACCGCTGGGGACGCATCAACAACCCCACCGGCATCTACGGCAACAAGGGCGACATCCTGCTGGTGTTCGTGGGTGACGACATCCCCGCCGGCGCCACGCTGCAGATGGAGTTCATACTGGGCACCGACCTGCAGGGCTCGGCCGTCGACCTCCATAAGGGACTGAACGTGCTCACCGTAGCCGACAACCAGTCGATGTGCTACATCCAGTACGTCGGCACCACGACACCCGACGACAGCAAGCTCATCACCGACTACCCGCCCCTGCGCATACACATCGAGAACGGCGTGGTGAACGGCTTCTGGAACATGACCGAGCACACGGACGCCGACTGGGTGGACATCCTCAACAACGCCACCGCCCCCGCCATCGATGTGAAGGGCGAGAAGGTGATGTTCCACATGCACACCAGCGTGATGCGCAAGAACTGCCCCACGAGCATCCACAACGCCATCGACTGGTGGGAGGACATGCTCCGCTGGCAGCACGACATCATGGGCATCGAGGAGTACGTGCCGCAGAAATGCAACAACATGGCGTGCGCCATCACCCTCGACGACGACCACACCTACATGGCTGCTACCTCGTACCGCACACAGTACCACGTGAACGTGGCATACAAGATCCTCGACTTCAACACCGTCATCACCGACCCCGACTACTGCTTCGGCCCCGCACACGAGAACGGGCACATGAACCAGGGTGCCATCAACATCGTGGGCTGCACGGAGAGCAGCAATGGCATTCTGGAGAACCTCATCGTGTGGAAGATAGGCAAGTACCTCACGCGCGGGCCCGTGAACGCCACTATGTGGAACGAGTATGCGCAGGAGATCCCCTGGCCAAAGCGCGCCAACGACGACATGCTCCGCCTCCAATGGCAGCTCTACCTCTACTTCCGCGAGTGCGGAGTGGACACCACCTTCTGGCCCCGCGTGTTCAAGGCGATGCGCTCCACACCCCTCCCCATCCGCTACGGCAACAAGAAAGAGGTGTCGGCACGCGAGGACATGCTGCTCTTCGCCAAGCACTGCTGCGACGTGGCTCAGATGGACCTCACGGACTTTTTCCGCGTGTATGACTTCCTTGTCCCCCACGGTAAGATGGAGACACGCGAGTCGGGCAACTACCTCATCACCCCGCAGAAGGACATCGACGAGTTCATCGCCTATGCCAGCCGCTACCCGAAGGCACCGCCCATCGAGTTCATCGACGACCGTATCAAGCCCGTGCCGCGCACCGACGGAGGCTCGGGTAGCAAGCAGACCTACGACTACGGCGTGGGGCAGTGCGGCGACGTGGGGCAGTACACCGACTTCCTCGCCACCGACGTGCATGCCGAAGGGTATATCTACAGCCGCACGGGCAACAACATCACCATCAAGAACGGCACAGGAGCCGTCGGCTTCCGCTTCTACGACAAGGACAGCGGGCGCCTCGTCTTCCTCTCGAACAGCCTCAAGCCCACGCTCCCCGCTCCCTGCCAGAACATCAGGCTGCGCCTCGTGGCTGTGAGCGCCGACGGCACCGAGACCGACATCCCCTCCACCGCCGAAGCCGGCACCGAAGAGGAGCAGCTGGCAGCGCTCAAGAACTCGCTCAACAGCGCCAAGAGCGTCCTCGACCTGCGCGACGACGAGGGCATCACCGTAGGCTACTACTTCGGCTATGCCCTCAACGACCTGCAGGCCATCTACGACAGCGCCCTCCGCGCACGCGACAACAAGGACCAGACGGAGCACACCTACGGGCAGTGGGCGATGCTCCTCGACGAGGCCGCCTACAGCGTCACCAGCGACGACGAGGCACGCGTGCCCATCTTCCCGGAGAACCTCTACGCCCTCTACCTCACCGTCTACAAGAGCTACTCGCTCCTCTACTTCTCGTCAGGTCCCAAGGGCTCCGTCTCCGATCCGCAGTACGACACGCTGAAGCAGTGGCAGTTCGAGCCCACCAGCATGCCCGGGCACTACCGCATACGCAACGCGGGCAACGGGCTCTACATCACTACGCTGGAGGCTACCAAGCGCGCACGTATGCTCTCGGATGACCCGTACGACGCGCTCACCTTCACCCTGGAGTACGGCACGAAGGGAACGGTGAACATCGTGGAGAGCACGACAGGACTCTACCTCGCCTACAACGGCAACAAGGAGGCTGTAGGCTCGACAAACGCCTCGCAGTGGCGTCTGACAGCCGTCGACGACCAGCACTCCCAGGCCGTCATCGCACGCCTCGCCTTCTACGAGCAGCTGGCTGAATGTATGTACAACGACCTCAAGGTCGACGACATCCTCGTCCTCTCCGACAACTACGAGGCAGCGCGAGCCCAGTTCCTCGACGCTTACCAGACTGTCATCGACATCGAATGTTACAGGAAAAACGGGCGGCTCGACCTGCGCCTCGACGACCTGTGGGATGCGATGGAAGCCCTCTCACCTACCTTCATCAACCCTCACAGCATCGACAGATGGATCGTACCCTATGAGGAAAAATACCCAGACCTCGATGAATCTTTTTATTTCTACCTGCAGAACCTCAAGACAGGAGCCTATGCCTACTACAACGACCAGACGGGACGTTATGAGGGCTGCGTGCGCATGGGTCCCCTCGCACAAACCGAAGACCCGCGCTTCCTCTTCCGACTCGAGCGCGACAAAGAGGGAAACATCTACCTGCGCAACCTCTTCTCAGGCTGCGTAGCAGCTTTGTGGAACAGCTATATCGACTGCAGCGGAAGCCGCACGCCCGAGCCCTTCGCCCTCTCTCTCGACTCCGAGGCAGGCGGATACCTCATCTCGGGCGAGGGCGGATACTGGACCACCCAGTCGGGCACGGCCTCGGCCGTATATGCCCAATACCGCACCAACGGCACCCCCTGGAAGTTCCGCATGGGCTACTACTTCAAGAAAAGCGGTATCGACCCTGTGCAGTCCTACCCGACTGACGGGCACACCGTCTTCGACCTCTTCGGACGTCCGGCCACGCCCACGCAGCCCGGCATCCTCATCATCGACGGCAAGAAAACGCTGGTGAAGTAACGAAAAGAGGGAAACAAAAGGGAAGAGAAAAGGAGGGGAGATAACTCCCCTCCTTTCTTTTTTTCCGTCAGGCGACTGCAGGCAGGAAATCCTATTCCTTACCGATACCAGACGCGGGAAGAGGCTGTCGTCCCGTCAGCACACACATAGCGCTCAACCACAACGCCTTTCTTCTCCGAATGCGAAAGGTGCCTGCCCGAGAGGTCGTACGTTTCCACACGGACGGCACCTACGTCAAAAGGGTCGTCGGCAGGTTCAACAGACGTAGGGTTCATACGCTCGTGCCACACGGCAAGCATCGCATACTCGGCAGCGAAGGCAAGCTGGTGGAAGCCCTTCGTCACCGTCGTCTCCTGCCAGCCCTCCAGTAGGTTGATGGGCAGAAAGCCGTCCTGCAGGTAGTGCTCCCACGCATAGTCAAGATCCTTCTGGATGGCATCGAGAAGAATCTTCGAGGAGCGCTGTGCGGAGCTGTTGCCCATTGCATAGGCATCCACGCAGGCGCGGATGAGCACATCGTTGAACCAGCAGTTGAAACCCGATGTCGCTTTCTCATCGGTAGGGAAGCGTTTGTAGGCTTCCCCATCCTTGGTGACGGTCTTCGTGAACTGCGAGACAGACGCAGAGCAGAGACGGGCATTCTCGTCGAAGTAGGACTTCGTGCCAGTGATGCGTCCCAGCTCGGCACTGCCTGCAATCATGGTGCCGGTATTATAGGTGTAGGCCGTTCCCCCGCGGTTGCCCGTATTGACATGATCGCGGTATTGGCGGTTGCCGATCTTGATGTACTGGATGGTGTTGTCGGCACCGAGCATATCGTAATAGACGCCCGTAGAGGTGTTCAGGAGGTTCTTTTTCTGCCATTCATAGATTTTCACGGCAAACTCACGGAACACATCGGAGGGACGCCGCAGCTCGTAGGTGCGGGATTTGTCGGGCTCGATGTAGCAGTACTTGTAGTTGGCCGTTTCATTCTCTCCCTGTGCAGCATAGATTTCGCTGAGCCATACAAGAGGCTGGACGAGAGGGCCATTGGAACAGGAGTGCTTGGAATTGTAGCCCGGTCCCCACGAGATGCCTCCGTACTCGTTGCCCTTGTCGTCGAGGCAGCAGTCCCAGCCGTCGATACAGTACTCCGCCAGATTGTATGCGGTAGTGAGGTAGTCCTCGTCGCCTGTGAGGCGGTAGGCACGCACCAGCTCGCGGCAAATCCACATCTGGTCGTCGTAGACATTCTCGATGCCTGTTACCGTAGCCGTTCCCTTGGTGTTGCTGCGATGAACACCATACACGCGCCATGTCTTCTGCTGCGCATAGGAGACAAGCGTGAAGGAACCCCGATAGTAGGCCAGGTTGTCGTACAGACTACGCAGACGGGTTACCAGCCTGTCGTGATGGTCGGCATAGAGCTGCGGCTCAAAACCCTTCAGCAGGTCGAGTGCCTCAAGCACGGAGCAGTGAGCCTCGAGGGCTGCCGTATAGGGCCACACGTCGGCAACGCCGCTGCCCCGATGGGAAGAGGTGTCGTAAGTGTCGTACATCTTCAGGTTCGTGGAAGAGCCCGAGAAGCACTTCGACATCGTTTCGTCGAGGAGCACGATGGCGCGCTGCAGGTTTTCCACTTGCTGGGCAAGGGAAGCGCTGTAGATGAGCGTCAGGGCTAGAGCGAGAGATAATAGTCGACGCATAGTGAAAAGTATTATCTGAATTTCCTTAGAACCTGATTACCTGATTTTAGCCTCTTGGCCTTTGGCCCTTCACCTGATTACCTGATTATCTTATCTTTTCCCCTTTTTCTTTTCAACGGGCAAGGTGTTGGAGAACGAATAGGGAGCCGAGTCGGCATCGGTACCACGGGAGTAGTTGGGCTGACGTCCCATCTCGTAGACGACAGAAGGCCCTGCCGTCAACTCCTCGTGAGTGAAGTAGTTACGGTTGCTCTCCGCACCGTCGATGGTAACCTTCTGCACATACGGAGCATCGGAAGCATTGCCGTTGGCAGTCAGGCGAAGCGTGTTGCCGTTGGGGAAGTGCACGGAAACCTTGTCGAAATAAGGAGTGCCCATCACATACTGCCCGCTGCCTGGACATACGGGATAGAAGCCGAGTGCGGAGAAGACATACCAGGCCGATGTCTGCCCGTTGTCCTCATCGCCGCAGTATCCGTCAGCATGGGCATTATACAGCTTATCCATCACCTCGCGGATGTGGAGCTGTGTCTTCCAAGGCTCGCCCGAATACCCGTAGAGGTATATCATGTGCTGGATGGGCTGGTTGCCGTGAGCATAGTTGCCCATGTTCATAATCTGCATCTCGCGGATCTCGTGGATGACACCGCCGTAGTAGCTCTCGTCGAAGAGAGGGGGCACGTTGAAGACAGAGTCGAGCATAGCGTTGAACACCTCCTTGCCGCCCATCAGCTTCATGAGTCCTGCGGGGTCGTGGAACACGCTCCACGTATAATGCCATGCGTTGCCCTCGGTGAAGGCATTACCCCACTGGAGAGGGCTATAGGGCTCCATCCACGAGCCGTCCTTCTGACGTCCGCGCATAAGATTATGCGAGGGGTCAAAGAGGTTGCGGTAGTTGAGGGCATGCTCAAGGAAAGGTTTCAACTCCTTCTTCGGCTTGTCGAGGGCGAGGCCCAGCTGGTAGATGCACCAGTCATCGTAGGCATACTCAAGGGTACGCGCGGCACTCTCGCGAATGTCGTCGCAGGGGACATAGCCGAGCTTGTTGTAGTCCTCCCAGCCCATGCGTCCTGTGCTGCCCACCTGCGGATGGACAGCATTGGCACCATGCTTGACAGCCTCCCAAAGGATATCAATATCGTAGCCACGCAATCCCTTCAGATAGGCGTCGGCAACCACCGAGGCGGAGTTATTCCCCACCATGCACCCCCGGTGTCCCGGGCTGGCCCACTCGGGGAGGAAACCGCTCTCCTTGTAGCAATTCACCAAGCCTGCCTGCATTTTCTCGTTCATCTCGGGGTAGACAAGATTGAGCAGAGGGAACAGGCAGCGGAATGTATCCCAGAAGCCAGTGTCGGTAAAGAAATATCCCTTGCAGACCTCTCCGGTGTGAGGACTGTAGTGCACGGGCTCCCCAGCGGCATCGAGCTCGTAGAACGAGCGGGGGAAAAGCACCGAGCGGTAGAGGCATGAGTAGAACGTGCGCAGATGATCCACGTTGTCGTCCTCCACTTCCACTCGTCCCAGCACCTCGTTCCAGCGCTGACGTCCCTTTTCCTTGACAGTTTCAAACGAATCGTCACCCAGTTCCTTCAGGTTCTTCCACGCCTGCTCCTCGCTGATGAACGACGAAGCCACACGAACCATAATCTGCTGTCCCCTCGTGGTGCGGAAGCCCACCATCGCCATCACATGATTACCTTCCGCTTCGCTGCCCACAAACGTATTGCCGTCCTTTTGTATTCCCCAGTATTGGAATTGCGTATCAAATTGGAGAACGAAGTAGTTACGGAAGTTGCTAGGCACACCGCCGCTGTTACGTGAGGTATAACCAGTGATCGTGTTATTGTTTACATCGTACTTGATGGCCGAGCCTTTGTCAAAGGCATCGACGACAATGCGGGCTATGCCACCCGACGTACTGGATTCGGGGAACGTGAACCGCATGATGGCAGCACGCTCGGTAGGAGCAACTTCAGCTGTCACATCGTAATCGGCAAGATAGACACTATAGTAATAGGGAGTAGCAGTTTCTGCCTTGTGGCTGAACCAGCTTGCACGCTTCTCCTCATCAAAAATGAGGTCTGACGTTGGTACTGGAACCCTATCGACTTCGGGCATGATGGAGAACTGTCCATAGTCGTTTATCCAGGGGCTGGGCTGGTGTGTCTGCTTGATGCCGCGAATCTTGTCGTCCCAATAGACATACGCCCATCCGTCGCCCATCCGTCCCGTCTGAGGAGTCCAGAAGTTCATGCCCCACGGCAGGGCGACAGCAGGATAGGTATTGCCTGTTGAGAGAGAATGCTTGGAAGCGGTACCCACAAGCGTATTCACATAATCCACAGGAGCGTTGATTGCATGAGCTGCAGAAAATGAGAACAATGCAAAAAATGCACTTATAAAAAGGAAACGGCGCATAAACAAATAATCAGATAATCGAATAATCGGTTTATCAAATAACTATTACCACTCAATGGCTTGATCCTCGTTAGGAATCTGCGTGTTGATCTTGCGCTCCAAGGTCATGGAGCCCTCAGCTGTATACGGTAGCTCCACACCCGTCACCGAGGTGTAATCAACGAAGGAATAGCTGATGTTGTTGAGGATGATGTAGTGATGAACCAGGTAGGGTTGCACTTCATCCACACGGTCGTAAATGCGGAACGAGGCTTTCCCGTCGGTCACGAACTGCATATCGGGATTCTCAGCCCACAGCTCCACTCCTCCTTGATCGCCCTCGCTGAAACGAGCGAAAATCTTATAATTGGCACGATCGGTACGCGTCTCGTCAATGTTGCCTGCATAGAAGAATACCGTGTTCTCGTCAACAACATACGCCCTCGACGTCTCCATACCGATAGCCTCAGAAGTGTCGTATCCGTTTGCCAGTTTCAGCGTGGTTGCAGCATAGTTACCCGAGAAATTGTTGTACGGATAGATACGAAGCATCGCCTTCGCATAGTGCTTGCGAGGGTGAGGAGCGTAGCCGTACGACTCGTTACTCTCCACCTCGATGGGAAGAACCCACTTCTTCGACATATCGATGCCCCTGAAGTCGAACTGGATATCGAGCAGGCTGACATCCTCCCCTGCCTTGATGGTAGTGGTTGAGGGATAGGTCGCATAGTCACTCATATCAACGTAATAGAGTTCCTTACGGTTCTGGAAGCGCTGATAGTTAAGATCGACAAGCGTGTCGGAATGTGCAACATGCACCACGATATCACTCTGGTTTGTCGTCGAACCGCTGACAATCGTCGGAAGCAGATAGTTGGAGCGCCCCTCGCCATACAGATATTCGCCTGCATCGTTGTGGCGGCTATAGGGGACGTATATGGCTGTAACGCCGTTATCGTCCAACGGAGCCCTGAAGCTGATGAAGTGCTCGTACTGTTCTTCTTTCCACTCGTCGTTGCAGCTGACAAGCGACAGCATTGTCGTGACAGACACGGCGATAAGTAATGATTTCAATATATGGTTTCTCATAACTGTGATCATTCTAATGGGTTACTATTATTAGTCGTTGTACGTCCAACCAGGATTCTGCACAAGGTTCTTGTTTCGCTTCAACTCCGTGTGCGAGATGGGCCAGAAATACATCTTATCGGAGAAGACAGAGGAGAGATTGAAACAAGGGATAACCTGCATGAAATCATCCTTGAATGTTTTCGTCTGGAACACATTCAAGCCGTAAATCAAGGTGTTCTCCTCAATGGGAGCATCCATCCAACGGCGAAGGTCAAAGTAACGCTTTCCCTCACCCATGAGCTCAATCATACGCTCGCGCTTGATCTTGGCGCGCAGCAGGTCGGCGCTGGCATACTCCTCGTCGGTGAAGTCGGGCAGTCCAGCACGGATGCGCACGGGATTGGTTCCGCGCTTTATCTGCTGTATATCGCGCGAGACAGTGTACGTCTTGCTGCCGTCCCACGAAGCAATCTGGTAACTTCCCGTCAGCTCGTTCAAAGCCTCAGCATACATGAGCAGGATATCGGCATAACGGATAGCTGTCTCGTACTTGGCACGCAAGTGGGCATAACCATTAGAGGTCGATTCGCTGTAGTCATAAGGATGATACCACTTCTTGATTCCAATACCCGTACGCGGATAGTTGAAGTTATTCACATATCCGTTTCCGCTACCGCGGTAATAGAAGCACTGATACCAACGAAGCGAAGTGGTCGTATTACCAAGACCTTCCCACACAGCACCGCTATAGCCCACACTGGCATAGAAGCGAGGTTCACGACCCACATACTGGTAAGAGACATCGATGCCGTCGGTAGGACTCTGACGTACAGCCAGCTCCGGGAATTTCCCTTGGCGTACTTCTGTACGGGTGGTCCATCCGGTAGCACGCGGACGGTCGTTACCCTTCTCAGGAGCCCACTCGCTGTACATGCCATCGACATCGCTGCCGTCCTTCATATAGTAGGTGTCGACCATTTTCTGTGTCATACCATGCGTATTCCATCCCCCACGCTGCGTGGGCATCTCATGAAGGACAAGGGCACCGATACCATTGTCATTGTCGCCGATGCTCATGTTAGCGACGCGCGAGAAGATGAGCTCAGGATTCTCAACGGGTATCACATCACCATCAAACAACTGTCGGTACGACTGCATCGGGTCGATATCTGCATATCCCTCGGGCCATTCCTTTTCAGAAAAGTTACCATCGTCAAAAGGAGGAACCGTTGCGGGATAACCATCGCTGGCAGATGTATTGGCTGGAACGTGGTACAAGTCATATACCCCCATCTCTATCACGTCACGGCAGGCAGCAGCAGCACGTGCCCACTTCGACTCATCATAGGTAAGTCCGAGAAGAGGAGTTCCATCAAAGTTTTTCAATGAGCGGGCTGCATCGTCGGTTACTCCGGAAGGATGCTTCCCGTTTGCCAGCTGACCATTAGCCAGCGGACTGGCGGCATACGTCAGGACAATAGCGCGCGTTGCCAAGCAGGCGCCCTTAGTAGGACGTGCAATATTGTTGGCGTCGCGCTTTGTGAACTGGATTTCCTCGGCTGCCTTTATCATTTCATCAGAGATATATTGAGCAACCTCCTCATAGGTGCTTCGAGGAACAGCCAGTTCATCATAGCTTTTCGTATAGTCGGCACCCTCGTCGGGCATGATGGGCACTGGGCCAAACTTACGGAGCAGGAGCCAATAGTAATAGGCTCGTACGAAACGGGCCTGTCCCTTGTAGTCCAGGCGCTCGAGTTCTGTCAGCTCCTTATTCTGATAGATATTGTGAATGAAAATAGAAGCTTGGTAGATGCCTTTATAACATTTGATCCAAGCGTTGTATCCCACCTCTTCGGTGTAGTTACCTTCGCGGAACGAGTTATAGGAAGCATAGTCGGCATCCTTATGGTCGCCATAGGAATTGTCGCGGTCACCATAATAAATGTCATCGGCAAAGCAGAAGGGATTCCAGTCTCCGCCAGTTCCTCCGGTTCCTCCCTTCGAGCAAACCTCAAAGTTACAGCCTGTCAGGAACGAATAAGCATGTGCAAGCCACTGCTCCGACTGGTCTTTATCTGAAAACACAAATTCAAGCGTCTTGCGATCTGCAAAGTATTTGTCAGAGTCAAGGTCAACACAAGAGGTAAAGAAAGCATTGACGCCAAGAACAGATAAGAGAAGAAGAAATATTTTCTTTTTCATAACACATAATTTATTAAAGGTTGACCTGAAGACCGGCTGTAACGGCCTTAGTGATAGGATATTCTTCGCCACGTGGCTGCAAGGATTCAGGATCCCATGTATTGAACTTGCTGTGCAACAGCAATAGGTTCGTGCCGGAGATGTAAAGACGCATGTTGTTGATGTGCATCTTATTCACAACGCTTTTCGGAAATGTGTAACCACAGTCAACATTCTTCAGACGCAAGTACCGTCCGTCACGAAGCCAATATGTAGAAGCCTGATAGTTGTTGCTGTTTCCACCATAACTCAGACGAGGATACGAGGCTTCGGGATCCTCGTTCGGTTGAATGCCCAGTTGCTGAGCGGTTTGCGCATCTACCCAGCGGTTGTCAAGCATTCCTTTGAAAATATTGCCCCACTGGTTCTCGCTGAAGGCATACACACATTTGCCATAAATCAGGAACGTAGACTTTCCGGCTCCCTGGAAGTGGAGGTTGAAATCGAAGTGATTCCACTGGATGGATGTTCCCAAACCGTAGATCAAATTCGGCGTGCTCGTAGCACCAATAGCACAGATGTCACCTGAGTTTACCACACCGTCACCATTCACATCCTTGTATTTGATGTCGCCAGGCTGATAGATACCAAACTCCTGCTTGGGTGAGTTGCGAATGTCATCATAGTCTTTGAATAAGCCCTCTGCAATGAGTCCGCGGACTTGATTAACGCGATAGCCCCTTCTGTTCTGATAAGCATATACGCTATTCTCTTCGTCATAGTCCTCAATCTGGTTCTTACCATAGGTGATGTTACCACGAACAGCTACATGAACTTTTCCGATATTATCCTCCAACTTGAAGTTACCGTCGAAACCACGAGATCTCACAGAACCCACATTTGCCTTGGGAGTACTCTCAAGACCAGTGATTGTGGGCAGGAAGTTACGTGTCATATAGATACCTGTACGGTGCTCGTCGTAATAGTCAAACGTGAGCGAGAAGATGTCGTGGAAAAGCGAAAGGTCTATACCAACGTCATTCTTTGTGGCCACTTCCCACGTAACGCCCATAGAGGCAACTTGAGAATAATAGGTACCACTATATCTGTAGATAGGATCGTCGAGGCTAAACTGATAACCGCCTCCGTTATCGGCAATGGTATAAAGATAAGGGAATCGATCACCACCTGTGGTATCGGAACCCACCTGCCCATGCGATGCACGGATTTTGAACATATTCACCCACAGGAGATTATTGCGGATGAATGGTTCATCACCGATGTTCCAAGCAATAGAATAGGAGGGGAAGAAACCCCAACGGTGTCCATCCGCAAAATTCTCCGAACCTGTGTAACCAAAATTATAATCGAAGAAATACCGATTACTGAAATTATAGGTCAATTGTGTAGCCAAACCCTTGTTCTTACGAGATACCGAATTCTTGATGTCTGTTCCTAGATTCTGGGTAGTAATCTTCTGGTCCTGTGTGTACTTCACATTTGCTCCAAATGAATGGAGCCCGAAGGAACGATCCCAATGCAACAACAAATCCAAGAACTCACGACGCGAACCGTTGTTGTAAGAATCCTGCCACATATCCGTCGTACTGATGATCTTGTCGTACTCCACCTCACCAGTTTCCGTGTTGCGATGACGGGCTGTATAAAGGGCTGGCATACGCTTGTGACTAATGGAGTTGTAGTTATAGGTATCATAGCCAAAACGTCCTGTAAACGTCAATCCCTTGGTGATGAATCCAAGGTTCTGTTCCAGCGTCACATTTGTCTGCACGTTGTTGTTCCATTCGGTATTGTAACCCGTCTGCGTAGAAGAAACCCAGGGATTGATATAGTTGGCATACTCGTTGATAAAATCGCCTACGTTTTCATACTCGCGCACGTTGTAGTTTCCAGCTTTGAAAGGAGCATAACCATTGGAATAGAGTACGGGAGAATAGAGGGCATTGTATCCGAAGAGCTGTCCCCACACACGGTCGTCGCCGATACCGGGACTATTTCGTTTGGTCAGATCTCCTGCTACGCCAAGCTTCAGGACGGTAGTACTCGTAAGATCCATATCAACGTTCATACGATAGTTGTATCGCTTGTAGTTGGCATTCGTGTCGTACTTGTCCCGCAGGGTGGCATCCGTACGATACATTCCTTCGTCTTCATTATAGGCAATGGAAGCATAGTAACGGGCTGTCTCACCACCGCCGCTCACATTCGCATTCGCACGATAGCTGGAAGCACCCGGCTTAAGTAGCAGGCTTTGCCAATCGACATTCGGATACAAATCCGGATCAAGTCCATTGTGGATAATGTCCAGTTCAACGGGCTGATAGAGCGTGCCGAGGTTACGGGTAATGCGTGCTTCGTTGATGTAGTTGGCATAGTCGAAGCCATCGACAAACTCCGGCGTGATGGTGCGCGTGTTGTACGAAGTCTCAAACTTTCCATTTATATTTACCTTTCCTGCCTTACCATGCTTCGTGGTAATGAGGATAACGCCGTTAGCACCCTTCGAACCATAAATGGCAGTAGCGGAGGCATCTTTCAGTACGGAGAACGACTCGATATCCTCGATATTGATATCATCAAGGTTCTCCCTTTCAAAGCCATCCACAAGGATGTAAGCCGAAGAGTTGGCGCCAAAGGTGGAGATGCTGCGAATCCAGAACTCCGAAGTGCTCTTGCCCGGCTGGCCCGATGTCTGGTAGGCAATGATGCCTGGCACGTTTCCAGCAAGGGTGTTCGAGAAATTGGATGTGTTGTAATGCTTCAAGTCCTCCATCTGGACGTTCGTGACGGCTCCCGTCACGGAGATTTTCTTCTGGGCACCCATACCCGTGATAACCACCTCGTCGACAGCAGAGAATTTTTCTTCCTGAAGGACTACGTTTACCACTTTGGTGTCGCCTTTGATGAGGATTTCCTGAGGCTGATAGCCGATATAGGTGAATATCAGCGTCTGATACTCCTTCATCTTTATTTTATATTCACCATTATGGTCTGTGATGACACCCAATCCGGCTGCATCCTTGACTACCACGTTAGCGCCTGGCAGTGTTTCACCCGTCTGGTCGGTCACCGTACCTGATATCTCAATGGTATTCTGCGCAAGGGCTGTTAGTGTAGAAGCGAGAAGCGCAATCAAAATGACAATATATCTTTTCATATTATTCACCGTTTTTATGATTAGTCTTCTACGTTCACATTCTGCTCCTCTTCTTCCTCTTGTTCCTCCATAGTGATGGTGCGGATTTTGGCGTTGTTCGTGTCGAGGATATAGAAGATGAGTGTGTTCTCTCCCGTAATCTTATCTTTGTGCACATCGTTGACAAGGCCTGTACAACGATAGAAACGTGCCACATCGCGCAGCTCGCCGTTCTCGGAGCCATGCGTCAGTCCGTCGGCATGGGTAGCAGCACTTCCTCCCGCATACGTGGAAACGATGCCGTCGGGGGTAAGATAACGGATGGCGTCGTTCTCGCTGTCGCAGAAATAGAAGTCATATTCGTCTTGCGAACCTGCATACTTGTCGTTCTTCACAAAGGTGCCCTGATAGGGACGGCTCATCTTGGCGCTCTGTCCCACTCCGTCGTCGAAGCCGCGCTGTCCCAGCTGTCCCGCAATAACATAAGGTGTGGAGAAGCGCTTGGTCTTCTCGTTATAGTCGGTACGGAGCATGTAGTGACGGTTGATGACAACGATGTAGGCATACTTTCCCGTGGGATGAATGTCTATCTGGCATTCGTAGGAGTTGTCCTGCACTTTGATGAGACGCTCGAAAGCTGCGGGATTGTCAAGGGCGTTCGGCTCCCACGAAGCACCTCCGTCAACAGGCAACGTGGCCCAGTACTGGTCCATGTCGAGGCGGAGAATCTCGCCCTGCGTATAGCTGGTGAAGTAGAGCTCGCCGTTCGGATGGAGGTAGGCGCCGTTGCACTGGTTGTACGAAGCGAGGATGCGGTGGGGAGAGTCGTTGCTGAAATCGCCCACGCGGTTTCTGTCAACAATCCAGGCTGCCGGAGCGCGGAAGTCGCTGCTATACTGGTCGACAGAGATGATGAGGTGCTCGCGCCAACGCAACTGGTCGGAGGCTGCGGATGCCAGCCATTCGTCGGTGGCGAAATAGGTGGGGTTTCCCTCCTCGTCCGTGCCCGTCTGCTGCATCTCGCCGTAGCTGGTGTAGGCATAGGGGTCAACGGCAAAGTCGATGGTACGAGTACGCTCGCTGTTGAACATGCTGATGTTGATGATCGTCTTGACAGTACGCTCCTTCAAGTCGAGGAGCTGGATGCCGTGCTGAGGTGTTCCCCAGCGGGGCTCGGTGTCGTAGAGAACAAAGAGCTGGTCGTGGTTGTAGGGCGAGAACTGCATCACGCCGTCGTTCTTAAAGCCGGTAGCCTCCTCAAAGGTGCCGTCCACCCAAGGAGCCTCACCGCGCTCATTCAGATGCCCGCAGAGATTGCCGACGACCATCTTGCGCTGATATTCGAACTTGTCCTTTGCCTGCACCGTCTGGGAATGAAGGCTGTCGCCAACGGTAAGGACAATCTCTCCTGTGAAGGCGCCCGAGGGCACATAGCAGTAGAACACGTCGTTTTTCACGCTGGCGATGACAGCATCCTTGCCTCCGATGGTGAGATGGAGGAGGCTCTTGTCACAGCCGAAGTTGCTTCCGTGAATCACCAGCTGCTGCCCCACGCCGCCCGTGGATGGCGTGAAGCTCGTGATGGTTACAGGCTTTGACGGATCGTGAGGTTCCGTCACCTGCACGCCCACATAGTCCTCAGCCGTCGTCGCTCCGTCGTCGCAGCCCGCAAACAGCAGGCACGAGAAGCACGCCAGCCCGAGAAGAACGAGGTGTGCGCTTTTTCTGTACATTTTCATGAGAATGATTATTTAGTTAGGATGATAATATTTAACAAATGGCCTTGGGCCTTTAACCGTTAGCCTTTTTTCTTCGTCATTTCCTTGAGTTCTTGGCCTTGGGCTCAGCCTGCGGCACGAGCTTGTCGGCAAGCACACGCATCCAGTATCCTCCGATGACGCTGCGTGCCTTGAAGCCAACCATCTGGGCTGTCTTCGTGTCGCTCCAGTCGCTGATGGGCACACGCGAAGGAGTCTCGTTGATGTAGGTATAGACAGGCTCCACAAACTTGACGAACTGCTTCTTGTCGACAGCCATTCCTGCCGTCCACATGATCCAGTCGCTCTTGGTGTAGTCCTTGCGGCAGTCGAGAGGCAGCCCGTACTTGTTCTGTACGGTGAGGTAGTACTTCATTTCGCGCTCGATAGCGTTGTTGGGGAAGATGTTTATGTTCCACAACTTGTCCCAAACCATATTGTATTTCTGGCTCCACGTGTCCTTACGGTCGAAGGCGAGACGGTAGTGGTCTCCTTCGCGGGCGTTGCTTTCCCACACGGCAGCCATCGTTTTGGCAATGCCCATATATTCGTCGGCAACGCTGTCGAGCCCCTTCATCTTTGCCATAAGGGCATAGCCAGCTACGCCCATGATGGCCTTTACCGAGAGGTTGCAGTTGTGAGCCCAGTGCCCAGCGAAGTCGTCGGTGCAGAGCTGGTTGGCAGGATCGCTGCCGTTCTCGGCAAGGTAGTTAGCCCAGGTGGTGATGACGTCCCAGTACTTGTCAACGTAGTGCGTGTCGCCGTCAAGGCGGCAGAGCATAGCGGCAAGGGTGAGCATATTGCCAGCCTCCTCGAGCGGCATATCGCCTCCGTACACCTGTCCGTTCGCCTTCGGGTAGGTGCCCAAGTCGTGGGCGGCGAAGGGCTTCGTCCATCTGCCCGAAAGGCTGTAGTCGAAGATGGAGGTCATCATTGCCTTCTGCAGCTCGGGGTTGTAGATGAGGAAGAGGGGTGCTTCGGGATAGGTGAGGTCGACGGTGTTGACGCAGCCGTTAGAGTTGTTCTCCTTTGAGAAGAAAAGGAGGTTACCCTCGTCGTCGCGGAATAGCTTGTGGGCGGCAATGACGTGTCGGTAGGAGCCGCTGAGAATCTCAGCGTATTGAGCACCGCCGCTGGCGAAGCCGTCGTCGTAGATGCGGCGGTCAAGGGTACGGCAGCGTGTCATTATGAGGTCGTACTCCTGCTCAAGGCGCTCCATCATGTCGGTGATGGTGACGCGCCCGTCGTGAGCCCAGTAGCCCTTGTAGTTCTTATACATATACTGGATGTCCCACACCTCGTCGTAGCCGATAAGCATGTGGCTGCGGGCGGAGGTGACGGAGCCGAAGTCGTGGGTGTAGGCAAGAGCGGGCATCTGTGAGGCCTGACGGCAGACGTTCTTGCTGTCACCGGTAGGCAGCTTGCCCGTAGCGAGGAAGGTCTCCTTCACGCTCTTGTTTGTGCCGAGGGCAACGGTACCGTTATAGTCGGGCACATAGAGGTAGCCCCAGTCGATGCAGATTCCGTCGCCCACTTTGGCGAGAATGGGCTGTTCGATGGTACCTGTCTTCAGGTACCGCACGCCCTTCTTCTCGACAACTTCGCTAACGGTAGGCTGCGCCATCTTGTTGACGGCGAGCTGGGGCGTAGTGCTCACGAGCAGCTGAGTGCTGTGGGGCTGCCCGTCGGTGCTGCGTACCTGATAGCTGATGTAGTTGGCGGGCGACGAGAGAAGGTCGTAGTCGTCGATGAGCATAGGCGCCGTGAAGACGACGTCGAGTTCAACGGGCCCGCAGCTGAAGGTATAGTATGTGTTTGTCGCGAGCACGTCGACGCTTTTCTGCTCGGCCGTCTTGATTCCCTGCGTGCCGATGCCCTCGTTGCGGTAGAGCCCGAAGTCAAGGTAGGCACCTCCGGTGGTATTGTGGCAATGTGCGGCAATGATATTCTCTCCCTCGTGGAGCGTCTTCTTCTGCGCATCGGTAAGCTGCATCTTCACGCCCTCGCGCCATATCTCCACGTTGCCTGTGTCGTAGATATTCTCCCCGTTGAACCAGATGGCGAAGGTGTCGTCGTGACTGAACACGAGCCAGAGGTCGCTCTTAAGGTCGGCAGCGGTGAGGGTGACGGTTCGGCGCACGTAGATGTCGCTGTTCGTGTCGCTCCAGCGCGTTCTCACGTACGATAGGTCGGGCGAGCCGAAGGCAGCCTCGCGCGTCTCCCAGTCCTTGTCGTCAAACGAAGGCTTCTTCCAGTCGTCTTTCGGCTTCTGGCGGGTAAAGCGGGCTTTCCAGGCCTCCTCGTCGGCCATCGGGACGACGGTCTCCAGCACTTGGCGCTCGGTTCCCATCCAGCGGTAGGTTGTGCCGTCGACGCGCAACAGGCCTTCTATCGACTTCTCGTCGTCGGTCCAATGGCGCGTAGTTCCGTCCGTGAGACGGTCGTAGGGCGACCAAATGGAGAAATAAGGGTCACTAACTACCAGCGGAACCGACGGCAGCCGGAGGTTGGTGGAGCGATAGGGTTCAAAGTACTCGGCTTTCTGCGCGGAGGCCGACAGCGCCAGAATGGCAGCCAGCCCGGGGAGGAGAAGTTTTTTCATCGTTGAAATGTTTCGTTAGTGTGGCATTAAATATACGGCAAAGATAGGTTTATCTTCTTTCCCCTGCAAATTTTTTCTCCTTTTTTTATTTTAAAGGCTTTTTCAGGGAGTCGGCGCTTCTTCCCCAGCCCTTCGGACAGCCAAGCTGGAAGCCGTAAAAAGAGAGCGGAAATTTTCCCTTTTCCAAAAAGATTTTTTCTTTCTTCATACGGCGAGATGTAGAAAGAAAAAAATTTTTCCCTTGAGTAAATATTTTTTTGCTCTTCCTCTGTCGCGACTCGGCAAAGCCAGAGCAAGCTCTACTTTGCACTCGCTGCTCCATCGGTTCTCGAAAAAATCGGCAGCCGAACATTATCCGACAATAAGCAAAGGAAAGGCATCTTCCACAAACACTTCCGAAA
>JAGAAS010000016.1 GCA_017615125.1 Bacteroidaceae bacterium
ACGCCGTTGTCATATACTCTGCGGATAATGTTGACACCCTTCTCGGGAGCGGCAATGCGCTGACCCTTCAGGTTGTAGAATTCGGTAGCGATAACTTCGCCAGCGTCCATGATGGTTTCTTCAACCTTATCGGGGTCGTTATGAGTCTTTTGAACAAGCCATACCTTGGAGAACGAAAGCATCCACCAGCCGCCTCCGTCTTGGCCTTCTTCTCTCGGATCGTAAACAATACCGAGGTTGCCGTTATAGTAAATGGCATCGTTTACAAGGTCAATTGTGAAGACGATATCCTTATCTGCACCACCTGTTGTTCTCACAACACCAAGCCACTGGTCATTTCCTTCATAAACAACCTGTCCACCCTGGAATGTGATGGTGTGAGCAACAGGATCGAGAACGCCCTTCCAAGGACCTTCCTGGTTGTTCTTGTCGGCATCGTAGCAGTCCATGATAAGTCCGTTCTCATTGTCAGGATCGGCAAGGAAGTTGAAGTCGAACGACTTCGTCTCGAACTTGTTCCAGTTGTTGTCCCAGTAGTAGGTCCACTCGCCCAGATAGTCGTCACGGTTCAGAACTACAGAGTTAACATCGTAAACTTTGCGGATGAACCAATCAGACTCGCCGTCGGTGTCATCTTCCTCTAACTTAACGATAGGATAAACACCCATTCCATATTCACCCCAGTCTTGCAGACGATACATTGCATCAGCATCAACATAGTCAATCTCACTGGCATTCTGGCCCGTGAACTTTGCTTTCGTGTAGATCCAGAAAGCACGGTTCAAACGAGTACTTTCTTCAAAGTAGAGATCGGCAGCTTCGTCTGCGTTGGTCGTTAGCTCCATGCTTGCCCAACCGGTAGGATTCTTCAAATAAACGTCATCTTCAACAAAGTGAATCTTGTAAGTGCCAGCCGTCGAACCATTCTCAAGCTTGAAGAGCGTATAGTTCGTTGCTTTCGCGCCAGCTGCTGTCACACCACGATAGTAACCGCCTGGACTTCCAGCAGCACTGTTCAGCTTGCCGAGATTACCATACATAGCATAGAGATCTTCGGTGTTGAGTTCTGATGCTTTCTTGACATCCGTTACAGCAACAGCATAAGATGGAGCAGCTGTCTCGAAGATGTACCAGTCGGACTCGCCGTCAGTATCATCGAAGTCCCACTTTGTGGTAGCTTCTACGACTCCGCCAGTTTGTGCATCGCCAACCCATCCACGAGGAGAGACGGGATAGTATCCCATAGAGCCACTCCAGTCTTGGAGAACAATAGGCATAGCCTCGTTTTGGAAGCTAACATCATGGAGATCACCCGTATATGTTCCCTCTGCATATACCTTGAATGCATCGGCCAGATTAGGACTTTCCTCGAAGAACCATACGCCTGCTACTTCAGGACTGCCAGTAGTGGAGTGTCCCTCCCAACCGCCAGGCTGTGTCAGATAATAATCCTCGACGAGGAAGTGGATTTTATAACCACCACCATCTGCAGGTACCAGTTGGAATACGCCCTGAGGCATTGGAATCTCGCCATAGGTGCTAGTCGTACCAGCATAGTATCCGGTACCCTCGGAGCCAGCACTTACTCTCTCAATGTTACCCCAGAAGATGTAGTACTTGTCAGGATCGAGCTCAGCAACAGTTGTAATCTGCTTCTTAACCTCGATGGTCTCGGTGGGAACATAGTGATAAGGCTCGTAGTCAACAACGATTTCCCTCGGAGCAATACCCGTACCACGAGTGATGTATTGGAAACTGAAGCATGCCAGCGACTGCGGAAGTGTAATAGAAAGATAGTGCTCGTTCGTGCTCAAGTCTTTCTTTGACCACTTCGTATGGAAATAGGTAGTTACGTTAGGTGTACCATCGTCGTTCTTATCACAAAGATTCGACAAGGGCCCTGAGTCGTTTGCATTGTCAACCTCAGGAGCATTGCAGTAGAAATCTTCTCCAGAAAGATCCACTTCATTGCCCTCTCCGTCAAAGATGGCGAAGTTAGACAGAGCCGTGCACTCCCAACCACCGCCGTTGTCACCGTTGTTGGTGTGAACGAACGTTACGCAGAACTGCTCAACAGGCTGTTCAAACACAAAGGTAGGCGAATTATAGACATACTTATCTGTATTGGAAGATTCATTTGGATATTTAACAAGTGTACCCAACTGACTAACCCCCTCAGGAGCAACAATCGTCATAGGCCATTCGGTGTAGCCTTCGATCTTACTTGCGACGAACTCGTCAATCTGAGCCTGAACGGTATTAATGTAGTTCTGGCACTCACCAACAGTAATGAACGTCTTCGTGTCAAGGTCGGTCTGAACAGTCTCGAGCAACTGAGCAAGACGAGGCTCCCATACGGCAGGATAGTTATCCTTTGTGTTGTCGAAGACGCACTTGTCGAGATAATCGTTGATTTCATCCACGAACATATAGATGCGAACGGAGAGGAACTCCTTGGTAGCAGCCTCCAGCTCGCTCTGAGCGGTAAGGATGGCGCTGGATTCGCTAGTAGTGGTGATAGCCTTCGCAGCAGTAAGAGCAGCTTCGAGAGCAGCAGTTTCGCCCTGATCGGCATTCTGCTCTGCATAGTAAGCCTTGAAATCAGCAATAGCTTTATCGCCGGTAGCGATAGCACTCTTCAGGTCGTCAATCAAGAAGGTGTTGTTGATGTTAGCCTTGTAGGGATGCAGGAAACGGCGAGCGGCATCATAAGCAACCAGCGTCTCCTGACTGTTCAGCGAATAGTAGTGATTGTTGCAAACGAGATAGCCGTCCTCGTCCAGATAGAGCTTAGCAGCATCGGAGATGTCTGTAGCCTGCTCAATGAAGACGCTTCCGTCGGTTTCAGCAACAGTCTTGATGTAGCTACCGCCGAGCAGCGACTGCATATAGAACTTACCTTCCTCGTCGGTAGGAATAGCCTTGAACACACAGTCGAAGTTAGGGGTCTTGCGGATACGATAGTACTTGTCGGTACCAGCAGGGCTGGCGAAGCGGGTATCCTTACCCGTTGCAAGCCAAACGGTCAGCTGCTCCTCGGCACCTTCCCATGCAATCTGGTTGTCGCAGAATACATAGAGGTTGTTGGCCTCGAGGGTTGCAGCAGCCTCGCCCAGCTCAAAGCCGTACTCGGGATAGGGATCAGCGTCAACGCCAGCAGCCGTAAGAATAATCTCGCTGGGAATGTTGGCATTGTTGCTACGCTTGTGGAATCCGAACGAGAACGAAGTCATCGGCTCGGGAAGCGTAACCTCCAGGTAGTACTCCTGCCCGATGGGACGCGGCTCGTCGGTTTTGCTGTACAGCGTGTGATAATGCGTGCTGACATCACCGTCGCAAAGGTTACCGATGACACCGTCGTTCGTGTCGGGCGACTCGGTAGCATTGCCGTAGAAGTTGTCAGCAGTCAGCGTAACGGCGTTGCCGGCAGCATCCTTCAGATAGAACTCGCCCATCGTGAAGAAGATGTAGCCACGTCCACCGTTGGTGCTGGTGTTGTACGCATCCTGCCAGCTGGTGTGCGTCACCGTCATACGGAACGAGCTGACTGGCTCGGCAAACGTAAGCACGGGTGACATCCACTCTGTGAAAGAGGACGCTGCAGCGCTTGTCTGCTCGGGCAGACCGTCGGCAGTCGTGAACTTCACGGGAAACGTTGTCTGGGCAACGATCGTTAACGATACTGCCAGACTTGCAAAAAAGAGTAATCCTTTTTTCATAAACGTTAAAAATTAGGTTAAACAATAAATTATAAAATAAGGTGAATTTTCTTCTTTCACTTATACAAAGCGCAAATATAGCTTTCTTTTTTTTTGTTCATCAAAAAGGAGCTATTTTTTTCGATTTTAACACGAATTTTTCTGAATAAATATGCTCTTCAACATAAAAATCGCCCGCAAACCGAGCCTGAAATAAGCGAATGGAAGCTAAACTTGTTTTAACGCCGTAAAGATTCTAAGCATTATCGACAGAGACTACTGAGCAGGTGTTTTTTGAAGGGGGTTGCTCAACGCGTTGAGCAACCTTACACAACGCGTTGGGCAACCTTACACAACGCGTTGAGCAACCCCCAAAGTCAAAGAAAAAATCTGTATTGAAAAAACATCGTCATCAGACGAGAAAAAAAGCGCGCGGGTGTATTTGACGGGAGGGCTCTACCCTTCTCCACGCGGGAAGAGATAGGCTACTCCAGCGGCAAACAAGGCACTCCCCAACCCTACGTAGAAAGCAGCAATGAACGTGCGAGGAGTACTTGTGAAGTTTCTCAGCACAACGCCGAAGGAAATCATGAACGCCATAATCAGATAAGACTTCAGCGACATGAATTTCCAGAAGGGGTTTTTCGACTGGGGAAAGGAGCCGATACGGCGGATGTTCTTCGCTGTCAGGCGGAGAAACATCGCGCCGAAGGCTACTAGCGTGACTACAGCACACACGAAGAGAAGCGGATGGAGCGGATTGTCGAGCGCACGCCAGGTAACGAAGCCCATATGGACAACGTTCACCCCCGCGATGCACCAGACAGCCGCTGCCAGATAGATAAGTCCCCTTCGCGTCATCTCTGTCGTCAGCGGACAAACGGTTCTCCCTTGCACACAGCCCGTATGCAACGCTTCACGACACTATGAGCAGGCATCGCCATTCCCCCATGATCGAACCCGTCGAATTCGTACAAGAGGACGTTGTCGCCGTTTCCGTTGAGCCGCATCATGCGCCAGAAGTAGGCTTGTTCCTCATAACGCCCGTAGAGCTCTAGCTCCCTGTCGCCCGAGAGCACAAGCATCAGCATCGGAAGCTTCCGCACGTGCCAGAGAGGAGCCGACTCGTCGAGACGAGGAATGAGCGGACCTATTCCTTCCTGCTTGCGGACGTTGTAGTGCGTGATTTTCTGCGCACTATAGGGGAAGGCGCCGGCTATGCTGTCGGCATCGATGCCGTACTTTGCGAGACGCGACTTGTCGAGAACGAGCATATCGGTAAGATAGCCTCCTGCCGAGTGCCCGGCAACGAAGATGCGCCGCGTGCTTCCTCCGCGCTTCGCCACTTCCCTGAAAGCCCACGCAACGGCTTCTGCAGCGTCGTCGATGATTTCGTCAACGCTGGCGCTGGGCAACAGACGGTAGTTCACTCCTATTACGCCCAAGCCTGAGCGTTGCAGTTCGCGCGGGATTTCCTTGCTTCCCGCCTCGAGTCCTCCTCCGTGAAACCACACGACGGTAGGAAAATCTTCCACACCTAAAGGATAGTAGAAATCGAGTTTACAACGCTCTGCGGCATAGGCTCCAGCATCGACGGTACGATAAGGGATATCGTGCTCCGTCATATATTCCGTCTGCGCAGGCAGCACGAGTGCCCATGCTGCCAGGCAGAGAGTGAGAAGGTATTTTTTCATTATGATTGAAACTAAAGAAACGGACGTTTGAAGAATGAGAAATAGGACTCAACGATTTCTCCATTAAGCCAATCATCCATTCAACAAACGAAATGACCTACTTATTAAATTCGCGCGAAGCAAACGGGAGGCTGGTACGAAGGGCAACGTGCCAGTATTCCCAAGTGTGCCCGCCGTTTCGTACTCGCAGCTCGCACGGGATACGGGCGCGGCGCATCTCTTTGTAGAGTTCCAGGTCCTGATCGAGGAGGAAGTCATCGTCGCCTATGTCGATGAACCAGCGGAGCGTGCGGAGCTGCGCCTTCTGCTCGTCGGAGGCGTTGCGCACGAAAGCTGCGGCAGCATGATCGCCAACGGCCTTCATCACATACGTTGCCTTGTTGGCTGGGTCGATTCCCTCGTTGCCCGAGTCGAGCCAGGCGCTCATAGCGTAGCAGGAGGAGAACATGTCGGGATGGCGCTGCGCATAGACGGTGCTTCCTCCGCCGCCCATCGAGAGACCGCTGACGGCACGATGCTGCCTGTCGCCCACGATGCGGTATTTCGATTCGACGAAGGGGAGGAACTCGGTGAAGAAGAAGGTTTCGTAGGCCCAGCCGTCCATATCGAAATAGCCGTTCCAGACGTTCCTCGTGTCGGGGCCTCCTGCATTCGGCATAACGATGAGCATGGGGCTTATCTCGCCCGTTCCTAATAGCTCGTCGGCAATTTCATCCACTCTTCCCTTCTCTACCCACGCCGAGTAGGTGTCGGTAAAGCCGTGCAGCAGGTAAAGCACGGGATACGTGGCGTCGGTGTTCTGCTCGAAGCCCCAAGGGAGCCAAACGTTGAACTTTACTGTGGCACCGAGCACCTTGCTGTTGATGCTGTCGGTGACAACGCGTGCCTGCATGCCGACAACGGATGCCAGCAGGAAGCAGGCGATAAACAATGTCTTTTTCATCTTTGCTAACGGTTTGATTGTTGTTATTACCTTATTAATACTATGCTTTGTCTGGAGGATTTTGCATCGCAGCGGGAACTAAAGCTGCTTCTCGGGATAGAGCGCGTTCCACCACGTATCGTCGTCCTGCAGGTACTTGGCGAACCAGGCGAAGATAGTGTTCTGCCACTTGAGCCGCTTGTCGTACTGGGTGATGTGGTGATTCTGGTCCTTGACGGCAACGAAAGCCGTCTCCCTGCCCAACAGCTTGAGGGCGGTGAACATCTGGATGCTCTCGCCCACAGGGACATTGGTGTCGGCGTCGCCGTGAAGGAAGAGGATGGGCGTATGTATCTTGTCGGCATTGAAGAGCGGGCTCTGCTTGGTGTAGAGGTCAGGATGCGTCCAAGGATAGCTGTTGGCCATAGACACCTCGCTGTAGGAATAGCCCCAATACCCCTCGCCCCAGTAGCTGGTGTGGTCGGATATGCCGGCGTGGGAAATAGCCGCAGCGAAGATGTCTGTCTTCGTCTGCAGATACTGCGTCATGAACCCGCCGTAGGAGGCTCCGATGCATCCTATCTTCTTTTCATTCACATAGGGATGACTCTCGACAAAGCGCTGTGTAGCCTCGATGATATCTTCTGCAGGGCCTTCGCCTGCGGTATTCACATGCCGCGCGGAGAATGCCTGCCCGAAGCCGGTTGCCCCGCTTGGCTCCACAATCAGAACGACGTACCCCAGCGCAGCATACGCATGCTGCGGATAGCGGCTTTCAAAGTTGCGGCTCGTGGGGCTGCATCCGCCGTAATAGTTGACAATCATCGGGTACTTCTCCGAAGCGTCGAACGAAGGGGGCAGGTAGTAGCGGCAGACGATGGTGTCGCCCCGCTGGCTGACAAACGTCCAGCGCTCACAGTCGCCCAGCTTCACGCCCTCCAGCGTCTTTGCGCTCAGGTCCTCCACTAGCGTACTTTTCCACTTCTTTGTATCCACGAGATAGAGACGGTCCGAGTTCGAAGCGCTCTGTCCGTAGTACATCAGCACATCGGCATTCCTTGCCAGCGAGAAACGATTCACGAGGTCCTCGTCGGTCTTCATCTTCTCGATGCGTCCCGTCTTGGGCTGGAGACGGAAGAGGCAGACGTAATCCTCGTCCTCGGCTGAAAAATAGACCATCCCGTCTCTCTGGCTCCACTGCGCGTCGACGACGCATGGATTGAAGCTGCGTGTAAGCGCTTTCACCTCTTTCGTGCCGATGTTCAACAGATAGAGCTGGATGTCCGTCATGCTGGGAATCATTCCGCTGGGAACATTCATGCCAATGCCTCCGAGGCACTCGGGCGAGCCCCAGATGAGGAGCTGCGAGCCGTCGGGCGAGAAGCAGGCACCGTTGATGAACCCGTCTTTCTCCACGAGCGTGTCGCACTCCAGCGTACGGAGGTTCATGCGCAACAGCGTATTGAGCGTTGTGGGACGCTGCGTAAGCCGGCTCTCGCCTTTCATGAGGAGCGCATACTGTCCGTCGGCGGTAATGTCGGCCACATGTATGTTATGATAGCCGAACACCAGCGGCTGAAGCACTTCATTATGGGTGTCATAGAGCGACAGTTTCGTGCGGCTGCGCCAGCCGGGCTGACGGTCCTCGGGCTGCACGATTTCATAGACTCCCGCATCTTCCCTCGGCCCCTCCTCGCGCTGCATGACGATAAGCTTGCTCTCGTCGGGCGCGATTTGGAAGAAGGCATCTGCTGGAAGGTTCTCGGCAATAACTTGTTTCTTCCTTGTCGTCGGATCAACGGCATAGATTGTCTGCCCGCTGCCTCTGCGCTCAATATAGTAATACCTGTTTGACGAGGGCATCCAGCGAAGGCCCTGCCCTTTATCTACTACACGCCCCGTTGCCAACTCCCGTACTTCTGTGTCGGAGCGGCTCTGCCCACCTTTGTCGGTATGGGATACAGAGACAATAGCGTACTTCCCGTCGGGCGAGAGCTGAAGCCCCGAGAAACGATCGGCCTCCATCACATGATGAATGGTATAGAGCCGCTTGTCGTCATCGTTCGTTACCTTCACCGCGCCTGCCTCTTTCGTCTCGACGCGACAGCGAAGCTTCTCTTCTTTGCCCGAAGAAGCGAGATAGCGGATGACGACATCGTGCGAGCCAGGCTCGAGCGCCATGTTGGGACGCGAAGGTGCCCCATCAACGAACGTCTGCTGGTGCTTGAGGCCGTCAACCTTCACTGTTGCCGTTGTGTAGCGGCTGTTCTCCAAAGTGAAGCCGAGGAGATGAAGCGCATAGGCCGCCTTTTCCTCTCGGTCCGAGGCGATGCCAGGAGCTATCGAATCATTGAAGAGAGCAGCACCTTTCAAACGCCCGACGGGAACAGACAAAGCACCATCAAGGAGGCTGGCTTCGTTGAAAGTCTTCTGACTTACGTTCACGCTGTCCATTCTGTAAGGCGTTTTCACAGGAAAAGGTCCGACGTGACGAAATGAGGTTACATTGATGGTGTCTCCTCCCCACGCAGCCCCAGCTGCAAGCAACGCAATCATCCAAACTGTAAGTTTTTTCATCTTATTTACTATCTGATTATTTGATTATCTGATCATTTGATTATTTATCCTATCTTCCTCAGTTCCTCGCTATATGCGAATCCCTCCTCGGCAAGCTTCCGTTTAAGAAGTTCAGGCTCCACGTCAAAATAGGCGCAGATGTCGTCGAGATCCTCAAATTCGCCGTCCCGCAAGAGCATATTGACAGCAGAGACAAGCATCGGGATGTCGTTCAAGGGAAGGTGGTCCATAGGCTTAGCAAGAAAGCATTACGTTTTGTACCTCGGAAACGTCGGGGCAATTAAACTTGTATTGTTTTGGCAAAGGTATAAAACTTTCTCAATGAAACATAAAAGAAAAGATGTTTTTTATTTGACAGAAAAAATTTGCAAAGCCCAACCTTTTTCCTTACATTTGCGCTGACATAAACCTGCTGCCCTGTAATGCTCTCTCGGCATGAACGGGAAGCGCCAACATCCTGCTTCATGAAAAAGACTCATCCCTACTCTCTCCTTCGCAATAGGACATCCGCCGTTTCATCCCGCTTTGTGAGGATTCTTCTACTCCTCCTCATCCTTCGGCTGATCGTTCCCGAGGAAGCTTACAGCACATCTGTCCGAGAGCCCGAGTTTTCTACTGCAGGATTCTATGCGCTTGAAAGAACAGGGCGTGAGGTTTTCAGCATGAACCCTGCGTGGCGTTTCTTCAAAGGCGATATTGAAGAAGCCTTCCGCGCCGATTTCGACGATAGCGCTTGGGATGTAGTCTCGCTACCGCACGGTATCGAATACCTGCCAACTGAAGCCAGCGGCTG
This sequence comes from Bacteroidaceae bacterium, assembly GCA_017615125.1. Classification (GTDB taxonomy): domain Bacteria; phylum Bacteroidota; class Bacteroidia; order Bacteroidales; family Bacteroidaceae; genus UBA1189. Next base: position 9,685 of record JAGAAS010000016.1, read on the forward strand.
CGTGAACTATCAGGGTGTCGTCTGGTACAGGAAACACTTCACGCCCGACGATTCCTGGCTCGGGCGCAAGCTCTTCCTTCATTTCGAAGCCATTATGGGCAAATGTAAAGTCTACGTCAACGGAACTCTTGTGGCTGAACATTTCGGAGGCTACCTGCCCGTTGTTGCAGACGTTTCGGAAGCCTTCATCCTCGGGCAGGACAATGTGATAGCCGTCTGTGCCGACAACAGCAACGACCCTATCTATCCTCCAGGCAAGGCGCAGGAAGTACTCGACTACACGTATGCTGGAGGCATCTACCGCGATTGCTGGCTCATCGTGCACGGGAAAATACACATCACCGATCCGAACTTTGAGCATCAGACAGCGGGAGGAGGACTTTTCGTCAGCTTCAAAAACGTCTCTGAAACATCTGCCGACATCCTACTGAAAACCCATATCCGCAACGAAAGCGAGAGCAACTTTCGCGGCACGTTGGAACTGGAACTGATGAGCCCTGAAGGCAAGCGCGCAGCAAGAATCAAGAAACCGCTTTCCATCACTAAGGGCGAAGCAACTTCTGCTGAAAGCTCCGTCACGCTGAAGAATCCCCAGCTCTGGAGTCCTGCTCAGCCCACATTATATCAGCTTTACGTGCGTGTGAAAGATAACCGTGGGCATATCGTCGACGGGTATCGTCAGCGGATAGGAATCCGCAGCATCGAGTTCCGAGGGGAGCAAGGATTCTTCCTTAACGGCAAGCATTACCCTCATCCTCTCATCGGCGCAAACAGACATCAGGACTTTGCCGTCATTGGGAATGCCGTTCCAAACAATCTCCATTGGCGCGATGCATACAAGCTCCGCGACACGGGACTTGAAGTTATCCGCAACGCCCATTGCCCCCAGGACCCCGCCTTCTTGGATGCTTGCGACGAGCTTGGGCTCCTCGTCATCAACAACACGCCCGGCTGGCAATTCTGGAACAACGATCCGCTCTTTGCCGAGCGCGTCTACGACGACATAAGGAATCTGGTGCGAAGAGACAGGAATCATGCTTCCATCTGGCTGTGGGAACCCATTCTGAATGAGACTCACTACCCTGCTGACTTTGCAGCGAAAGCCCAGCAGATTGTTTCTGAGGAGCTTCCAGGAAGTTACTCCGCTAGCGACATTCATGCGCAAGGGGCGGAACTGTTTCCCGTTCAGTTTGCGCATCCCAAGCAGACGATGGATGCGAGAGGCAAGCAGGACGACCCTACAAAGACGTATTTCACCCGCGAATGGGGCGATAATGTGGATAACTGGAGCTCGCACAACAGCAACAGCCGTGTGGCTCGAAGCTGGGGCGAGCAGCCTATGTTGGTCCAGGCGCGCCATTATGCCTCGCCTTCATATCCAGCCACAAGTTACGACGTGCTTTACCGACAAAGCGCACAACATGTCGGAGGGTGCCTGTGGCATTCCTTCGATCACCAGCGAGGTTATCATCCCGATCCGTTCTACGGAGGGCTGATGGACGTTTTCCGTCAACCGAAATACTCCTATTATATGTTTATGTCGCAACGTCCCTTGCAGGCATGTGGACGAGATACCGTCGGCACGGGCCCGATGGTTTTCATCGCACACGAGATGACTCCCTTCTCGGGCAGCGACGTTGATGTCTACTCCAACTGCGAGGAGGTGCGCCTGACGGTAAACAAGGGCGGAAAGACATTCACTTACCAGAAGGACAGCACGCTTGGCGGTATGCCTTCGCCCATCATCACCTTTCCTGGGGCTTACGACTTCATGGAAGGGAAAAATTTCACCTACCGCAGGGGAAGCGAGGAGGATGTGTACTTGCTTGCCGAAGGACTCGTGGGAGGAAAAGTGGTAGCGACGCATAAAGTCTCCCCTGCCCGTCGTCCTGCAAAGCTCATGCTTTGGGCTGACGACGACGATGTGCCGCTGAGGGCCGACGGCTCGGATTGCGTCGTTATCGTAGCAGCTGTTGCAGATAGATACGGAAACATCAAGAGGCTCAACAACGACTTTGTCCGCTTTGAGATAGAAGGAGAAGGCAGGCTGCTGGGTGACGAGTCCATTATGGCGAACCCCACTCCCGTGCGCTGGGGAACAGCTCCCGTCATCGTGCAGTCAACGACTACGGCTGGCGCGATAACCATCCGGGCTCACGTCCTTTACGAGGGCTCGCAGAAACCTCTCGGCGCTGAGCTTACGATATACAGTGCGCCTGCTGCCAACCGACTTCTCTTCGATGCCGACGAAGCAGCGCGCTTGCTTGAAAAGCCTTCTCGCGAAGCCAACGGAATTTCTGGAAGGATTCCTAAGGCCCGCGCCGATGCCGAATCGTTGCGCGAAGTGGAAGAGCAGCAATCTGCTTTCGGCGAGTAAATGTGGTGCGTTTGGGAGAAAGAAGGCTACACGGAAAAAAGTCTCTCCTTATATATTTAAAAAGGAGAAGAACCTTTCCTCCTTCCGCAGAAAATTATGGACAAAGAAAAAAAAATTTTCGAGAAGGGAAAAAATTTTTTTCTTTCTTCATACGGCGAGATTCCTTCTCGAAAAATGAGCCCCTTCAGAATACCGCTGAGACAGGACTTTTCATACAGCAAAAAGGGGCAATTTTAACGAGGAATGCAAAAGGAAGAAAATAGCGTTTTTTCTCGTCCCGATAACAAAAAAATGGCTCACGATATAGGAGATTTGGAACAAAATCACTATCTTCGCAACTGAATACGAAAGACTCACTCATATCGCTAACTCAAAACTCATCCAACAGCCATGAAGAAGACATCATACCTGATTATCTGCGCAGCCGTACTCCTCGTCGGATGTGCGAAAGAGCAGATTTACAATCCTTTCGGCCACGCCCTCGTTCCCGACATGATTGCTGATGCAAGCATCGCCGACTTCAACGGAACATTCTACTGCTATGCTACCACCGACGGCTACGGGCAAGGATTAGCGACGTCAGGCCCACCCACCCTGTGGATTTCGGAGGACTTTGAGCATTGGCGCTTCTCGGGAACCTATTTCCCCGAAGTCGCCACACGCAAATTCTGGGCTCCCAGTAAGGCTGTGGAAAGGAACGGAAAGTATTTCCTTTACCCTACGGTGGATGGACAGATGTATGCTGCCGTATCGGAAAGTCCCGAAGGGCCCTTCCGAATGGCGAAGGAGGGACTACTTGTCCCCCAGGATCCGGGAGGAATAGATGCCGAAGTGTTCGTTGACGACGACGGGCAGGCATACCTCTTCTGGTCGAGGAATCACGTCGCCAAGCTTGCCTCGGACATGATTACCGTCGACACGACAATGCAAGTCATCGAGACGCCAAGACACGTCTACTCGGAAGGCCCTGCATTCTTCAAGCGCAACGGAATATACTACTATCTCTATACGGTAGGCGGTGACGAGAAGTACCAATATGCCTATATGACTAGCCGGGAATCCCCTATGGGGCCTTTTTCCGTTCCAGAGAAAGACATTATCACTACTACCGACTATGCAAACGGGGTTCTTGGCCCAGGACACGGATGCGTGCTCAACCCAAAAGGCACCGACGACTACTATTTCGTCTATCTGGAGTTCGGGCGGAGGAGTACCAACAGACAAACCTATGTCAACAAGATGGAATTTGATGAGGAAGGAAACATTCTTCCCGTTAAACTTGACCTCAACGGCGTGGGAGCCTTGCGGGGCAAGAAGGCAAAGAAACCTTACCGAATCAAAGACGTAACTGCCTCCAGCATACGCGACTCACTCTGGATAAAACCCATAAAAGACACCACCGTGAGCCGTACAGAGCAGTTTTTCCCCGAATATGCGCTGGATGGGCAGAACGGATCGAGATGGATGGCAAGCGAAGCCGACAACGAAGCTTGGATCTGTGCCGACTTAGGCTACCCGCGCACCATCCACACGAGCAAAGCCTATTTCGTACGTCCTACAGCAGGTCACGCCTATTGTCTGGAAGGCTCGCTTGACGGAAAAGAATGGATTCGCTGCGGAGGACACGACGACGTGCAATGCCTTTCGCCTCACGTCGACAAGGTTGAACGGCGTTTCCGCTATCTTCGCATCACCATCACAAATGGAATAAACGGATTATGGGAATGGGAAATCCGCTAAGAAGACATCAAAGCAAAAGGGCGATGCTAATCCTTTCAAAGCATAGAAAAAACTTTGCTGCGCTCCTTTTGCTTGCTGTGGGTTCCCTTGCCTGCGTGGCTCAGACGTGGGGGGAATGGAATGCATGGGGAAACCAGCACGACGGAACATATAGGAATCCCATCCTCCCGGCTGACTACAGCGACATAGATTGCATCCGCGTCGGAGAGGATTACTATGCTATTTCCTCCACATTTCAGTATTCGCCTGGGATGATTATTCTCCACTCACGCAACCTTGTCGACTGGACGATTGCGGGACATGCAGTAACTGATATTACGGAGATAAGTCCCGAGATGAGTTGTTCTCGCATGAACAGATATGGGCGAGGCATCTGGGCGGGTGCTATCCGCTACCACAAGGGGAGGTTCCTTGTCTATTTCGGTACTCCCGACGAAGGTTACTTCATGACATCTGCTCCCGACGTCAAAGGTCCTTGGGAGCCCCTTCACCAACTGCTTGCCGAGAGTGGCTGGGACGACTGTTGTCCTTTATTTGACGATGACGGGAAGGTTTATTTCGTTGGCACTTGTTTTGCAGACGGATACAAGACCTACATTTTCCGTATGACGGATGACGGACGCGACATCATTCCCAACTCCGGCGTGCTGGTGAACGAGGGAGCGGGACGGGAAGCCAACAAACTGATGAAATGGAATGGGAAATACTATCATTTCTATAGCGAAGTGGGGCAAGGAGGACGATTCGTTATGATGCAACGAGCCGACTCCCCGCAGGGTCCCTACTCCGAAAAACGACAACTCAGCCACACCCAGCGCGAAGCCAACGAGCCCAATCAAGGAGGAATAGTCGAATGGCCGGATGGAAAATGGTACTTCCTCACTCATCATGGAACAGGCGACTGGTCGGGACGAATCGCCAGCCTTTTGCCTGTGACGTGGGTGGATGGATGGCCCATCCTCGGCAATCCCGATGAAAACGGAATTGGAAATATGGTGTGGAAGTGCGATATTCCAGGCGGACGTTCGCGCCGACAAACACCGCAGAGCAGTGATAAATTCAACGCACCTACTTTACAGCCCCAATGGGAGTGGAATTACCATCCCGAAAACAGCAAATGGAGTCTTGCGGAACGGAGAGGATACCTCCGGCTGAGGGCATCTGTCCCCCTCGAGCACGACAACCTGCTGAAGGCAGCGGGCACGCTCACCCAGCGCATATTCCGCACCCCACGTAACGTGGTGACAACGAAGATATCCGTCAGCTATATGGCCGACGGCGAGAAGGCAGGACTCTGCCACTATTCTGACGATTTTGCAATGGCTGGTGTGCTGCAGCGCGACGGGAAACGGTATCTCTTCTTCCAGGACAAAGACGGGCTGATGGAATGGAAGCCTGTGCGCGGGCGCAACGTGTGGCTCCGTTCAGAATGGAGCACCGACGGCATCAGCAAGTTCCTCTACAGCACCGACGGCATCACCTTCCATCCATTAGGGAGAACATACACCCTCCGTTGGGGCTACTACCGAGGCGACAGGATAGGCATCTTCAACTACAACAACCTCAAAGCGGAGGGATTCGTTGACATCGACTACTTCCGGTACCGTTATTAGACGACGTGCTTTGTACATAACGAATTATCTATTAATCAAAAAGGAACATCTATAACACATCATGAAACGATCATTACCCAAGCGAACGGCTCTTCTTATCGGTTTCGCGCTTCTCTTGCTCACAAGCTGCGCTACAAAGAACATCACATCGCCCGACGGGAGAATCTCGGCACACGTATCCGACAGCACTATCACCGTAAGCTACTGCCAACAAGAGGTGCAAAAGATCTGCACAGGCATCCCCATCAAGCTGGGTAAAAACCTTGAACTGAAAGTACGCAACGACGGCATCGCGTTCCTCTTCCTTGTCGGCGAACAGAAGGTGAGCTATCATGTCTGCGACGGCCTTAAGCGCTGGCTCGGACCCTTTGACGGCATCAACTACGAAGTGCTCTTCCCTTGCACGCAGGAATGGCAGCGAGGACGGTGGGCTTATCCCATGCTGGTGGAATACGGCGACGGGGTGTTCGGGCTTGTTGCCGAGACGGGCATCAGGCATGGGCACAGCTGCTCGTACCTCGTCAGCGACGAGAAGCCCGAGTGGTACTCAGTGAGACTTACCGATGGCACGAACTCCTCAGAAGTGACGCCTTGGAGGACTATCGTCATTGGCACGCTATCAGAGCTTATGGCATCGGAGATGATGACCGATCTTGCGGAACCTTGTGCCATTGAGGATACTTCTTGGATTAAGCCAGGGAGCTCCTCGTGGATTTACTGGGCACATAATCACGGCTCTAAGGACTTCAATCTTATCGTTGAATATATTGACCTTGCCGCTGAGATGCATTGGCCCTACTGCCTGGTGGACTGGGAATGGCCCGAGATGAGGGACGGAACCATCGAGGAGGTTGTTGACTACGCCAAGGAGATGGGCGTGAACATCAACCTGTGGTACAACTCAGGCACGTTCTGGAAGGGACCCGGCGCGCCGCAGCCAGAAGACCGCATCCGCGACAAGGAAACACGCGAAAAGGAGTTCGCGTGGCTTGAGGAACTCGGAGTAACCGGCGTGAAGGTGGACTTCTTTGCACCGGATGGAGCCGAGATGGTGGACCTTTACCTTGACATACTGGAAGATGCAGCACGCCACCATCTGCTTGTTGACTTTCACGGCTGCACTATTCCGCACGGCTGGCAGCGCACTTGGCCCAACCTGATGTCGATGGAAGGCGTATACGGAGCAGAATGGTACAACAATGTGCCTACGTTCACCGCCGTAGCTGCTTCGCACAACGCCACATTGCCTTTCACTCGCGCCCTGATGGGGCCTATGGACTACACGCCGTGTACGTTCTCCGACTCACAGCATCCACATATCACCACCTACGGACACGAACTCGCCCTAGCGGTTCTCTTCCAGTCGGGACTCCAGCATTTGGCCGACCGTCCGTCTGCCTATCTCTCATTACCTGATGAGGTGCGCTCCATGCTCATTGCCCTACCCTCGGTGTGGGATGAGACACAGTTGCTCAGCGGTTATCCCGGCAATCATGCTGTGATAGCACGCCGCAGCGGAAGCCGATGGTACATCGCTGGCATTAACGGAACGGATGAGCCACAGACATTATCGTTCAGAGAGGTACGAGGAAACATCACTCTAGCTGCCGACGGAGAGACAGACCGAAGCTTCTCCATCTCGCATCCTGAGGCAGTTAGTTCCGTTGAATGTCTGCCCAGAGGCGGATTCCTGTTAATCGCAGAAGGACAAGAATAACACTTACCAATCAGAACATTAACTATGCTGACGATGAAACCGAGAAAGATACTTTTTGTTTTGCTCACAGCGTGCACGACTTGGGGCACAGCACAGATTACGCAACGAACGCTGCCTGCGGAATGGAACTCGCTGATAGACGGAGGGCGTTTCATGGACCGTTTTGAAGTCATGCCCGAGGGAACCCAAAGCGACAACGCGTGGGGATGCGACAGCGTCAAGAATCGGTTTACGGACAACGGCATAGAGTTCTCCGACATCTCGGTTTGGGGAGGAAACATCCTGAAAGACGAAAGCGGCATCTACCATCTATATGCATGCGGATGGCCCGAGAACTCGCCCAAGGGCCATATGTTTTGGTCCAACAGTACTACTTTCCACGCTACGTCGGCTACCCCTTGGGGGCCATATACCCTTCAGGAAACCATCGGCAAAGGACATAACCCCGAAGCATTTCGACTTCCCGACGGACGAGTAGTCGTTTACGTCATTGACGGTTACTACATCAGCCAGACGGGCGAAGGCCCCTGGTTCTACGGAAAATTCAGCTTCGACTCGCGCGACAGAGAAATCATCGAAGGACTCTCAAACCTTACCTTCGCTGAACGGCAGGACGGCTCGCGCCTTATGGTCTGTCGCGGAGGAGGAATATGGATTAGCCGAGACGGTTTGTCGCCCTACATGCAGATTTCCGACAGCCGCGTGTATCCCCAAGTCGACGGCAGGTTTGAAGACCCCGTCGTATGGAGGGACAGCATCCAATACCACCTCATCGTTAACGACTGGCTGGGGAGAGTTGCCTGGTATGAGCGCTCCAAAGATGGCCTTCATTGGATTGTAGAGCCTGGCGAAGCCTACGTTCCAGGCATCACGCGCCACGCTGACGGCACCGTTGAGAAATGGTTCAAATATGAGCGGGCAAAAGTACTGCAGGACGAATTCGGAAGAGTGCAGCAGATGAACTTTGCCGTTATCGACACCATCAAATGGGAAGATCTCCCCAACGACAATCACAGCTCGAAGAATGTCTGCGTTCCTATGAATCGGGGAATGCTGCTCAGCATTCTCAACAAGGAACCCATCACGCCGCGAACTCGTCATATCGACGTGCTTATCCGTCGTGAGGAAACATTCAACCCAGAGTCCGATCTTGATATTTCGACGCTACGCTTTGGTTCATACAAACTAGTCAATTTCGGAAACGGAGCGAAGGCTGTAAAAAGCTGGCCTCACCCAGAAGGGCTCGTCGTGCGCTTCAACGCAAAGCAAACGGGTATCGACGCAGAGGAATTCGCGCCGAAGATCATCGGGCGCAGCAAGGCAGGAAAGATGGTGTTCGGATACGCAAAGATGCCTGGCGTCAACTACACCCCCGCCCTCCTCTCGGCAAGGAAGCCAACCATTCAGGCAGACGAAAACAAGCTCTCCGTTATCGTAGAGAACTTCGGACTTTCTCCCTCAGCTCCGTTTACAGTTTCCGTCAGCACAAACAATTCTGAAGTGGGAACCGTAACTGCGAAAGGATTAGCCCCCTACGGACAAACCGAGTTGACGATACCTCTTCCAGATTCATTCACGAAAGGAACTGAGAGCACCGTTTACAAAGTTATCATCAAGGAAGAAGGAGCCGACGAAATAGTCCATCGTTTCTGAGTTGAGAGTAATTATCTGAGCAATTATCTCAATCCTATTTGCCAAAAAGCCAGATAAATGCATTGTCTTCAGAGACTTCCAATAAATGTATTTCCTCAAGAGGGGTTGCT
>JAGAAS010000017.1 GCA_017615125.1 Bacteroidaceae bacterium
ATTATAATAAATTATAATATATAATTAAATTCTAATACTTATAGATAGTAATCAATTTCATTCTTCCTTCATCTTCTCGAAAGCCGATTTTTTCATATATACCCCCTAAAAGTAACGTTATGTAACGCGTAACAAATGTAACAATCGTCGTCTTGTTTTTCATAAGTCATTGGTTGACAGCAATCAAACTTTTTACCCATACAACAGGAAGTGCGCTTTTCTCTTCGGCTTTCTCCTCCGACAGAGAAAATCGCCTCTTTTTGGCCGATTTTTCCTTTTCTGTCACATCCCCTTCAGGAAGGCTTTCTCAACAGGGTGCGCCATTCGTCACTTACGAATCACAACCGTCCGACTAGTCTTCCACCTGCTCAAGGGAAAAATATTTTTTCTTTCTACATCTCGCCGTATGAAGAAGGGAAAATTCTTTTTTCTCCTAGCATAATTCTTTTTCCTCCTAGCAAAATTAGAAGAGAAGAAAACAAGCGAGGGGAAGGGCGTCGCGAAACGCGACGCACTTTTGCTCTACATGTCGCGAGTCGGGAAAGAGCACTGCCCTGATTCAGGGCACCGCCCCTTCAAGGCGAAAAACATCGGTAAAAAGTTCTGGAAATAGCGAAAAAGTGCCCGGGAAATTTGCACGTTCCAAAACTTATTCGTACCTTTGAAATGAATTTCTAAGACACTTTCGTTAACAATAAAAAAGATGAACATACGCATCCGACATATCCTTATAATAATGGTCCTGAGCCTGGCGTCGCTGACATCAATGGCCGACACGGACATGACGTCGAGCATCGTGAACCCCGAGTTCGACGGGCGTAGCTTCGCCGGCTGGCAGCAGCAGGGTATGTGGCTGCAAACCAATGACGACTTTTCCGGCAAGTCGAACTATGCCTATGCCGAGCGGTGGGTGAGCAACACCACCACCCTGCCCGACACCTACCTGCGGCAGCAGCTCACGGGCCTGACCAAGGGGCGCTACACGCTCACCGCCGCTGCCCAGCACATCCTGCAGGGAGGTACAGGAGATGCCACAGGTGCCGTGCTCTTTGCCGACTGGCAGGAGAAGGCCGTCACCGCCGCCGGCGACTACTCGGTGACCTTCGACGTGCTCACCGACAACGTCACCATCGGGTTCCGGGTGACGAACAGCACGGGCAACTGGATGGCGGTGGATAACTTCCGCCTGACACTCGTCAGCACCGATGTCACCTACATGCGCGAGGGCCTGTCGAACCTTGTCACGAAGGCATCCACGCTGGCGCAGCAGAGCATGGACGCTACGGTGAAGAGCACACTCAACAACGCCATCACGAACGCACGGAAGTACACCTCCAGCGGCACGGCAGCCAATGTGCAGGCAGCAGCCTCCACTCTCAAGGACGCCATGCTTGCCGCCGAGCACAGCATCTTTGCCACGAAGACCTCCAGCTCGGGCAACGTACCTACAGTCGTCACCGACACGCGCTACGCCCGCGGCGCCACCATGATCTTCGGACGCAGCACCGTCACCAGTAGCGCATCCCTCCTCGAGCAGGGCTTCTGCTACAGCACCGACAACCCATTGCCCACCATCGCCGACGAGCGCACCACACGCTACGTGACGAACGGAGGTCCCATCTACTGCCTCGACAACCTCGCGCCCGCCACGCTCTACTACCTGCGCGCATACGCTGTCACCACCGACTACAAGGTGGGCTACGGCGACGTCATCAAGGTGTACACCCTGCCCCGCGGCAACGTCACATGGAGCCACGACAACGGCGGCAGCGATGTGGAGAACAAGCGCATCGCCCAGTCGATCATGAGCGTGGCACACTACTGGTCGACGCTCACCAGCATCACCGGCTTCGCCCCCTCGGCACACTACGGCTCGGGCACCCCCACTGCCGACTGCTCGTACGGAGGCTGGATACGCGTTGGCCCATCTACCGACTACCAGGCTACGGGCACGCTGGCACACGAGATGGGACACGGCATCGGCGTGGGCACGCACAGCACCTACTGGGCCGACATCCACACACCCAGCAACGGAGGCTTCTGGGCAGGCAAGCGTGCCACTCGTTTCCTGCAGTTCTGGGACAACAGCGAGAGCGTGCGCCTCTACGGCGACAGCCAGCACCTGTGGGCATCGGGCGCCCAGCAGTCGCTCTCCTACACCATCAACGGAGCCCACGAGGACAGCCACTCCGACGCCAGCTACTACGGCAATGCCCTGCTCATGCAGGCAATCGTCGAGGACGGCCTGGCACCCGTGAGCGGCAACCTGCAGGGCCTCGCCTACACCTTCGATCACAAAGACGACGTTTGCTACTACATCCGTAGCGCCAGTCACGACTGCGGGCTTACCACCGCCTACCTCGCCGACAACGGAGGTCTGCTGCAGCTGCAGACGCTCACCGCCGACGAGGCACAGAGCGGCAACTACAACACCCAGTGGACACTCACCTTCGACCCTTCCACACAATCGTACCGTATCCGCAACAAGCAGACCGGGCGCTACATCTACTACGCCTCGGACAACACCGCCAACGGCTTCCGCACCACAACGGGAACCTACAACGAGGTGGACCTGAGGCTGCAGCTGTCGTTCGTGGATGTCACCGTAGGCAGCGGCAGCGACGCCCTCACCCTCGACTGCTATCACATCATGCGCAAGACCTCCACGCCCTCGCCTCAGGCCATGTGCGCCAGCAACAGCACCACAACCGCCTCAACGCCCTTCAGCAACACCCGCGACGCTACCGCCCAGCGCTGGGTCATCGTCGACGCCGACGGGCTGAGCGCCATGAACGATGCTGCCAGCGTGGAGGAACGTGCCACACTCGACGAGCTAATAAGCCGCATACGCACATTGGCGACAACGCCCCACACCGAGGCCGTCTCCGGCACTAACCAGCGACTGGAGAGCACGCTACAGCAGATAGAGAGCAACGCCACAAGCGCCGACCCCATCGCCCTCGTCGACCTCCGCACGCAGGCCTACGACGCGCTGATGTCCTTCCTGCAGCGCACCACACCCACAGGCTCCCCCTACGACATATCCTTCCTCATCGCCAACACCGACATCGACAGCAGCGCAGGCTTTGAGGGAAGCACGCCCACCGTCAACTACTCGTGCGGAGAGTTCTACCAGACAGCTTTCGACACCTACCAGACTGTCAGCGGCGTTCCCGCAGGACGCTATGTCTTCAAGCTACAGGCCTTCCAACGCCCGGGCACCTCGGCCGACACCTACAACGACTATGTGAACGGCACCCACAACCTCCCCCTCACCACGCAGATATACATCGGAGACAACTATGTGACAGCCTGCCACATCGCCAGCGGTGCACGCACCTCGAAGATAGGTACAGGCAACGAGAGCGAAGTGGGCAGCCCCGTGCGCTACATGCCCAACGACATGCAATCGGCACAGGGCTACTTCAGCAGTGGTGCCTATGAAAATACGGTGGAAACCAGCCTGCAGGGCAACGGTCAGACGCTTCGCTTCGGCATACGGGGAGCCACATCCGTTTCGTACGACTGGAGCATCTTCGACAACTTACGGCTCTACTACTATGGAGGAGTACTCGCAGGCGACGTGAATACCGACGGCAGCGTCGACGTCAGCGATGTCACAGCGCTGGTGGGCATCATCCTCGGCAACGTGACTGCTGGCAGCGAGGGCTACGACTTCGGGGCTGCCGACGTGAACGGCGACGGAAGCACCGATGTCAGCGACGTGACAGCGCTGGTGAGCATCATCCTCGGCAACTAACAGTAAAAGCAGAGCTTGCCTGAGCTCAGCCAAACCGTGACAGACGAAGTCAACGCCCTCATCTGATCATCTGAACGCCTAGAGCAACGAGCGGAGAGCCAAGTTAGCTTGTGCTATCCCGAGTCGCGACGGGGGTAGACCGAAGGTCAATATTCGATCATCCGATCATCAAAGAGCGTGCTCTTTTTCCCTAAGGTCTAGTCAGTAATACACGCGACGATGTCGCCCCAGTGGCTCTGTCCCTTGCGGATGTACCCGTAATCATCGATGTAAAAGAGGATCTCACCCCAATGGTTCTGGCCTTCGCGAACGTATCCGCTTTCTCTGTCGTAATAGAAGAGGATCTCGCCCCAATGGCTCTGCCCTTCGCGAACGTATCCACTTTCCCTGTCATAATAGAAGAGGATCTCGCCCCAATGGTCCTGGCCCTTGCGGATAAACCCGCTCTCTTCATCATAGTAAAAGAGGATTTCGCCCCAGCGGCTCTGCCCTTCTCTGATATATGCCATTTCTCCGTGTGTTTTTAGGTTAGACGTTCCTTTTTCGGTGCAAGGATAGAGAAAAAAGTCGAAGGTTCCAAAAAAACGGCCCATTATCTGCCCTTCACGCAAAACTCCCGTGAGAAAGGCGCCAACAGTATCATCTTCCGCAGCACTTGTCGTCAGGGCACATTCCTCCATCCGACGTACCCGGACAATTCGCAGCATCCTTACCTTTCTTCGCTATAGGGCACTGGGATGCGCCCGGGCATTGGGAACAACCGCTGAAGCCTCCCGCATCCTTGCGACGGAAAGAAAAGTAAAGCGCAAGAGCCACAAGGGCTGCCACAACCGACAAGACCAATATGGTGGGAAAATTCATATCTAATTGCTGAATTGTTTAACTGTTTAATCGTTGAATCGGCAATTATGCGATTTATCGTCAAAAAAAAACGCTTCCGCAATTTTACGATTCATCAATTCCACAATCATCTGATTATCCTACTATCGCTCCCGCCAAAAGGTAGCCCAACCAGGCTATCAGCCAAGCTACGGCACACTGGAACACCACCACGAACAGCGCCCAACGAGGGCCGAGCTCCCTGCGCACGCTGGCGATGGCTGCCACGCAGGGCGTGTAGAGCAGGCAGAAGAGCAGCATGGGCACTGCGGTGACAAGAGTGAGCGCCGATACCACGCCCAGCACCTCCATCGTCGACACCACGCTCTCCTTTGCCAGGAAGCCGCTGATGAGCGACGTGACGACACGCCAGTCGCCTAGCCCCAGCGGGCGGAACAGAGGAGCCAAGAGTCCTGCTATCCACGCCAGCATGCTCCCCTCGCCGTTCTCGACAAGCTGGAAACGGAAGTTAAACGACTGAAGGAACCAGATGACGATGGTTGCCACGAAGATGATGGTGAAGGCACGCTGGATGAAATCCTTAGTCTTGTCCCACAGGAGGAGTAGCACGTTGCGCGCGCTGGGCATGCGGTAGTTGGGAAGCTCCATCACGAACGGTGCCGCCTCGCTCTTTCCTCCCAGCCGCTTCGAGCACAGCGCTACGGCTATGCCCACCAGGATGCTGAGCAGATAGAGCACGATGAGCACCAACCCGCCCTTGCCTGGGAAGAAGGCTGCCGTGAAGAAGCCGTAGATGGGAATCTTGGCCGAGCAGCTCATGAAGGGCGTGAGCAGAATGGTCTTCAGCCTGTCGCGTGCCGAGGGCAACGTGCGCGTAGCCATCACGGCAGGCACAGAGCAGCCGAAGCCGATGAGCAGAGGCACGATGGAGCGCCCCGAAAGACCCAGCTTACGCAGCAGCTTGTCGGAGACGAAGGCCACGCGCGCCATGTAGCCGCTGTCCTCGATGATGCTGAGGAAGAAGAACAGGATGACGATGATAGGCACAAAGCTGAGCACGCTGCCCACGCCTCCGAAGATGGCATCGACAACCAACGAGACGACAGCCGGGCTGACGTCGGCAGCCTGCAGCCCCCGCTCGCACAGAGCGCCCAGCGCCGTTATGCCGCTGTCGAGCCAGCCCTGAAGAGGAGAGCCCAGCACATCGATGCTGAGCCATATCACGAGGCACATGATGACAACGAAGATGGGTAGCGCCGTCCAACGCCCCGTGAGCACCTTATCGATGCGTCGGCTGCGGAGGTATTCCTTGCTCTCGCGAGGCTTCACCACCGTCTGCTCGCACAGGCGCGAGATGAACGAGTAGCGCATGTCGGCGATAGCTGCCTGACGGTCGAGCCCTCGCTCCTGCTCCATGTCGCGGATGATATGCTCGATGGTGTGCTGTTCGGTTTCGTCAAGTTTAAGTGCTTCGATGACGGTAGTGTCGCCCTCGACAATCTTGCTTGCCGCAAAGCGCAGAGGGAGCCCAGACGCCTGGCAATGGTCCTCGATGAGGTGCATGATGCTGTGCAGGCAACGGTGCACGGCGCCTCCATGCTCGTTCTTGTCACAGAAATCCTTGCGTGCGGGACACTCCTGGAAGGAAGCCACATGCACGGCATGCTCTACCAGCTCGTCGATGCCCTCGTTCTTCGCAGCGGAGATGGGCACGACAGGGATGCCGAGGATGTCCACCATCTCGTTGATACGAACGGAGCCTCCGTTGTTTCGCATCTCGTCCATCATGTTGAGTGCCAGCACCATCGGCACGCCCAGCTCCATGAGCTGAATGGTAAGGTAGAGATTTCGCTCAATGTTGGTGGCATCGACAATGTTGATGATGCCCTTGGGCTTCTCATCGAGGATGAACTGCCGCGACACGCGTTCCTCTGCCGTGTAGGGCGAGAGGGAATAGACGCCGGGAAGGTCGGCGACGGAGGTGTTGGCATAGCCTCGTATGACGCCGTCCTTACGGTCGACGGTGACACCCGGGAAGTTGCCTACATGCTGGTTGGCGCCCGTGAGCTGATTGAACAGTGTCGTCTTACCGCTGTTCTGCTGCCCTGCCAGCGCGAAGGTAAGGCGTGTATCCTTGGGGAGAGGGTTGGCGTGCTCCTTGTCGTGATACTTGCCTGCCTCGCCCAAGCCCGGGTGCTGTTGCTCACTTCGGGGAAGGCTCCTGCCAACGACACCCTGAGGGACATCCGTTGCCGACGCCTCCTCCTCGCTGAGCAACGTGACATTTATGTTGCTGGCGTCGGCAAGGCGCAATGTCAGCACATACCCACGAATGAGTATCTCCACAGGGTCGCCCATAGGAGCATACTTCATCATTTTCACAACTACACCGGGGATAATGCCCATATCCAGGAAGTGCTGGCGCAGGCTCCCCTCGCCCCCAATAGTCTCTATTACAGCCGATTGGCCTATATGGAGTTTACTTAATTTCATCTTCTTTGAAATCTTTTTTTCAAACACAAAGGTACGAAGCCCAAAGGAAAACGGAAATACCGAAAAGTGAGTATTTTTCAGCCAACCCGAACAGCAGGTAACGGGCAGCAAAAGCACCGAAAAAGAAGTTTTCAGGGAACGGCCTTCCAGAGCCTCCCTTGCCAAGTGCCCAGCTCGCGCATACGTCGCTTCAGGCGCTCCACATACTCGTAGTTCTTCAGTCCCCAGTCGGGAGCGACGAGCAGTTCTTTTGGAGAAGAGGAGACGAAACGCTCGAGCACGATGTCGGGGCGCAAGCGTTCCACATAGCGGACTATCAAGCCGATGTATTCGTCCACATCGTAGAGATGGAACGCGGAAGGATTGTCGGCATACTCCCGGGCCATACGTGTGCCTCTGATTATCTGCAGTTGATGAAGCTTGAGGATATCCAGCGGCAGCGCCGAGAGCAGCTCGGGCTGACGCAGCATCTCCTCCTCATCCTCTCCCGGCAGCCCGAGAATCATATGCGCCCCCACGGGGATTCCTCGCGCTGCCGTACGGCGGATGGCCTCCTCAGACTGGGCAAAGGTGTGCCCGCGGTTGACACGAAGCAACGTGGCGTCGTTCATGCTCTCAACGCCATACTCAACTAGCACGAAAGTCTGCTCGGAGAGCCGCTGCAAGTAGTCGAGCAAAGCATCGGGCATGCAGTCGGGGCGCGTGCCGATGACAAGCCCGACGACGCCGGGAACCGACAGAGCCTCCTCGTAGAGCGCCTTGAGCCGTTCCAGCTCGCCGTACGTATTCGTATAGGCCTGGAAGTAAGCCAGGTATTTCATGTCGGGATACTTGTGGGCAAAGAACGCGACGCCCTCCTCCACCTGCTGATGCACGGGATGACGTGCCTCGCAGTAGACAGGATTGAAGGTACGGTTGTCGCAATAGGTGCAGCCTCCCGTTCCCAGCGTGCCGTCTCGGTTGGGACAGGTGAAGCCCGCATCCACCGAGATCTTCTGCACGCGGCACGAAAACCTGCGGCGCATGAACGAGGGAAAATCGTAATAAAGAGACTCAGCCATACCTTCAGCAAAAAAGTCGCCACAAAAGTAATGAAAAAAGCGGAAAACATTTGCAAAAGCCAGCCGAAAGCATTATCTTTGTATCAAAAATAGAACCCTATTCAACGCAGATATGAAAAGACTGTTTTCCATCCTCTCCGCTCTTGCCGTCAGCACAGCCGTGCTGGCATCAGCTAACGTCCTTGACCTGAAGTCCGTCGCCAACTATGGCTTCTATGCCCGTTCGCTGGGCGGTGTGAAACCTCTTGCCGACGGAGAGCATTACGCACAGATTAGCAACGAGCGGAACGCCATCCTCCGCTTCTCGTTCCAGACAGGACAAGTTGTCGACACGCTGTTCTCGACAAGCAATTGCCGCGGATGCGACTTCACACGCTTCGACGGATACATTCTTTCTCCGCAGGAGGACAAAATCCTCATCCAGACGAAGACGAAGAGCATCTACCGCCGCTCCTTCACTGCCGAGTACTACCTCTACAGCGTAGCCAACAAGAAGATGGAACCCCTCTCGAAGGGAGGCCCGCAGCAGGTGCCCTCCTTCTCGCCCGACGGCAAGATGATTGCCTTCGTGCGCGACAACAATCTCTTCCTCGTGAAGCTCATGTTCAACAACGCCGAGTCGCAAATCACTACCGACGGCGTCAGGAACGAAGTCATCAACGGGCATGCCGACTGGGTGTACGAGGAGGAATTCTCGATGAACAGCTTCTACGAGTTCAGCGCCGACAGCAAGATGATTGCCTACGTGAAGAGCGTCGAGAAGGAAGTGCCCGAGTACTCCTTCCCGATGTTCAAGGGCTTGGCCCCCTCGCTGCAGGACTACGACCTCTATCCCGGCGCCTATACCTATAAATATCCCGTGCCAGGCGTGAAGAACTCTACCGTCACCGTCCATACGTTCGACATCAAGTCGACAGTAACCCGCCAGGTGGATGTTCCCCTCGATGAAGACGGATACATCCCCCGCATCCACTTCACCGACATGAAAGATGCCGAAGGAAACCAGAACCAGCTGGCTATCGTCACCCTCAACCGCCATCAGGACCGTATGGACATCTACATGGGCAACGCGCGCAGCACCGTCTGCAAGCTCATCCTCCGTGAAGAGGCCAACATGGGCTGGCTCAACGAGCCCACCTACCAGGATATCGAATGGATAGAGAACGGATTCGTCATGCAGAGCGAGAGAACGGGGCACAATCACCTCTACCAGTATGACCTGAACGGCAGGCTCGTGCGCACGCTCACTTCCGGCAACTGGGAGGTAACGAGGTTCTGCGGATTCGACCCGAAGACAGGCGACGCCTACTACGAGAGCTGCGAGCCCTCGCCCCTGCAGCGCGCTATCTACAAGGTAGACAAGAAGGGACGCAAGACTGCCATTACTGCCACGAAGGGTACCCACAGCGGCATCTTCAGCAAGAACATGAAGTACTTCATCCACTCGGCATCCGCCCTCGACGAGCCTTCCTTTACCGTGCTGGAGACTACCGCCAAGCCCTTGCTCGGAGCCACCCTCGACGACTACAAAGCCAAACACGCCAACATTCTCGTCTCCAACGAGCATCTGAAGACGCAACTCACAGGCGAAGGAATGCCAACGAGGGAGTTCTTCTCCTTCACGACAGCCGACGGCATCACGCTCAACGGATGGATGGTGAAGCCCGTTGGAGCCGACTTGCAGTCGTCTGCAAAGCAATACCCCGTGCTACTCTATCAGTACAGCGGGCCCGACTCCCAGTCCGTCACCGACAGCTGGGGCAACGGCTTCTTCGGAGGGCTCTCCTACGAGACATACCTCGCGCAGCAAGGCATCGTCGTTGCCTGCGTCGACGGGCGCGGAACGGGCTTCCGAGGCGAGGAGTTCAAGAAATGCACCTACCTGAAGCTCGGCTTGCTCGAAGCTCGCGATCAGGCTGAGACAGCCCGCTATCTGGGTTCCTTGCCAGGCATCGACGCCAAGCACATTGCCATTTGGGGCTGGAGCTACGGAGGGTTCATGACGCTGATGGCGATGAGCGAGGCTCCCGTGTTCTGCGCAGGCATCGCCGTTGCTCCACCCACCTGCTGGAGGTACTACGACAGCGTTTACACCGAACGGTTCATGCGCACGCCTGGGGAAAACGGCGAGGGGTACAGCACAGCCTCAGCCATCGCCCGCGCTCCCAAGCTCGAAGGACATCTTCTCCTCGTACACGGAATGGCTGACGACAACGTTCACTTCCGAAACAGCGCCGAATATGCCGAAGCCCTCGTGCAGGCAGACAAACAGTTCGAGATGCAAGTGTACACAAACCGCAATCACGGCATCTCGGGAGGAAACACGCGCTACCACTTGTTCCAGCGGATGACAAACTTCCTCAACCGCGAGCTCCTGAGCAAATAGCCCTTTCGCTCACATCAGCAACGAAAGGAACACCTATCCTTCTCTGCATCCCGAAGCCTCACAAGAAGCCTAAGAAAAAAGCCAGGCGCGATTCACATCGTGCCTGGCCCAAATTAACTAACCTTTTTTAACCTGTCAACTAAAATAACTTAGTCAACTATATGACAACGTTTAGAAATAAAGGTTTAAAGAAGAACACATAATTTGCTGAAAAATTTTTCTTTCCCTTCATTAAAAGAACGCTAACTGACTCCAGAGTATTGTTTGAAAAGAGATTAAGAAACAAAAAAAGTTTTTCCTTTCCTCCTCTTTTTTCTTTCTCCAGCGCAAATTTTCCCTTCTCGAAAAACATTTTTCCCTTCTCGAAAATAAAAAATGGAGAAGGGAAAAATTTTTTTTCTTTCTACATCTCGCGAGATTCCTTCTTCATACGGCGAGATTCTTTGAGCATATTTTCCAGACGAGAAGTTATTTTCCCAAAAGGAAGATGCAAGGCACTTTGTCGATGGGCGGCGCGGGAAGGCGCTTCCATTCCGACACAGAATGCGTTACCGCGTATTCATTCTCACAAGTGAGCCCAGCAGCAACGCAGACACGCGTCTGAGGGCGACAGGACGAAAGGATGTCGGCAAACATCTTCAGATTGCGATAAGGAGTCTCTATGAACAGCTGTGTCTGCCCTTCGGCATAGGCTCGGGACTCCAGCGTCTTCAACGCCTTTCCCCGCTCGCGGGCATCGATGGGAAGATACCCGTGAAAGGCGAAACTCTGCCCGCAGAGTCCGCTCGCCATCACCGAGAGGATGATGCTCGAAGGCCCCACAAGGGGCACCACCTTCCACCCTTTCCGCTGACAGATGCTGACGACATCGGCTCCTGGGTCGGCAACAGCAGGGCAGCCAGCCTCGGAGATGACCCCTATTGACTCCCCTCGCGCCAGAGGCTCGAGAAACATCGCAACGGTTTCAACGGGGGTGTGCCTGTTGAGCACGCTGAACGTGAGCGCATCAATGTCGATAGCCGGCTCCACCTTTTTCAGAAAACGCCGCGCCGAGCGCTCATTCTCAACGATATAGTGCCGAAGCCCCACGATGACTTCGCGATTGTACGAGGGCAAGACTTTTTCTACGGGTGTGTCGCCTAAGGTAACGGGGATGAGATAAAGTGCTGACATATAAGGAATCATTACAAATCAGAAAATAAGTCCGGATTCTCCCGAAAAGGCAACGCCCTCCCAGTTTTCTCCATCTGGAGGAGCCAGGCTTTCCTGTCGATGCCGGCAGCATAGCCTGTCAACGAGCCATTCGTTCCCACAACGCGATGACAGGGGATGATAAGCGAAATGGGGTTACGCGCGACAGCACCTCCCACAGCCTGCGCTGACATTGAGGGAAGTCCCCGCACGTAGGCAACACGTTGCGCCAACTCGCCATACGTCATCGTCTCGCCGAAAGGGATGAAAAGCAACTGTTTCCATACACATTGCTGGAACTCAGAACCTTTTGGGTTGAGCGGAGGAGTGAAGGGAGGCTCGATACCGCAGAAGAAGAAGGAGGAAAGCCAAGTGCGTACATCCTTAAAAAGAGGCAAGTCGTCGCGCTGTGTGTGACAGGAAGGAAGCCCTTCAGCGAAGTGTTTCTGCCCGTCAAACCAAAGTCCCGTCAACGCCTTTCCGTCGCTGGCAAGAGTAATTCTGTCAAGAGGCGAATCGTAATACGCGATGTAGGACGTTGGAGTCTCCATTTGCTCATTGCTTTTTTATGCCCGTCGAGAAGAATCCGAAACACACGTTGCAAAAATAAGACAATTCTTTCAAAAGAGCCCCCACCTGTGCCCTCTTTTTAAAAGAAGGAAGAAAAAACTTCGGATTTATTTTGTTCTTCGCACGGCTCGTACTATCTTTAACTCTGTTGTTTTAGATAGGCTGCGGCTCGGAAATACTCAAATAAATTTGGTATTTCTCTCGCCTTGCACTATCTTTGTAATCGGAAAAAATTGACTCAATTTCATTTCTTATCAAATATTCAATGAGAACCGCCCGAATCCCCTTCTTCGTATGGCTGGCAATAGCATCTGCCGTATTGTGCGGCTGCCAGAGCGCCTCCGTTACCGAGTATCCCATCGATAAGAGCATCTACAAGAAGCTTCCCTTCAAGATGGAAGTAGTGGAGCAGCCCTCGTTCCCCGACTACCGAGTCAGCATCACCGACTTCGGAGCCGTTCCTGACGGGAAGACACTTTGCCATGAGGCTATCAACAAAGCTATCGATGCCGTGAGTGCTCACGGAGGAGGCACCGTCGTGATTCCTTCCGGGCTTTGGCTTGCTGGGCCCATCGAGCTGAAAAGCAACGTCAACCTTTACTCCGAGCACGGGGCATTAATTTACTTCAGCGACGACCACTCGCTCTATCCCATCATCGAGACGAACTTCGAGGGGCTTGATACGCGGCGCTGCACATCGCCCATCTCAGCCTGGAATTGCGAGAACATTGCGATTACGGGACACGGGGTGTTCGACGGCAACGGCGATACCTGGCGTGCTGTGAAGAAAAGCAAGCTCACCGAAAGCCAATGGAAAAACCTTCTCAAGAAGGGAGGCGTGACGCTGGGCGACACCTGGTATCCGAGCGAGGGAAGCATCAAGGGCATGCTGGCATGCAAGGATTTCAACAACCCCTCAGGCATCGAGACAGCCGAGCAGTGGGACAGCATCCGCGACTGGCTTCGCCCTGTGCTGCTCAACATCGTTCACTCACGCAAGGTGCTCATCGAGGGATGCACATTCAAGAACTCGCCAGCCTGGTGCCTCCATCCAAGAGGCTGCAATCATATCACCCTCCACAACGTTACCGTCAACAACCCCTGGTACTCGCAGAACGGCGATGCCCTTGACCTCGAGTCGTGCACAAATGCGATTATTGCAGGATGCCACTTCGACGCCGGCGACGACGCTATCTGCATCAAGTCGGGCAAGGATGAAGACGGACGCCGGCATGCAGAGCCCGCGCGGGGAATTATTATCACTGACAACGTCGTCTATCACGGGCACGGAGGATTTGTCGTCGGCAGCGAAATGAGCGGAGGAGTGCAGAACATCTGGGTAAACAACTGCACCTTTATGGGTACTGACGTAGGTTTGCGCTTCAAGAGCTGCCGCGGGCGAGGAGGCCTGGTGGAAAACATTTACATCAGCAACATCAACATGATAAATATCATCTCGGAAGCCATCATCTTCAATCTTTTCTATACAGGAAAAGCCCGCGGAGAGGAAGTGACGTACGACGATGAAGGGAACGCCACATCTGTTGAACTGCCTGCTGTGGACGAAACCACACCTGTTTTTCGCAACATCTTTGTCGAAGATGTCATCTGCAAAGGAGCTGGACGTGCTGTCTTCTTCAACGGCTTGCCCGAGAAACGCATCGAGAACATCCACATGGACCGCTTCACTGTTACCGAAGCGAAGGAGGGTGCTGTCTTCTGCGAGGCACAGGACATCACGCTTAACAACCTACATATCGAGACCCTCAAGCCTGGTCCTGCCTGCCGCATGAGCGGTGTAGCAAATGTTTCTGTCGATGGTACTACGTACGACAAGATAGGTGCCGAGCGTGAAATTCCCTTGAAGTAAACCGCCATTCTTTTCATTATTATGAGACGCCATTTATTTGTCCTTTTCGCTTTATTGTCAGCCTTCACTTGCCAACTCTCGGCGCAGGTCTATGCCGAAATGCTCCTCAGCGACAAGAAAGGAGACCATAAGCCCATACAGTCGCTGAGCGTGCCCGGCAACATTGATGTTTATAACAATTTGCATCATCATGGGCCTGCCTTCGAAAGCAACCTCGTTGGCTACCGCATTTATTTCGATCATCGGCAAACGGTTGACATCTACGGCAAGCGCCATCAAGGGCTCGAGTTTTCCCACACACAGTTTTATCCCACAGCGGAAGACATCGACAACGGCTACGGCGATGATGTCCTTTGGGCTGGAACGACCGTTTCCGTTGGCTCATTCCGCGGAATGACAAACGGCAAGCCTTCCTTTATCGAGCCCGTTGCAATGCGTACCGAGAGCATCCTGGAATACGGTCCTCAGCGTACGGTAGTGGAAGTTCTCGATAAAGGATGGGAATATGAAGGACAACTTCTTGACATGAAACAAACCTACACGCTTGAATCGGGACATCGCGACGTTCGCGTAGATATAGAGATTATGTGTAAGGAAGCCATAAGAGGTACTTTCTGCACAGGCGTCAGGCTCTTCCCCGAAGGTATGGAGAAACAATCCGAAGGTTCTGTCGCCACGTGGGGCTCAAACTGGGCATACGGGCCCAAAGACACCACAGACATCAAGAAGAAGGCAACCGTAGGCCTTGCCGTCTGTGTTCCCAACCAGAAAGTCGTCCGAAGCATTGAGAAGGATAATGAAAACATGCTTATCATCCTAGGAACCAAACACCCGAAGAAAACCCTCCGATTTACGTATTACCTCGCTTTCTGTTCGGCAAAGGAAGAATGGGAAGGTTCCTTCCATACCCCCGAAGCCTGGTTCGCCTGGGTGGATGCATGGAAAAAAGAACTGGAGAAATAGGAAAGGATGAAGAAGCTTGTCATTTTCGACCTCGACGGCACGTTGCTCAACACGATTGCAGATTTAGCGTTTGCCACTAATCACGCCCTCACGTGCTGTGGTTTCCCCACGCATGAGACTGATGAATACTGCCACTTTGTGGGACGAGGAATCAACAATCTTTTCCGCAGCGCTTTGCCTGAATCGGAACGAACCGATGAAAATGTGCTCCGCATGCGCGCAGCATTCCTTCCCTACTACAACGAGCACAACGCCGAGAACAGCAAGCCCTACGAAGGCATCACCGAGGTACTGGAGGAGCTTCACAATGCAGGCCTTTCCCTTGCCGTCGCCAGCAACAAATACCAGCAAGCGACAGAAAAGCTCATACGTTTCTTCTTTCCCTCTATCTCCTTCTGTGCTGTCCTCGGGCAACGGGAAGGGGTTCCCATAAAGCCCGACCCTTCCATCGTTCATCTTATTTTGGAAACAGCAGGCGTTTCCGCCTCCGAAGCACTCTACGTAGGCGATTCGGGCATCGATATGCAAACGGCTGCTAATGCTCACGTCGACTCCGTAGGCGTCACCTGGGGCTTCCGTTCGGCAGAAGAACTGAGGGCAAACGGTGCAAAGCAATTGGCGCATACCCCTGATGATATCTTACGAATAGCTTTATCCTAACCTTTTTTTATTAGTCTCATGATTGTACGAAAGAAATACAACGGCACCCCTTTCTTCCAGCCGAGTGACATGATGGCAGAACTCATCAGCCGCCAATACAGCCTGTTGCAGGTTGTGAGCCGTTTTGGTATGACGCTCGGCGTAGGCGAGAAAAGCGTTTCCGAAGTCTGCCAGCTTAACGGAGTCGATACGAACACCTTCCTTGCCGTCATCAACTACGTCGGTAACGGATGCAGCCCTGAGTTTATACCTGAACCCGATGCCATTTCTCTCCCTTCACTTCTGAAGTATCTGCGTGAGTCACACACTTATTTCCTCGAATACAGTCTCCCGTCCATTCGCCGCAAGCTTATCGGAACCATCAACTATTCGTCATCCAACGAGTTCTCCTTCCTTATTTTAAAATACTACGACAGCTTCTGCGAGGAAGTCCGGGCACACCTCGACTACGAGAACAAGATTGTCTTCCCGCACGTCGACGCCCTCCTCTCCCATCGGGCGACAGACTTCACCATCGACGCTTTTGATACCGAGCACGACGAGACAGCTGACGGAAAGCTCAACGAGCTGAAAAACATCATCATTCGATACTACTCCTCCCCTTCGGAAAGCAACTACGCACTCAACGATGTCTTGTCCGACATCTTCATCTGCAACGAAGAACTTGACGCACACGGGCTAGTAGAAGAGAACCTTTTCCTTCCCGCCGTCAAGCTCCTTGAGGCTCACGCATCCGAGATAGACGATTTCCTCATCGACAACAGGACGGAGGATGCAGACGCCTCCCTTCTCAGCTCTCGCGAGAAAGACATCGTTGTCTGCGTCGTCAAAGGGCTGACGAACAAGGAGATTGCCGACAAGCTCAACATCAGCTTCAATACGGTTCTCACCCATCGGCGCAACATCGCACACAAACTGGAAATCCATTCTCCCGCAGGACTCACCATCTATGCTATCGTCAACGGGCTGGTAAAGCTTGAAGAACTGGAGTAAAAATGCCCCGTAGAGGCATATTTGGGTTCTATTTCAACCAATTAATGATTTTTTGTCAAAATTTAACGAGATTGATTTTGCCAAATGAAATATTTTTCATTACTTTTGCATGAGAAAACCAAAAGCATGAGTTAATGAAGGCAAACAGAATCCTCTTTGTTGCACAAGAAATCGTTCCTTTCACTGTTTCCAACGAGACAAGCGAAAGATGTCGTCACCTGCCGCAAGACGTTCAGGAAATGGGGCACGAGACCCGTACCTTTATGCCCAAGTGGGGCGATATCAACGAGCGCCGCAACCAGCTTCACGAAGTGATCCGCTTGTCGGGAATGAACATCATCATCAGCGACACCGACCATCCCCTCATCATCAAGGTCGCCTCGCTGCAGATGGCCCGTATGCAGATCTACTTCATCGAGAATGACGACTACTTCAGCCATCTCCGCATCAGCGAGCCCGACTTGCTTCAGCCCGGCTTTGCCGACAACGACGAGCGCGCCATCTTCTTCTCACGAGGCGTTCTGGAAACCGTCAAGAAGCTCCGCTGGACTCCCGACGTCATTCACATACACGGATGGATCGGCGCACTCATCGGGCTATACGTGAAGGTTCTCTACAAAGACGAGCCCACCTTCCGCAACTCCAAGATCGTCCTCTCGCTCTATGACGCCCCGTTTGCTGAGCCCTTCCGCGACGACCTGCTCTCGCGCATCACTACGCGCAACATGGATGCCTTTGATGCAGGCGACATAAAGGAGCCTTTCACCTATACTACATTCATGAAGCTGGCACTCCGCTTTGCCGACGGACTCATCATCGAAACCGAGAACCCCGACGCCGAAGTTGTCGACTATGCCCGACAGCTGGGGCTGCCCGTTCTCGAATACCCGCAAGAAAACTATGCAGCTGCCTGCAACGACTTCTACGAGCTCGTTGCTGCAAACGCAGAATAACCTACAATGAAACAGCTTTCACGTTTTCGTTCCCTGCCTGCCTGTCTCAGCTTCGTCGTGCTGCTGATACTCTCTTTGGCAGCATGTGACGACAATACAGGCTCTATCGGTATAAGCATTACCCCAGGAACCGACTCCTTAGCCGTTAACACCCACATCTTCAACGCTACCAGCCGCTCCATTATGGCCGATTCCGTATTGGGGCGCACAAGCACCGTTTACTTCGGGCGGTATACCGATCCTGAGACAAACACCGTTCTTGAGTCAAACTTCATGACTCAGTTCAACTGCCCCGAAGGAGGAGACGTCTTCCCTCCTGCCGACAGCATCCGCGGCGACAGCGCAGTACGCACCGAAATACGGCTCTTCTATACCGACTGGTTTGGCGACGACGCTAACGCTATGCAGCTGGAGGTATTCCTCCTCGACAACCCTCTGCTGGAAGGACAGCCTTACTATACCAACGTCGACCCTTCCGATTACTGCGACACAAGCAAGGAACCCATTGCCGTCAAGACTTATACCGTCAAGGACTATGCTCTTGACGACGATGTCCTTGAGGATGAGGATCATTACCACAACGTATGCATCTCCCTGCCCAATGAATTCGGTACGAACATCATCAAAGCCTACCGGCAGCACCCCGAATACTTCGAAGGAGCCTCCTCGTTCATCGAAAACGTCTGTCAAGGAGTCTATGTGCGTTGCACGCAAGGCGATGGAACCGTTCTCTACATCAGTCAGATAGGCCTGCACGTCACCTTCGAAATGTTACGCACCGACAGCACTTTCACAACCCAGTTTATGGGTTCACAGGAAGTGCTTCAGGTCAACAGTTTCAGCAACAAAGGTTTACAGCCCCTCGTTGACGACAACGAATGCACTTGGCTGAAGACTCCCGCAGGCATCTTCACCGAAGTAACCCTCCCCGTTGAGGAAATCACCGCAGGCGACGACACCATCAACTCGGCGAAAATCGTCTTCACCCGCTACAATCGTACCATCAGCGGAGATTATCAGACAGGCGTCCCGCAGACGCTCCTTATGATACGCAAGTCAAAGATGAAGGAGTTCTTTGCCAACAACGAGCTCACCGACAATGAGACTTCCGTCTACACGTCGTTCAACAGCACCTACAACACCTACACTTTCAGCAACATAGCCAACATCATCCGCAGCTGCAAGAACGACTGCAACGAATGGCTGGAAGCTCATCCCGGCTCCTCGATGGAAGACTATGAGAAGCTCTTCCCCGACTGGAACCGCGTGTTGCTCGTCCCCGTGAGCCTGCTGACAACAACAAGCAACAGCGTCACAACAACCGTAGGCATCCGCCACGATCTCTCCATCGGGAGCGCCTGCCTCGCAAACGACCCGAAGCATCTGGAAATCAAAGTTATTACCAGCGCCTTCCGCTAAATTGCGAACCTCCGTGCATCGAGAATCCTAATAGGATTTCCCACATCCTCCCGCAAGGAAAGGTAAACCGAAGGAGTAGCGAGTGAAAAGAAAAACAGGAATCAATTGCGCCATCTTTTCCGAATCCCAAAAGAGGAAAAGCTAAGCTCAAAGAATATTTCAATATGGAGAAAGAATAATTCAATATGGAGAAGGGAAAATAATTTATTCCTTCTCCATAATTTTTTTTCAAGAAGGGAAAAATTTTTTTTCTTTCTACATCTCGCGAGATTCTTTCTTCATACGGCGAGATTCCTTGAGCATATTTTTTCTATGCTCTTCCTCTGTCGCGACTCACCATAACTTGAGTAAACTCTGTTCTGGCTTCGCTGCTCCATCGGTTCTCGAAAAATCCATATAGGCAAGAGACGCAAACCATATAGATAAGAAACACAAAAGGGAGGCGAACGAATCGTCTCCCCTTTTCCTTATTCCGCAAAGCGGCATCAAGCCATTTCGCTCATCAGTTTCTGCAGCGTTTCCTTTGCGTCGCCCAGCTCCAGATATACCCCCTTCTCGCGCGAGTAAAGAGGATTCTCCACTCCCGCATAGCCTGGCTTGAGGTCGTAGTTGCAGATGATAACCTCGGGAGCCGCATCCACGTTAAGCACAGGCATACCGTAGATGGGTGTTCCCTCAGCATTACGGGCTGCAGGGTTCATCACATCGTTGGCTCCCACTACCAGCACGACATCCGTCTTCGCGAAATCGTCGTTGATAGCCTCCATCTCGAAGAGTTTCTCGTAGTCGATGTCCACTTCCGCAAGCAGCACGTTCATGTGTCCAGGCATACGTCCCGCTACAGGATGAATGGCAAAGCGCACTCTCGCACCCCGGCTCTCAAGTTTGTCTGCCAGCTGGCGCACCTGATACTGTGCCTGCGCCAGAGCCATTCCGTATCCCGGAACGATGATGACATCCTTCGCCCTGCTGAGCACACCAGCAGCAGAAGGAGTCTCCTCCTCTTTTTCTTCCTTTAGAGCACTTGCTGCAGGAAGGGCGTCGACCTGCTGATTAAGACTCTGAACCCTCTCTTCGAGGCTCCTGACCATCTCCTCAAGTTCCTTTATCTTTTTCTCTAAATCCATAATTCGATTGATTAATTCCTGTTCTGTTTCCTTTGTCATTCCTTCCGTTTCGAGCATCTCCTCTGAGAGTTTTGGCTCTTTGATGGAGTTTTTCCTTCTGCCCCCTCCTGTAAGAATGCTCACGAGGCTGCGGTTCATTGCCCTGCACATAATCTGCGTCAGCAACAATCCCGAGGCGCCAACGATGCCTCCGACAGCCACAAGGAAGATGTCTCCGATAGCCATTCCGGCAATAGCGCCAGCAACTCCCGAGAGAGAGTTCAGCAAGGAGATAGTGATAGGCATATCTGCCCCTCCCACGCGGAGAGCAAACCACAGGCCGAAGCAGGAGGAGCAGACAACAATTCCAATGATCAGCATCCTACCCCCTATCCCCCCGAAGCTGGCAGGAGAGCAACACGCGCTGCCGACTATCAGCACTACCGTCAGCAGAAGGAACAACAGCGTGAATAGCGAGTGAAAAGGCCAGACGACAGGCTTCTGAGGAAGCAGCCTGTGAAGCTTGCCTGCCGCAACAAGGCTCCCCACAAGGGTAATCAACCCTATCGCAACAGCCAGCAACGCTGCGACACGCACGAAAACGTCGCTCGAGCCATCCGCAAAAGACGCACTTTGCTGCGTGCTGAATCCTACGCCCGCAACCGACAACAGGCCCACAAGCGCTGAAGCCCCTCCGCCCAAACCATTAAACAGAGCTACCGTCTGAGGCATCTGGATCATCTTCACCTTCCGCGCCATCAGGCTCCCAATCCAGGCGCCGACAATCAGCGCAGGCCAGATGGTCCAGGCAGAGAAAACCTGCCGGGAAAGCAACGTCGCCACGATTCCCACAAGCAACGCAAAGGCAGAAAGCAGATTGCCGACAACAGCCGTTTTCACCCTGCTCATCATCGAAATTCCCGCCAGCACAAGCAGCGCCAGCAGGCTGCTGAGTAGTATCTGAAAGGTTGTCATACTTCCCGACTTGCGCTATTCTGCCCTTCAGGGCTTCTGTTCTTCGATTTATGGAACATCATCAGCATGCGATGCGTGACGCCAAAGCCTCCAAACACGTTGACGGCAGCCAAAGCGATAGCTATCATCCCCGCAACCTGCGAAAGCCACCCTCCGCCCGACAGCAGCGAGATGCCTGTCGTGCTGATGGCTCCTACTATCGTCACCCCCGACAACGCATTCATCCCCGACATGAGCGGTGTATGCAGCAAGCTCGGCACATTGCGTATGATAACGTACCCAAGCACCGTGCTGACGATGAAAACTGCGATGAGGATA
Source organism: Bacteroidaceae bacterium (assembly GCA_017615125.1). GTDB lineage: Bacteria > Bacteroidota > Bacteroidia > Bacteroidales > Bacteroidaceae > UBA1189. The sequence goes on from JAGAAS010000017.1 coordinate 21,559, forward strand.
AACGGACTAATCATGCTTGAGAACACTTTTACATCAATCCCATAGCCTCACGCGCTCCTGCATGCACCAGCTCGCCGCCAACGCAAACGAGCGACTTCTGAATAATCTCGTCCGTACGGTCGAGCACTATCTGCCCGTCCTTCACGAGATACTTCACCAGGTTATAGAGGTTGTTCGAGAACATCCACGTTGAGCTGGTAGGCAGCAGTCCTGGGATATTCTTCACGCCCATAAGCGTTACGCCGTACTTCTTTTCGATGCCGCCTTTGGGAGTCAGCTCGCAGTTGCCGCCCTGATCGATGGAGATGTCGACGATAACGGAGCCTTTCTTCATCCCCTTCACCATATCCTCCGTAATAATAATAGGAGCAATTTTCCCTGGGATAAGTGCCGAGCAGAACACGATGTCCATCTCCTGGATGGTCTCCCTCAGCGCCTCACGCTCGCGCAGGAGCACATCGTGCGGCAAACGGTTGGCATACCCTCCTTCCGCTACAGCCAGCTCCGAGGGCACCGTCGTATCTATCACCTTCGCACCCAGCGAGCTGGCGTTCTCCGACGCCATCGGACGGATATCTGCAGCATACGTGATGGCTCCCAGCCGCTTGGCTGTTGCCAACGCCTGCAAGCCTGCTACTCCCACGCCGATGACCAACACCTTTGCCGGCTTGATTTGCCCGACAGCTGTGAACATCTGGGGAACGAAGGTTGTCATCATGTCGGCAGCCATCAATATTCCCTTGTAGCCGGCACAAGTGCTCATCGATGTGAGCGCATCCATACTCTGTGCACGCGATATACGAGGGATGCCGTCGAGTGTTATTGCCGTAACGCCGCGAGCCGCAAGCCGCTTCACCATTTCGTGGTTGACGGGCGATGCCGGATGGATGAACGTCACGAGTGTCTGCCCCTCGTGCATCATATCCACCTCGTGCTTGCCTTTCTGCTCGTTCATCAGCGGCTCTTTCACCTTCAGGATCAGCTCCGCTCTGTCGTAAATCTCCTGAGGGTTGTCCACCAGCGTGGCTCCCGCCTTCACATAGTCCTCATCGTGATAAAGCGCGCCTTCGCCCGCACCCGTCTCAACGAGCACCTCGAAGCCGTCGTTCACATACTTACCCACAGTCTCAGGCGTGGCTGCAACGCGAGCCTCGTCGTGCATAATCTCTTTTGGAATACCGATAATCATGTTATTCAGGTTTTAGATTAGATGAATTGAATTTTGATACAAAAATACATCTTTTGCGGCTCATTAGCACGCCCAAAGGGACAATTAACATATGTTAAACTCTGCATCTTCCGAAGAAGGCAAAAAGAGTCCTCTTTTCCTCATTGAGAAGGCCTTCTCGCGTGCCTCGGATTTTTCTTTCTACATCTCGCCGTATGAAGAAAGAAAAAAAAATTTTCCCTTCTCGAAAAAATTTTTTGGAGAAGGAAAAAATCCGTGAAGTCAAAACTTTTTTGAGCGTTCCTCTTTTTTCGGAAAAAGGTGGCAAAAAATGCACCTTCTCTCAAGCCTTACGACGAAAAGCGAGGCAACGAATGTCGCTGCCCCGCCTGAGGAATGAATCACTCCCTTGCTTCTACTTGACTGAGAAGACGAAGACGTTGAAGGTTGCAGGAGCAATCGTCGTCTGCAGAACCGTACCGTCGATGGGTTGAACCAGCGAACGAGGCACGACAGCCTCGGGGTTCTCGAGCGTGTTGTCGAGCATCGGGTCGTCGGCATGAAGCACGATTCGCTCTCCGTCAACAAGCTTCTGCCCCTTCTTCAGCCCGTTGAAGTGAAGCGTGACGGAACGGTCTTCGCTATCGATATTTGCCACTTTGACGTAAATCTTGGAGGCATTCTTGTCCACAACGGCTGATGCGTAGAGCCCGTCCTGCCCTTCGTTTCCGGCAACGGGTTTCTTGTTCTCGTCGAGCAGCGAAAGCACGTTGGTACCCTTGTAAGTGCTGTAGAGCTGCTGTACATAGTAGCTTGCGGTACGCACACTTCGGAGATTGTCGTACCAGATAAGGTCGGGACGCCATTGCCAGCCCTCGACGTGAGCGAAAAGCGGTGCATACGTAGCCATTCTGACGACGTCGGCGTTGCGTTCCAGCCCCGTCATGAAGGCTGCCTCGAGCAGCGAGGCGTTGAAGTGATTGAACTTCTTGCCGTTGGCTCCGTGACAGGCATATTCGCCCGCAAACACTTTCGGTCCCTTGCGGCTGTAGTTGTCGTATCGGTTGGCATTCGCCTTAAACCAACGCTCGGGAGCGTAGAAGTGCTCGTCCACGAGGTCAACCTTCATGCGACGCATCTCAGGCCAAAGGAAGTCGAACATTTCTCCCCCGTTGTAGGGCCCTGCGGTGCCAATAATCTGTATTTCGGGATGCTGCTTGCGCAGAGCCTGGATGAACGGCTCAGCATGATCGATGTACTCCTGCCCCCATTGCTCGTTGCCGACGGCAAGAAACTTCAGCCCGAAGGGTTCGGGGTGTCCCATCTCGGCACGAAGCTTGCCCCAAGGAGTATCTGTTCCTCCGTTGGCAAACTCGATAAGGTCGAGGGCATCCTGCACGTAGGGCTGCAGTTCATCGACAGGGACGTGCGCATTCTCGTCTGGGCCGTTCTGGAACTGACAGGCCAACCCGCAGCTGACAACAGGGAGCGGAGCTGCGCCGATAGCCTCAGCCAGACAGAAGAACTCGAAGAAGCCCAGCCCGTAGGTCTGGAAATAGTCGGGGAAGAACCGATGGGTGAAGGTATAGTGCCAACGGTTCTCGTTGAGGGGACGATTCTCCACGGGGCCTACGCTATTCTTCCAGTTGTAGCGGGTAGCCAGATCGGTGCCTTCCACAATGCATCCTCCGGGGAAACGGAACACGCCCGGATGCAAGTCGGCAAGCGCCTGCACCAAGTCGGCACGAAGCAGTCCCTTCCACGCGTCGGCAGGAAAGAGGGACACGTGATCCAGATCAACGCTGTTGTTGCCGACAAGGAAGATGCGCAGCTGCGCTTTCGGGTCGGTACGGGGCGATGTTATCGTCAGCTCGTAGCGCTTCCACTCGTTGCCGCTGACTGTCAGCTCGTCGCGGGTGAATTGCTGCGATTCCTCCATTGTGCTGGCATTCGCCAGCTCCACACGAATCTTGGCATCCTTGAATTCCTCGGGCACACGCGCCCAGACGCTGAACCGATACTCCTTGTCCTTCTCGACGGCGATGCCGAAGAAGCCCTCGTTGATGAGTGCCGTATGCTTGTCGTGATGTCCGCTGCTGCTGAGACGCACATAGTTGGGATTCCGTTCGAACGGCCCGTCGTTGCGCACCTCTACTTTGCCGGCAGCCTGCCATCCGGTAAGCGCATAGGGGAAATCAAAAGAACGGTTCTTCACTTTCTCGGCATAGAGCCCTCCGTCGGCACCGTAGTTGATGTCTTCGAAGAAGATGCCGTACATCGTGGAAGGGATGTCTGCACCGACTTTCTTCACGTTGATTTGCCAGTCGTGCCCGCTCTGCGCCTGAAGCATCAGGGCTGTCATTACTACTGTAAGGAATGCAAATGTCTTTCTCATATTGAATGTTGAATTAAGAATAATCTCAGAAAGTTTCTTCTCGTCAAGCGATACTCAAAGCATACGCTATCTGTCATCAGTCATCACGCGTCATTCTCCTAAGCCGAACAACGCTATAGGGTCCCAGCCGTCATTTCCTGCAAGCACTTGGCGGGTATCGTACTCCTTCAAGTCTTTCTCGCGAAGACGATGTGCCCATTTCACACGCGCCTTGTCGTTGGCACCGCTGCCCGTGCTCCCATACTCCGCGAAGAAAGCTCGTTTCTCTGCCTCCTTCTTTCCCCAGTTGTGCCAGCCCTCGGGACGGATGTGAGCACCCATCCGGCAACGGATGAACGCCGCGCGGGCATACTCGCGCCAAGGGCGTCCCAGATAAGCCTTCACGCCTTCGGCTGCCGTCAAGTTACAATCGTGGAACACATAGCCCGCTCCATCGCCCTTATCCGTCGAAGGAGCCGTGAGGTAGCCGTCGGCTACGCTATGAATGGTGCAACGGTCAAAGACGGCTGTGCTCCAGCCAAAGATAAAATCGACAGATCCTTCCACGTAGCAGTCCCGGAAGTACTGACGGCTTCGCCGCGCCCAGTTGTAGAGCGTATCTTGAAAGCCCAGAAAGCGGCAACGGTTGAATACCACCCTGTCGGCACCGACGAAACAGGCGACAGCCTGCCCCACAGGACCTGCCGAGTTGCGGAACGTGACGCCTTCGCAATAGAAGTCGGGCGCCCAGAGGTAACACGATGCCGAGCCGCTTGTACTGCAGTCATCTCCGAAGGTGTTCTTCTTTGCGGCATAATCGGAGCCCGTTACGACGGCGCCCTCCTGCCCTATCAGGCTGACGTTGATTTTCGAGGGAGGAACCGTAACCTTCTCGTCATAGTCTCCCGCACGCAGGAGGATTGTCGTGCGATGATTCTTGCTGAAGTCGGGTACAGCATTGATTGCCTCCTGCAACGTAAAGAAATCGCCCGAGCCGTCCTTCGCAACCACAAAGTCATAGTGACGGACAAAGGGAGCCAGCGCAGGAACAGACTCGGCCATAGCATCCACCAAGAGTCCTGCGACTACCCGTCCTCCGTAAACATTAAGGTGCGTGTTGTCTATCCTTCCTTCGGGAACAGCCCAGTTCGTCTTCGGCTCAACGTGCATGAACAGTTTCTTCGACTCGTCGCGCCCCAGTCCTTGCACCAGTTCGTGCGTGATACGGTTGGCATCCACAAAGGGAACTCCCAGCTCCTTAGCGACGTTGCGGGGGCTGTCCAGATAGGCACCATGCGTGTCGTACAGAATCAGCCCTTCGCCGCTCTCGTCCACGTCGGAAGGCTTCTGGCGGCTGTCTGTGGCAACGAGGCTGTCGGCAGGCGCCTTGAAGTTGCGCCGCACGATAGCATTCATCAGGATAGGTGTGGCTCCCCGCTCCAAGGTCTCCTGGCAGAAGCGCCGCAGGTTGGCGTCGAACGTGCTTCCCGGCTCCGTATGACGGTCTTCCTTCGGCTTCTCGTCGTTGTGTCCGAACTGGATGACGACATAGTCGCCCTCCTTCATCTTCTTCAGCACCGCATCCCAGCGCCCCTCGTCGATAAAGCTCTTGGAACTGCGCCCGTTCACCGCATGATTGTCAACAATGATGTCTCCTGTAAAGAATCCCGGCAGCATCATACCCCAGCCCCGCTCCGGCGCCCCGTCGCGAATCGACTTGTTGGCCATCGTCGAGTCGCCTATCATGAAGATGACAGGCTTGCGCTTCCCGTCGTCGGCAGCTGCGAGCACCAACAAGGCTGCTAAGGCAAAGAGGAGGTATTTCTTCATAGAATCCGATTTTGGGACAAATATATATAAAAAGGAGGAAAAAACATCATGCCGAGGATGGAAACTTCCGTCAAGCCTGCATTTTTTTTGCCAACGGGATTGCATAAGCGAAAAAATAGTTATCTTTGTGCCTACATCTGAATATTTCATTGTAATTAGGAATAAAGCGCCATGAAAGGAATCATACTGGCAGGAGGATGCGCCACGCGCCTCTTCCCTCTCTCGAAAGCCATCAGCAAGCAGATCATGCCTGTCTACGACAAGCCCATGATTTACTACCCTCTGACGGTACTCATGCTTGCAGGCATCCGCGACGTGCTCATTATCAGCACGCCACGCGACCTGCCCATGTTTGAGCAGCTGCTCGGCCCGGGCGACGACCTGGGGATGAAGATCCAATACAAGGTACAGCTGGAGGCCAACGGGCTCGCTCAGGCCTTCGTGCTGGGTGCCGACTTCCTGAACGGAGAGCCGGGATGCCTCATCCTGGGCGACAACATCTTCTTCGGACGGGGATTCAGCGCTATGCTGAAGCGCGCCTCCTCCATCGAAAAGGGAGCCTGCATCTTCGGCTATTACGTGAAAGACCCCCGCGCCTACGGAGTGGCCGAGATGGACGAGAAAGGCAACGTCCTCTCGCTGGAGGAGAAGCCCGCACAGCCCAAGAGCCATTATGCCGTTCCCGGGCTCTACTTCTACGACAGCACCGTCACCGAGAAGGCGCTCCGCCTGAAGCCCTCGGCCCGCGGCGAGTACGAGATCACCGACCTCAACCGGCTCTACCTCGAGGAGGGAACGCTCCACATGGAAGTCTTCGGACGCGGCTTCGCCTGGCTCGACACAGGCAACTGTGACAGCCTGCTCGACGCCTCCAACTTCGTGGCAACCATCCAGAAGCGGCAGGGCTTCTACGTCAGCTGCATCGAGGAAATCGCCTGGCGCAATGGCTGGATAGACTCCGCAAAGCTTGCCGAGCTGGGACACCGCCTAGAAAAGACCTCCTACGGACAGTACCTGCTTGAACTTGCCAAACTCTAATCTGCACACCTCTATGAAACGCACTATCATCATCACCGGCGGAGCCGGATTCATCGGCAGTCACGTCGTCAGGCTCTTCGTCAACAAATATCCCGACTACCATATCATCAATGTCGACAAGCTTACCTACGCCGGCAACCTTGCCAACCTGAAGGATGTTGAGGACAAGCCCAACTACACCTTCGTGAAAGCCGACATCTGCGACTTCGACACCATCTACGCCCTCATGCAGCGCGAGCACGTCGACGGCATCATCCACCTTGCCGCCGAGAGCCACGTCGACCGCTCCATCAAGGACCCGTTCACCTTCGCCCGCACGAACGTGATGGGAACGCTCTCGATGCTGCAGGCCGCCAAACTCTACTGGGAGTCGCTGCCCGAGCGCTACGAGGGAAAGCGTTTCTACCACATCTCCACCGACGAGGTGTACGGAGCGCTCGAGATGACACACCCCGAGGGCATCGAGCCGCCCTTCACCACGAAGGCATCGTCGGGCAACCACCTCGCCTACGGCGAAGCGTTCTTCACCGAAGACCTGAAGTACCAGCCCCACAGTCCCTACAGCGCCGCAAAGGCATCGTCCGACCATTTCGTACGCGCCTACCACGATACCTACGGTCTGCCCACCGTCGTCACCAACTGCTCCAACAACTACGGGCCCTACCAGTTCCCCGAGAAGCTGATACCCCTCTTCATCAACAACATACGCAACCGCAAGCCCCTGCCCGTCTATGGCAAGGGCGAGAACGTGCGCGACTGGCTCTACGTCGAGGATCATGCCCGCGCCATCGACCTCATCTTCCACGAGGGAGCCGTAAACGAGACATACAACATCGGCGGCTTCAACGAATGGAAGAACATCGACATCATCCGCGTGCTTATCCGCACCGTCGACCGCCTGCTGGGCCGCCCCGAAGGTGCCGATATGGACCTCATCACCTTCGTCACCGACCGTGCGGGACACGACCTGCGCTACGCCATCGACAGCAGCAAGCTCCAGCGGGAACTCGGCTGGGAGCCCACCCTGCAGTTCGAGGAGGGCATCGAGAAAACCGTCCGCTGGTATCTCGACAACCAGGCCTGGCTCGACAACGTCACCTCCGGCGACTATCAGAACTACTACGAGCAGATGTACAAGAACCGATAAAAAACAATCATAAAACAGTCTATTACTTATGTTAACGCAAGAAAATAATCTCTACATCGCCCATTGCGAAGAGGGCGCGCTGAATCTGTGTGGGAAAATGGCCAACCGTCACGGACTGGTGGCTGGTGCCACAGGTACCGGAAAGACCGTCACCCTGCAAGTGATTGCCGAAACCTTCTGCCAGGCAGGCGTTCCCTGCTTCATGGCCGACATGAAGGGCGACCTGAGCGGCATCAGCCAGCCAGGCAAGCTGAGCAGCTTCATCGAGAAGCGCATGCCCGAGTTCGGCATCGAGAACCCCCAGTTTGCAGGATGCCCCGTACGCTTCTACGATGTCTTTGGCGAGCAGGGACACCCCATGCGCACCACCATCAGCAACATGGGACCCCAGCTGCTCTCGCGCCTCATGAGCCTCAACGAGACGCAGACGGGTGTGCTCAACATCGTCTTCCGCATCGCCGACGAGCGCGGCCTGCTGCTGCTCGACATTAAGGACCTCCGCGCTATGCTCAACTACGTGAGCGAGCACGCTAAGGAGTACACCACCACCTACGGAACCGTTTCGGCGCTGAGCGTCGGCGCCATCCAGCGCGCCCTGCTCGTGCTCGAGGAACAGGGTGCCAACCAGTTCTTCGGCGAGCCCTCGTTCGACATCTTCGACCTCCTCGCCAATGAAGGCGGCAAGGGCGTGATGAGCGTGCTCGCTGCCGACAAGCTCATGCTCAACCCTAAGCTCTACAGCACCTTCCTCCTCTGGCTGCTCTCCGAGCTGTACGTGCAGCTGCCCGAAGTGGGCGACATGGACCTCCCGCGCCTCGTCTTCTTCTTCGACGAAGCCCACATGCTGTTCACCGACACCCCCAAAGCCCTCCTTGACAAGATAGAGCAAGTCGTCCGCCTCATCCGAAGCAAGGGCGTCGGTGTCTACTTCGTCACCCAGAATCCTACCGACATACCCGAGACCGTGCTTGGGCAGCTGGGCAACCGCGTACAGCACGCCCTGCGCGCCTACACCCCACGCGACCAGAAGGCCGTGCGCGTAGCCGCCGAGACCTTCCGCGCCAACCCCGCCTTCGACACCGCCCAGGCCATCACCGAGCTGGCAACGGGCGAAGCCCTCGTCTCCTTCCTCGACGAGAAGGGAGCGCCCTCCATCGTCCAGCGCGCAAAGATACTCTTCCCCCTGAGCCAGATCGGCGCCATCAGCGACTCCGAGCGCGAGCAGATCATCAACCGCAGCCGCATCTACGGCAAATATGACAAGATGATCGACCGTGAGAGCGCCTTTGAGGTACTCCTTGCCGAGAGCGAGGCAGCTGCCAAGGAAGCAGAGGAAGCCGCCGCCCGCGAGCTCGCCGAAAAGGAGAAGGAAGAGAAGAAGTCGCGCACAGGAAAGGTAGCCACCAAAGCCTCAGGCAAGAAAGGCGAGAAGGGCGTAGGCCAGGTAGTGGCAGGAGCCGTCGTCACCGCTGTCACCGCTAGCGTAGGCAGCGCCATCGGCAAGGAGGTGAAGAAAGCCGTGAAGGGAAAGTCCAAGAGCGGCTCCGTGAAAGGTGCTGCCGCCACAGCCGCAGGCAACGCTGCCAGCTCAGCCACAAGGCAAATCCTCCGCTCCATCCTCGGCACCATACTCAAGTAGCCCCACCGAGGAAACAAACCCTATTTTAAGGTTATTCCTTCAGCCCGGTATCGGAAACGATATCGGGCTTTTTTGTCAATCAGCTGAGTGCCCGAGCAATCGCCAGCACATCGCCCAGAAGGCGTTCAAAGAGGTCATCTACGCTAACGAGAATTAAGTCTGTAGAGAAGAAGTAAACACTAACAACTATCTCAAATCTCAGTCTCAGTAATAAAAAAATGACACAAATAAAATGAAAAACAGCTTTTATAGACATTATAACTTATTAATAATTAAATATATATATAATAATATAATGTTATGCTATACGCCATTTATTAAGGCTGAGATTTGAGATTGAGATGGCATTTTAAGCGATTAACAACCATTTAAATTCTTATAAATCAATGCTATATAATATATTTGACAGCATCTCACCGAAGATGCCTAACCCTGCAAAAGGCACGGAATTTATCAAATTACTCCTCTCCCAGGCCTCTAGAGACATGCGTGAGCCGCTGGTTCCGATGGCAATTCCTGCACTTGCCACCCATTTAAGCGATGTTGAGTTCAAATATTGCGACAACAAATACTATGAACTTTGCGGACAGATGGGGCATTTGATAGGGACCTCGGGTATCGGAAAGGCTCAATTAACCCATCTCATAGAGGCTATTATGCGTTCGTTTCGAGAACATGATGAGACGGAATACAAGAAACTCGTCGAGTGGCAGCGACAGGTGAAGACACGAGGCTGCTTACAATCCGTAACTTGTCGATTTGCCCAAAATTACCCCCTCGTTTTCCTGAACTTACCCTCCCTTTTTTGAACCCTTCCCCCCTGTTTTCCGTAGTCGACCTGCCATTTTCGCAAACTTAAAATCCAGTTTTCGCACCCTTCACTACTCACTTACATTCTTTAACAAGCTTGTTTTTCGAGAACCGATGGAGCAGCGAGAGAAAAGAGAAACTGAAAAGAACGGCTTCATCTTTTCCGAGTCACGACAGAGGAAGAGCATATGAAAAATATACTCAAGGAATAAAGATTTTTGCTAGGAGAAAAAAGAATTATGAAGAAAGAATCTCGCCGGATTCCTTCTCGAAAAAAAGGACCTTAAGGTCTTTAGGGACTTTAACGACCTTAGGGACATTAAGGTCCTTAAAAAAACTCAAGGTCTGGTTTTGGCGCTGAGGACGAGCGTGTTGCGATGCGAGAGGATGCGCCAGGAGGAATGGTCGGAAGCGACGTCAGTGAAGGTACCCCGACGGAGACGGATGGTGTAATCGTAACCTTTGTGTGTGGCGCTGATGGCTTGCGCCTCGAGACGAGTGAAAGGCAGCTTCGCGCCCTCAGCAGCCGTAAACTCCAGCGCCCAGGACTTCGCGGGAGAAGGAGCATAAGTCGCCGTGAGGGCGTCGTCCTTCAGGAGCAGCGTGAACGGGCCGTAGGGTGTCGTGCAGACAACCGAGAGGGCATCCTTTCCGCTCTGGCGGCAGGTGTACGACGCGACGGGGATGGCCGAGGAACTGCCGTCGTCGTTCACAGCAACGAGACGCAGGCCTGCATGCTTCGCTGGGGTGCTCCAAAGGAATCCGTCGACAACGGGTGGAGTGACGTACTCGCAATAGGTGGTGGTGCCTGCACGGCGGAGATAGTCCGACTCGAGGTGCTCGTCGAAAAGGTGGATGTCGCGGATGACAAAGCTGCTGTCGGTCCAGAGCAGGCCTGCGCGGTAGAAACGGCTGTCGTACCACACGGCGCTCCGTCCGCTGCGGAGGTAGTCGTCGGGAACGGTGACGGCGGTAGCGGGAGTGAGCGGATAGTGTTTCCTGAACCAGCGACCCGACTCGGCAAGCGTCTCCACGCGGAAGAACCCCTTGTCGGCAAGCTCGCGGATGAGGGGCATCTGCATGGAGAGCCCGTCCTTCATGGCCTCCCAGCCGAAGGAATTCTCCTGCCCTGCCTGGATGTAGTTGAACGCAAGGCTCTCGCTCTGCGCCATCGCAGGCAAGAACCAGCTTACCCAGCGGCTGTCGCCCCCTCCCGCACCCGTATAGACGGGTTCGAGGGTGACAACGCCCTGAAAATGACGGTCGAGGCCGTGATCATACTGCAACACGGGATCGCTGCCCAGCATGCGGAAGACGGGCACGGGGATCTGCCCTTTGGAGGTCTGCGCGGGCATATAGGCATTGACACGGCTGGGATAGTAGGCCTGGTTCCAGTAGCCTCCCCAGAGGGTGTAGCCGTCGGTGCCGTACTGGTCCTTGCAGTTGCAGGAGGCATCGATGTGGTACTTATCGTAAAGATAGCCCAACGTATGCGCGTCGATGAACCACGAGCCGACGGAGGAGGGGTAGCAGCCGAAGATGCTTTGGAACTTCTCCATATAGACATCTACCAAGCGCTCGCGCTCCTCAGGCGTATAGCCCGTCGCAAAGCCGACGTTCGCATGCCAGTCCCAGGGGAACCGTCCGCGCCACTTCATGCCGGCATCGGTGACGTGCGGCTCAGTGATCTCCCACCAGGCGCCCACCTCATGCCCCTTCTCCAAAGCGTGCTTCATGAGCTGCTGATAAGCCGGGTTGACGAGGGCGTCGTACTGCAGCAGGAAGGTGCCTCGGAAGCCGTAGTCGTCTAGCTGCTGCAGCTCGTTGGCGGTGGTGAGGAAGAGGTACTCGTCGGTGAAACGCTCATCGCGCGGCTCTGTCTGGCGGACGAAATTGACGAAATTGACGATGCAGGGATGGGCCTGCTTCACAGGCGTACGAGAGGCGTCACCTTCCTTGCACGCCATCAGGACGAGCAGGCAGGCGGCCAAAGCCAGCAAGGAGCATCGTCTCATCGTCTACTTCTTGATGACGTACTTCAGGAAGTCGTCGATACGGTCGAGGAAGGTGTAGCTACCCGTGCCGGGCGCTGCGGACCGCTGGAAGCAATGATTGCGGGTGGCGAGGGTGTGCAGCTCGCTCTGTATGCCCATGCTGCGCATCTTCTCCCACGTCTTCACGGAGTTCATGGCAGCATAGACGTCGACATCGCCGTGCAGGAACAGCATGGGAGCGGTCTTCAGGTCGAAGCTGAACTCGGGCACGAGGACGGCATCGTCGGGCACTCCGCTCTCCGTGTTCGGGTCGTTTGCGCCGTCGGTGAGAGCGTAGGCGGGATAGATGCCGATGCCCCACTGCACGTTGCAGGGCTGCTTGTCGATGTCGTCAATGGGGAGGTAGGCGCGATGCAGGGACGAGGTCACGCCCATGAGGGTGAGATGTCCTCCCGCCGAGCTTCCCATGATGCCAATCTGGTTCGGGTCGAGGCCGTAGCTCTCGGCTTTACTGCGGACAATGCGGATGGTACGCTGCAGATCCTGCCAGGCTGAGGTGTGCTTGGCGAGGCCGCTCTCGGCGGTGGGACGCGGGGTGCGGTACTTGAGCGTGACTACCGTCATACCCTTCTCGTTGAGATAGCGCCGCACGGGAGCCGCCTCAAAGCCGTCGGGGTCGTTGCCCATGTAGCTGCCGCCCGAGTAGATGATCTGAATGGCTTTCGTCTTCAGTTCCTTGGGGAAGTGCCACTCGATGTAGGGCTTGCACTGCTGCTCCTGAGCCTCGGGCATGCGGCCTTCAGGCCATACGTCTTCCATAATTCTCTCCTTGCGGGCGTCGTCGTTGACAAAGCGGTCCGTAAGAAGCACCTCTGGCTCAAGCTCTCCCAGAAAGCCCATCTGCCTCATGAACTCGATGCCGCGCTCCAGACCGAAGGCTCCGTGTCCCCTGCCGGGATAGAGGTGCAGCTCGGCGGGTATCCGGCGCTTGCGCAGCTCGCGATAGACCAACGTGGAGCCGTTGGGCGTGTACTCGTCGTTGCCTCCGTGATGCAGGCTGATGGGACAGGTCTTCTCGTCGAACTTGAAGATATCCGACAGGCGGACATCGATGCCGTAGCCCAGACGTGTGGCAGGTGTTCCTGTATCGCCGTCGGTGGTGACGTAGGCAGGCGCGTTGACGATGGCCCAGTTGAGGTGACAGGGAACCTCGTCGAGCTTGTCGACAGGCGTGTAGGCGGGTGTCTGCGAGCTGGTCGCCAGCAGCAGGGCGAGGTGCGAACCGGCAGACATAGAGATGGCTCCTATCTTCTCAGGGTCGAAGCCGCGCTTCTTGGCTTCGCTGCGCACCATGCGGACGGCACGCTGCCCGTCTTCCCACGCCGTCTGGTAGATGGGAAGCCCTTCGGGGCGCGGGGTGCGATAGACGAAGTTGACGCATTGGAAGCCGAGCTTCGTGAACGTCTCGCGCCACAATTTGATGAGCCCCACGTCGCAGCAGTTATAATAGCCGCCGCCCGAGATGAGGATCATGCAGCCGTTGTTTTTCACTTCTTTGGCAGGTGCTTCGAACCACTCGAGGTAGGCGACGCGGTGCTTGTCGGCCTTGAACTTCTCGCTTCCCGCCTCGTCGGTCATAGCGGCAATCTGGTGCGATTGCGCATCGGGCATTTTGCCCTTGGGCCAGATGGTCTCGCGCTCTCCAGCAAAGGCTGTCAAAAAGCTGAAGAGGAAAATTATCAGGACGAACGATCTGATAACACGAAGTCCCGAAAGGTGCTTGTGAAGGGATGTTGTTTCCATATGTCTTACGTTTTTTTGGTTTCTTTTCGCAAAATACGGCATTTATTTTCAATTCCTACGGCTTTTGTCCGATTTTTTCATCAAAAAACGCTTTTTTCTTGACTTCCTATATTAAACCTTCCGCGCTGAAAAGAGTCTATAATGTTGGATGACTGATGGAGACGGTTATCGGCAGGCTGGCGCGCCCTCCTCAACGGAAGGCACGTCGGGCTGAAGGCTTTAAAGACGGAGGCTGCGGCAAGCCGCAAAACTTCCCCAAAAAAAAGAAACAACAACTATCTGTATAGGATGAGACATAGGCTTTACGCTATTCTAATGGGCATTGCAGTCGCTTTGGGAGCGACAGCCCAGACACACAACGTGACGCTGCACGGCTATGTGCAGGACTACGAGACAAGAGAGATGATTCCCGCAGCCACCGTCCAATGGCTGCATCAAGGCGACAGCGCCTTCGTGGGAGGTACGACCACACAGATGAACGGCTCCTTCGAGCTACACAAGAAGGTAGCCGCAGGCAAATACCTCCTGCGCGTGTCGTTCATGGGCTACGGCGCGGAGGACAAGACGTTCACCATCGATGCCAAGACAAACCGCATCCGGCTCGACACCATCATGCTGAAGAGCGACGCCATCATGCTCAGAGAAGCCATCATCGAGGCACAGAGAGCAGAGGTGCAGATAGTGGAAGACACCGTCATGTTCAACGCTGAAGCGCTCCGCATCCCCGAGGGCTCGAACCTGGAGGAGCTGCTGCGCAAGCTGCCGGGCGTGGACATCAGCGACGACGGCGTCATCAAGATGAACGGGCGCACCATCGACCGCCTGCTGGTGGGAGGTGAGGAGTTCTTCGGCAACAACAAGGACATCGCCACCAAGAACCTGCCCGCCAACATCGTGAAGAAGGTGAAGAACTACGAGCGCAAGAGCGAGCTGTCGCGCGAGACAGGCATCGACGACGGCGAAGAGGAGTTCGTGCTCGACCTCGAGATCAAGAAGAACATGATGCAGGGCTGGATAGGCAACTTCGATGCCGGCTACGGCCAGCCGCTCCGCAAGACGGAGTTCGTGAGGGAGCTGGGCATCAACGACCTCTACACGGTGAACGCGACCATGAACCGCTTTGAGAGCCAGCAGCAGTACAGCGCCTATGCCAACGTCGGCAATGCCGGGGGCGGCAGCATCGGGCGAGGCAGAGGAGGCGGGGGCGCCGGACTCACCAACCGACTGAACGGAGGCTTCAATATGGCGAAGAACTTCGGAGAGAAATGGCAGCAGAACCAGTACCAGTACAGGGTGGGCGGTAACATCAACTTCGGTATGAGCACCACCAACTCGCAGTCGAAGTCGTCGAGCGCGACATACCTGCAGAACGGAAGCAGCTCCTTCTCGAACCGCTGGAGCCAGAACTTCAACGACAACAAGAACGTGAGCGGCGACTTCCAGTTCGAATGGAGGCCCGACACGCTGTGGAGCATCATCTTCCGCCCCAACTTCAGCTACAGCACGGGAGGAAGCATGTCGAGCAACCTGTCGGCAACGTTCAACCAAGACCCTGAGGAGACCATCGCCTCGCTCTATCCTGGCAGAGACTTCTCCCCCCTCGACTCGGCGTGGACCGACACGAAGAACAACAGCCGCATCAACTACGGCAACTCCGCCAACTATAACGAGAACGAGAACACCAACGTCAGCGCCTCGCTGCAGATCGTGAAGAAGTTCCACAAGCAGGGACGCAACCTCACCTTCCGCGGGAACGGCAGCTATTCCACGAGCAAGGGGAACTCGCGCTCGTCATCCTTCACGCGCTTCTATCAGCGCAACGACAGCACCTCGACCATCAACCGTATCAACTACAATCCCTCCTCGTCGCACAACCTCAACGGACGTCTGATGTGGAGCGAGCCCATCGCGTTAGCCACATACCTGTCGTTCAGCTATCAGGCAAGCTACCGCTACCGCAACAGCAACAGAAGCACCTACGACCTGCCGTCGACCTGGTCGCCCAACCTGGATGCGGCCGAATGGCTGTGGGAGGAAGAAGCCTACAATGCCTACAAGAGCGAACGCCTAAGCCGCTTCAGTAAGGATGAGCAGTTCAACCGCGACCTCAGCGTCCAGCTGCGACGCGTCACCGACAACTATAACCTGAATGCCGGATTCTCGCTGCAGCCACAGACGCGCCACATGGAGCAGATTTATCTGAACACGCCCATCGACACCACACGCACCGTGTTCAACTGGACCCCTACCCTCTTCTTCCGCTACCGCTGGGACAAGCAGACATCGCTCAACATGAACTACCGCGGAAGAAGCTCCGAGCCCGAGCTGACGCAGTTGATAGAAATTGTGGACGACTCGAACCCGATGAACATCAGCACGGGTAACGCCGGACTGAAGCCCACGTTCAACAATAACCTGCGCGTAGAGTTCCGTCATTCCAACCCCGAGCGGCTGAGCAACATCAACGTGGGCGTCAACGGAGGCAACACGCTGAACAACATCGTCAACCAGACCACCTACAACGAGGAGACGGGCGGACGCATCACGCGCCCGACGAACCTCGACGGCTTCTGGAGCACGTGGAACGCAAACGCTAACATCAACTACAACACGGCGCTGAAGAACCAGAGATTTACCGTCGGCACAGGCACCGATGCGGGATACAACCACCACGAGAGCTACCTGCGAACAGGTGCGCTTACGGCTACCAACACCGAGTATCCGCTGGCTACGACGCACAACTACAACATCAGCGAGAACCTCTGGGCAAGCTACAAGAACGACTGGATGGACATCCGCCTGAGCGGTAACGTGCGCTACAACTACGCCATCAACGAGATGCAGCCCGAACAGAAGCAGAACACCTGGCAATACTCCTACGGGCCTTCGGCAAACTTCAACATCCCCTGGCAGGAGATTAAGATTTCGACCAACATCACGATGAACAGCCGACGGGGATACAGCAGCGCCGACTTCAACACCGACGAGCTGCTGTGGAACGGACAGATCTCGAAGAGCTTCCTTGCGCAGAATGCTGCTACAGTCAGCATCCAGTTCTACGACATTCTGGGACAGATGAGCAACGTCACCCGCAACGTCACCGCTACCGGACACAGCGACACCTTCAGCAACAGCATCAACAGCTACTTCCTCGTGCACTTCATCTATCGCCTGAACCTCTTCGGCGACAGAGAGACGCGCCAGCAGATGCGCATGAACCGTCCAGATAGAGGAGGATTCCCTGGTGGAGATTTTCCGGGCGGAGGATTCCCAGGAGGGGGTTTTCCAGGTGGAAGAGGTTTCTAACAAACGCCGTCAGGAGGCACCACTTGTGGGACAGAAAAACGGTTTCCCTTCCCTTCGGAAAATTCCTGAAAACAGCACGACCCGCAGAGCGAAATTGCTCCGCGGGTCGTTGCGTTTTATGGAATTCCTGTTATTCGAAAAAACTGAAATGGACGCTACCGTATTCGCGCTCCTGCAGGAAATGCGGATGTTCCGCAAACGAATGATCGGCTCCGTGCTCCAGGACGAACAGCCCTCCTTCGGCAAGGAGCTGCCGCGAGAAGACAAGATCGGGCAACTCCGCCAGCCGCTCGAGCGCGTAGGGAGGGTCGGCAAAGATGAAATCGAAAGGCTGCCTGCAACGCTCGATAAACATGAAGACATCGGCCTTCATCACCGTCCACGCCTCGTCGCCCAGCTCGCGCTTAACCTTCTGGATGAAAGTGACATGCGCGTAGTTCTTCTCCACAGACACCACCTGCTGGCATCCGCGCGAAAGGAGCTCGACGCTGATGCTTCCCGTGCCGGCAAAAAGGTCCAACGCGCGGGCGCAGGAGTCAAAGTCCATCAGGTTGTTGAGCACGTTGAAGAGATTTTCCTTCGCGAAGTCGGTCGTGGGACGTGCCTTGAACGAGTGGGGTACATCGAAACGACGATGCTTGTATTTTCCGGAAATGACTCTCATTTTTTCACACAGCAAAAGGTTTAACTGAAAATATCGGGAGAAGAAAGAAGCGCGCGATATGAAGAAGGAAAAAAAAATTTTCGAGAAGGGAAAAAATTTTTTGGAGAAGGAATAATTTGCGGAAGAGAAGGAATCGTCAGCGCGAGCTATTATATATATAATAAGGAGTAAAGCTTACGGGAGGGAGACCAACGTCTGCAGGTCGAGCGGCAAGCCCGAAAGGCGCGCCAATTCCGTCGCGTGAAACTCCGAAGCAGGTTCCATCCACTCTACGCGGGCGACGAAGCGCCCCAGCTCTGCCTTCAGCGCGCGGTTGTCGGCAGATCTCCCAGCTAACGTCAGCACGTCGGACTCTTGGGAAAGCGCCAACGTGTTCCACACGCCCAGCACATAGTAGACAGCGTCGCCCGTGCTGTTTACATCAAACGTGTTCTGGAAAAGCAGCCGCCCCTCGTCCACAAAGAAGACGTCGGCTTTCTTTTCGTGGAAGTTGCAAAGAAACCGACGCTTCTCCTCCGACGCCAGAAGCCACGAGACAACGGGAGCCAGCGAATGGGTGACGGCGACACCCGGGAAGTGCTGCGTTGCCCAACGCACGAGAGGCCTGTCGACAGCAAAGAGCAGCTTATGTTCGCCTGCAGCGACAGAAACGGAGAGCACCTCCTGAAGAGCCGTCGTCTGCGGGAAATTCTGTACGAACAGGCTGCGCGCAGAGCTCTCGTTGAAGCACTCGGCAGGAACGAGCGTAGCAGCAGCATCCGTCAGCATCAGCTGCACCTTGCCGTACGTGTGCTGAAGCAAGTCCAGCTCGTCGCAAGCACGCTTCAGGTTGGCAGTAAGAGGCAGCGCGGGGTCGACGTCATAGGGCATGAAGGCATATTCCCCCTTCCGCGAAGGGTGATGGACAGCAAAACAAAATCCATCCGCACTCACGCGGATGGATAATGTGTACTGAGGGGACTGATTGAAATCAACCACGTGTGGAAATCAGACAAGGATGCGGATTATTCCCAGTTTCCGGCGTTGTTGTTACCCATCTCGACGTCGCCCACCTTCAAGCCAGGATAGCGGTCAAGCTTCACCTGGTCGTCGATGATGTTTGCCAGCTCCGTCTTGTTCATGCCGTTCAGATAAACGGTATAAGGAGTCTTTGCCTCGAATAGATATATCTTCGTTCCAGACTTGTTGGATGAGTCGCAGCCGACAGCCATCTCGAATTCAGCACCGTTGCCGAAGGGAACATAGCGGAGCGAGTCGGGATTGAAGCCCTTGGGGTAGATAGTGTCGAGCACTGCAACCCACGAGGTGTCGCGGCTGTAGAGAAGCGTTCCCGTACCGTCGGCATTGAGCTTAGCAAAGCCGGCGTCGGCAAGTTCCTGCCACAGTTTCTTTGCATCAGCAGGCTTCTTAGCCTTGCGGGCCCTGTTGATGAGGCTTGTGACTTTCTGCTCACTCCAGCCGTTCTCCAGCTGATAGTCGGTGAGCTCACCTACTTTCTTAACGAAAGGAATACTGTCGTTCTTCACGAAGGCAATCAGTTCATCAAAGCTGTCGGTGTACTGTCCTCCGTTGTGATTACGGAATTCCACCTGAGCCGAACGGATGTCGATAAGACGTGCAATAACCTGCGCATCGCGAGCTTTCTTCTCCTTTTGGAAATTAAGAGTGTCAACAATACTGAAAACACAAATGTAAGCGAGAAGCAGAACACACACTAACAAAGCAACATTTAAGACTTTTTTCATTGTTGTTATTTTTTTATTGTTTACTTTCGTAGCGGCAAAGTTAGAACATTTGTTTGAAAAAAACAACAAATGCAAAAAAAGTTTCAAACTTTATGGTAAATAATTTCATTGCGAGCCAAATAAGGGCGAATTTCGGGTACGAGCCGACGGGAGAACAGGCGTCTGTCATCGATATGCTATCCGATTTTTTGCTCAGCAACGAAGGGCAGAAGAGCCAATGGGTGCTCGGCGAAGCTTTCCTCCTGCAGGGATTTGCAGGAACGGGAAAGACGACGCTTGTGAGCGCGCTGGTGAAGACGCTCGATCAGCTCAGGCAACGCTGCGTGCTGATGGCTCCTACGGGAAAGGCTGCCAAAGTGTTTGCCCTCTACAGCGGGCATCCTGCCTACACCATCCATCGGCGCATCTACCGCCAGAAGAGCCTGACGGAAGATGCCTCCTTCTCCCTCAACGACAACCTGATGAAGAACACGCTCTTCATCGTGGACGAAGCATCGATGATTGGCGACGACGCTGCCGGCTCCATCTTCGGAAGCGGGCACCTGCTCGACGACCTCATACGGTTTGTCTATTCGGGCGAAGGGTGCCGATTGCTCCTCATGGGCGACACAGCTCAGCTTCCGCCGGTAGGACAAGACGAAAGCCCGGCACTTTCGCCCACAGTATTGCAGGAATACGGGCTGAAAGTGCACGTTGCCTGCCTGACACAAGTGATGCGACAAACGGAAATCTCGGGAATCCTTCACAACGCAACAGCTATCCGCGAAACCATCACAGCCCTCGCCTCTTCCCACAAAGGAGCCTTCCCCCCTGCCTCGCTCCGTCTGCGCTGCCTGCCCGACGTGAAAGCTATCACGGGAGGAGACCTGATAGAAAAGCTTTCCGACAGCTACGGACATACGGGAATAGACGACACCATCGTCATCTGTCGCTCGAACAAGAATGCCAACATCTACAATCGAGGCATCCGCGCAACCATCCTCTACCGCGAAGAGGAGCTGACAAGCGGCGACAGGGTGATGATAGTGAAAAACAACTACTTCTGGGTGAAAGAGAACCTCCAGCCGGCAACCGACGAAGACAAAACGGCTGACAACGCAAGCCAGCCTCACACGCCCGACTTCCTCGCCAACGGCGATATGGGCATCGTGCGCCGCGTGCGTCGTCATCGGGAAGTATATGGATTCCATTTCGCCGACATCACCCTCGAGATGCCCGACTACGACAACTTCGAATTCACGGCAACAGTACTTCTCGACACGCTCACGTCGGAGTCTCCCTCGCTGACAAGGGAGGAGAGCGACAGGCTTTTCAACGCGGTGATGGAGGACTATCAGGACATCACCTCGAAAGCCGAGCGGTACAAGAGACTTCGCGAAGACCCTTACTTCAATGCCCTCCAGATAAAATTCGCTTACGCAGTCACCTGCCACAAGGCTCAAGGCGGGCAATGGGACACCGTCTACCTAGATCAAGGATGGCTCCCCCCGGAGACAATAGGAACCATCGACTACTATCGTTGGCTCTACACAGCCCTCACCCGCGCCACACGGATGGTCTATCTTGTCAACTGGCGCAAAGAAGAACTCGAAGGACAAGAAAACGACGATTCATGAACAAAAATCTCCTTTTTCGAGCACCTTTCACAAAGCCCGCGAAACAATCTTCTGATGAGGAAAAAATATGAAGAAAGAAAAAATATTTTTGGAGAAGGAATCTCGCCGTATGAAGAAAGAAAAAAAATTTTTCCCTTCTCGAAAAAATTTCCTTCTCCTACCAACCGAAAAAGATCCTTCTCAACTCACGAAAACAGACAAACCCCAACACCCAAAAATCTATGATCAAGCACATCGTTTTTGACTTCGGCGGAGTACTCATCGACTGGAATCCGCTATACCTTTATAATAATTATTTCGGCAACGAGGAACAGGCAAGCTGGTTCATCGAAAACATCTGCACGATGGAGTGGAACGTCCAGATGGATGCAGGAAAGCCCTTCGCGCAAGGCATTGCCGAGCTTACCGACAAACATCCCGAGTGGGCCGACGCTATTGCCGCCTACCGCAGCCGATGGGGAGAGATGATAGGAGGACCCATTCCCGGCATGCTCCGACAAGTGCGCAGGCTGAAGCAGGCAGGCTACCACGTGTGGGGACTCAGCAACTGGAACTGGGACACATTCTCCACCATCAAGGACGATTTCCCCGCCGTAGCCGAACTGGAGGGCATCGTCGTCAGCGGACTCGAACACGTCATCAAGCCTCAGCCGGCTATCTACAACGTACTGCTCGAGCGTTTCCGGCTCCGTCCTGAGGAGTGCATATTTGTCGACGACAACTCAGCCAACGTCGAAGGCGCATATGCTGTAGGCATGTACGGGCTGCAGTTTATCGATGCCGAGCAGATGGAACAAGAGCTGAAGACACACTTCCACGTCTGCTTCGACAAACGGGAAGAAGTGGGGCAAGGAAACAGTTTTTAAAAACTTTTTTGGCTGATTATTTTGAATAATAAAAGGAATTCGTTTCTTTTGCATGATAAAACCGAAAAAACGACTAATACTATGGTAAACGTATGTAATCCAAACAACCTCTCGGGGCTCCGACAGGAAGATTTTCAGAAAACAATAGACAACAAACAGACCGACTTGTTCATCCTCACGAACAAGCAGGGCAACGAGGTAGCCTTCACCAACTACGGAGGAGCGCTCTGCACCATTATGGTTCCCGACAAGGACGGCAAGCGAGCCAACGTCGTGCAGGGACACGACAGCATCGAGCACGTCATCAACAGCCCGAACGAATTCCTCAGCACCCTCATTGGGCGCTACGGCAACCGTATCTGCAAAGGACGCTTCACGCTCGACGGCAAAGAGTACAAGCTCGCCATCAACAACGGGCCGAATCATCTGCACGGCGGACCTACCGGTTTCCACGCACGCGTGTGGGATGCCGAGAAGCTGTCTGAGAACAGCGTCAAGCTGCACCGCATCTCTCCCGACGGCGAAGAGGGATTTCCCGGCACCGTCGACATCACCGTCGTCTACACCTTTACCGACAACGATGAGTTGGTTATCGAATACAAAGCCACAACCGACAAGAAGACCATCATCAACCTCACGCATCACGGGTTTTTCAGCCTCAGCGGACTGCAGAAAGACACAGCTTCCGTCGAGCGCGATGTGCTGACGCTCAACGCCGATCATTACGTTCCTATCGACGACACTTCTATTCCCCTCGGTACCATCGACGCTGTTGCCGGCACGCCTTTCGATTTCCGCACGCCCCACGTGGTAGGCGAGCGTATCGATGCCGACAATGTGCAGACACGCAACGGAGCCGGCTACGATCATTGCTGGGTGCTCAACAAGCGTGAGCCGGGCGAGTTGACGTTTGCCGCCAAGTGCGTCGATCCCGTAACGGGGCGCTGTCTGGAAGTCTACACCACCGAGCCTGGAGTACAAATCTACACCAGCAACTGGCACGACGGATTCGAAGGATGGCACGGAGCCACCTTCCCCAAGCGCAGCGCTATCTGCTTCGAGGCACAGCACTTCCCCGACAGCCCCAACCGCGACTACTTCCCAAGCGTCGTCCTGAAGCCGGGAGAAGTCTACACCCAGACAACAATATTCAAGTTCTCCGTTGAAAAATAAAAGGAAGAAAAAGTAACATTATTATTCATATTAATCTCTAAAAAAATGAGTACAGAAAAAAAGAAAAGTAACGTAGTAGCAATCGTTACGATGTGTTTCATCTTCGCGATGATTTCGTTTGTCACCAACATGGCAGCCCCCTTCGGCAACATCTGGGGTTACAAGTATGAGTGGGCAGGCATGATGGGTAACCTGATGAACTTTGCCGCTTACTTGTTCATGGGAATTCCCGCCGGTAAGATGCTTATGAAAATCGGTTACAAGAAGACCACCCTTGTGGCTCTTGCCGTAGGATTCATCGGTATCGTCATTCAGTATCTTAGCAGTCTGCTGGGTGCTGGCGTGGAAGTATTCTCCTATAAGGGCCAGCCTGTGGAACTGAATCTGATTATCTATCTGCTCGGTGCCTTCGTCTGCGGATTCTGCGTCTGCATTCTTAACACCGTTGTCAATCCTATGCTCAACATCCTCGGTGGTGGAGGAAATCGCGGCAACCAGCTCATCCAGACGGGCGGTACCCTTAACTCGCTGACTGGAACCCTCACCCCGTTGCTCGTTGGTGCCCTCATCGGTACTCTCTCCCCCAACACATCCATGAAGGATGTCACCCCGCTGCTCTTCATCGCTATGGGCGTCTTCGCAGTAGCCTTCATCATCATCAGCCTGGTAAAGATTCCCGAGCCCGCCAAGGAGCGCAATGCTACCACATACGAGCACAGCGCCTGGAAGTTCCGCCACTTCGTGCTTGGCGCCATCGCCATCTTCTTCTATGTAGGTATCGAGATCGGTATCCCCGCTCAGGTTAACTTCTTCCTTTCCGATGCATCCTCCAAGGGTGCCGGCATCGCCGTCAACGGAGCTGCTATCGGTGGCGCTATTGCTGCTGTTTACTGGCTCCTCATGATGGTGGGCCGTGCAGCTTCTACTGCCATCAGCGGCAAGGTGAGCACCCGCACTCAGATGATTACCGTTAGCACGGTAGCCATCATCCTCATCCTCATCGCTATCTTCATCCCCAAGGACATCAGAGTCAATATGCCCGGCTATAGCGCTGCCGACGGTTTCGGCATGTTCCAGGTTCCCCTGAGCTGTCTCTTCCTTGTCCTCTGCGGTCTCTGCACCAGCGTTATGTGGGGTGCTATCTACAACCTTGCAGTTGAGGGACTCGGAAAATATACCGAGCAGGCTTCCGGCATCTTCATGATGCTCGTTGTCGGCGGCGGTGTCATGCCGTTCATCCAGAACCTCATTGCCAAGAGCGCCGGCTATATGGTAAGCTACTGGCTCGTTATCGCAATGCTTGCTTACCTGCTCTACTATGCTCTCGTTGGCTGCAAGAACGTAAACAAGGACATCCCTGTTGAATAATCTATTACTAACGTAACAAATAAAATCATACTATGGACATTCAAATTGTAAGAGCTGCTTTCAAAGCGAGATTCGACACGGAAGGTGCTGTCTACGCATCGCCTGGACGTATCAATCTCATTGGAGAACATACCGACTACAATGGAGGTTTCGTCTTCCCCGGTGCTGTAGACAAAGGTATGGTTGCCGAAATCAAGCCCAACGGGCTGGATAAGGTGCGTGCCTATGCTATCGACATCAAGCCTGAGGACGGAGAAGCCAACTATGTAGAGTTTGGCTTGAACGAAGAGGATAAGCCCAAAGAGCATTGGGCTTGCTACGTCTTCGGCGTTTGTCGCGAGCTGCAGAAGCGCGGTGTAGAAGTCAAGGGCTTCGACACAGCCTTCGCAGGCGATGTTCCCCTCGGTGCCGGCATGTCTTCATCGGCTGCGCTCGAGAGCACATTTGCTTTCGCCCTCAATGAAATCTTCAACGGCAACATCGATAAATTCGAGCTTGCCAAAGTGGGACAGATGACCGAGCACAACTACTGTGGTGTGAAGTGCGGAATCATGGATCAGTTTGCCAGCGTCTTTGGCAAGAAGGGAAGCCTTATCCGTCTCGACTGCCGTTCGATGGAGTTCGAATACTTCCCCTTCAACCCGAAGGGCTACAAGCTCGTGCTTGTCAACACGTGCGTTAAGCACATGCTGGGAGACGAATACAACCAACGTCGACAGAGCTGCGAGAATGTTGTTGCTGCCCTCAAACCCAAGTATCCTGACATTGAGACTCTTCGCGACGTTAGCTACGACATGCTGGAAGAGGCTAAGCCCCTTGTTAGCCAGACTGACTATCGTCGTGCCCATTATGTACTGGGAGAAAAAGACCGTGTGCTTGCTGTATGCTACGCGCTGGAGAAGGGCGACTACGATACAGTAGGACAAAAGATGTACGAGACCCACTGGGGCATGAGCAAGGAGTACGGCGTCAGCTGCGACGAGCTGGATTTCCTCGCTGTTCTTGCTAAAGAGTGTGGCGTAACCGGTTGCCGCGTAATGGGCGGAGGATTTGGAGGATGTACCATCAACCTTGTCAAGGATGAGTTGTACGATTCCTTCATCGCACGTGCAAAAGCCGAGTTCGAAAAGGAATTCGGTCATGCTCCGCTTGTTTACGATGTTGTTATCGGTGACGGATCACGTCGTATTGCCTAATGGATCAGCACAATGAATTCGGACGCCGTGGCGAAGACCTCGCCACGGCGCTCCTATTAAGTAAAGGCTATTCCATACTCGACAGGAACTGGAGAAGCGGACATAAGGAACTCGACATCGTTGCTCGCGACGGAGCCGACATCGTTTTCGTGGAAGTGAAAACGCGAAAGAACGAAGAGATAACAAGTGCCATTGAAGCCGTCAACCGCGACAAGATGATGCGCATCATTTCCGCAGCAGAAGCCTATATCAAGGCGCACAACTACGACCTTGAGCCGCGTTTCGACATCGTAACTCTCGTTGGCGCGGAGCCAAACCTGCAGATTGAGCACCTTGAGGATGCCTTCTTCGTCCCTTTGACGAAGACAAGATCAAGGCGTTCCGTGAAATGATTTCCTGACATTCCGACAGAAAAGCCCCCTCTCCATCTAATGCAAAGAAACTTCCCGCGGATATGTATTCTCCAAAAAGAATTATGGAGAACAAATAATAATTTTTTCTTTCTTCATAATTTTTTTTGAAGAAAGAATCTCGCGAGATGAAGAAAGAAAAAATCAAGCTACTCCTAGCAACAGATTTCCGCAAGGATATTCCTTCGGAAAAACACTCCTAACAACGATACAATGACAAACCCCGAAGAGTTCCGCTGGGACAAGGATGCCGAATGGATTCGGCTCGAGGAAACCGTATCTACCAATACCTTTTTAAAAACCTACAAGCACGAAGAAGGTAGGCTTTCCTACATCGTAGTCACAACTCAATTCCAGACGGCAGGACGCGGGCAGCGAGGAAACAGCTGGGAATCGGAAGCGGGGAAAAACCTCCTTTTTTCCATCGCCGAAGAAAAGGTTCCCGTTGCTCCTCAGGACCAGTTCTTCATTTCAGAACTCATCTCCTGCAGCATCGTCTCCATGCTGCAGGAAAGGTTTCCCGCGCACAAGGAAAACTTCAAGATTAAATGGCCCAACGACATCTACTGGCGCGACAAGAAGCTGGCAGGCATCCTCATCGAGCACGAGCTTACCGACAGCCACATTGCACGCACCATCATCGGTGTGGGGTTGAATGTTAATCAGGAAACCTTTGTCAGCAGTGCACCCAACCCCGTTTCCCTTCTACAGATCACGGGGGAGGAAACATCTCAACCCGAACTTTTGCTACACGACTTGCTCACTCGTTACGCAAACGTCATGCTGAAATATCCTGAAGACAGCACTTATTGGCAAGATCATATTCGTTGCCAATACCATTCTATGCTCTACAGAAAAGGAATTCTCGCTCGTTACCAAGACACCGAAGGTTCGTTTGAAGCCGTGCTGGAAGAAGTGGAGCCAAACGGAATGCTGTGCTTACGTGACTGTGACAGCCACATACGCCGATATGCATTCAAGGAAGTTTCCTATATTCTTTAGGGAACCTTCTTTCCCGAAAGCAAGCGATTGTTAATCCTCGTAACCGTTCGGGTTGTTCTTTTGCCAGTTCCAACTGTCTCGGCACATCTCATCAATACCGAATTCAGCCGTCCAGCCAAGTTCTCGAGCCGCTTTCGCTGGGTCACTATAACAGGTAGCAATATCTCCCGCACGACGAGGTTTAATCTGATACGGGATGCGCACTCCATTCACACGCTCAAATGCCTTGACGATATCGAGCACAGAATAGCCGTGACCTGTCCCAAGATTATAAATGGCAAGCCCGCACTTGCGCTCAATCGCCTTCAGAGCACACACATGCCCGCGTGCAAGGTCCACCACATGAATATAGTCACGCACACCCGTGCCGTCGTGAGTGTTGTAATCATTTCCAAAAACGCCCAGCTCAGGACGTTTGCCCACAGCAACCTGCGTGATATAAGGCATCAGATTATTGGGAATACCATTCGGATTTTCACCAATACGCCCGCTTGGATGTGCTCCTATCGGGTTAAAGTAGCGAAGAAGGACGATATTCCACTCAGGATCGGCTGCCTGCATGTCCATCATGATATCTTCGAGCATGCTTTTCGTCTTGCCATAAGGATTGGTGCAACGTCCCTTCGGACACTCCTCCGTGATAGGTATTTGTGCCGGATCGCCATAAACAGTTGCTGAAGATGAGAAAATAATGTTCTTGCAACCGTGCTTGCGCATCACATCCAGCAGCACTAACGTGCCGTTGATATTGTTATCGTAATACTCCCAGGGCTTTTCCACGCTCTCTCCGACAGCTTTCAAGCCAGCAAAATGGATACAGGCATCGAACCGATACTTTTCCATTACTTTGCTCAAGCCTTCCCTATCACGGATGTCAACCTGATAAAAAGGAATGTCTGCTCCGTTGATAAGCTCTGAAACCCGCTCGAGAGATTTCTCTTTTGCATTGCAGAGGTTGTCGATAACTACCATCTCATGACCTGCTTTGTGCAGCTCAATAAGTGTGTGCGAGCCGATAAATCCAGCTCCGCCAGTTACAAGGATCTTCATAGTTATATTGATTCAAATAATTATCTTATCTTTTCTTTTATCTTACTGAAGAATGAGGAGGAAAAGAACAACTTATCCAATGCCGAAGAACTGAGCTATTCCCTTGTCCATTCCGCCGAATCCCATAAACGCCAGCGCCAGAAGTCCAGCGGTAACCAATGCTACGGACATTCCCTGCATACCACGAGGAATCTTCACCATTTCCATCTGCTCGCGAAGTCCGGCAAACACGATAAGAGCCAAAGCAAATCCTATAGCGGTACAAAGAGCATAGACAACACCCGTCAGAAGATTCACGGGCAATCCCTGCGGATCGTAAGTACCATTCGCAACAAGAATACTAACGCCGAGAATGCAGCAATTCGTAGTGATAAGCGGAAGGAAGACACCCAGCGCCTGATACAACGAAGGAGAAAGCTTCTTCAACACGATTTCCACCATCTGCACCAAAGCAGCAATAACCAAGATAAAGACTATTGTCTGCAAGTACGCAAGTTTAAGAGGATTCAGCACCCAAACCTGCAGCAGATAGGTAACGATGGTAGCAAGCACCAAGACGAAAGTGACAGCCAATCCCATTCCCTTTGCGGTATCCACCTTCTTCGAAACACCAAGGAAAGGACATATTCCTAGGAATTGCGACAGGACGACGTTGTTGACAAAGATGGCTGAAATAAAAATCAGAATATATTGCATAGCCTATACGTTTTAGCGGTTTGACAATCAATTCTTCTTCGCATTCAAGGCATTGAAGGCAGCTATCAGGAAGCCCAGCGTGATAAAGGCTCCGGGAGCGAGAACAAATACCAGCATGTTAGTTGATGCTGGAAGAACGTGCAAGCCAAAGAACGAGCCTGTTCCGAGCAATTCGCGCAACGCTCCAAGAAGAGTCAACGCACAAGTGAAGCCCAAGCCCATACCCAAGCCGTCGAAGAAAGAAGGCACAGGCCCGTTCTTTGCTGCGAAAGCTTCAGCGCGCCCCAGAATGATGCAGTTGACCACAATCAGCGGGATAAACAAGCCCAGAGTCTTATACAGTTCTGGTAGGAACGCCTGCATTATCATCTGAAGGGCAGTAACGAACGATGCGATGACAACAATATAAGCAGGGATGTGCACTTTGTCGGGAATAAGATTTCGGAGTAACGCAATTACCACGTTCGAGCAGATAAGCACGAAGGTAGTAGCAAGCCCCATCGACATACCGTTGATGGCCGAAGAAGTGGTTCCCAGCGTCGGGCACATACCAAGAAGAAGGACGAAAGTAGGATTCTCCTTGATAAGTCCGTTGAGAAATATTTTGATATTCTTCATAGTGAATTATTCCTTTTTGTTATTCGTTTTTTCCTTCTTCAAAATCTTTTTTCCCTTCTTCATATTCAGAAGTCTGGGCTTGCTGCGTAGCAGAAGTGACAGCATCAGCAGCCGTGCTTCCCATATACGCATAGTAAGCATTCTGAACCGTACGCAGGAAAGCACGCGAGGTAATAGTTGATGCCGTGATAGCATCCACTTCACCTCCATCCTTGCTCACCGTCAAGTTGCTGCTGCCGGGATTCATTCCGATAACATTATGACTTCCTGCCGGATCAGGATTTCCGAAGAACACCTTCGAGAAAGCGCTGACAACTTTCGTTTCTGTCGTTGCCTCAGTGCGGAACCATTCGTTAGCACGCGCTCCTAAACCTGGAGTCTCGGAATGCTGCATAACCTGATATCCCTGTATTTCTCCATTTCCCGAGAAACCAACGAGGACTACGATAGGGCCTCCAAAGCCCTTCTCGTCACGAGCCTGTACGGCAGTACCAACGGCAGAACCATCGGCACGAGTAACTCGGAAGACAATGTTTCCGTTTTCTGTCGTATCCGTCTGGCAAACGATGCTGTCAGCGGGCTCCAGGTTCAGCACCGCCTTGATGCCCGCAGCCTGATTGTCGGCAGTAATCTTTTCGATAGGACCTTTTGTCACGCTATTGATGTAAGCTAACAGACCTGCTGCTACCAACGAAATGATGGTCAGCACGAGTACCATATTCTTAAAGGACGATTCGAGACGTTTCATTTCTTTACCTCCTTTGCAAAGCGTTTGGGTTTACATGCATTGTTGATAAGGGGCACGAAGGCATTCATGATGAGGATTGCAAACGACATACCTTCCGGATAGTTCCCGAAAAGACGGATGCAGATAACAAGGAATCCTATCAGAACACCATAGATTAACATTCCCTTGTGAGTCATCGGCGAAGTGACATAATCCGTCGCCATGAAGATGGCGCCAAGCATGATACCTCCGGCGCAGAGATGCTTGAGCGAGAGCATACAGATGTCGGCAAAGGGCATTCCTCCGCGGATAGCATAGAAAAGGACGCTGAAGCAGAAGGCGCTCACGAAGATGCTGATAGGAATATGCCAGCTGATAACCTTTGAGCAGAGGAGGATGAGGAAGCCTGCCAAAAGGAGCAAGGCACTCACCTCTCCCATCGAACCTCCGATATTACCGAAGAACAAGTCAGCAAGATTTGCATTACCCAAATCTGCAAGAGGCGTTGCTGCCGTAACGGCATCGGTATAAGCACTCATCTGATGAGGAACAGGCCACGACGTCATCTTTACCGGGAAGGAGATGAGCAGGAACACACGCCCCACGAGTGCAGGGTTGAACGGATTGTTCCCCAAGCCTCCAAACGTCATTTTTCCAACGCCGATAGCAAAGAGAGCACCCACGATGATGATGTAAAGCGGCAGGTTGCTGGGTAGGTTGAAAGCAAGCAGCAGTCCTGTTACGACAGCCGACAAGTCTGCTATCGTGTTACGCGGGTTACGAAGGATAAACTTGTTGATTACCCACTCGAAAACCACGCAGGAAACAACGGATGTTAGCGTCACCACAACAGCGCCCAGCCCGAACGAATAGAACGACCAAAGCAAGGCAGGCATCATGGCGGCGATGACCCACCGCATGTTCCGTTTGACGCTATCTCCGCCATGAACGTGCGGCGACATGGAAACTTTTAGTTTATTTGCCATTGGATATCTTCTGTTAGTTGATTTACGATAAAGTTACTTTCATTTTTTTGCAGCTCGGGCGCGGATGATTCCTCCTACGGTTCCTTTTCCCTGACGTATCCAGTCGAGCAGCGGGCGATTGCTGGGGCAGGTAAACTGGCAGCTTCCGCACTCGATGCATGTCATAATCTCGTTGACTTCGGCTTCGTCCCACATCGAGCGTTCACTCTGCTTTGCCAACAAGTAAGGTTCCAATCCCATAGGACAAGCCGACACGCACTTGGAGCAGCGGATGCAGGGCATTTCCTCCCCTCTGCCGGCTTCTTTCTCCGTCATCAGCAGGATGCCTGAGCTGCCTTTGCAGACAGGAACTTCTGCTGTCAGCAGAGCCTTGCCCATCATGGGGCCTCCGCCGATAATCTTTCCGGTATCCTCGGGCATGCCGCCTGCACGCTCAATGAGCTGGCTCATAGGCGTGCCCATACGCGTAAGAAGGTTCATAGGATTAGCAACGCTCTTGCCTGTCACCGTTACTACGCGCTCGAAAAGCGGTTTGTTCTTCATCACAGCCTCATAAATGGCATAGGCGGTGCCTACGTTCTGGACAATAGCCCCCACATCAGCGGGCAGCGCGGGAGGATTGGGCACCTGGCGGTTAACTACCGCGTCGATGAGCTGTTTTTCGCCTCCCTGCGGATATTTCACCTTCAGCGGGCATACCTCGATGCCGGGAAAAGCTGCCGTTTTCTCCTTCATTAGGGCAATAGCGTCGGGCTTGTTGTTTTCAATAGCGATAAACGCCTTCTGCACGTTCACAGCCTTCATGATGAGCTGCACGCCTATCAGGATCTGCTCGGGCTTCTCCAGCATCAGGCTATGGTCGGCCGTAAGGTAAGGCTCGCACTCGACGGCATTGATTATGACGACGTCAACGGGAGTTCTCGGGCTCAGCTTCACGTGGCAGGGGAAGCAGGCGCCTCCCATTCCCACGATGCCGCACTCCTGTATGCGAGCCACGATTTCCTTCGGCTCGAGGGATGTTTCGCGCACAATGTCCTCACTTCTGTCGATGGATGGCTCCCATTTGTCGCCGTCCACATCTATAACGATAACGGGCTTCCGATACCCGCTGGCATCGATAGCCGTATCTATTTTCAGCACCTTGCCCGATACGGACGAGTGGATAGGAGCGGAGACGAAGCCCCCCGCGTCGGCTATCTTCGTGCCGACCTTCACCACATCACCTTTTGCTACGCAGGGCACAGCGGGTGCTCCGATGTGCTGCGAGAGAGGAAACACGGCCTGCCTGGGCAGCTCCATCACCTCTATTTTCTTTCCTGCCGACAGCTTATTTTCTTCGGGGTGTACACCACCAATTCTGAATGTCTTCATACGATTTAATGACAAGTTATATCGGGGATTTGATTTACGACTGAGCTTCCTGCTTGGGAGCAGCTTCTTTTACGGGAGCAACGGGAACAGGCTCGGGAGCAGGAGCCTCAACGGGAGCAGCTGCCTCCGGAGCCTTTTTCACCTCAGGTTCTGCGGGCTTGGCAGGCTCTTCGGCCTTCGGCTTGCGCGGAGGGAAGTTCATCGCCACGATGCTGTGCTGCGGGCAGGCATCCTCGCACTTGCGGCAGAGCCGGCACTTTGCAGGATCGATGTACGCGAGATTGTTCTCCAGCGTGATGGCTTCGAACTCGCACACCTTCTGGCATTTCCCGCAGCCGATGCAGGCGATGTCGCACGCCTTGCGGGCAACGGCGCCTTTTTCCTTATTGACACACAGGACGCTCATCCTGCGTCCCTTCTTGCCCATCGGACGCAGCTCGATAATCTTGCGGGGACAAGCCTTCACACATTGTCCACAGGCGGTGCACTTCGACTCATCCACCTCGGGCAGGCCTGTTTCGGGGTTCATGTGCAAGGCGCCGAACGAGCAGGCAGCCACACATTCACCCAGGCCCAGACAGCCGAAGAAGCAGCCCGTCTCACCTCCGCTCGTGGCGTTGGCAACGTGACAGTTCTTCACTCCCACATACTCTGCCGTGCGGGGACGATGGGCGCACGAGCCTTGACAGCGCACGACGGCAACCTTCTGCTCGGCATCCGTCGAAGCGAGGCCCAGGATTTCCGAAACCTTGTCCATAACGGCTTTGCCTCCCACGGGACAGGCTCTCCCGTCCAGCGAGCCTTCAGCCGATGCCTTCACGCAAGCCTCCGCAAAGCCCTGACAGCCGGGATATCCGCAGCCTCCGCAGTTTGCCTGCGGCAACACTTCTGCCACCTGGGCGATGCGCGGGTCTTCCTCCACAGCAAATTTCTTTGCGATAAGATAGAGCACGGCTGCCAATATCAGGCCGAGCAATCCTAACGCAATCACAGCTACTAAGATAACATTCATGTGAAACTCTATTTTCAGTTAGTTATTTTCCATTACATCCGTGTCTTTTGCGATGCGGAACGAGAACTCCCGCTCCATTCGCTTGCGGAAGAGCCAGAGCCCCACGCCGTAGGGTACGAGCGACAGCAGGCAAGCTATTCCCGACAGGGGCTCGTTGCCTCCCGTGAGCTTGTAGCACACGCCGAACACGATGAGCATCAGCACCAGCGGAATCAGGAAAGCAACCCTCACGGCTTTCATCCCCATCGCGACACGTCCTTCGAGCCACACGCGCTCGCCCTCCCGATAGCTGCCGGCTTCCGCATCGAACACATCCACCAGCTTCTCCTTGCTCTCGGCAGCCTTGCACAGCCCTTTGGCTCCACAGGCAGCGCAGGCTGATGCCTGAACGATACGCACCTGAAGATGCGACGGCTCAACCCGTTCGACAATACCTTCATGCCTAATCTTTTCTGCCATGAGAACCTATTCTTCCTTTTGACTCAGCAAAAATAACAAGTATTTCTTAACAAACCAAAAAAAAACCGCAAAACGTACACAACAATTATAAATAGGTACGCGCGCACGCACCTTCCTTTAGGAAAAGCACGTCACGCCTACCTATCGCAAGCCGGATGTTCGCACGTCGGAAACGAGTTCCTACCGCAGGAAATTATCTCCTACGGGCCTGTAGTGACGGGTGTTGCGCGTGCCTTCGGCAGCAAGGCGCCCTTCGGCGACAAGGCTGTTCAAGAGATCGAGAGCATAGCGACGTGAACAGCTGAACAACGCTTCTACCTCTCCGCTATGAATAGAGGAATGAGAGCTGAACCATTCGGTGAGCTTTTCTTCCACATCGGCATCGGAGGGCGCCTGAAAAGGAGTGAGCCCCGAGTTGACAAACACGGCTTCCTTCATGGCCTTCCTCAATGAGGCGTCGGGCGTGAAGACGATGCTCTTCACATACACGTCGTTAGCCCCATCGATGTTCTCCGACAGCCTATGCTCGCAGCGCTTGCCCTCGCTGTTCGTGTAGCTGCAAGCCAGCGAGACGCCAAACGTCCCCACGTTGTCGACACGAAGGCGGTTGCCGCTCAGAAGCGTCTTCTGCATGTAGTCGCCCAGCGCTTCCAGCACGGCTTTCACGTCGGCGGGCGTCAGCGTGCAAGTCTCGGAGATGTCCCGCGCCATCTCCGACGTACCGATAGTCTCCTGCCCGACAGGAGCAACTCGAACCACAGGATTTGAAGGGCTCTCCTGCCCCGACAAATCATTCTTAGCAACAATCTGATAAGAGATGTGCCGTTTTTTCTTACTGTTTTTGATAGTTCTCATACGATTTGTAAATGATAAAGTTATTTCATAGGTTTATCAACGCGTTGGGACACCTTTATCAACGCGTTGAGACACCTTTATCAACGCGTTGATAAACCCCCAAAGAGCAAGGCAAAGATACGAAATTCTTTTGCGCTTTGCAAGCGAAACGAGGAAAAAATCTGCACGGAAAAGCATCTTTTTTTCAGCCTTCTCCACAGCACTTTCTCGCTTGTTTTCCGCAAGCGGAAGAGAGCCGCAAAGTTCTTTCCGAAGCTACATATTTTAAAAAGGAGAAAGCCCTTCCCTGCTTCGCGAAGAAAAGGGGAACGGAATCAGTCCTTCATCAAAAAGTCAGACCAGAAAAACGGCAGGAGACTTGGCAAATCAGGCTCCTCCGTGCTTACGCCCACGACGACGCCTCTTCTTGGCGCCGGATGCCTGCGCGGAAGTACCGGAAGCTTGCGTGGGGGCTTCAGCAGCAGGCTTGTGGAGCTTGCCTTCCGAAGTCGCAGCATGCTTTTGCGAGGAAGCCGCATGCTCTTTGGAGGAAGCGGCATGCTTCTGAGAAGAAACGCCCTCGTGAGAACCGCGTCGGCGTCCTTTTCGGGCTCCGTCCCTTCCTCCGCGTCTTCGATGCGAGGAAGATGACTTCGTCTTCGGCTCGTAGGCAGGAGCCTCCCCGAGGGCTTCCGGCACGGGAAGCTTCTCTACCGAATGCCCGATGAACGATTCAATCCGCGCGAAGGAGCGTTGGTCGTCGGTATTGACGAGAGTGACGGCTGTACCCGCAGCTCCCGCACGCGCCGTACGCCCGATGCGATGCACATAGTCTTCACAGTCACGCGGAACGTCGAAATTGACTACCAGCTCGATGTCGTCCACATCGATACCGCGCGAAACAATGTCGGTAGCCACGAGGATGTTCACGTGCCCGTTGCGGAAGTCACGCATCACGGCGTCCCGTTCGGGCTGGCTCAAGTCGGAGTGTATCTCCCCGATGCGGAGAGCACGCGCCTTGCGTGCTTGAGAAGCACCCTCGCCCTCTGCCGAAAGCGGGGCGTCGGCTGCATTGAGGGCGTTGCTGGATGAAGGAACATCCGGGAGGGCAGACAACGTGCGGCGAAGCGTGCGGACAATGTCCTTCACGCGCTGCTTCTTCCCCCCGAACACGACGACTCTGCTCCACAGCCTTCCCTCCAAGCCCCCCGCGAAGAGATGCTGGAGCAGGCCTATCTTCTGGGTCTCGTGACAGACGTAGGCAAACTGGGCGATGTTGTCGGCAGGCTTGCTGACAGCCACCTTTACCTCCACAGGATTATGGAGAATGGTGTTGGCCAGCTGCTGAATCTCCTGCGGCATCGTTGCCGAGAAGAGCATCGTCTGGCGCTGCTTCGGCAGCTGGGCGACAATCTGCATGATGTCGTCGATAAAGCCCATACTGAGCATACGGTCGGCCTCATCGAGCACGAAAAACGACACTTTGGAGAGGTCTACATTTCCCACAGCGATATGGCTGAGAAGACGTCCGGGAGTGGCTATCACCACATCGGCTCCCAGCTCAAACCCGCGACATTCCTGCGCGTAATGGATGCCGTCGTTGCCTCCGTAGACGGCTACGCTACTCACGGGAACGAAATAGGAAAAGCCCTCCATCGCCTGATCAATCTGCTGCGCCAGCTCGCGCGTGGGCGACATGATAACGCAGTTGACGGCATCCTGCGGGTAGCCTCCCTCGGAGAGTTTGTTTAGGATGGGCAGCAGATAGGCTGCCGTCTTACCCGTGCCCGTCTGCGCGATGCCAACCAAGTCTCTCCCCTCGAGCAGGGGAGGAATGGCAAGTTCCTGAATGGGGGTGCACTCGCTGAAGTTCATAGCATCGAGCGCATCAAGTATGTTGTCGTTAAGTTGAAGTTCGTCGAAAAACATTTGATATTATTTGGGCGCCTTGTAATAAAGCCAGACGCCGACGATGAGAAACAAGATGTTAGGCAGCCAAGCAGCCAGAATAGGCGGCATATTGCCGTTAATGGCAAAGGATGCCGAAACCGTCTGGAACAGGATATAGCCGAAAATGAGCCCGATGCCTATGCCGAGATTCAGTCCCATTCCTCCCTTCACTTTTCTCGAAGAAAGGCTGACGCCGATAAGCGTCATAATGAAGGCAGCAAAAGAGGAAGCGATGCGTTTGTGGTATTCCACCTCAAAAGCCTTGATGTTGGCAAAGCCTCGACGTCGCTGACGGTCGATATAATGCTTCAGCTCGGGGCTTGACATCGTCTCCTGCTGCATATCGGAAACCAGCAGGTCATAAGGCTGAATAGCGACAATCGTATCCCGCTCGGCGCCGGAAGTAATAACTTCAAGTGTGTCGGTAATCGTGCGAAGCTGCCAGTTTTTGGCTTTCCAGAGATAAGGATTGTCGGCATCCTGCTGATAGACAATACTCTTAGCCGTAAAATGAGAAACAAGCGCGTTTCCTTCGAACTTGTCCAGAATGAAACGATAGCCCGTGTTGTTGGCGCGCTCAAAGCGGTCGAAATAGGCAATAACGTCCGATTCCACTTCCATTTGGATATTATGGCTGGAGTCAACGATTTGCTTCTTCTTGTATGTATTCTCGAACTGGATGCGCGTGACGTTGCCCTTAGGAATAACGTAGGCACTGAGGGCATAGGTCATGATGGCGATGAGCAGAGCCGAGAAGAGGTAGGGACGCATGATGCGGTGCATGCTGATTCCCGTTGAGTACATAGCGATAATCTCGGAGTGCTCGGCGAGCTTGGATGTGAAGAAGATGACAGCGATAAAGACGAAAAGCGCGCTGAAGAGGTTTCCGAAGTAAGGAACAAAGTTGAGGTAATAGTCGAAAATGATGGCGTGCCAAGGGGCGGAGTTCTGCACGAACTTATCTACATGCTCGTTGTAGTCAAAGATGACGGCAATAGCAAGGATTAGCGCCAACGAGAAAAAGTATGTACCCAGAAACTTTCCGATGATGTACCAGTCGATGCGTTTGAAGAAGCCGTTGCTTATATGCCCCGACGAGCGGCTTACCCGGCGCTTCACTTTTCCTACAGACTCGCGTACACTTCTCATAGACCTACTTTCCGATATCCGTTATCTGTTCGTTTCGTCAAAGGCGCTCGCTGACAGAAGCAAGCATCCGAGGTTTCCACAAGCTGAAGTCACCCGCAACGATATGGCTGCGCGCCTCTTTCACAAGCCACAGATAGAAGGCAAGGTTGTGCACCGAAGCAATCTGCATGGCCAACAGCTCTTTGGCGTGGAAGAGATGATGGAGGTAAGCCTTCGTGTAGAGCGTGTCAACCACGCTGGCTCCATCCTCCTCGATAGGACTGAAATCGTCTGCCCATTTGGCATTCTTCATATTCATGATGCCACGCTTCGTAAACAACATACCGTTGCGCCCGTTGCGAGTCGGCATCACGCAGTCGAACATATCGACGCCACGCTCTATTCCCTCCAGGATATTCATCGGCGTGCCGACGCCCATCAGATAACGAGGTTTATCCTTTGGAAGTATCTCGTTCACGACTTCTATCATCTCGTACATCACTTCCGTAGGCTCTCCTACCGCCAAACCTCCAATAGCATTTCCATCTGCTCCCAAGGAAGCTACCTTCTCTGCCGACTGCCGACGCAAATCCGCATACGTGCATCCCTGCACAATAGGGAATAAACTTTGCTGATAGCCATACTTCGGTTCCGTCTCGTGGAAGCGTTTCCAGCATCGGTCGAGCCAACGATGCGTCAACTCCATCGATGCTTTGGAATAGGCATAGTCGGATGTACCGGGAGCACATTCGTCAAAGGCCATCATGATGTCTGCACCTATCGAACGCTCAATATCCATTACGCGCTCAGGCGTGAACAGATGCTTTGAGCCATCGATATGACTGCGAAACTCAACGCCTTCTTCACGCATCTTGCGAATACCGCTCAACGAAAACACCTGAAAGCCTCCGCTGTCGGTTAGCATAGGACGATCGAATCCATTGAACCGATGAAGTCCTCCCGCTTTCTCAAGCACCTCCGTTCCTGGACGAAGGTAAAGATGATATGTATTACCCAGAATAATCTGCGCCTTTATGTCCTCCTTCAGTTCATAAAGCTGCACGGCCTTCACAGAGCCCACCGTTCCCACAGGCATGAAGATAGGAGTCTCTATCTTCCCGTGATCAGTAGTTATCAGCCCGGCGCGGGCATTCGACTTCGGATCTGTAGCCTTTAGTTCAAACGTCATGATTCCTTCTCAGGCAATTTAGCAGAAAGATCTACGGGGTTGTTCACTTTCTCGGGCAACAGCGCTATTCTCCAAACCTCCCTTATATCATCGACATAATGGAAGGTAAGCCCCTGTAAGTACAAAGGTTGGATCTCGCTGATATTACGTTGGTTTTCCTTGCAAAGGATAATATCAGTAATGCCGGCACGCTTGGCAGCAAGTATCTTCTCCTTGATTCCGCCGACGGGAAGTACTTTCCCTCGCAAGGTAATCTCGCCCGTCATAGCCAGATTGGGGCGAACCTTGCGCTGCGTGAAGGCAGAAGCCAAAGCCGTTGCCATCGTGATGCCTGCCGACGGACCGTCTTTCGGTATAGCCCCCTCGGGCACGTGGAGATGGATATTCCAATTCTCAAACACCGTAGGATCTATATCAAGAAACGCAGCATGAGCTTTCACGTATTCCAACGCAATCGTTGCCGATTCCTTCATCACATCGCCCAAGTTACCCGTCAACGTAAGCTTTCCACCCTTTCCTTTGGAAAGACTCGTCTCAATGAAGAGGATTTCACCTCCTACTGCCGTCCACGCAAGTCCCGTAACGACACCAGCATAGTTATTTCCCTCATATCTGTCGCGGCTGTACTCTTGTACACCTAAAAGTTGAGGAATTTGCTTGGCTCGGATGCTTCCGTGAAAAGACGAAGCGCCATCTCGGGCAATTTCGTATGCTATTCTGCGGCAAATCTTTCCTATCTTCTTATCCAGTTCACGCACGCCGGATTCTCGGGTGTAATTCTCGATTATCAGCTCTAAAGCAGGCTTTGAAAGAGAGAAATATCTCTTGGGAATTCCGTTTTCCTCTATCTGCTTGCGAACAAGGTGATGAGAGGCTATCTCAACCTTCTCTTCTGTCAGATATCCGCTCATTTCGATGAGTTCCATACGATCGAGCAAAGGAGCCGGAATCGTATTCAGGTTATTAGCCGTAGCAATGAACATTACATGCGACAAATCGAAGTCCACATCCAAAAAATTGTCGTGGAAAGCGCTGTTCTGTTCGGGATCAAGCACTTCGAGCAAAGCCGACGATGGGTCTCCCTGATTCGTCATCTGGCTGATTTTGTCCACCTCGTCCAAGATGAAGACAGGATTTGACGAGCCAGCCTTCTGCAAACCTTTAATGATACGCCCAGGCATAGCTCCGATATATGTCTTGCGGTGTCCGCGGATTTCTGCCTCGTCATGAACTCCGCCAAGTGAGATTCGGACATATTTCCTTCCCAATGCATCGGCAATGGATTTACCGAGAGAAGTCTTTCCCACGCCCGGAGGGCCATAAAGGCAGATTATCGGCGACTTCATGTTTCCACGCAGCTTGAGCACAGCCAGATGTTCTATGATACGCTCCTTAACCTTGTCAAGCCCATAGTGGTCACGGTCAAGGATACGTTGCGCATTATTCATGTCGAGGTTATCGTCGGTATATTCGTTCCAGGGCAGACTCAGCATCGTCTGCAGGTAGTTGAGCTGGACGTTATAGTCCGGCGACTGGGGATTGGTGCGCTCCAGTTTCTGAACCTCCTTTTCAAAGATGGCAGCCACATCGTCGTTCCAACGTTTCTTCGCTGCCTTTGAACGCATTTCCTCTATATCCTGATCCTGCACGCTGCCACCCAGTTCATCCTGGATGTTCTTCATCTGCTGCATCAAGAAGTACTCGCGTTGCTGCTGGTCGATCTCCTCCTTAGTGCGCATCTGAATGTTCTGTTTCAACTCAGAAAGCTGCACTTCGCGGTTGAGAATAGAAAGCAGATGAATAGCACGCTCTTGCAATGAGTTTTCCTGCAAAAGCTGCATCTTCTCCCGAATCTCAAAAGGAAGGTTCGTGCAAATATAGTTGACAATGAAGATACCATTGTGGATATTCTTCAGAGCGAAGGAAGTGTCCTGCTGAGTGTCAGCATTCAAGCGTGCGTACTTTATGCCCAAGTCCTTGCAGTTGTCAACGATAGCACGGAACTCACGACTGTCCTTTGCCGGCAGTTCCTCACGGAGCGGTTCCACTATGCCCGTCAGATAGGGGCGACGCTTCACCAACTCGCGCAGCCTCACCCTTTGCATACCCTGAAGGATAACCGTCGTAGTCTGGTCAGGCATCTCAAACACGCGCACTACACGTGCCGCCGTTCCGATATCGTATAGGTCGTTCTCTGTCGGGCTTTCCGTCTCAGGAGATTTCTGGCAAAGTACGGCAATAGCCGACTCTTTCTTATAGGCATCACGCACCAGCCTCAACGAACTGACGCGCCCAACCGTAACAGGCATTACCGTCCCGGGAAACAGCACCATGTTGCGTAAAGGCAACACGGGCATCTGCGAGTCAAACTCGCCGCCATTGAATAAGTTTTCTTCGTTCCCTTCAAAGTCAGCTATCATGGAGAATGACTCCCCTTCTCCCCCGCTGCTCAACATATCTATCTCGAATCTTTTCATAATCTGCGAAATTTCGTGCGAAGTTACGGCAAAACCTCCGCATCACAAAGTATTTTTTAAGTTTTTAGCTTTTTTAGAATCTCAGAAACAACTTAAATAGAATTCATATCCAATCATATCATTTTTCGGAAGGAAATAGCTCGAAAACTTGCCATATTATTTGCTTTGTCGCTCAGCCCTTCCTATCTTTGCAGCATGAAAACTTCTTCCGCACATACTCGCTTCCTTCGAATGGCTCTGATACTTGTTACGGTACCTATCGTAATGTCAAGCTGCACAGCTCACCAGAAAACAGCTTACCTGCAGAACATTTCGGAGCATTCGACGATGACACACTCGGAACGCTATGAAGTCAAAATCCAACCCTTTGACCGACTCTACATAACTGCGTTCAGCGAAGGAAGCTCTACCGTAGAGGCTTTCAACATTCTTGAAAACACCCCCATCAATTCAAGGAACACGATTTTTTCCTCAAGGCGTCCTGTTGAGTATATTGTTGACGCAGAGGGATACATCCATCTTCCTCTATTGGGGCGCACAAAGGTTGACGGAAAATCCGTCGGAGAACTGGAAGAGTTCATTGCCAACGAACTGATAAAAGAGCATTACAAGGAACGTCCTATCGTTACTGTCAGACTCTACGCTTTTTCTTACACTCTCCTAGGCGATGTGGCATCACCTGGCGTTTATTATTCTGACGTCGACCATCTTAATTTGTTCGAAGCCTTAGCAAGAGCCGGAGATATGACCATCTTCGGCAAGCGCGACAACGTGAAGATTATCCGCGAATACCCAGACGGTACAAAGGCTATCGGTACTATTGACATCACCTCTCCAGACATCACCGACTCTCCATTCTTCAACATCCAGCAAGACGACATCATCTATGTTGAGCCCAACTCAGCCAAGTCACACAACGCGGACTTTGGCAGTTCGGCACACCTCTGGATTCGCGGTGTCTCTATCGCCATTTCCATTGCTGCCTTGATTTGCAGAATCGTATTATAAACACACAACATCATGAAAACAAAAGAAGAACCCTTAATCGTAATTGCCACTTGCAACGATTTGTTCAATGCGAACATCATCGCTGGAAAACTGGAAGCCGAAGGCATCAACACTCTCATCAAGAACTGTTCTGTTACCGCCTGCCAGTCTTCTCCCTACGATGCCGTAACGGGAGAATTTGAGGTGTACGTGCTCGAATCAGACAAGGAGAAGGCCGAAGCCATTCTAAACGCTGACTAAGATTTCGAGTAGGCCTATTCACAGAAGGAAAAGAGGAGGTTTTGCCCTCCTCTTTTTTTCTTTATGGGCCACTTCTTCTTTTATTTTATCATCTCGACGCTACGCTGAACGAAATGCGCAAGGGCTTCTCCCTTCAGCATGCCGTTCTGCAGCAACGCTAGGTCGATAAGCTGGTGCACGGTATTGTTCTTCGAGGCGAATCCGGCAAGAATCTCCTCACGCTCGTGCCTGATAGCATCCATTCGCTTCGTAGCCGTTTCCTTTTCTTCCTTCTCGGGAATGGGAATTTCCTCGTCCTTCTTGTCTTTGTGAGCGGCTTCAAGCTCTTCTTTGCGTACTCGCAGAGCATCGTTCTCGTCCAGAAGCGTTTTCAGCTGCGCAGCGCACTCTTTCTCCTCCGACTCCATCACTCCCTTCACGAGCGGATGGTCGGCATTGACGACAACCGTATACATATCGGGCATCTCGCCGTAGAATCCCATCCCTGCCTGTATCTGAGCCATCTCCTTCATACGACGCATATATTCGCTCTGCGTTATCATGACAGGAGCGGCTGTTTCGCCCAGGCTTGCTGTCTCCACATGGAATTCCGTCTTTTCCTGCTTGGGCATCTGGCTTTCAAACATGTGCGACAGGCAGAAACGCTTGTCGGCATCCAATTCCTTTTTCTCGGGCTCTTCCTTTACAATAAGCCTGTCGATGACATCAGCGTCGACGCGCGAGAAGCGGCACTTCTCGAACTTGCGCTCCAGCATGCTGATGACGGCGACATCAAGTTGCCCGTCCATCAGCAGCACGCTATAGCCCTTTGACTCAGCGGCTTCTATCCAGGTGTACTGCTCCTGCTTATTGCCAGCATAGAGGTACACGAGGTTTCCGTCCTTGTCGGTCTGATTGTCCTTGATGAGCGTCTTGTACTCCTCGAAGGTGAAGTATTTGTCGTTGGTATCCTTCAGGAGTGCATACTTTTCCGCTTTTTCGTAGAAGTCCTCTTCCGTCAGCATACCGTAGTTGATGAAGATCTTCAGGTTATCCCATTTCTCTTCAAACTCCTTGCGGTTATCCTTGAAGATGGACTGCAGGCGATCGCTCACCTTCTTGGTGATGTACGAGGAAATCTTCTTTACGTTCGCATCGCTCTGCAGATAGCTACGGCTAACGTTGAGCGGGATGTCGGGCGAGTCAATTACTCCGTGCAGCAGCGTCAGGAAGTCAGGAACAATGCCTTCTACCTGGTCGGTGACGAACACTTGGTTGCAGAAGAGCTGGATTTTGTTTCGCTGCAGCTCGATGCTGTTCTTCACGCGGGGGAAGTAGAGCACACCTGTCAGGTGGAACGGATAATCCACGTTCAGATGTATCCAGAAGAGCGGCTCGTCGGCCATCGGATAGAGCTCGCGGTAGAACTTCTTGTAGTCCTCGTCCTTCAGCTCGCTGGGCGTACGAGTCCACAGGGGCGTGGTGTCGTTGATGATATTGTCCTCGTCGGTCTCCACCTGCTTGCCGTCCTTCCATTCCTTTTTCTTGCCAAAGGCAATGGGCACGGGGAGGAAGCGGCAGTACTTGTTGAGAAGTTCCGACAACTTGGACTCCTCGAGGAACTCCTTGCAGTCGTCATCAATGTGGAGGATGATGTCCGTTCCGCGCTCCTCTTTCTCACATTCCTTCATCGTAAACTCAGGATTGCCTTCGCACGACCAATGAACTGGCTTGGCGTCCTCCTTGTACGAGCGAGTGACAATCTCCACCCGCTTCGATACCATGAAGGCAGAATAGAATCCCAGTCCGAAGTGTCCGATGATGGCATTTGCATCGTCCTTGTACTTCTCGAGGAAGTCGTTTGCGCCCGAAAACGCTATCTGGTTGATGTACTTCTCGATCTCTTCGGCAGTCATTCCGATGCCTTTGTCGCTAACCGTGATGGTTCCTGCCTTCTTGTCGAGGCCGATGTGGATGGTCAGATCGCCCGGCTCACCCTTGAAATCGCCTTTCAGCTGCAGCGTCTTCAACTTCTGCGTGGCA
This sequence comes from Bacteroidaceae bacterium, assembly GCA_017615125.1. Taxonomy (GTDB): domain Bacteria; phylum Bacteroidota; class Bacteroidia; order Bacteroidales; family Bacteroidaceae; genus UBA1189. Next base: position 66,475 of record JAGAAS010000017.1, read on the forward strand.
TCGATGGCATTCGAAACTATCTCACGAAGAAATATCTCGTGATCACTATAAAGGAACTTTTTGATGACGGGGAAGATGTTCTCTGTCGTAACCCCGATATTACCTTTCTGCATACGTTTTATAGATGTTTTGATATGTTTTCTCCAATAAAATTTTTTCTTTCTACATCTCGCCGTATGAAGAAAGAAAAAAAATTTTTCCCTTCTCGAAAAAAATTTATTCTTTCTTCATATTTCTTTCTCCTTTGTCGATTCTGCAAACAGCATGCCACAGCGGCAAGGCTGACAAAATGTCGCATCCATTTTCCTTGAAGTCCACAACGGGAAGACAGAAGGAACAATACGAGCACGAAGAAAAAAAAGGCGTTCCCTTTTGCTTCTGACAATTATTACTTATCTTTGCTGCTCAATACCAAAGCACCCGATGAAACGACTCCTCACCCTCCTGCCGATATGGCTCTGCCTCCTCGCCTGCCCCGCGCAAGCGCAGAAGGTAGGCCTCGTCCTCAGCGGAGGAGGAGCAAAGGGCATCACGCACGTAGGCGTCATCCACGCGCTGGAGGACAACGGCATCCCCATCGACTACATTACTGGAACATCCATTGGTGCTGTCGTCGGCTCGCTCTATGCCGTCGGCTACTCGCCCGAGGAGATGATGGACTTCTTCACCTCCCCCGAATTCAACAAGTACTATACCGGAAGCATCGACGAGGGAAACATCTATTATATAAAGAAGAACGACCCCACGCCCGAGTTCCTCAACGTGCGCACTCACATTCGTGGCGACTCCATCAACTTTGCCACATCCCTCCCCACGCACCTCATCAATCCCATCTACCTCAACTTGGTAACGATGGAGATGTTCTGCGCGCCGACGGCTGCCTGCGAAGGCGATTTTGACAAGCTTTTCGTCCCCTTCCGCTGCGTGGCTTCCAACGTCTACGAAAAGACGCCCATCACCTTCAGCAAAGGCGACTTGGCAACAGCCGTCAAGGCGTCGATGGCCTTCCCCTTCGTGTTCAAGCCTGTCAACGTCGACGGGGACCTCGCCTTCGACGGAGGTATTTACAACAACTTTCCCGCTGACGTGATGACGGAAGACTTCCATCCCGACTTCATCGTCGGTAGCAACGTTTCGCAAAAAGAGGAGCGCCCCGACCCCGACGATATTGTCTCGCAGATTTCCACCCTCATCCGCAACAGAAACACGTATGAGCCCCCCGATTCGAACAGCATCGTCCTTCGTTTCGACCTTAGCGACGAAGTGGGACTCCTTGACTTCAACAAAGCGTGGCAGCTTCATGACTTAGGCTACGAGATTACCTCGAGAGCCATAAGCAGGATTCGCGATCATGTGTCTCGCGAGGCTGATGTCGACTCCCTCAACCGTCGGCGTCAGGAATGGAGGGACTCGCTCCCGCCTGTCGTCTTCCGCAACATCTTCGTGCGCGGAACGAAATCCAACCAGCGCCGCTATCTTACTAACGAGATACGCACAGCGGGGCACACATTCTTCACCCTCGGCGAGTTCCGGCGCGGGTATTTCCGGCTCTTGTCCGACAACACCATTACCGAGATTCGCCCCACAGCTATCTACCGCCCTCACGACCATACGTTCGACCTCGACCTCGACGTATCTATGGACGAGAGCCTGATGCTGATGCTCGGCGGCGCCTTCTCCACAAGCAGCATCAACCAGATTTACTACGGAATCTACTACAATCATCTGGGGCGCAGCTCGCTGGAGCTGCAGCTCGATGGGCAGGTAGGACAAATCTACAACAATGTCCAGCTGATGTCGCGCGTCAACGTTCCCAGCGAGGTGCCTATGTCGTTCCGCCTGCTTGCTGCCTTCTCCACTATCGACTATCACAGGCAAGACTACCTCTTCGTACGCTCCGCGTCGTCGTCTGCCTTGAACCGCGAAACGGAAGCCTTCGCCAAACTGAAGTGCGCCCTTCCCTTCATGACGCAGCAGAAGGCGGAAATCGGCGTAGGATACGGGCATATCACCGACAGCTACGTCCCGGGAGCTACCATCGACCTGAACAATCCCATCTACGATACGAATACCTACGACCTTCTTGGGGGCACGCTCTTCTTCGGAAAGAATTCGCTCAACAGCCCTCAGTACGCCACTCGCGGGCAGTCGCAATACCTGCTGGCGCAGATATTCACGGGAAGGAGCGTTTATCTTCCCGGCATCTGGAACCGTACAGCGCAAGCCGACGACGAAGCGGCAAGCCAGCGGAGCAGGATTAGCTGGCTGCAGATTCTCTTCAAGGATCAGCGCTACCTGCCTCTACGGGGGAAGTTCGTTCTCGGCACTTACGCCGAAGGGTTCTTCTCGTCGCGCGACTTTGCCCAGACATTCACAGCAACAATGATGCAGGCAAATGCCTTTGCTCCCACGCCCTCGATGACTTTCGTCTACGATCCTTACTTCCGAGCCGACAAGTATATGGCTGCGGGACTCGTCCCCATCTACAAGATAAACAACGTTTTCCAGCTTCGCCTCGAGGGATATGTGTTCTCGCCCCTCCGCCCTATCTTGCAGGCAGATGACAATACGGCACACTACGGGACGTATTTCGGACGAATAGGGCACATCGAAGAGCTCTCCATCGCGGGACAATACTCCACTATCGCCTTCTCGGGATATCTCCACCACAGCAGCTCTCCTGCCAATCCTTGGACGGCAGGCATCACCGTCGGCTGGCAGCTCTTCAACACCCGCTTCATTGAGCGATAGGCAACGAAAGGAGGCTTCTTTGACAATTCCTTTCTGAATATCTTGCGCCTTTTTGTCTCCGTCAAAAGGACGAGAAGTGTGCTTCCGAAAAGCGGCACGATGCCGAATTTCTGTCAGTATAAGGGCGAAGAAAGGGAAAAGAAGCGCTCGAAAGTAAAAAAACGCCCGAAAAATTTGCAGCGTAAAAAAATAGCATGTACCTTTGCAGCGCTTTCTTCGAAAGAAGGACGGCTCCTTAGCTCAACTGAATAGAGCATCTGACTACGGATCAGAAGGTTGAGGGTTTGAATCCCCCAGGAGTCACGAAGGAAAACTGATATCCAGCTTGCGCAAAGAGACCTTTGACTGCTGAATATCAGTTTTTCTTTTGTCTCTGCCGAAAGGAAAGCAATCTATCGTGCCTGCCCAACAAACGAAAAGCATCGGAAAGCTATCGGCAACGAGCCGAAGTCAACAAACAGTCCTCCGAAGATGATTTTTCATCTGCGGAGGACTATATATAATAAGGTATAAGGAAACCGCCCGTTGGGCCTGCTTCCCCTCCCCGCTTAGAACGTCAGCGTGAAGCCCAGGCCTCCGCTCGGGGTGACGCCGAAGTTTATCGCCACATCGTCGGACGAGGGCGAAGGCGCAGGATTCAGAAGTCCCTCGTTGTATATCTGAACGGATTTATTTATTTTCTTTATAGCAAGGGGATTAATTCCTAATGAAGCAGCCAAGCAAACACCTCCATAGGCTAATACCCCTTTATGAACTTTCTTTCCAGTGACATAATTCACTGCTTCGTAGCCTAAAAAATAACCTCCTCCAGCGGCAAGCACAAATGATGTTGCGTATAAGGAGTATCCTCCCAAAAACATCCTGTATGATTTCTCGTTACCCTTCTTAAGCACATCAGCAAGTTTATGCATTGTCAGCACTTCACCGTCTAATGAATAATATCTTCCAAATGTAC
>JAGAAS010000018.1 GCA_017615125.1 Bacteroidaceae bacterium
CGATCTTATCGGCAGAGACCTCAAGCACAAGTACTGTCGAATGATCCTGTATGGGTCGTACATTTGTCCTTGATGGCGTCAGCACGACTCTCGAGGCATCATTTCCAATAGAAGCATCTACCATGTAGCCAGAACCTTCAAGAGGTGTCTTGACAGTTTTCAAACTCAACCCTTTGGGTAGGTGGATGTCGCACTGAAAGGCATGATACCTGTCATCTTCTGTTTTCTCACACGACAATAGAATCGGAATATCCATACTCTGACCAAGTTCCACTTCAAAAGAATCTGCCAGGAAACGAGTCGAAGGACTATAATATCCATAAGGTGTGACAGAAGAAGCACTATCTTCCTGTTGGATAATACGATGGACGATGCAGCCAACATCGCCTATATCAACAGAGCCGTCGTAGTTGACATCAGCCAGAAACAAGTCTATCCCGGGAGCAGAACCAGTCTGGATATAATCAAACGTCAGCAAGGCATCAGTAACGGTGAGTTCTCCATCTCTGTTCACATCGCCTTCTAAGCGACTCTCAAATTCGGTTAAATCACAGACAGTCAAATTGCTGACAATATACTTGGCCCTGTCATCCAGCCATTTCTGAGCCTTTTGCGCAAGTGCTTGATAGGATACCTTTCGCCCCCACTTCTCCATATCATGTTCAAAGGACAGACGGGCAAAGTCATAGTAGTCTTGGACATATTCCTTCAACTCGTCGATATTTCTGTTATATATAAAATCCATCCAAACTTTATAATAATATCGCTTCACAATGCCCAGTTCCATCAGATCATGAAAAAAATAGTTTCCGACGGAACCATCGAGAGGGCGGAGCCACGCTGCTTTTTGATCCGTATCAAAATAGGTATTTGTTCTAGCGAATCCGTAACTCCAGTCAAAATCCCATATAGGTCCAAAAATATATTTCGTGTCTTCCGATTCAAAATTCTCCTTGAACAGGAAGGTACTTTTAGGATGATTCAGCTCCACATTGTTGCTTAAATCATTCACAAGCAAAAACCTGGCACAAGCATCTATATCCAACAAATCACTTACTTCGTCAGATTGCAGAAGTATTGCCTTCGCCAGATGGTTGAAACTCTGTTTGATTCGTTCCGTCTGCCCATCTATATCTGTGGAATAATAATAGGTAAGATCGGGTTCTTTTATGTTTACGGGAAGATTGTATGGATCAGAACGGAATCGGTATTGTTCATCATACTCTCTACTAAGTTCGAGCAAGCAGTCAGACTTATCGTCAGCATCTAAACTGTTGTTTCCAAAGCCGACCTTTTCGGTAAACATATAATTGCCTTGATACGCACCATTCATATACAGTTCCACTGGAACGATGTGGTTACATGCAGCAACGCCCGCCAGCTGCCCGCTTTTCAAAGCCAGGGCATTGACGAATAATGAACCTGCCAGATAGTTCGACAAGAGCACCCAGTTCTTTCCCCCCGACAATCCAAAAGGACGCACTTTTTCATCGAACTTCAGGCGATAGGGTTTTTTGGGCCATCCCCAGCTTGTGTTTCCACGTCCTTTAATCCACACGTCACATAAAGGGAAATCGTCATAAACGCCATTACCCTGGATGCTAAATGAAGCTTTCATATACACATCCTTGCTGGTCACCATACTACCCCCATCGATGTTGATGTCAATACGAGGCACGTTCATCGGATTGTCTGTCAGCCAATCCACATGTACCAAATAAGAATGCCCGAGAGGAACACTTTGTATTATTCCTTCTTCGTCGATTATCCATCGCAAGCAACCCGGACTTGCTACAGTAAAGACAATGTCGTGATCAAATCGATAACGTGACACCTTGCTTTTGGCTAATTCTCCCTCTGCGTACACCAGAGCATCTGGTTCACTTGTCCTGAAACTAGGCGTAAGTCTCTTACCAATCGAATTAGCGGCTATCCTAATGGTATCTAGTGTGTTAAGCTGTTGTTTCTCGTTACTGGGCAAACAATCCACAACTATATCTTGATGCAACGACGGATTATATTTGTTGTTAAACTTAAAAGAAGAAAAATAAGGAAGACTGGGGGCTTCCAAGCTCCACTTGCTGTACTCTGTCCCGGTAAACGAAAAAAGATGTCCATCGTGGGACATGACACAAAGAGAACCATCTGGCAGTGTTTGAGGGACGGCAAAATAGTTGGACGAAAAGGCTTCCACTCCACCCCCTCTTAAATACACATAATACATGTCTTCCGCAGAGGCAGAAAAGGTTCCTTCTATAAGCAGAAACACAAGAATGATATGATATAAGTTATGATTTGCTCTTTTCATATCATGATTCATTGCCAAATTGGATATATCATTTTTTTTGGGGGTGTAACAACATAGGAGCTAACACACAAAACTATGGCAAATTGTTTTTAAGGAAGTAACAAAAAGAATCTATTGAGACGTTAGGTTTTATAGGAAGTTATTGGATTATTCGTGATGGATGTACCAGTGGGAGGGGTTGCTGAGGAGCGTGCGCAGCGACTCGTCGGCAGGCTCCTGGGCGCCTTTCCTTCGGGCTACCCTGCCGGCAAGGTACGAGGGGTCGTCGCGGCGCAGGGCCACGCGCATGAGGTCGTAGAAGCGGTGTCCCTCGAAGGCGGTCTCGAGAGCCATCTCGTCGACGATGAGGTCCTCGACATACTGCTGCACCTCGGCAGGGGTGTACTGTGTGGCGGTGAGGGAGTCGGTGAGGTCGGGGATGGCGTACATGTCGTTGCCGAAGGAGCGCCCGCAGCCGCGCGCGTGGAGCCCGGCGAAGCGTGCCAGCGCCTCGGTGGTGTTGGCAAACGTGAAGGCGAGCGAGTCGCCCACCAGGCGGACGCTGCAGCCGTTCTTCAGGATACCGAAGGCCTCGTCGTAGCGTCCCAGGCAGTTGAGGGCTTCAGCCAGGCGCAGCCACACAGTGCCCGTCCTGTAGACGAAGACGTGCCCGCTCTGGTACTTCATGTTGATGAGGCGGTCCTTCTCCTCCTCCTTGTATGACGGACGTCCCTGCTGCGCCTGCTGCTCGTCGAACAGCGCGGGGAAGACGGCATAGCGCCGCATGTCGCCGCAGGTGAGGTGCTTGGTGGTCTTGGCATTCACCACATAGGCGTAGTCCTGCGCCTCGCAGAGCTCGCCGTAGGCTGCCGAGGGGCTGATGCGGTAGTGATAGTCGTTCTCCTCGGTGCTGCTGAAGACATTACTCAGCTCGCTCTTCGTCCCCTGCAGCTTCGTCGAAGCCATAGGGATGAGCGAGATAACCTCCTCGCCGCTGGGATTGTTGAACGTCCCCAGCCACGACGACGTGAAGCCCAGCAGCTCGTCGTTGGCGTTGATGCCCGACACGACAGCATTCTGCGTGCCCGTCGTCAGCTGCTCCTTAGCGAGGAACGTGGCATACATACGAGCTGCCTGCTCGTAGTCGTGCTGCCAGAGGTACATGTCGGCGAGCACGAGCCTGACAGGGAAGAAGAACTTCGCCGAGGGGATGCCGTAGATGGTGCCGTAGGAGGGCTGCTCGGTATCGGTGAGCGGCAGCAGCTGCGGGATGAAGTAGTCGCAGATCTGCGCCAGCGTATAGCGCGGATAGTCCTTCTCGGCATCGGCAACCGTGAGGATGGGCTCGGTGTAGAAGGGCACCTCGCCGTAGATGAGCGCCAGCTGCATGTACGTCCATGCCCTCACAGCCGTCACCACAGCAAACTCCTTTGCCATCGCCCTGCGCCCCCCGACGAGCACCGTGGTGTCGGCGCGCGAGAGGAAATAGTTGCAGTTGTTGATGATGGCGTAGAAGTCGCTATAGTTCACGAGGCTGTTGTCGGCAGCCACGTTGTTCTGCACCAGCTGGCGCAGCTCGGTGGAGGTGTACTCGTTCTCGTCCACCAGATCGGCACGCAGCTCGCCCATCAGCACCACCTTGTCGGCTACCTTCTGCACGGAACCCAGGATGCCCATCACCGAGTAGACGGTGTCGGCAGCCTGCGAGAGGGTGTGCCCCTCTTCGGTGACATACTGCGACGAGGGCAGATCGAGCAGATCGGCACAGGCGCTCAAGGACAACAGGCCTGCGAGGGCCAAGGAGCCAAGGGCTATATGGCTAAGTGAGAGCCTACAGCTTTTCAGGGCTAAGGGGCCAAGGGTTAAGAGGCTAAGTATATTATGAAATCGTTTCATTTCCATCACGTCGTTAAAGGTTCAACTTCACACCCATGAGCAGGCTGCGTCCCTGGGGCACCAGGCCTGCATCGATTCCCTGCGACAACACGCTGTTGCCCACCGACGACTCGGGGTCGGGCCCGAGGTACCGAGTGAGCGTAAACAGGTTGTTGCCCGTGAGCCACACCGTCAGGCCCTGCATCCAGATGCTGTTGACAGGCAGCTTGTAGCTGAGCGTTGCGCGGCGCAGGCGCAGGTAGGAGCCGTCCTCGATCCAGCGATCGGAGAAGCGGGCGTTGCCCATCGGGTCGCCGAAGGTGGCCCGAGGAATATCCGTCTGTTGCCCTTCAGCTATCCAGCGGCGGTTGAGCGCCGTTGTCTGGTTGAAGAAGTTGCTGCCAGCCTCGAGCTGCGAGCGCAGGTAGTTGTAGACATCGTTGCCCCACGAATAGCCCATCTGCACATCCAGCGACAGCCGCTTCCAGCGCAGCGAGCTGAAGATGTTGCCATAGGCATCGGGGTTGGGGTCTCCGATCACAGTCTTGTCGGCATCGTTGATCTCGGAGTTGGAGTCCTGATCGACAAATATCATGTCGCCGGCACCGAAGTACTCGCGAGCCCCTGTTGTGAGCCGCTGATAGAGCCCTGCCTGCTGAGCCTCCTCGGTGGTAGCGAAGACGCCAGCCGTCTGATAGCCATAGAAGACGCCTGCGGGGTGCCCTACCGCCGTCAGCACCTCAGCGCCGTAGAGGGCGGTGGTGAAGTCGCCGTCGGGCAGCTCGGTGATGGTGTTGCGGTAGTGCCCTACGGAGAAGCCTGCCTCCCACTCCCAGTGGCGCGAAGCAATCAGCTTTGAGGCGACAGCGACGTCGAAGCCGGTGTTCTCGAGCCGTCCCCCATTGCTCCAGTAGCTGCCCATGCCCGAGATCTCGGGGAGGCTCTTCAGCGTCAGCAGATGGGAGGTGAAGCTCTTGAAGACATTGGCGTTGACCTTCAGGCGGTTGCCGAAGGCAAGGACATCGGCTCCCCCGCTCACGCGGCGTGTCGTCTCCCACTGGATGGTGTTATTACCTATCCCACTAAGTGTCAACCCTATGGAGTTGTCAAGATATTTGCGCGACGTGAAGCTCGTCTGCGCAGCGCTGATGCCTATGTCGTCATTTCCCGTGACGTCGTACCCAGCGCGCAGCTTCAGGAAGTCGATGCCGGGAACCGCAGCCATGAAGGGCTCCGACGACATCAGCCACGCTGCCTGGAGCGAGGGGAACAGCCCCCACTTGACGCCTGCCAGCCCGAGCCCCTCCTTGGCGTTCGTGCCGAAGCGCGACGTCGTCTCCATCGTCACGGAGCCCTCGAGGAAGTACTTCTGCTGCAGGCTGTAGTCGGCGATGCCGTACCAGGCGAAGGAGCGCCAACGGTCGTCCTCGCCCCCAACCTTCTTGAAGGCAAGCGAGTTCGACAGGTTGGGCGTCTTGTCGTTGCCCGTGTTGTGTCCCTCCTGCTGGCTGCTGTCGTAGCCGCTGTCGGTGAAGCGGAAGCCTCCCGTGAGCTGCCAGCCGTGGGCGCCGCTGGTGCCGTCCCAGCGCAAGCGGGTGTCGCTGAAGAGGCTCTCCTGCTTTGCCGTGAGGTTGGAGGCAGTGTTATACGAGGTGCCCACGCCGTTGATGTAGAACACGGGCACTCCCGTCATGGGCACGAAGGAGCGCTCGTTGACGTTGGCGAGGGAGTAGCTGAAGAGCGTCGATGCCGTCAGGTGGGCAGTGATGTCGTAGCTTGGGGCGATGGTGATGGTGAACATGCTCTGCTCGAGGTAGTTCTTGTTCCTTGCCTCGCCGTATTCGTTGATGGCAACGGGGTTGGCCCACGAGCTGTTGAGCGCCAGCCCCTGGGCGAAGTCGTCGGCATCCTCCACGAACGTTGTCAGCATGCCCTGCCCGTCGTAGCGGTAGGGATGGAGGAAGGGCGCCTTGATGTATCCGAGGAAGCCGGGCGACAGGATGGTGTTCGACTCGAAGTCCTCGGGCACCCCGTCGTTGCGCAAGTCGCGAGTATTGTTGTTATACGCCACATCGAAGCGTGTCTTCATTCTCTCCGTCAGCTTAATGTCAGTATTGAATCTGAGGTTGAGACGGCTGAAGTCGTTGCAGCGAAGCGTGCTCTGCGACGCAGCGTAGCCCAGCGAGAGGTTGTAGTCGGCAACCTCGTCGCCCCCCTGGACGTTGATGCTGTAGTTCTGCGAGAGGGCTTCGCAGTAGAGGAAGTCGTTCCAGCAGGTCTCGTTGTGGTACTTCTTATAATAGTAATACTGGGGATCGTCCTTCAGAAAGCGGAACGACGTCTGCTTCGTCTCCGTGCCCCCGATGAGCTCGGAGGCGTAGAGCCTGAAGTCGGCAGCGTTCATCATCGCCATGAGCCTGGGGGCGCTCTCCACGCCTGCCATAGCATTCACCTCGATGCGAGTTGCCATGCTCTTGCTGCGCTTGGTGTCGATGACGATGACACCGTTGGCGCCCTTGGTGCCGTAGAGGGCGGTAGCGTTTTTCAGTACCGTTATGCGCTCAATGTCTGCCACGCTGATGTTGGCAAGCATGTTACCCGCATATCCCTCGTGAAGCAGCTCACGACCATACTGTCCGTCGTAGTAGACACCATCGACGATGACGAGCGGCTGGGCGTTGGCATGCAGCGAGTTGAGTCCTCCGACAAACATCGCTGCCCCCATAGCGGGCATGCCGCTGCGGGTGACGGAATGCACGTCAGCACCCAGCGCTGCCGCTATCTCCTCCCCTGCGCTGAGGGAGGCGCTTACGGAGAAGTCGTTGATGGAATGATGGCTTCCGACAGCCAGCTCCTGAGCGTAATCGTCGGAAAACGTTTCCGGGAAGAGGAGCACCTGCCCTGCCTTGCGAGCCGCTGCGATAGGCTTCTGGATGAGGTTGTAGCCGGGCGCCGAGACATCGAGCAACGTGGCTCCGTCGGGCACGCTTAGCGTGTACCCTCCCATCTCGTCGGTGAGCGTGGAATGCTGCTGCCCTCCGTGTACTGCCACGCGGGCTCCAGCTATGGGTTCCTGGGTGGAGGCATCTGCCACGATACCTTTCAACACAGTATCTGCCGACAACGTCTGCGAGAGCATCAGCAATCCCACAACTATCAGTGCCCTGACAGCTATGCGTAGAGGAAAATCTGCTTTTATCATGGTATTCATCTTTTTACCGGTTCAAGGATGATACAGTCTATCAAGAGCGTACGCGAATAGTCAGAGCGCTCCTTGCTCAGCACCTGGCTCTGAATCTTGAGCTTAGTAGTCGTTTCCGTCTCGCCATAGTTGCAGAAGGGGAAGCGGATGTTCTCAAGCACCGTCACCGTATCTATACGTTTGGCATCGGGATAGAGGTACGACGACTTCACCGTCGCCGTCTTCCCCTTCTCGTCGACATAGCTGAGGTTGGCAAGCAGCTTGTTGGGGAGCCCCACATTCGACCTGTCGGTGCTCAGCGTCTGGGGGAGGAACACCACCTTCACGTCGTATTCTGCCGAGAGGACATTGGGCACAGAGAAGGTGATGGATGGATTTGCCGACACCGACTTGGGCATCACCTCCACATAGCTTGTCTGAGACACCTTAGAGTAATAAGCGCTGGCAGCAGAGAGGTTCCGCTTATACAAATCGCAGTTGTCGGTGTACTCCCGTCCCCGTGTGTTCTCAGCCTCCACCTGTAGCCTCTTGTGCCACGATTCCCAGGGTTTGAAGCGCAGCGTGTCGACGGGGAACACCATCCCGTTGCTGCATTCGATGCCGTCGCCGAAGCTTCCGTACTCGGGCAGCAGCGTCTCCAAGGGGCGGTAGAAGGTATCGTTCGTTGTCGACACGATGGAATCGAGCGGAGAAGGCTGCCACGGCTGGCTGAATACCAGGTCGTTGACGATGGCGAGCTGCGCATAATGACGCTGCAGGGAGTCGCGCTCCGCGTTCTTCTCGTTGTAGCAATAGTACCCGCTCACCCTCTCGTAGGCCTTTTCCCAGGCATCGTTTGTCGGGAGAATCATCCAGTAGAGGCTGTCTTCATCATTAAGCTTTCCCAAACGATATAGCATTTCGTTGTAGTTGATGACAACGGAGTCGACATACGTTATCTGCCCATCGACGACAGCTCCAGGCACGCTTGCCTCCTCGTCGAGTACCAACTCGTTGAAGGAATAGAGATAGTCGCACACCTTCGTGTAATCGGTGCCTTTCGACATATACTCCCACACGTTGCAGAAGAACGGCAGCTGCCCCTCGACGATGTGTAGTATGCCGTTGCGGCATCTTATATTCGTTTCCGTCAGCCTCTTCCCTGCCAGCTGGTAAGCTCCGCCTTCGTATTTGAGGAGCCCCCTCTTGCCGTTGAGCATGAGGATGTTCTTCGGCTCCGCCAGCAGCGGGCTGGCGCTGACGGCAAAGCGGCAGACGTGGTTCTCGATGACTTCCGTTACCTTCTCGTCAGCCGTGAGGGTGCCGTCAAGCGACAAAACTCCCGCTGGAGCAAACACCGTCAACATCTGATCCCCGTCGAGGGTTTTGTCGTAGCCGCAGCTTTCGAGCAGTTGCCGGAAGGCGCCCAGCTCGCTGCGCGAGGCTATCTCGTCCCAGAGGGTCTTGTCCGATACGTTGTTGCCCTGCTCGTCGTAGTGGTTGTCCCACGTGTCGGCGCAAGCACTCAGGGCCAACAGGCCAACGAGGGCTAAAAGGCTACATATATACTTTCTTATCTTTCTCATCGTTTTCCTCCTTTCCTTAATGCCTATCTTCACGCTGGTAAGGGTTGTCATACACGCTCTTGGGGCAGAGCTCAATGTAGTCGAGCATGAACTCAAGCGAGTTCTGCGTAACGGAACGGAACCGTATGTAATGGTCCTTATCGGGCGTGAGGTACTGCGTAGCCACAATCTTGCGCAGCAGGTTCTGCTGGCTGCGGGCGAGCGTCTTAGCGCTCGTGAAGCACTGACTGTCAGGCCCCTTCATATATCCGCGGTTATGCATAGCCTTGTCGTTCTTGTCGTCGGTTTCATCATCTCCTGTGTCGCGCACCCACCCAATCTTCGGATCGTTGTAAGTACCATACGTATTCACCGTCAAGTCAATGGGGATGCCTTGAGGAATGTCGTCGACATAGATTTGAGTGATTCCGCGCTGCGCCATAGGCACATAGCCGTAGCGAATCTCATACGTACCCTCAGGAACGGGAGGGAGCTTAAGCGAGAAGTCATAAAGTCCGAAGCCGATAATCTCGTCACCGTACCAGCACCAGTAGTCGGGCTGCTGATACTGATAGATAACGATGGATTCCTGATAGAACTTCATGTTGTCGGAATACCCCTCGGGCACCCAATAGCACTGCTTCTCGTCGTTGCGGAAGATGCCGTTTGTGGCAAGCTCGGGCATCAGCGAGGCAGCATCCACACGGATGCGCGTATTGAGAACCTTCGTCTTCACATCCGTGTCGTAGACGAGAGGACGGTCTATCGTATAGTATACTCCGTTGTTTCCGTCGTTTCCGTTATTGTCGTGCACGAGGACTCCTTCGACTTGGAAGGAAGTATCCCAACGGCGGTTGATGCGGAGCCCCTTGTAGCGTGTTCCCTGCCCTTTTTCCACTTTCAGGATAGTTCCCGGGCAGAGGGTTTCGTAGAAGTCCACCGACTCGTACTGCGGCATGATGCTGATGGTTGTCGTTATCTTGCTGGCGTAGATAGTGCGGTTGAGGAAATGGTAGGAGACAAATCGGTTGAGGGGGTTTCGCCTGTGGGTGAAGTCATCGTCGTACTTGCCGGCATCGTTGGGGAAGGAGGCGTCGTAGATCTCCTTCGCGTAGCTGATAAGCGCGGAGAGGCTTGTAATCCCCTTGCTGGCAAACGCTTCGTTCGTCTCGATGAATCCCGTAAACCCGTACCGGCGATGCTTGGGGCGGATGCACGTCTCTCCCTGCCGCACGTAGGCGTAGGTGCTCTCGTCGTACACATACGTCTCGTCCATGAATTTCTGCAAGGAGTCGTCGATATGCGTCAGCTTCATAGCTTCGCAAAACAGGCTCACCGTAGGGTCAAGTTCCATCAGGTCAGGCAATTGTTCCGTCGAAGGAAGCAATACATGATCGACAACGTGCACTACGCCGTTTTCCGTCTCATGATCCTTGATGAGGATTTTGGAGTCGCGGTTGACATAGTAGTCGCTCGTAAGCGAATCGATGTAAACCTGAATGAAACGATCGTTCATGTTTGCTGTGCCGACGACTCCGTTGTCAAGATCCGTTGTGAGATACTCCACCTTGATGACGTGTCCGAAGGCAATCGTGTCGCAGTCGGCATCGGAGAGCTGTTCAATGCTCGTGTAGCCCTTTTCGCTCATGTAAATCGCGAAAGCCTCGTTGGTAGGCGCGAAACAGGTGTAGGTGCCGTAGGCAGCCAGGAGCTGCTTCACTCCTGCCCTCTCGAGCACGTAGGCAAAGTCGCTGAACATCTCGGGATTGTTGTCGAGGTAGTCGCTGATCATTTCGCCCGTGAAGGTGTAGAAGTTCTCCGTCTTTAGTTCCTCTACGCATCCCGTCAACGCGAAAAGGGAAACGGCAGCAATAAGAGAAGTTATCGTTTTTTTCATAAAGAAGAATTATTTTTCAAGAAGGGAAAAATTTTTTCGAGAAGGAATCTCGCCGTATGTAGAAAGAATCTCGCCGTATGTAGAAAGAAAAATTTTCATAAGAGAAAGCATCAGTTTTTCTTGATTGTCTCGCCTGTGTCATATCCGGGATTCTGCTTGAGCAGCAGGTTCACCTTGAGCTCGTCTTCGTTGATGGGGAAATAGAGCATATCGGGTTTGATCCACTTGCTCTTAACAGATTCGGGGTAGGTGTATTTTCGCTTTGCCAAGTCGAGCATTGCGCTGTTGTTGCCGTCTCGTCTTGCCTTTCGCACCAGGTCGAACCAACGCTTTCCTTCAAACATCAGTTCCCGGTGACGTTCGAGCAGCACAAGGCTTGCCATCTTGGGATAAGTGTTGTAAGAATTGAACTGGAGGGTGTCCTTAGCCGTCTGGCTGACGTTAGCCCGATTATATACGGCGCTCACGAGCTCGAAAGCCTGCCGCAATTCCTTCTCCCCTGTTTCGTCGAGGAGGCTCTGCTCGGTGAGGGCTTCGGCCTCCATAAGCATGACATCCGTCAGACGGTAATAAATCCAGTTGGAAAGATGAAGGGAACGGTAGGTGGGAACATCCTGATTGCTAAAGCTTTCAACGACGTATTTACGAATGGGGAAGAAACTCGTACCCCGGGCATTGAAGTTTTCTACCGCGCGGATATCCGTCTTGGCAAAGATGTCGTTGCCGCTCGTTGCCCCGTCGGCAATGAAGTCGGCGCAGCTGATTGCACCGATATTACTTGGGGATGTTGCTGTGCCGAAGTAGCCGGGAATGATGTCGTTGGTTTGCTGATCCTTGGTGAACTGCAATTCAAAGATGCTCTCGAAGGAGCTGCCCTTACCGAAAATCTCGTTGTAAGCCTCGTGCGTCAATGCAACGCTGTTGGTTTTCTGGTTGCCGATGAGAGGATACTTCCCGTCGTACGTCATTCGCTCCTCCTCAGCTTCCTCTATCTTGGCTTCTATTACCTTATTACAATAGGTGATGCAGTTGGGATAGTCTTCCATCCACAGATAGACGTCGGCAAGGAGGGCTTGCACAGCCAGACGGGTAACCCGTCCCTTGTTGTACGATTCCTTGCTGTAGCGACGAACGGCATAGCGCTCTGCCTCAAGAAGATCTGTGACAATCTGGTTGAGAACATCGCTTTCGTCGGCAGCAGGGTGACGATACTGCTCGTTGTCGTCGATAGTAGGATTCAGCACCAGCGGTATGTCGCGGAAGGTGCGGACGAGGTAGAAATAGCATAACGAACGGATGGTGAGCACCTCGGACTTCATGGCGAGCCACTCGCTCTCGTTGAAGTCAGGGTCTTTCTGCACGACGTCAGGGCCGTAGTAGAGCACCGTGTTGCAAAGGTTGATAACGTTGTAGAAACTCGACCAACGAGTTACACTATGCGAAGGCTGGAGGTTGCCTTCCAGTATTTCCAGTTCTTCCTCGCTGGTGCCGAGCCCCCGGACGATGTTGTCGGAACGCATCTCGCCCCACACGAAAGAGAGCTTCACGAAGTCGTAGGAGGCCATAGCGCTGTAGCAGGAGGCTACAACGGCACGCACATCATCTTCGTTGGTCCAGTAGTTCTCAAGCACTATCTCGTTGAGAGGAAGAATGCCGAGGAAGTCACTGCAGCCCGTCAACAAAGCCGAGAAGACTACAGCGCCTGCCAGTTTGCGTAAATATGTTTGTTTCTTTCTCATAGTCGTCATCTTAGAAAGTGATACTCATGCTGCAAGTGAAGTAACGGGCTCGGGGCGTCTGCGAAGCATCAGTACTGAGTCCGTACCCGCCGTAGCCGACTTCGGGATCGACGCCGGAATAGCGAGTCCAGACGGCAAGGTTGTTGCCCGAGAGGGAGACGTAGGCACTCTTCGCTCCTATGCGTTTCATCAGCTGAGGAGTGAAGTTGTAGGTGATTTGCAGGTAATTGAAGCGGCAGAAGGAGCCGTCCTCAACAAATCGGTCGGAGCCCAGGAAATTATATCCCGTATAGTGGAGTGCTCGAGGAATGGTAGTGACGTCACCTTCGGTGCGCCAGCGCCAGTTGACTGCGAAGCTCTGATTGTTATTGGAGTACATGTTCTCCGCATTCATTTTGGCGATATTGAGGATTTTGCTTCCGTAGCGGTAGTTGAACTGTGCATTCATGGACCATCGTCCGTAATTGAGCCGGAAGCCGAAGCCTCCAGTCACCTTGGGGTTACAGTTGCCCAGGTAGACAATATCAAGCTCGTTGATGTTGCCGTCGTGATTCACATCGTCGTAGATAGCATCGCCTCCCTTGAAGGTGTAACGGATGTCGTCATAGTCGTACATCATGGGCAACGGCTCGCCCTCCTCGTCGACAATGACATTGCCTTGAGAGTCGTGAGCAACAGGAGCATTGGGACCACTCACCCCAGGCACCTCCTCAGCGCTATACTCAGAGTACTGATAAACACCCTTGTAGCGAAAGCCGTAGATGGAGCCGAAAGCATTAGCAACCTGCACGCGGGTAAGATAGGAGCCGTTGGCAAAGTTGAAATCGCTGTTGAGCCCCATAAGCGTCGTTTCATCCATCTCCACAATCTGGTTGACGTTGTTGCCAAGCGTCAAATTGAACCCGGCACGAAGGTCACCCAACTTTACGACTTGATTGCCATTAATGTTGAGCTCCCAGCCTTGGTTGCGCATGCTGCCGACATTCTTCCACGAAAGGGACGAGAAGCCGGTACTGGTGGGGATGCCCACATTCTGCATCAGAAGGTCGGAGGTGAGCTGGTCGTAGACGTTGATATCGGCGGTGATCATGTCGTTGAACAGCCCTATGTCGGTACCGAGATTCCACGTTGTCTTCGTCTCCCACTTGAGATCGGTAAGCCGGATGCCCGTAGGTCTAACGGAAGGAAGATCCATATACTGCGCTGCGGTTCCATAGCGGCTGAAATGGAGATACTGGGCTCCCGGCTGCTGCCCTACCTGTCCGAATCCGGGGCGGAAAGAAAGCATTGAGAGCCAGCCGTTGGACCAGTCCATCCAAGGCTCGTCGCTGATGTTCCAGCGCCCCGAGACAGAGGGGAAAAAGCCCCAGCGGTTGTCAGCACCGAACTTGGTGGAGCCGTCAAGGCGGGCTGTGAAGAGGATGGCATACTTCGACTTGTAGCTGTAGTGGGCGCTGTAGGTGAAGTAGATGCTGCGCCACTGGCTGATGGAGGTCCAAATATTGTTGAGCTGTCCCTCAGCGGTAGACGAAGAGATGCCATTTGGAAGGCCCGAAGTGGTAGTGCCTGAATCGCTGCCGCTACCATCGGTGAGCTCTCCACGGAGCATAGTGGTGAAAAAGTTATCCTCATTGTCGAAATGAGGCGTGAAGGTAAGAGTGTGACGAGTGGTAAAAGCTCGGTTGCGGGCTCCCGACTGGGTGGAGCTGTTGACAGACGAGTTGTACCAGCTGAGCGTGGACAACTCGCGGGGGTAATACATATCAGTATAATCGTTGAACGTGGAGAGAAGCGCCCTCCCGTTGTAACGCAGCTGATGCCCCGACTCGTCGGGACTGAGAAGATCGTATTGTAGCTCGAACTGGGCGTTGAGCGTATAGGAACGGTACTTGTTGGTTGCCAGCCGAGCTACAGCCACAGGATTGGGGAGGGAGCGCTGATCGGAGAGCTCGCTCGACATGCTCTGCAACGTATAGTAATAGTTGTCGGTAAGGGTGCCGTCAGCATTCTCGGCATAAATACCGAGGTTGGGCATTTTCTTGTAGGCTATGCCGAGCATACCGATATCGCGGTTGCCCTCGCGATAGGGATAGTTCTTATCGTTGTCGGTATAGGTGAGCGAGAAGTCGCTACTTATCTTGATACGATCGCTCACGTAGTAATCGAGGTTCACACGAGTAGAAAGCCTATCAAGCTGCTGCCCGATGATGGAGCCCGTCTCGTTGTCGTAGCCGCCGCTGACGCGGAAGGTTGCCTTGTCGCCTCCACCGGTGAGGGAGAGGAAGTGGGAGTGCTTGACACCTGTCTGCTGGACGGCGCGCACCCAATCAGTGTTGTTGTTGAACTGCTGGTATTCGGAGAAGGAGGGATCGTAGTTGAGCTCCACGATATTAGAAGTCCTATCGCTCTGCTGGGGATTAAAGTAGGCCTCCTTGAGCAGCATGGTGTAGTCGTCGCCATTGAGCATGCGGATACCCTCGGGCTGGTGGGTGAGGTTGAGGCGGTAGCTATAGGTGACACGCGTCTTTCCCTGACTGCCTCGCTTCGTTTTAATCTGGATGACGCCATTGGCTCCCTGCGAGCCCCAGGCTGCGGTGGCCGCAGCATCCTTCAGGACGTCTATCTTCTCGATGTCGTCGGGATTGACGCAAAGCAGCTCGGCAAACTTCTCCTCGTCGGCATTGGCATAGTCGAAATTGTCGTTTCCGGTAGTCTCAAACACATTGCCGTCGACGACAATGAGGGGCTCGGAGTTGCCGTTGATGGAGCTGACGCCACGCAGACGCATGGTGGTGCCGGAGCCGAGGTTGCCGGAGTTCATCACGATGTCGAGTCCGGCAATACGTCCCTGCAGGGCTTCGTCAACAGATGTGAAGCCGAGCCCCTCGAATTCGCTCATGCTGAGCGACTGGGCGGCAACGGACATCTCGCGCTGGGGAATGTCGAGTCCTCCGGCATTGCTCTTGCGAACTTCCTGGATGACGACCTCCTCGAGCTGGAGTTCGTCCTTCATTGTGATGTTGAAAACCTTCCTGTCGCCGATGGGCAGGGTAATGGTGGTATAGCCGATGTAGGAGAACTGCAGCTTGTCGCGGGTGTTCTTGACACGAAGCGAGAATTGTCCGTTGAGGTCGGTTGTGGTAGCCTCAACGATACGGTCTGTCTCGTCAATCTCGACAACGTTGACCATCATGAGAGGCTCGACGTCGTCGGAAACCGTTCCGCTGACGATGGTCTGAGCCGAAAGGGGAATGGCGACGGAGGAAAACGCCAGCAGAAGGATATATGAGAGAATATGTTTTGTCTTCATGGCTACACGGGTTTATTCGAAACGGAGCACGCCGTCGATGGCGTGTATGACTGCAAAGGAGGAAGTCTCTATCTGCGTTGACGTGCTGACATCCTTGGTGTTGAACAAATAGTCACGCGCCAGGATGTTGTAAAGAGAAGGATCTTCCGTCAGCACATGATGACGGACTCCGATAGCATCGGTAACCGAAATCTGGCTGTTATCAGCCTGAACATTCAAGCGGTAGAAATAGAGCGGGATCACCTTGTCTCCTTCATAGCTCACCTTCATGGCTGCCGTTTCGTAGGAGCCTGAGTTGCTTCCTCCGCCCACATAGACGGAGTTGTCCTGAATGTGGTATTGGACGAACTTGGTAATGACGGTTGAGAGGGAGTCAATATAATTCTCTTTGACGAACGACTCGTCGAGAAGCCCAAGAGCATCCAGCGAGTCGAGGCGTGCTGCCTCGCTCTCCACATAGTGCCAGTCGGGCAGGCCTGCGGCGATAGCATCGCGGACAGACTGGTTGTCGGGGACATACACCGTGTAGTGATAGGTATTGAAGGGCTTCACGGCATAGTCCGTTGTCGAATAGTCCTCGTCGCGGTAGAAGACATTCTCGCTCCCAGCCATCAGACGGAAGAACTCGTAGAAGGGACCCGGGTTCTCGTCGGTACCGGCATGTTCCCTTATGGCAGCATACACCGACTTTTGCGGAGCCAGCATGAGGATGTCGGTAACGTAGGTCTTGCCGTTGCCCTCCAGCGAATAGTCGTAGATGTCATCGGCAGGAATAGCGACTCCGCGACGGTTCTCGTACTGATAGCCTCCGAAGAAGTCGAAGCCCCCAACCCCGTCGTCGGGCTGCACCATGATGGTGCCTTTGCCTTTGGTTAGGTAGAACGTCTTGCCCGTCTTGCAGTTTTCAACCGTGTCGACGATGATGTGATAGTCCATGATGTCGTCGAGACGGTCTTCTATGATAGCATTTCCGGGAGCAATCTCGCGTTTCTGGTTGCGCCGGAATCCGCCCTCCACATCATATTCATAGACATGAGCACCCACTTTCCCCGACTTCATGTCGTAGTAGAACTCCCACTCCTCCGGCTCGCCTTGAGCGAAGGAGATGGGGTCAAGGTAGTGCGCAAAGGCCTCGTCGGTGGGTAGTATGAAGCTGTAGTAGGAGTCCATTGAGCGAAGGTAGGCATAGAAGTTCAGCTGCTCTATGGCCCAGTCGGCAATCTTCATGTTGTCGTTGACTAACGTCGGGGCGCTGACGGAAATGTAGGCAACTGGGGGATAAACCCTATCGGTGAAATAGACTAAGCCGTTGTTGCAGAGCTGCGTTCCCAGCACGTTGCGCATATCCACTCCCATATCTACCTGCCCGTCATTCTTCACCTGATAGAACTTACTGGGCACGCTGGCATCGAAAGACTGCTTCATATGGTTGGAAATCAGGTCGTCGAGCACTCGGTCGGGCACATTTTCCCAAGTGCCGTAGCGCTCTTTCAGGAACCGCCCGCCGCCTTCGTTCCAGTACAAGTCGAGAACCTCGTTGGTAGGCACGAACATAACGCCCATATCCTCTTCCATATCCGTCTGATTGTCGGCTTCGTAGCGGTTCCACCCTGGGTCGAAGCTGAGCAAGCCAAGCGCGAGTGTATCGGCAGGCGTATACAAGAACTCCAAGTTGTTCTGCCCTCTTCCGGTGAAGTAGCGCTTCACGAATACCGAGTCGTCGGAGCCTGGGTGAAGGCGCTGATAGTCAAGCGTTGCCTGCTCGTTGTAGTAAGGGGCGCAGAAACGGTCCATGAGTCTTGCGAACTCGCTCGAAGCCGCATTCTTGTTTACCGCCTCAGCCATATTCACAAGGGGCACCGTCAGTTTCTCCAAGCGGTGCACAACACCGTTCTTGCATTTGTTGTTGGCTGAAACGATGCGTACTCCGTTGACAAACACCTCGTCCTTCGACAGGCGCCGCTGCCCATTGTGGATAACGGCGAAGTCCTCCTCGGTGATGCTGTTGTACCGCATGAACTTGTTGGTAAAGTGCACCATAGGGGAAGCCGTGTTGTCCTTCATCAGCAGGATGTGTCCCTTTGCCCTCGCATCGTCCCAGAAGTCTGTTGCGGGCATCTCGGAAGGAGTAACCCACGCCACAGAGTCTTGAACGCTCAGCGCCGTAGTTCGGCGGAGGCATTTGCCTTCGACAGGGCCTTCCACTCGACCGAGCATATCGGTATAGTACACGTTGTTCAGCATGTTGGAGTTGAGCAACAGCTTCTTCTGAGCCACAGACAGGTCTTCGTACCTTCTGACGTTCCACTCGTTGGACTTGTAAAACTCGCCGAATGCCGAGTCGTTGACGACGAACAGCGTCTTGCTACCCGTCTTTCTCAGCACCTCGGCATAGTCAAGGTCTTCAATCAGCCGGATGAACTGCGTATAGCAGCCCTCCTCCTGCAGGTAGTCGTAGATGCTGTTCCCTAGCCACTCGGGTTCCTGTTCGTCCAGAATGTAGTCTTCGTGACAGGCTGTCAGCAGGCTTGTCGCTGCCACACAGAAGGTCATTGCCCACAGGCTCGTCTGGACTTTCCTCAGTCTTCCTTTCATTGGATTAAGCAAAAGTATTTTTCTGGTGATTAAATGCTCTTATTCCTTTTTAAATATAAGG
Organism: Bacteroidaceae bacterium; assembly: GCA_017615125.1. Lineage (GTDB taxonomy): Bacteria > Bacteroidota > Bacteroidia > Bacteroidales > Bacteroidaceae > UBA1189. The sequence continues at coordinate 18,511 of JAGAAS010000018.1, forward strand.
TCTACAAAGGTAATGCTTTCTGCGCGCTTTTGCAACTTTTAACACAGAAAAGTGCAAAAGCCTTTTCGCTTCGGTATTCGTCATCGAAAAAGAGCCTTCTTGCCGTCATTCGAGAACAGGTTCTGAGCGGGGAAAATTATGAAGAAAGAATCTCGCCGTATGAAGAAAGAAAAAAAATTTTTCCCTTCTCGAAAAAAATTTTTGGAGAAAGAAAAATTTCTTCTGCTCAAAGGAAAATGGGACGGGAAGGAAATCATTTCCTTTTTTTGTTTTCCGGAATAGTTGAACCGCCAAGAAAAAACGGCTTCTGCAAGCTGAAGCAGACAGCATGGATGCCTTCGGGATTTTTCACGCAAAAAAAGAAGAGAGCCTCAACGACTCTCTTCTGCTTCTATTCGGAAAAACCTTTCGGCTGCCACTTCCCTATCGCACTTTGAAGGTAGCAGTCACAATTCTCGACTCTCCGAAAATCTGCCCTGTGGCTTTCTGTGCCGAGTAGGAGTATTTTTCCTTGAAGGTAACCTTATAGACGCCCGGTTCCATAGGAGCTTTGAACGACCAGAAGGGCTCCTTGCCTGCGGCTCCGACTACGAGCTTCGTGTCTTTAATCACCCCCTTGTTCGTATCGGAAGTCAACAGCCACGTTTGCTCGGCACGCATGATGTATTTACCCTCTCCGCCTGCGGCAAAGGCAACGCCCACATACACTTTTTGCCCGGCGTCGAACGCTACCTTTGTGGCAATAGGACTTTTGAAATCGATGCTGTCGGCAGAGAAGAACATCGTGTCGTAAACAGGGTCTTCGGCATACTCTTGTTCCTGCTGGCAGGCATACGCCATCAGGGCAACGGGGATTATAAGAAGGAAATGTCTAAGCTTCATAACTCTTTTCTGGCTATATATTTCGGTGCGAAGATAAAGAGATTATTCGAGACAGCCAATTCATTGCCCATAATTAACATTTCGGAGCGGAAAGCAGAAAAAAAGGCGCTTTCCGCGCGGGATTTGGAAAGAAATGCGTACCTTCGCAACTCGGAAAGTCCAAATGCCCGAAACTATGAAACACATCTTCATCGTAAACCCGCATGCCGGTAAGGAATCGTGCGAGGAGACAGTAAGAGAAGCCCTCAACCGCCTTCAGGAACCCATCGACTATACTATCTACGTCAAGCAGCACCGAGGAGACAGCTTCGAAGTCGTCAGCCGTTTCCGAGCCGACTTTCCGGAAGAGCCGCTTCGCTTCTATGCTTGCGGGGGCGACGGAACGCTGCGCGAAGTGGCAGCCAGCACCGTAGGAGTGGAAAACACAACCTTCACGGCTTTTGCTCAAGGCAGCGGCAACGACTACGTGAAATACTACGGAGGAAAAGAGAATTTCCAGGATGTAGAACGCCTCGTGCACGGAACAGCTGTCCCCATCGACATCATGCGAATCAACGGGGAGTCGTACGCGCTGAATGCCACACACTTCGGGCTCGACTCCAGCGTGGCGAAAACGATGGACCACATTCGGAGGATTCCCCTCATCGGGGGCCCTCTCGCCTATCCCTGCGGGGTAGCCTGGGCGCTGCTGACAGCTATGAAGACGCGCTGTACGGTTTGGGCAGACGGGGAAAGGCTGAACGAAAACCACATTCTCCTTTGCACAGCAGCCAACGGTACACATGTAGGGGGCTCGTATCGTTGTGCTCCACGCAGCATCAACAACGACGGGCTGATGGAAGTCTGTCTTGTGCGCCCCGTTTCGCGCCTGACATTCGTCAGCCTAATGGGTAAATACCAGCGAGGAGAGCATCTCGACGATCATCGCTTCGACAATTATATCCGCTACAAAAGGGCGCACACCTTAACGATTGAGGCGCCCGAGGGTTTCTGTGTGTCACTCGACGGGGAGCTTTACTTCAGCAGCCACATCGAAGTGGAAAACCTTCATCAGGCAGCAAACTTCGTCGTTCCAAGAGAGGAAAACGCCTGATTCCTAACAGAAAGGAACCGATTACTCTCAACGAGAAACCGATTCCTTACGACAAATATCCATTCAATAAAACATCCGTCATCGCCGAAAAGCGATGACGGGTTTTCTTACTCTCCAAAGAGCAACTGGTAGTCTCTCTTCCCGGCAGGAATAGTCCATTTTTCGGGAACGAACTTCCATTCGTTGAGGCAAACAGGAGTAATGGTATCCTTCATTTCTATTCTGCTGAGCATGTAGTAACGAAGATCTGCCGAAGTGCTGTAAAGAATACGACTCGACAACTCCTCTTGCGGTATGCCTGCTCCTCGCGTCAGCAACTCTCCTCCTCCGTTACCCCTATAGCTGTTGACAGCAACGCGATAGATATGATCCAACTCAAAAGGACGTCCGTCTGCCATACGAAGAATCTTCACACGCTGCCCTTCAGGCTTGGTGACATCGACTTCGTAGATAACCCCTGCGGCAGAGTCGAAATTATAGTAGATATTCTTGAAGCGAGGGCGACGGCTTTTGTTGTCTCCGCCGTTTTTATCCACGCTACCGACATCGTTGTCATCATCGTTGAAGAGAAGCAGATGATCCTCGGGCGATTTCATCTGATTCGTCCACATATCGTATGACATCTCAAGATGTCCCAGAATCTCACGCCCCGAAAGATTCATCAGGTAAAGCGTATTCTCGAACTTATAGAGATTAAACATATCCCTGACATATACATCGCCCGAATCTATGGTAGCGACATAGGACAAAGGCGCTGCGAGCGAAACCTCCGCATTGGAAATCTCAAGCTGCATCTGATGGACAAAATCCATAAAGGCAGACGGTCCGAAGTAGGCATCCTTTGTGCTGATGGAACGCGTAATGGTACCTATGCGCTTGGAAACATAGTCCTTCACCGTCTGGAACTGCTCCTCGAACGTCTTCAGGAAATCCTCGTCGGGCTCTACGTCAGCCATCGGAACGAGCTTTCCCTCCACAGCCCAGTATTCTTTGTTTTTCTTGTGCCACGTATACTTGAGAAAGCCGAGACGAAGACTAAAGCTTGAGTGGCCTACCGCCTTCTTGCGCAGAGTAAGTTCAGCTACGTTGTTTGCACCATTTGCAGGATTTACGAGCATAACTTTTTCCCCCTCTACATTTCGTATGGAATCGCAATAAGCCCGATGATCGTGCCCGAAGATAACAGCATCAAAGCCCGGCACTTCGCGCGCTACCTGCAGAGAAGCATTCTCGGCATACTGAGGAGTGACGATTCCCCCCTCAAGCCCCGAATGGAAAATGCCGATAATGACATCGGGCTGTTCCTTTTCCTTCACATACTGCACCCATTTCTTAGCGGTACCAACCATTTCGTCAAACCGCAGTTCACGCCACAGCTCCTTGGGAAGCCAATTAGGAATAGCCGGAGTGAGCATACCGATGAAAGCAATCTTCGTTTTGTTCCGGGTTACAATCGTATAAGGAGGAACAAACGTTTTATCCATATCCTCAAATAGGATATTCGCGCCCAAAATAGGGAAATGGGCATCACGAATATATCGCTGATATGTAGGGCCTCCCGGCTCTATGTCGTGATTGCCCAACGTGCCTACCTCACATCCCATATAATTGAGCACTTCAGCAGCAAGGTGAGGCTTATCTACTGCTACCGTATTGTAATAGTAGCTAGTAGGCTGCCCTTGCAGGATATCGCCGTTATCTACATAGATTACCCTGTCGCCCAAAGCCTTGCGCTGCTCCTTCAAATAGGTGCTGACTCGCGAAAGGCTGCCTTTGGCAGGACGGTCGTTAATAAAATCATAAGGAAAGAAATTACCGTGAACATCACTTGTAGCAATAATCTTCAGTTCGGAATCCTTCTCGTTTGCACATCCAGCAAAGAGGAAAAGCAACAGAGCAAACGACACAGTAGAATAAAAAAGGTGCTTCTTCATAGGAATAAAAATCTTTTCGAGACAAAAATACGGAAAAAAACGTATCTTTGCGAAACAAAGACAAGGAAAATGAAGACTTGGGTACTTTTTAACGAAAAAGACGAGCTGCTGATAAAGCACGAGAACGAAACTTACAGGCTTCCTACCGACAACGATTGGAATCCTGACAACTCTTCAGTAAATGAGCAAGGTGATTCTCCACATCATATTCAGAAAGACGACTGGGTGCTGCGCGTCGTGGATGCTGATATTCCTTCCTCTTTCGTGCGTAGTTCGTTGCGTCAGAGTTGGAATCTGCTGAGCTCCGATGAATACCTGCGTGCCGGAAAAGCGTGGGAGCTGCTTTACTGGAGCGAAGAGACTCGTTTCTGCAGCCGATGCGGAAAGCCCATGAACTGGAATTCAGACATCAGCTTGCTTTGCAGTAGCTGCGGAAGAGAGATATGGCCTCAGCTCAACATAGCCATTATTGTCCTCGTTCAAAAAGGGCACGAAGCGCTGCTGGTGAAGGCAAAAACCTTCCGCAGGGATTTCTTCGGGCTGGTAGCCGGCTTTGTGGAAACGGGGGAATCGCTCGAGGAGTGCGTCGCACGGGAAGTGTTTGAGGAGACTTCGTTACGAATCACCAACATCCGCTACTTCTCCAGCCAGCCTTGGCCCTACCCTCTTGGCTTGATGGTAGGTTTCCACGCCGATTACTTGAGTGGAGAGATAGCCTTTGCCGACGGGGAGCTGAAGGAAGGACACTTCTTCCGTGCCGACAACCTGCCGACTATTCCAGAAGGGCTGAGTATGGCGCGAATGCTCATCGACGACTGGGTAGCCAAAGAAAGGAAAGAACAGGAATAAAGAAGTACCGCCTATAGTACTACCTTAACCTGCGCTGCTGCTGACTCGTTCTGCAGACGATCAAGAGCCGTAACGAGAAAAACATAATTCGTCTTCCCTTGTTCGGGCTGAAGGGAGAAATACGTATTCGTAGTCAGCCCTACAATGTGCTGCGGATTTTCTAGATTCACCTTTTCGCCTTTTCTGAAACGATAGACAACATACCGCACAGGGCGGTTCAGCTCATCCTTGAAGAATGGAGCTTCCCAGAAAAGCACAGGACCGTCGTCGGTTTTCAGGAAGACAAGATTCTTTACTGCTCCGGGAGCTTTCTTGTCCAACCAAGGCATGAGAGGCTGCAAAGCCAGCGTCTGGTTTCCTTTTGAGGCACGCTGCGCTGCCGGAACGGCTTGGCGGACAGCCTCAGCGTACCACCAGCAATAACCCTGCACAGCGGGAAGACGGTTCATCAGCATGAATTTCTTGTCCAAGTCAGCGTATTTCAAGGAACGCTCCAAGTCTTGCCCTATGATAAGAGGACGCTCTCCTGCATTCTCTGCCCACCATTTGACAAGCGTTGCATAGTCGGCAGCCTTGTTGCCGATTTCCCAGTAGAGCTGCGGAACGGTATAGTCAACCCAACCCTTTTTCACCCAGAGGAGTACGTCGGCATAAAGGTCGTCGTAGTTTTGCAGCCCGCTGGTAGCGCTTCCGGGGATGCCGTCGTTGGATGCGTTGTGATAAATGCCGAATGGGCTCACTCCGAACTTCACCCAAGGCTTGAGACGATGGATCTTATTAGAGAGCTGCTCGATGAGCAAATCCACATTATGCCTGCGCCAATCGGCACGACTGGAAAAACCCCTTCCGTAAAGAGAAAACGACTTTGCATCGCCGAATTCCTTGCCCCCAGCAGGATACGGGTAGAAATAGTCATCGACATGCACTCCGTCCACATCGTATCGGCAGACGATATCGGACACTATCTGACAGATATAGTCGCGACACTCCTGCAGCGCAGGATCGAAGAGAAGGAGCCCGTCGTATTCAATGAACCACGAGGGATGTTTGGTAAAGGGATGCCGCGTGCTGAGCTGCGAGTTCTTCATGCCCTTCATCCTTGCACGATAGGGGTTTATCCACGCATGCAGCTCCATTCCCCGCGCGTGACAGGCGTCAATCATGAACTGAAGCGGGTCCCAGCTCTTGTCGGGCGCCCTTCCCTGCTGCCCCGTGAGGAAATGGCTCCACGGCTCATAATTAGATAAGTAGAGCGCATCGGCTGCTGGGCGCACCTGGAAGAAAACAGCGTTAACCCCCACATCCTGCAAGGCATCGAGCTGCTCCGTCAGCCGCTGCTGCTGTTGAGCAGATGTCATTCCCTGATATTGCCCATTCACCACCTGCATCCACGCTCCGCGGAACTCGCGCTTGGGAGCGTTCCACGCAGACGAAGACGGCTGGATGGTTCCCTTGCGCGACACACAGGAATCCAGCGAAAGCGCCAGCGCCAAAGCCAATGCTATCAGCGCAAACAAATAAGCCCTACGTCTCATAAACTTTCCTACTTCTTACCGTTTGATTTCTTTTCTCATAGAAACCCTCTTTACAATTTAGAGTATAACAACCGCTCCAAACTAATTCTATTCCACAACTGATGTTTTTGAGATTTCTAATATTCTGCGATAAACATCTAGAGGTATTAAAGTGACTAACATTCGTAATTTGAAGATGTTTCTTAATCTTTCACTATTGTAATTGAGGAGTAATTACCCAAGTCGTGCAATTTAATAGTCCTCCTTTCTGTGCAACATCGTTATAATTAATCGTTTCAACGACCTTATCAGGGAATGCTTTTCGTATAACATCAACCGCCTGCTTGTCTTCTTCATCTCTTCCAAAAACAGGCAGAACAATCAAATTGTTGACTTCAAGATAATTCACATATACACCAATAGCACTTTCTGGGTGTTTACTATCTTTTGGCTCAAAGAACGGCATGTCAATATATTTCAATCCATATTGTTCGATAACTTTTTGCATTCCTTTCTGAATGTATTGGTATTCATTAGACAATTTGTTTCCAACAATTACGTTCCTATTTACAAATCGAACCATACCATCTGCATGTCCAGTAAAATCTTCTTCTTTAGATTTGAGGGCGGGAATTATAATAATCTCACATTCCAACAACTTACTTAATTCGTTTACAAGTTCCTCTTTACCCTTATTTGGGTTTTCCGAAAAGATTCTATCAGTAAGAATTGCCCGCCCGTCACATATCAGTACATTGCCACCGTCAAGATTGATGTCTGAGCGCTGGGCGATAATATTGTTCAGCCTGCAAGCCTCGTCAACATCGGTGCGAGAATCCTCCCATTCTTTATTCCCTTTTAAATAACTTGGATCATACTTAAATTGAATGAACTTTCCCGATTCAGTTTGTATTGGCATATAGTCGCGGCACCAAATATCCTTTGTTCCTTTTAAAAAAGCGTATTTGACATTATGTTTGTCTAGTATTCGAATGAGGTTTTCACACGTTTGAGGATACCTCACTTTCAATAATTCAGACATATATACCATCTGTTCTCCTTTTTGATTGGGTGCCTTTTTTGTTTCGTTCAATTCATGGAGTAAGACTGGTTCTGCAGATGATTGCTCATTATTATTCTGCCTCTTTTCTTGATACTTTTTCCTTAGTGACGGCATAGAAGCTTTTAGTATGCTTTTGCAAATATCGTCTGTCGGCTCGATGTTATTACTATCACAAATATCAAACAACACTGTTTCAGGTCCTCGGTTCAATAATTCGAATTTTTGAATATAATCTTCCTTTATTCTATTATTAATCAAAGGAGTTTTGTTTAGCCTCTTTAGAATTTTCCTGCGAAATGCATCTGACGTCTTTTTATCCATTAATTTGCTAAATAATTCGTCTGCAGGAAGTTTTTTGAATTTATTTCTTAACCAACAGACACGAGCCATCACAAAAGTAGCGATACCAATTAAACCGCTTGTAATTCCGATAATAGATTCTGCACTCATTTTTTTAAATATTTAGTTTTTTGAAATCTGTTCTCTTAATAAGAGATAAGCCTTTCTATATTCTGAGGTATATTGAACTCCGCATGCAAAGATAAGAAAAATCATTTGGTTTATTTCACGATTCGCATTATTTTTGCCGTTTGAATATGAAGAAGGGAAAAAAATTTTTCGAGAACCGATGGAGCAGCGAAGCCAGAGCTGTGCTTGCACAAGCTGTGGTGAGTCGCGACGGAGGAAGAGCATATGAAAATATGCTCAAAGAATAAAAAATTTTTCTTTCTTCATCTCGCCGTATGAAGAAGGGAAAAAAATTTTTTCTTTCTTCATATTGAAACACGGGAAAAAGAGCAACAGAAAGGATGGAGGAAAAATACATATCCGTCAAGGGAGCCAACGTCAACAACCTGAAAAACGTCTCCGTCGACATACCGCGCAACAAGCTGGTAGTCATCACCGGGCTCAGCGGTTCGGGCAAAAGCTCGCTTGCCTTCGACACGCTCTACGCTGAAGGACAACGCCGCTACGTCGAGAGCCTTTCGTCGTATGCACGCCAGTTCCTCGGGCGCATGAAAAAGCCCGAGTGCGACTTCATCAAAGGGCTCCCGCCCTCCATCGCTATCGAGCAGAAGGTAAACAGCCGCAATCCGCGCTCGACAGTTGGCACCTCTACTGAGATCTACGACTTCCTGCGCCTGCTCTACAGCCGCATCGGCAAGACCTACTCCCCCGTTAGCGGGCAGCTTGTCAAGAAGCACACGCCCGAGGACCTTGTGCAATGCATGTTAGCATACGGCAAGGGCACACGCTTCACCGTGCTGGCGCCCATCGTCCGACACGCGGGGCGCACGCTGAAAGAGCAGCTGGCCGTTGACCTCCAGCAGGGATTTGCCCGCATCGAAGTCAACGGAGAGATACAGCGCATCGAGGATTGGCTCATCGCACATCCCGACAACGACGATACCGAAGCGAAAGGAACCCCTAAGCCCACCATCCACCTTCTCGTCGACAGACTTGCCGTCGACGACAGCCGCGAGACAATCAACCGTCTGCTCGACTCTGCCGAGACAGCCTTCTTCGAGGGAGACGGCACCTGCATGCTTCGCTTCTATCCAGCCGAAATCCTCCACACGTTCAGCACACGCTTCGAGGCCGACGGCATCACTTTCGAGGAGCTCTCCGACCAGCTCTTCTCGTTCAACTCCCCTATCGGCGCCTGCCCCACGTGCGAGGGCTTCGGGCGCATCATCGGGATTGACGAGAAGCTCGTTGTCCCCGACAGCTCGCTGAGCGTCTACGACGGAGCTGTCGTTTGCTGGCGAGGCGAGAAGATGAGCGCCTGGCGCGACGAGTTCATCCTCCACGCCTCCGAAGCCGACTTCCCCATCTTCGAACCTTATTATAATCTGACGCAGGCGCAGAAAGACTACCTGTGGCACGGTCCCCGCAGCAAGGCGTGCATCGATTCCTTCTTCAAGATGCTCGAAGAGAATCAGTACAAGATTCAATACCGCGTGATGCTTTCGCGATACAGAGGAAAAACCCTGTGTCCTACGTGTCACGGAACACGTCTGAAGAAAGAAGCTTCTTACGTAAAAGTAGGCGGAAGGAGCATCTGCGAGCTTGTGGAGATGCCCGTTGTGAGGTTGAAAGAGTTCTTCGACGAAATCCAGCTCGACGAGCACGACACGCAAGTCGCCAGCCGTCTGCTCATCGAAATCAAGAGCCGCCTCCAGTTCCTCGTCGACGTCGGGCTTGGGTACCTCACGCTAAACCGCCTCAGCAACACGCTCTCGGGAGGCGAGAGCCAGCGAATCAATCTCGTCACCTCGCTGGGAAGTCCGCTCGTGGGCTCACTTTACATTCTCGACGAGCCAAGCATAGGGCTCCACAGCCGCGATACAGACAGACTTATCGCCGTACTCCGCAAGCTGCAGCAGGAGGGCAACACCGTCGTCGTTGTCGAGCACGACGAGGAGATTATCCGTTCTTCCGACTACATCATCGACATAGGACCCAAAGCAGGCAGGCTGGGAGGCAACATTGTCTATCAAGGAGATATGAGCGACCTGAAGCCAGGCTCCGACAGCTATACGGTACGCTATCTGCTGCACGAGGAATCCATACCCGTTCCCCCAAGCCGGCGTCCCTGGAACAACTATATCGACATCAAGGGAGCCCGGCACAACAACCTGAAGGGAATAGACGTACGTTTCCCCTTGAACGTGCTGACGGTAGTTACGGGAGTCAGCGGCTCGGGCAAGAGTTCGCTCGTGCGCGATATCCTTTTCAAGGCGCTGCAGCGCGAATACGGAGAGGGAGGCGAACGTCCGGGAGAGTTCACGCACCTGGAAGGCGATTTGAAGATGCTTTCCGATGTGCTGTTCATCGATCAGAACCCCATCGGGAAGTCAAGCCGAAGCAATCCTGTCACCTACATCAAGGCCTACGACGAAATACGCCGGCTGTATGCCTCTCAGCCGCTTTCCAAACAAATGGGCTACACAGCAGGTTTCTTCTCGTTCAACAGCGAAGGAGGACGCTGCGAGGAATGTAAAGGGGAGGGAACCATTACCGTTGAAATGCAGTTCATGAGTGACCTTGTGCTTGAGTGTGAAGCCTGTCACGGGAAGCGCTTCAAAAGCGACACGCTGCTGGTGAAGTATCACGAGAAGAGCATCTTCGACATCCTGGAGATGACGGTTAACCAAGCTATCGAATTCTTTTCCGAGCACGAAGAGAAGACGATTGCAGCGCGTCTGAAACCCCTTCAGGACGTCGGGCTGGGCTACATAAAGCTGGGACAGCCTTCGTCAACGCTCTCGGGAGGCGAGAACCAGCGCGTCAAACTCGCCTATTACCTCGGGCAGGAGAACGCTCGCCCCACGCTCTTCATCTTCGACGAGCCCACCACAGGACTTCACTTCCACGACATCAAGAAACTCTTCGATTCGTTCAACGCTCTCATCACCCGGGGACACACCATCGTCATCATCGAGCACAACCTCGAGGTGATTAAGTGCGCTGACTACATCATCGACTTGGGCCCCGAGGGCGGCGACAAGGGAGGAAACCTGATTGCCTGCGGAACGCCCGAGGAGATAGCAGCCTGCCCGCAGTCCGTCACAGGGAAGTTCCTCAAGGAAAAACTCTCGTTGTAAAAAAAAGTTTGCCTTCACGTGCAGTATTTCTCATCTGCATGCATTTAGTAAACGAAAGCAACTTTTTCAGAACGATTCATTCACAAAAAACAACGAGTATGAAGCAACGTCTTTCTCTCCTCATCGGGTTCCTTCTTGCCGCAGCTACGGCAAGCGCACAGCCTGAAGTGGGCTCTCTTTTCCTCACTCCTCACGTGGGCTTTAACGCTTCAACCCTTTTGGGGGATGCCGACGTGCGAGTCCAATATGTGTGGGACGACGGAATGGGTGCTGCCGTCACTTCCCGAACCTTACCCAAACTCGGATTCAACGGAGGACTCGACCTGGAATATCAGCTTCGACACAAATGGGCCATTTCAGTCGGAGTAGATGTCAACGAGCTGGGTGTTCGGTTCAAGGATTTCACTCTTGAAGACCACACTATAAGCAACGCTTTCATCCGGCTTTGCTACATCAACGTACCCGTTCTTTGGAAATACTACGTCAACGACTGGCTTGCGCTGGGTGTGGGATTGCAGCCTGGATATATGCTAAGCAAAAACGCGTATGCTGACTTCTCGCGCGGTGGGGGATATACCGTTTCTTCTTCGGCTGATGATTTCCAGCATTTCGATTTGTCTCTGCCCCTGAGTGCTTCCGTCTTCTCGGCAGAGCGATTGTTCTACGAGCTGAGGTGCAATCTGGGAATCAGCAATCTTATTCAGGGCTACTGGATACCTTTTCCTCTTTCCTGCTACAACGAAAGCCTCACCTTTGCAATCGGCTATAGGTTCCAACTCTGACAGACATACATAAGGAAAAGAAAAAGCGGGCTCTCGACTGCATCGGGAACCCGCTTGCTTTTATACAGCAACAAGCTATCGTTTCTGCTTTTTTGCAGCCTTACGAGCTTCTTTGGCTGCTTTGCGTGCCGCTTTCTCCTCTGCACGGCGCTGGATTTCGGCTTCATGGGCATTGTGCGCAGCTTTCGTGGTGATAAGAATGACGCCAGCAACTCCGCGGAAACCGTAAATTGCAGCAGAAGCATCGCGCACCGCCTCGACGGAATAGACGTCGATAGGGTTGATGCCGTCGAGAGAGCTTACCTGTATGCCGTCAACCACATAGAGAGGATGCTCCACATTGCTGTTGATGCTGATTGGTCCTCGCATCGCATCGGGCACATGTGCTCGGATGTACGCATAGATATCGGTATAGTTGCTATTGTCTCGTTCGCTCAGCTCGTGACGTGAGGTGGAAGCCGTTTCATCTCCCACAGGCGACAGCGCATTGGCGCGCTCAACGACGATGTCCTTCTCCACGATGTCTCCCTTCTGGGGCCCGAGCACCAAGTCCTCGAGTTCCGCAAGGGGCATTGTGGCGCCGAGTGCGACAAGAACCATCTGCGCCGGAGTGTTAGAATAGAGCAGGAAGTGCGTTGCCGAGTCGCCGTTCTCAACCACATACATAGCAGCCGACTCTCCCTCCTCGTCGTTATGCCGAAGCAGCTGATAGCCCCCGTCAACGAGCAGGCGGGCAATGTCGGCATCCAGGCTGACGTTGACAGCCGAGTCGGTACTCGTCAGCAGGTAGTAGCTGCTGAAGTCCTCCACCAGCGGAGCCAGGTCAAGCGGCCCGTCTGCTGTAGAAATGACGGGGAGCTTGTGCGTTTTCTCAAACTTTGCGGGCGAAACACCCACAACCTTCACCCCTTCGCTGGCAACGTATTTGCTGCAGAGCGACGTAGCGTCCTGAGCCCATACGGCAAGCGGAAGAAGCAAGGTAACGACGGAAAGCAATATCTTTTGCATAGGATGAACGAAGAGAAAAATGCGATTTGAATAAAACTTTTTTTCGAGAAGGAATCTCGCGAGATGTAGAAAGAATAATTCTTTTTCAAGAAGGAAAAAATCCGTATGAAGAAAGAAAAAAAGTTTTTCCCTTCTCCATACGGAAACGTTCCTTTAGTCCTTCAGGTAGAAGTCGACGTAGGTGACAACGCGCACGTTCTTGATGTAAGGCGTGTTGCTGTCGCGGTCCTCGATGGAGAACTGTCCCTGCGTGGCGTTCTTGATCTTGCCCAGCTTGCTGTCGCTGTCGGCAGCGAACTTCTCGGCTGCTGCGCGGGCGTTCTTCGTGGCTTCCTCTATCATGCTGGGCTTGATCTCGTTGAGCCCATTGTAGAGGTAGGAGGTTCTGTATTCCCATCCCGAAAGGGCGGCTATGCCCTTGTCCATCAGCTTGCTCTGATCGTTGCGAAGCTTGATGACGGCATCCACCTTCGGGGTGCCTACGGTGATGACGCTGGTAACCTGGAAGTTGTATCCGCTTCGGTCGTCCCAAGAGCGTCGGTCGGTAAACTCGGGTGTGGCGATGGTGATCTCGGAGTCCTCGATGCCTTCCGACTTCAGGAAGTCCACCACGATTTCGTTGTAGCGCTTCACGTCCTGATACATCGCCTTCATGTCGTTTCCGAGCATCGAGTAGCCGAAGGGAGCGATAGCGTAGTCGGCCTTCACCTCCTTGGTTGCCAAACCGCGCACGGAGACGGTACGGTCGTACTGTTTCAGTTTGTTCACGGGCATCTTCAGAGCCCAACCCAGCACAAATGCGGCTATTATCAAGGCTGCCGCAAGGAGCCAGTTCGTTGACTTTTTCATTGTTAGGTACGTTTACTATTTGGTTAATAATACTACATTCTCAACATGTTGCGTATGCGGGAACATATCTACGGGCTGCACGGCAACAACCTTGTACTTCTCGCCAAGCAGCTGCAGGTCGCGTGCCTGGCTGGCAGGATTGCAGCTGACGTAGACGATGCGCTCGGGCTCTGCATTCAGTATCACCTGCACCACATCGGCGTGCATGCCTGCGCGGGGAGGGTCGGTGACGATGACATCGGGACGTCCGTGAGTGCGAATGAACTCGGCGGTAAGGATATCCTTCATGTCGCCTGCGTAGAACAGCGTGTTCGACAGGCCGTTGAGCGCGGCGTTCTCCTCAGCATCCTCAATAGCTTCGGGAACGTACTCGATGCCGATGACCTTGCCGCACGAGCGAGCCACGAAGTTGGCGATAGTTCCCGTGCCCGTATAAAGGTCGTAGACAAGCTCGCTGCCTGTCAGCCCGGCAAACGTGCGTGCAACCTTATACAGATTGTATGCCTGCTGGCTGTTTGTCTGGTAGAACGACTTGGGACCTACCTTGAACTGCAGCCCTTCCATTTCCTCCATGATGTAGGGCGTTCCCTTGACGACGTGCACCTCCAGGTCGCCTATCGTGTCGTTGGCCTTGTTGTTGACGACGTAGAGCAGGGAGGTAATCTCGGGGAAGGTCTCCCCTATCCACGCCATCAGCTCCCCTGTCTGCCGTCCCAAAGGGGTGTCGGGAGCAGAAGGAATCTCGCGGTAGAGGGGACGGCCTTTGGCGTCCGTCTGTCCTGTCAGTTCGTTGGTGCAGAGCTGCAGGAGGAGCATCACTTCGGAGGTGCCGTCGGTATGTTCCGACGTGCGTATCATCATGTTTCGCAACAGCCCCGTCTGCATGCGCAAGTCGAAGAAGGTGAGCCCCTTCGCGCAGGCGTAGTCGCGGATGCCGTTGCGGATGCGGTTGTTCACGTCGTCCATGAGGAAGCACTCGTCGATGGCGAGCACCTTGTCGAAGCAGTCGGGAATGTGGAATCCTACGGCGTTCATGTTGTCGTACACGACATTCTGGCTTATCTCCTCGAAGGTGAGCCAGCGCTTGTTGCTGAAGGTGAATTCGAGCTTATTGCGGTAGGCGCGCGTGCGCTCCGAGCCGAGTATGGGATGGAATCCTCCCGTGCTGCCCTCCAGCGCGTTGTGAGCCACAGCGGGAGGAAGGTCTATCTTGCCGATGCGCGTGAGGTTGTCGAGCACCTGCTTCTGCTTGGCGCGCAGCTGCTCTTCGTACCGCAGGCATTGCCACTTGCACCCTCCGCACACGCCAAAATGGCGACAGAAGGGTTCCTCGCGCAGCGGGGAGCGCTCGTAGAACTTCACGGCTGTAGCCTCAGCGTAGGAGTGTTTCTTGCGCCTTACCTGCAGGTCGACGACGTCGCCGGGCACGACGAAGGGGACGAACACCACCAGGTCGTCCACCCGCGCCAGCGCCTTTCCTTCGGCAGCCACGTCGGTAATCGTCACACGCTCCAGCAGAGGGAGCGGCTTGTCTTTGCGGCTCATATCGCTCTTATCAACTTCATTCACAACGCTGTACCTTCTCCGCTGGAACGCCAGCCTTCGCACGGGGAAGGCCTGCTTTTGCCAACGAGTCGGATGCGTTGCTAACTCCCTACAAAGATAGGCATTTTTCTCCAATCCAAGCAACGCGACAAGATTTTTTAACACGAAAACGCCCACTTCCCCTCTTCTCCCCTCATTTTCCTTTGCCCATTTTGTTTGTACCTTCACGAAGGAACACGTGTTCCTTCATGAAGGCGAACGTGTTCCTTCATGAAGGCGAACGTTCGCCTTCGTGATGGTATAAACAATTTCGAGAAGGAAAAAATCCCGAAAGTCCTACCAACGTGAAAAAAAAAGCGGAGCCGACATTCGTTGTCAGCTCCGCGCTATGGAAAAAAAGAAACAAGAATTGCCTTCGAGCCTGGAATGGATTACTCTTTCTTTGTCGCGTTTATGAAACGGTTATGAAAATGCCTGAATAGCAGCCCCGCCTCCGGGATTGTCTTTTAGAAACTCAGCGCAGTCAAGCACAATGCCACATTCCACATGTCGATGAAGCGTTTCTTGCCGTCTGGTTGCACAGGATTATTGAAGGTATAGGCTCGTCCTTGAATGCCTACGGCAATACTATTGGTAATTCGGTAGCTGTAGCAGAGGCTAACGCTTTCACCCATAGTTCGTACCGCTCCCAGGTCGAAGCCCTCAGTTTTTCCTCCTACTGCTACTGCACCGACACTAAGCTCTCCATCGAAGAAATGATGTTTTCCGACAACCTTGCACATACCAATCATTGGGCCGGAGTAGTCAACCTGATTTCTTTCCCAAGGACTGTCTGCATCTGCTGTGGAGGCTATCTTGTGAAAGTTTGACGTCGCTGTGAGACCTAGATAGAGCGGTGTCTTTGAAACACGCCATAGGAATTCAAGACCAGTCACTATGTTGTCAGGTCCTACAGGTCTTCCTTCTGTTATTTTCTGGGAAGGAAATATTTGTCCGTAGCCAACCCCATAGTGGAAGAAGAGTTTGGGCAATTCTGTTTTTGTGATGGTGTTTTTATGTGGATATTCCGACAACAGAAAATGCATCTGTTTTTCAATGACTGCCTTGCTTGTAGGTTTACCGTCATCCTTTCCACTTCCGTAACCACATGAACGGTTGTAGAAATACACTCTGTTCTGTTTGGCATCTGCTACGACGCATTCCAATTCTGTGATGTTACCATTGGATTCCATAGCCCATTTATTTCCTGTATACCTTTTTCTATAGGGCAGATCAGGGTGCGGTTCGAATCCGTTCTACAACAGAATCATTACATATGGCTTCCCCTCCTTGTTCATGAAGTCGAGCAAGGATACCGGCAAGGTGGCGCTTGCCAGCTTTTGCTTGTCGGCTGGCAACAGAGAAGCCTCTGGTAGGTTATAGTTGCCTTGACAGGACTCCAGCAGGGCAAAGATATCCATGCGGATAGCTTCGTATTCCGACGCATCGGAAAGAATCAGTACATCGCCCAAATTCCAAGAATCGTTTTCACCAAGTACTTCCATCATGGCTTTGTGTGCAAGCGCCGTAAGGGAGTCGCTATGTTCCCGTTCTGTATAATGAGTCTTGAAGACTCCTAGGTCGGTAAAGGGCTCAATGACAGGAATGTCTGAACACGGCATGCCGCTTTTGCCTTCTGCATAGTACGTAAGAGAAGTACAACTGCTGAATGCCACGCACAGCAGGCATACGAGGAGTAAAAGTGTCTTTTTCATAGTTCAATTAAAAAAAGCCCCAGTTCTTGGGCTATTATTAAAAGGAAAGCGCGGAACTGAATGCCGATTCCGTCGCTGAGGTGTCAGGAAAAAACCCGCTAAACAAAAAAGAACAAACAGTCCGCGCCGAATATGGCGCAGAACCGTTATGTCACTCTTGTTTAGGCTTGAATAGTTTTCCTGACTTTCAGCGACAAGAATGAAGCACAACGCTTCTACATTATTCAATCAAATGGGGATTTCCGCATGAAATCCGACGACAAAGAAAAGAAGAAAAAACATAATCCGCAACAAATCAACATTTAAAAAAATGAAAAAACTTGGCTCCCTTCTCGATTTGCCGGGAAAAGGAAGCTTTATTCCTATATTTTAAATGAAATTGTTGCATTTTTCCGAAAAAGGCGCTACCTTTGCACGCCAAAATCATAGAAAGGGAATTATCGTATTATTTTACCAAATAAAAACAATCCTATGGACAAAAAAAGAGTTTATCTGTTCGGCAACGGAAAGGCCGAAGGAAACGCATCAATGCGTGAGCAGCTGGGCGGCAAGGGTGCCAACCTGGCAGAAATGAACCTCGTGGGAATCCCCGTTCCTCCCGGTTTCACTATCACCACCGACGTTTGCAACGAGTACTACGAGGTAGGTCAGGAGAAGATCACCGCCCTCCTTCGCGACGAGGTGAATGCTGCCGTTGACCACATCGAGAAACTGATGAACTGCAAGTTCGGCTCGGTGGAGAACCCTCTGCTCGTTTCCGTACGCTCCGGAGCCCGCGCCTCTATGCCCGGCATGATGGATACCATCCTGAACCTTGGTCTCAACGATGCTGTGGCTGAGGGTATGGTGAAGAAGACTGGCAATCCTCACTTCGTATACGACTCGTACCGCCGCTTCGTACAGATGTACGGCGACGTAGTGCTCGGCATGAAGCCCGTGAACAAGGAAGACATCGACCCCTTTGAGGCTATCATCGAGGACGTGAAGGCCGTACGCGGCGTGAAGCTCGACAAAGACCTCAGCGTTGAGGAGCTCAAGACCCTCGTAGCCCGCTTCAAGAAGGCTATCAAGGAGCAGACGAAGCAGGACTTCCCCGAAGATCCCATCGTTCAGCTCTGGGGCGCCATCTGCGCTGTATTCCGCAGCTGGATGAACGAGCGCGCCATCCTCTATCGTAAGATGGAAGGAATACCCGACGAGTGGGGAACGGCCGTTAGCGTTATGGCTATGGTATTCGGCAACATGGGCGACACCAGCGCCACAGGCGTATGCTTCAGCCGCGATGCTGCCACAGGCGAGAACCTCTTCAACGGAGAGTATCTCGTCAACGCTCAGGGCGAGGACGTCGTAGCAGGCATCCGCACCCCGCAGCAGATCACCAAGATCGGCAGCCAGCGCTGGGCAGAGCGCGCAGGCATCAGCGAGGAAGAGCGCGTAGCTAAGTATCCCTCGATGGAAGAGGCTATGCCCGAGATCTACGCCGAGCTGAACGCTATCCAGGACAAGCTTGAGCACCACTACCGCGACATGCAGGATATGGAGTTCACCGTACAGGAAGGCAAGCTCTGGTTCCTCCAGACACGTAACGGCAAGCGCACAGGTACCGCTATGGTGAAGATCGCTATGGACCTCCTCCGCGAAGGCCTCATCGACGAGAAGACCGCCATCATGCGCTGCGAGCCCCAGAAGCTCGACGAGCTGCTCCACCCCGTCTTCGACAAGGACGAGCTGAAGAAGGCAAAGGTCATCACCCAGGGCCTCCCCGCAAGCCCCGGCGCAGCATGCGGACAGATCGTGTTCCACGCTGACGACGCACAGGCTTGGCACAAGGACGGACACAAGGTTATTATGGTACGTCTCGAGACTTCTCCCGAAGACCTCGCAGGTATGGCCAGCGCAGAGGGTATCCTTACCGCACGCGGAGGTATGACCTCTCACGCAGCTGTTGTAGCACGCGGTATGGGCAAGTGCTGCGTCAGCGGCGCAGGAGCCATCAACGTGAACTACAAGACCAAGACCGTCGAGATCGAAGGCGTCACCTACAAGGAAGGCGACTACATCTCGCTGAACGGTTCTACCGGACAGGTCTACGCAGGCAAGGTGCCCACGAAGGCTGCCGAGCTGAGCGGCGACTTCAAGGCCCTCATGGACCTCTGCGACAAGTACACCAAGCTGCAGGTTCGCACCAACGCCGACACTCCCCACGATGCTCAGGTAGCACGTGCCTTCGGCGCCAAGGGTATCGGCCTCACCCGCACCGAGCACATGTTCTTCGAGGACAAGAAGATCATCGCCATGCGTGAGATGATTCTCGCCGACTCCGTTGAAGGACGCGAGAAAGCCCTCGCCAAGCTGCTCCCCTACCAGAAGGCCGACTTCAAGGGCATCCTCGAAGCTATGGACGGCTGCCCCGTTAACATCCGCCTCCTCGATCCTCCTCTCCACGAGTTCGTACCCCACGATATCGCAGGACAGCAGACGATGGCCGACGAGATGGGCGTCTCCATCGAGACCATCCAGAAGCGCGTAGCCAGCCTCGCTGAGAACAACCCCATGCTGGGACATCGCGGCTGCCGTTTGGGCATCACCTTCCCCGAAATCACCGCTATGCAGACACGCGCCATCCTTAGCGCAGCCTGCGAGCTGAAGAAGGAAGGCAAGAACCCCATGCCCGAAATCATGGTGCCCCTCATCGGTATCCTCTACGAGCTCAAGCAGCAGAAGGAGATCATCAACAAGGTAGCAAAGGAAGTCTTCGCCGAGTACGGCGTGGAGGTAGAGTTCGAGATCGGCACGATGATCGAGATTCCGCGTGCAGCCCTCACCGCCGACCGCATCGCTACTGAGGCTCAGTACTTCAGCTTCGGCACCAACGACCTCACGCAGATGACCTTCGGCTACAGCCGCGACGACATCGCCTCCTTCCTCCCCGTCTATCTGGAGAAGAAGATCCTCAAGGTCGACCCGTTCCAGGTACTCGACCAGAAGGGCGTTGGCAAGCTCATCAAGTACGCCATCCGCAAGGGCCGCGAGGTACGTCCCGACCTACGCACCGGTATCTGCGGCGAGCACGGCGGCGAGCCCAGCTCCGTGAAGTTCTGCGCCAAGATCGGTATGAACTACGCCAGCTGCTCACCCTTCCGCGTGCCCATCGCACGTCTGGCAGCCGCCCAGGCAGCCGTTGAGGAGGAAGCTTAAACACCTCTCCTCCCTTCCGCAAAGGAACAGAAACAGGCGAGGCTCCACAGAGGGGCTTCGCCTGTTGTTTTTTTGCCTGTTTCCTTCAAGAATCTGACCCTCAGCCTGATAAATAAAGTGGGGAAAACTGAAGGAGCAGCGAGAGCCAACAAACTTGTTTGAATGGCCGAGTCGCGAAAGAAGAAAAGCCACGAAGTGGGTTAACTAATGGGAAAAAAGTCCGTTTTTTGCTTGGAGGAACAGATATTTTTGACTACCTTTGCAGAAGTCCAGTGGGACTAAATTGGCTTCATCCCTCGCGACTTGGGATGGCTGAAAGAAGAAGGTAAAAAGACCTGCCCCCGTAGGGCTATCAGCTCCGAAACGGAAGGGTGGTACAGAGGCAAGCGAGTAGAGAGGCTGGTGCGCCAGACGGGCAACATAGCGCAGAAGGTGCTCAAGAAGGTCATCTTCGCTAACGAGAAATAAGTCTGTCACGCGTGATGATAGCCTTGTAGGAAAATAAGACATTGACAAACAAACGATTACGAGCTAAGCGTTACAGTTGTTACAGTTACAGTTAGGAAAAAAGAGGGTATGCAAAAAGCGAAAAAGCCTCCTTTTTATTTTATAAATTATTAATAATTAATATATTATATATAGAATATATAAAAAGGAGGAGTTAGATACCCCCTTAAAAAATAACTGTAACAACTGTAACTGTAACAAAAACCTTTCTTAAAAGGCTGTAAAACAACGCAATACGTTGCCTGTAATTACTCAGCAACCCCGAAAAAGCCTTCAAAAAGGACAAATGAGGCTCCAAAAACGGCCTTTTTGGCATCAAATTCAGGCAGGACATCCTCGTTTTAACACTTTTTTCCCTCCGTTTCGTGCATCTGGGGCCTACTAACGTTTCGCAATTTTTCTCTCAAAAGCAAGTTTTTTGCAGGAAAAGAGGGCTTTCTGTTGTCGAAAGTGGCAGGAAACAGGAACGAAAAGGTCATTTACTGCATCGTATGTATGCGTTTTTTCTCGAAAGCTGGAATTCTCTCCTCGCCAATTTATGCTAGGAAAAAAAAGAATTATGCTAGGAGAAAAAAGTTTTTTTCTTTCTACATTTCGCCGTATGAAGAAAGAAAAAAAATTTTTCCCTTCTTCATATCATTTCCTTCTTTGGCTTTTAGTCTCTGCGCGCTAATCGGCATTTTAAGTTATACTGTATCGCAAATGGTGCAGAGAACTTTTGAATAATTCTGACGCTCGATATTAAAGATCATCTCCACCCCTTCCGGTATTCCTTCGGGCTCATGCCGTTAATGCGTAAGAAGAACTTGCTGAAGGAAGGTGTGTCGGCGAA
>JAGAAS010000019.1 GCA_017615125.1 Bacteroidaceae bacterium
AAAATAACTGGAACAACTGGAACTGGAACAAAGACTCTCCTAAAAGGCTGTAAAACAGCAATATACATTTTAAGTAATTTCTCGGAAGTCCCGAAAAATTACAGATGAGGCTCCAAAAACGGCCTTTTTGGCATCAAAAAACAGGCAAAAACCCCTTGTTTTAACACTTTTTTCTCTCCGTTTCGTGCATTTGGGGCCTACTAACTTTTCGCTATTTTTCTCTCAAAGGCGGGGTTTTTGCAGGAAAAGAGGGCTTTCTGTTGTCGAAAATGACAGGTAACGGGAGCGAAAAGGCGGTTTACTGCATCGTATGTATGCGTTTTTTCTCGAAAGCTGGAACTGTTTCCTCGCCGAATTTTGCTAGGAGAAAAAAGAATTATGAAGAAAGAAAAAAGATTTTTCCCTTCTCGAGCGCGCGAGATTCTTTCTTCATATTTTTCCGAACACGAATTTCTCGAATTTCTCGAATTCTTTTACGGCACCTCTTTGAGGACGGAACCGACGAACGAAGCAGGAGCCAAAGGGTTTTATTACTCGGGGACGAACAAGGCAGAGCTCCGGGTGTGGAGCTCTGCCTTGGGTTGTGTTGCGGGGGCGCTCGTTCAGCTAAACGATTGACCGATGAACCATTTAGCCCTTGGCCAGACGTGTTACTTGATGATGCCGGCGAAGCCTCCGTTGCGGACGACCTTGATGGTGAGCACGTCGGAGGGGGTGACGGTGGACTCCTTGCGGCGGTAGTCCATAGCCTGGCGTCCGGCGTTGATGCCGTCGGTGAAGAGCTCGAGCTGGTGGCTGCCTGCGGTGAGGAAGTCGAGCGGGAGGGTCACGATGCGCTCGTCCTGGCTGTTGTTGGTGATGCCGGCGATGTACCATGTGGTGCCCTTGCGCTTGGCTTCGACGATGAGTTCGCCGGCCTTGGCTTCAAGGACGCGTGTCTCGTCCCACGTGACGGGCACGGAGGAGATGTAGCGGGTGCAGTCGTCGTTGCGGTAGTAGAGGGTGGGGTTGTCGGCGAGCATCTGGAGTCCGCTCTCGAAGATGACGAAGAGGGCCATCTGGTAGGCGCGGGTGCCGGTGCTCCCGTTGTTGGGACGGCGGGCGGCGTAGTTGTTGGGCTGGTAGCTGAGCATGGCGCCGGGAGTGTAGTCCATAGGTCCGCAGATGTTGCGCATGAAGGGCAGCCAGAGGCTGTTGTCGGGCACGCAGCGCCCGCCCTGCTCCATGCCGAGGACGCCTTCGTAGGAGAGCACGTTGGGGTACTTGCCTTCGAGGCCGGCGGGGCGGTAGGCTCCGTGGAAGTCGACGAAGAGGTGGTTCTGTGCGGCACGTGCTGCCACGCGCTCGTAGAAGTTGACCATCCACTGGTCGCTGCGGTCCATGAAGTCGATCTTCACGCCCTTGACGCCCCACTGGGCGAAGGTCTCGAAGAGGTCCATGTGGTTGTCGACGGTGAGCCAGGTGAGCCAGAGGACGATGCCGACGCCGCGCTCCTGTCCGTAGCGGATGAGCTCGTGGAGGTCGACGTTAGGATTGGGGGTGAAGGGGTCGCGGGTGTCCTTGGCCCAGCCTTCGTCCATGAGGATGTACTCGATGCCGTACTTCTGTGCGAAGTCGATGAAGTACTTGTAGGTCTCGAGGTTGTAGCCGGAGACGAACTCCACGTCGGGCCCGTAGGGGGAGGCGTCGTTCCACCACTCCCAGCTGACCTGTCCGGGCTTGATCCAGGAGGTGTCGTCGAGGACGCTCGCGGGGGCGAGGCGTGTGGCGATGGTGCTCTCGGCGAGTGTCTCGTCGTCGCGGGTGATGACGAAGTAGCGCCAGGGGAAGGCGCGCGTGCCGGCGGTGCGGGCTATGTAGTCGGCTTCCTTGGTGATGTGCACGGAGCGGTCGCTGTTGGGTGCGAACTCGAGGGGTGCGTGGGGGAAGGTGGCAACGACGCCGCGGGTGCCGTTGGGCTTGACGAACATGCCGGCATAGTCGAGCAGGCCGCTCTCGGAGAGGAGGATGCGGTGTCCGTCAGGGGTGTCGATGAGGAGGGGCAGCTCGGCGAGCTTGCCTGCCTCGGCCCACTCGGCAACGGTGTGGTGGGTGTAGCGCTCCTCGTTGTTGCAGTGGAAGCTGCCAGGCTCCTGCATGTGGAGGTTGGCGGTGGCGGCGAGGTTGACTTCGCAGAGCTCGTCCATCACGTCGACGGTACCCTTCTGGCGGGTGACGAAGCGGTAGGCGACGGCGTCGTCGTAGGCGCGGAACTCAACGGCGTAGTTGCCGGAGAAGTCGAGGCGCAGCAGGTTGTAGTTGTTGTCGACCTTAGCGTTCTTCATGGGAACGGCAGGCGTGAGCGTCTCCTTGACGGAGCGGAGGCTCTTCTTGCTGAGCTTGGGCTTGGCGCCGAGCGTCTTGTTGCCGAGGGTGAGGGCGATGGCGTTGTCCTGCATGACGGTCTCGTCGTCGATGGCGACGGTGTAGGTGAGCTGCTCGCCCAGGGCGACGGTGACGGCAATCTTCCCGTCGGGGGAGGTGAGGGAGAGCGTTTTCTGGGCTTGTGCCGACAGGCAGCAGAGGGTGAGCAGTGCTGCGAGGGTGCAGAGGAGGGGTGTTTTTTTCATAATTGCGGGGGTATTGGTTAAAGGTTAAATATAATGTTGTTTTTTGAGTTCTTCGACGACGGTCTCCAGCTCGCGGTACCACTCTTCGCCGAAGCAGCGCACGAGGGGTTCCTTCAGGAAGCGGTAGACGGGGATGCCTGCCTGCCGGCCCTTGAGGACGGCGCCCTTGCAGATGTCCCAGCGGTTGTAGTTGAGTGCCTTGTAGGGCCCGCACGCGCTGATGCGGATGGGGTAGAGGTGGCACGAGAGAGGTTTCATGAACGATGTGAGCCCCTTGCGGTAGGCGCGCTCGATGGCGCAGTAGCAGCAGCCGGAGGAGTCGTAGCAGGTGAACACGCAGTCCTTGCCGCCGACGATGCTCGTCACCAGGTCGCCCGACACGTCGGTGTAGGCGACTCCCTGCTGCTCGATGACCTCGCGGGCCTCGGGCGAGAGCTCGTCGATGATGTGGGGCAGCAGCTGCTCGATGGCTGCCACCTCGTCGAGGGTGACGGGTGCGCCGGCGTCGCCCTCGATGCAGCAGGCTCCCTTGCAGCTGCCCAAGTCGCAGCAGAAGGGTTCTCTCAACACGTCGAACGAGACGATGGCTTCTCCTACCTGTACCATACGGGGATGATTTCAGCTACAAAGATAATCCAAAAAAGAAAATATCGGCGCGGGAAGCCGATATTTTCTTTGAAAAAACTTTTCCGCAGACGGGTTATTTCTGCTCGAGCGCCTTGCGCTTGTCGTCGCGTTCCACCATCAGGCCGAAGAGCAGCACGACGATGAAGCAGAAGCAGGGCACGACGTAGCTGGTGTTGATGCTTGTGGCGTCGGAGATGATAGCCTGGAGCGGCGTGAGAAGGGCGCCTCCGAGGATGGCCATGATGAGTCCCGAAGCACCGATCTTCGCATCCTCGCCGATGCCGTCGAGCGCGATGCCGTAGATGGTGGGGAACATGAGGCTCATGAAGATGCTGATGCACATGAGGGCGCTTACTGCTATCCATCCCGAGCCGGCAGTGAAGATGACTACCAGCGAGAGGAGGATATCGGCAACGGCGGCGACGACGAGCAGCTTGCTCGGGCGGAAGAACTTCATGAGCCAGGTGAAGATGAAGCGGCTGGCGCTGAAGCCGATGATGGAGTAGAGGTAGATGAGGCTTCCCTGTTTCTCGAGGATGCCCAGCTCGCTCATCGCCAGGCGGATGGTGAACGACCAGACGCCAATCTGTGCACCCACGTAGAAGAACTGGGCGACGACGCCCATCCAGTAGCGCTTGTTCTTCATGAGGCGGCGGAAGGTGGAGCGCAAGTGGAGGCTCTTGTCGCTGTCGCCGTTCTTCGGCATCTTCGCAAAGAGCATGATGAGCAGGACGGCCAGCAGGACGAATCCCAGCGTCATGTAGGTGCCGGTGACGGCTCCCATCTCGTGGGCCTGGATGCTCTGCAGCTGCTCGGGACTCATGGCCGCCCGTGTGGCGGCATCTGCGTTGTTGAGCTGTGCCTGAATGAAATAGGTGCTGAGGAGGATGCCCGTGATGGAGCCGAGGGGGTTGAACGACTGAGCGACGTTGAGCCTGCGCGTTGCCGTCTCGGGAGAGCCCATCGAGAGGATGTAGGGGTTAGCCGTCGTCTCGAGGATGGAGCATCCGCCCGCCATGATGAAGATGGCGATGAGGTAGAACGTGTAGCTGGCTGCCTTGCTCGCGGGGTAGAAGAGGATGGTGCCCGCGGCGTACATGAGCAGGCCTATGATGATGCCGCTCTTGAAGCTCCGGCGCTTGATGTAGAGGGCGGCGGGGAGCGCAAGGATGGCGTAGGCTCCGTAGAAGGAGAACTGGATGAGCGACGTCTGCGTGTCGGTCATGCTCATGATGCGCTTGAAGGCGGCAAGGAGCGTGTCCGTCATGTTGTTAGCTATGCCCCAGAAGAAAAAGAGGCTGGTGACGAGGATGAACGGCACGAGGTATTGCCGGGTTACTACGGACGAGTGTGAGCTTTTCATATCAATGGTTGTATTGCACTAAAAATTATTCTTTCTCCAAAAATTTTTTTCTTTCTACATACGGTGAGATACCTTGAGCATATTTCTATGCTCTTCCTCTGTCGCGACTCGGGATAACAGAAGCAAGCTTCGTTCTCCTCTCGCTGCTCCATCGGCTCTTCATACGGCGAGATTCCTTCTCGATAAATTTTGGCCCCTTCTCTTCCGTAGGGGATTCAACACGGTGAGGAAGGGCTAATAAAGGTGGAACATGCGCTCCATCATCTGCCACTTCTCCGACGACGATGCACCGGGCTTGCTGGCCTGGAAGAGCGCGACGTAGTCCTCCCACTCCTGCTGGCGCGGAAGGGTGGCAAGCTGGGCCATAGCGCTGTCCCAGTCGAAGTCGAGGGGAGTCTCCACAATCATGAAGAGCCTGTTGCCGAGGATGTAGATCTCCATCTCGAGGATGCCCACCTGCCGGATGCCGGCAAGGATCTCGGGCCAGGCCTCCTCGCGGCTGTGAGCCCTGCGGTAGCGCGCGATGAGCTCGGGGTTGTCCTTCAGGTCCAGCGTCTGGCAGAAACGGCGGACAGGAACGTGATATTCTTGAACTTGGTATCCTTTTTCCATATTCGTTGAAGAAAATTCGCAGCCAAAAATAGAAAAAAGTTTTCTTATCGCCAAAAAAATCTCGTTCTTCTATCCATCCCCCACCAAAAATGAAGGATTTTT
The DNA here is from genome assembly GCA_017615125.1 of Bacteroidaceae bacterium. Lineage (GTDB taxonomy): Bacteria > Bacteroidota > Bacteroidia > Bacteroidales > Bacteroidaceae > UBA1189. The sequence continues at coordinate 5,314 of JAGAAS010000019.1, forward strand.
TCATAAAAAGTAAAATTCATAACTTGCAGATTAACAAATATATTGGTGACGATAAGAAGGCTTGGTGGAAAACTTTTTAAAAAATGTGGAAAACTTTTTGTGGATTTTTGTGGGGAATTGTGGGGAATTATGTAACTTTGAGGCGATTTTTCAAAAAGTATCTACAAATGGCTCGATTCATAGGAAATATTGACGCGAAGATGGACGAGAAAGGGAGGGTCTTTTTCCCTGCCGTCTTCCGCAGAATCATCCAGAAGGAGGGGGAGGAGGCGCTGATGGTGCGCAAGGACGTGCACCAGAACTGCCTGGTCCTCTACCCCAAGAGCGTGTGGAACGCGCAGCTCGACGAGATGCGCAGCGTGCTGAGCCGCTGGAACTCGAAAGACCAGATGGTCTTCCGCCAGTTTGTGGCTGGCGTTGACGAGCTGCCTGTTGACGGCAACGGGCGCATCCTTATCCCGAAGCGCCTGCAGCAGCTGGTGAACCTGCAGTCGGCAGTACGCTTCATCGGGATGGACGACACCATAGAGCTCTGGTCGAAGGAGGAGGCAGACGCCCTGCTGGAGAATCCCGCAGACCTAGGAGAGAATATAGAACGGCTGCTCGGCGGAGGCAACGCGCTTTAACCGCCTGAGGAGAGAGAAAATGTGAAGAGAATGGCAGAAACCTATCATATTCCCGTGATGCTGAAAGAGAGCGTGGAGGCAATGAACATTGTCCCCGGGGGAATCTACGTGGACGTCACGTTCGGGGGCGGAGGCCATTCGCGTGAGATACTGAGCCGCATGGACGAGACGGCCCATCTGTATGCCTTCGACCAGGATGCAGACGCGGAGGCCAACATCATCGACGACAAGCGGTTCACCTTCGTGCGCAGCAATTTCCGCTACCTGTGGAACTTCATGCGCTACTACGACGTGCCGCAGGTGGATGCCGTCCTCGCCGACCTGGGCGTGTCGTCGCATCACTTCGATACCGAGGAGCGGGGCTTCTCGTTCCGTTTCGATACGGTGCTCGACATGCGGATGAACACCCGCGAAGGGAAGACAGCCGTCGACGTGCTCAACGACTACGACGAGGAGAAGCTCGCCCAGATCTTCTACTTCTACGGGGAGCTGAAGAACGGGCGGCAGCTGGCGCAGGCGATAGCCAGAGCGCGGCGCACCAAGCAGATACGTACTACGGGCGACCTGGCGGAAGTCACGGGACGCTTCTTCGAGCGCGACAGGGAGAAGAAGGAGATGGCGAAGATGTACCAAGCTCTCCGCATCGAGGTGAACGCCGAGATGGAAGCCCTGAAGGAGATGCTCAATGCAGCCACAGAGCTGCTGAAGCCGGGAGGCAGGCTGGTGGTGCTGACGTACCATTCTATCGAAGACAGACTGGTGAAGAATATGATGAAGGCCGGGGATATGACGGGAGAGGTGCAGCAGGATATGTTCGGAAATGTATCCTCGCCCTATCGCATCGTGGAGAAGGTGGTGACTGCCACCGATGAGGAACAGCAGAGGAACCCCCGCTCGAGGAGTGCCAAACTACGCGTAGCAGAGAAAAGATGAGCAGTAAGAAAGAAACGAATCAGAAACAGTCGAAGAAGAGGCTGCGCATCTCCGACATCATCAACGGAGATGTCCTGACGCAGCCGTTTGTGCGTCGCCAGATGGGGCTGATAGTTTTGATCATGGTGTTGATCGTACTGTACGAAGGCAACCGGTATGCCTGCCAGAAGGACATCGTTGCCATCCAGCGCGCCCGGAAGGAGTTGCTGGACCTGCGCAACGAGTCGGTGGCGCTGAACAACGAACTGATGCAGAAGAGCCGGCAGTCGAATATCGAGCAGCGTGTGGCAAACACATCGAGTAATCTGAAGCCGTCGACGGCGGCTCCTGTTGTAATTGAGAGGAAATGAGGGCAGACATCGAATCAATGACGAAGAAGTTCACCTCGGTGATTATCATCGTGGTGCTGCTGGCTATTCTCATTATGATAAGAGCCGCTCTTCTCATGACGTTCGACAGAGGCAAGTGGGCTGTGGTAGCCAAGCGCTTCGAGGTAGACAGCGTGAAGGTGCTGCCTCAGCGCGGAAGCATCCTCAGTGATGACGGACATGTGATGGTGAGCAGTACGCCCGAGTACCAGCTCGTGTTCAAATACAAGGGCTCGTCGCCCACGCTCGAGCAGCAGCGCGTGCGCAACGCTATGGTGCGCGAGAACATGAAAATCTACTGCGACAGCCTGCACGAGATACTCCCCCTGCAGAGCTCGGATGAGTTCCGACGCCTGCTGACGGAAGCCATCTCGCGCGGGGAGAGGAACGTGAAGAGCAACGCCAAGACGGGCTATTACACCAATCTGTATGTCAAGGGCAACCAGCGCCTTCCGTATAATAAGTATAAGGAGGTGAAGGAGTTCATCGCCAGGCGCGAGGAGCAGTATAACATATATGCCACCTTCGGCGGCAACGGCAAGGACGGTAAGGTGCTCAGGCAGATGTGGATAGACAGCCTCGACGTCATCTGCGCCGATCTGCACAAGGCAATCCCGAAAGCCAGCGAGAAGGAGCTGCGCGACTCGATCATGAAGGGCATCAATAGCCCGAAGAAGCGACAGAAGCTTTACGGCTCGTCGCTGAACCGCGAGCAGATAGAACAGATCAGGAAGGTTCCCGTCATACGGCTGGGAAGGAAACGGTCGGGGTTCACCTACACGAAGAATATCGTCAAGAGCGGCATCGAGCTGGACGAGCTGATGGTGCGGAAGAATGTCTATAACAACACCGCCATCCGTACCCTCGGGCAATGGAGCAACGCCGGGCTGAACAACGCCAAGCCCCGAAACGGAATAGAGCTGGCCTACGACAGCCTGTTGCGAGGAACACCGGGTGTGGCTCATCGTCGGAAAGTGCTCAACGAGTATGCCGAATTCGTGGATGTGGCTCCCGTGAACGGCTGCGACGTTGTCACAACGCTGAACCTCGTCATTCAGGACATCGCCGAGCAAGCCCTGATGCGGAAGATGGAAGAAGCCGACGCCAACGCAGGAACGGTGATCGTGATGGAGACGAAGACAGGAGAGATAAAGGCTCTCGTGAATGTGGCCCGCACGTCGGGGCGCGGCTGGCTGGTTGACGACAACTACGCCCTCAGGCGCTGTATCGAGCCAGGCTCAGTTTTCAAGCCGGCATCGCTGCTTGTGGCACTCGACGACAAGGAGGTAACGGTGGAAGACTCGGTGGACACGGGCGTCGGAACGAAGTTCTTCTATGGCGCGAGGATGAAGGACGACATCGTGGAACCTCATGTGAAGAAGATCCCGCAGATACTGCAGTTCTCATCCAACCTCGGAACGATGCTTGTCGTCGATGAGCACTACGTGAAAAAGGGGAAATCGCTCGACTTCCTGAAGCATCTGCAGCGCCTGCATCTGACTGATAACTTCCAGGTGCTCCCCGAGGAGAGAGACTCCAAGCTCCGCACGGAGGCAGAGGTGAAAGCCTCCAACGTCAACACCCTCTGGATGGCTATTGGGTACGGCTCGCAGATTGCTCCGATTAACCTGGCGGCGTTTTACAATGCTATCGCCAACGGAGGGAAGATGATGAAGCCGTTCCTCATCTCCGAAATAAGCCGCGACGGGAAGGTCATCAGCAAGAACGAGCCGGAAGTGGTGGCAACGATTGCAAGCGAGAAAGCCATACAGGATGTGACGCAGGGACTGATTGCCGTCGTGAACGGAGAGCGCGGAACGGGGCGTCAGGCGAAGTCGGAAGAGTTCATTGTTGCTGGAAAGACAGGCACGGCGCAAATCAACGAAGCGACAGGAAGGGTGGGCTACTGGGTTAACTTCTGCGGATTCTTCCCTGCCGACAAGCCGGAATACACCTGTGTGGTCTGCATCAATAAAAAGACTGCTGCAGGAGGCGGAGGAGGCAACTCGGCGCCTGTCTTCGGCGAGATAGCGCGGAGAGTGATGGCCTATCAGAAGACAAAGGAAGTGATGGAGCTGAAGGACTCGACAGCCGTCAACACACCGCTCCTGAAGCAGGGAAACGCGCAGGCAGCCGAGAAGGTGCTCGAAGGCATGCGAATGGGAAAGGCCGACACGCTCATCGTTCCCGATGTGGAAATATCGGCAGGGACGGTTCCCAACGTCCTTGATATGGGCGCCAAGGATGCTATATATAATATGGAAAGAAGTGGTGTCCACGCCCGATTGAACGGGACAGGCCGCGTATATCGACAGAGTATTCAGCCGGGAGCTTCGGTTCAGAAGGGAACGACAGTAGACCTGTATTTGAAATAACGTAATCCGAAATAGAGAGAATGAAACTATCCGAAATACTGAACGATGCGAAGGTGCTCGAGCTGATAGGCTCAGCCGAGCGCGAGGTATGCGACGTTGTCATCGATTCCCGCAAGGTGGTGGAGGGCAGCCTCTTCGTCGCCATCCCCGGAACGCAGGTCGACGGGCATACCTTTATTCCGATGGCTATTGAAAAGGGAGCAAAGACAATCGTTTGCAGCAAGCTGCCCGAGGTGTTGAACGAGGAAGTCACCTATGTGCATGTGGACGACTGCGAAGAGGCGGTAGGCCACATCGCAACAGCCTTTAATCATCATCCTACCGAGCGGCTCACGCTGGTAGGCGTGACGGGAACGAACGGGAAAACCACCATCGCTACCTTATTATATAAGATGTTCCGCGCATTCGGATACAAGGTAGGACTTGTCTCCACCGTCTGCAACTACATCGACGACGAAGCTGTTCCTGCCGATCATACCACCCCCGATGCTGTGACGCTCAACAGACTTCTCGGGCGTATGGCTGATGCAGGATGCACGTATGCATTCATGGAATGCAGCTCTCACGCCATCGACCAGAAGCGGATAAGCGGGCTCCGTTTCGCGGGAGGAATCTTCACCAACCTGACGCGAGACCATATGGACTATCATAAAACCGTCGAGAACTACTTAAGAGCCAAGAAGGCCTTCTTCGACGGGCTCCCTGCGGAGGCCTTTATGATTACCAACCTCGACGACAAAAATGGGCTCGTGATGGCTCAGAATACCCGTGCGCACGTCTATACCTACTCGCAGCAGCGCATGTGCGATTTCAAGGGACGTATTCTCGAGCACGACTTCGACGGAATGCTGTTGGACATCAACAACACGGAGGTGTTCGTGCAGTTCGTGGGCAAGTTCAACGCGAGCAACCTGCTGGCTGTCTACGGAGCTGCCTGCGCACTGGGAAGGGAGCCGATGGAAGTGCTTACGGTGCTGAGCACGCTGCGCCCGGTTTCCGGAAGGTTCGAGGCTATCCGCTCGCCCAAGGGCTTCTCGGCTATCGTGGACTATGCGCATACACCCGACGCCATCAACAACGTGCTGAAGGCCATCAACGAAGTGGTTGACGGGAAGGCAGAAGTGATAACCGTCGTCGGAGCAGGAGGTAACCGCGACAAGGGAAAGCGCCCGCTGATGGCTCAGGAGGCCGTGAAGGGCAGCACTCGCGTCATCATCACAAGTGACAACCCCCGCTTCGAGGAGCCGCAGGACATTATCAACGACATGCTTGCAGGGCTCACCGACGAAGAGCGGAAGAAAGTCCTGACAATCGTCGACCGTCGTGAGGCAATCCGCACGGCGTGCCTGATAGCCCATCCCGGCGACGTAATTCTCGTTGCCGGAAAGGGACACGAGGACTACCAGGAGGTGAAAGGCGTGAAGCATCATTTCGACGACCGGGAGGTACTCCGCGAAGAATTCGGGCTCACGAAAGGCTGAATCCGTATGGAGAAAGAATCTCGCCGTATGAAGAAAGAAGCCGGCCGTATGAAGAAAGAAAAAATTTTTTTGGAGAAGGAATAAATTTTTTTCAAGAAAGAAAAAATCAACAAGAAAGGAATATAGAAGATGCTGAACTATTTATTTGATTACCTCGCTTCCCTGAATTTCCCAGGCGCAAGGGTTTTCGGCTACATCTCGGTACGAGCCGCCGTCACCGTCATACTGTCGCTGCTCGTTTCGGCTTGGTTCGGGAAGTATTTCATTCAGCTGCTGAAGCGCAGGAACGTATCGGAGACGCAGCGTGACGCAAAGCTCGATCCTTTCGGCGTGAACAAAGTGGGAGTTCCCACGATGGGAGGCGTAATCATTATTGTCGCCATCCTCATTCCCTGCCTCCTGATAGGGCGCCTTGATAATGTGTACATGATGCTTATGCTGCTTGCTACCGTATGGCTCGGCCTGCTGGGCTTTGCCGACGACTACATCAAGGTGTTCAAGCACGACAAGGAGGGCCTTCACGGCAAGTTCAAGGTGATAGGGCAAGTGGGCCTGGGGCTTATCGTCGGGCTCACATTGTTCCTCAGCGACGATGTAGTCATCCGCGAGAATGTGGAAATGGGACATACCTCCGACGGGACGACAATCGTCGTGCACAAGAGCAGTCCTTCCAAGTCGACGAAGACAACGATTCCTTTCTTCAAGAACAACAACCTCGACTACGCCGACGCCTTCGGCTGGCTGGGACGATACAAGCAATACGGGGGGTGGATACTCTTCGTGCTGATGACAATCTTCGTGGTGACGGCTGTTTCCAACGGAGCCAACCTGAACGACGGTATGGACGGGATGGCAGCAGGAAACTCAGCCATCATAGGCGTCGCGATAGGCATCCTTGCCTATGTGTCGAGCCACGTTTCGCTGGCAGGCTACTTGAATATCATGTACATCCCGGGCTCGGAGGAGATGGTGATATACATGTGCGCCTTCGTCGGGGCACTCATCGGCTTTCTGTGGTACAACTCCTTCCCGGCACAGATCTTTATGGGCGACACAGGGAGCCTCACCATCGGAGGCATCATCGCTGTCAGCGCCATCATCATACGGAAGGAGCTGCTCGTGCCGATACTCTGCGGCGTGTTCCTGATGGAGAGCCTGTCGGTGATCATCCAGCGAACCTACTACAAGACGGGCAAACGCAAAGGGGTGCACAGAAGATATTACAAGCGTGCCCCGCTGCACGATCATTATCGTACCTCCCTGCAGCAGGTTGAAGCCATCGACCCGGGCTGCACGGTTCGGCATACGAAGCCCGTTGCCTTGCAGCACGAGGCGAAGATTACCGTGCGGTTCTGGATTGTGTCGATAGCTCTTGCAGCAATAGCAATTCTAACGTTGAAGATAAGATAAAGGATGGAAAAGAAAAGACTGGTAGTGCTGGGAGCTGGGGAGAGCGGCGTGGGAGCTGCCATCCTGGCGAAGGTGAAAGGATACGATGTGTTCGTGAGCGACATGTCGGCAGTGAAGGACTACTATAAGCAGCAGTTGGAGGACTATCACATCGCGTGGGAAGAGGGGCGTCACAGCGAGGCGTTGATACTGAATGCAGACGAAGTGGTGAAGAGCCCGGGTATTCCCAACAATGCGCCGATGATACTGAAGCTCAAGGAGAAGGGCATCCCCGTCATCTCGGAGATAGAGTTTGCCGGACGGTACACCAACGCCAAGATGATATGCATTACCGGCTCCAACGGGAAGACGACGACAACGTCGCTCATCTACTATATCTTCAAGAGCGCTGGCTTGAATGTGGGGCTGGCAGGGAACATAGGCCGCAGCCTGGCACTCCAGGTGGCTACGAAAGACTACGACTACTACGTGATAGAGCTGAGCAGTTTCCAGCTGGATAATATGTATGACTTCCGTGCCAACATTGCCGTGCTGATGAACATCACTCCCGATCATCTCGACCGTTACGACTACGACATGCAGAAGTACGTCGATGCGAAGTTCCGAATCCTGCAGAATCAGACGGACGACGACGCCTTTGTGTTCTGGGCTGACGATCCCATCATCCGTCGGGAGCTCGATAAGTACGGCATTCACGGCAAGCTGTATCCTTTTGCCGAGCTGAAGAAGGCAGGACTCGCTGCCTATACGGACGAAGGGAAGCTCTATTTTGCTGAACCCTATGCCTTCAATATGGAACAGGAGTCGCTCGCCCTTACAGGGAAGCACAACCTTTACAATTCGATGGCGGCAGGTATCTCTGCCAACATTTCCGGCATTAAGAACGAGGTGATTCGTGAAGCGCTGCAAACGTTCAAGGGTGTAGAGCATCGTCTTGAGAAGGTCTGCTCCGTGCGAGGCGTGGAATTCATCAACGACTCAAAGGCTACCAACGTCAACAGCTGTTGGTATGCGCTGCAGAGTATGCGTGCCAAGACGGTGCTCATCCTCGGAGGCAAGGACAAGGGAAACGACTACAGCGAGATAGCCGATCTGGTGCGCGAGAAGTGCGTAGGGCTTGTGTATCTCGGACTTCACAACGAGAAGCTTCACGGATTCTTCGATAGCTTCGGACTTCCCGTCAGCGACGTGCAGAGCATGAAGGATGCCGTTGATGCAGCCTTTCGTATGGCTCAACCCGGGCAGACGGTATTGCTGAGTCCCTGCTGCGCAAGTTTCGATTTGTTCAAGAGCTACGAGGATCGGGGCGAGCAGTTCAAGGCTTGCGTGCAGGCGCTTTAAGAAAAAGAGACAAAGGAAAAACAATAAAGGACAGACAGATGAAAGGCGAGTTTTTTGGGAAAATCTTCCGCGGAGATAAAGGAATATGGTTCATTTTCATGTTCCTCTGCCTCATCTCTGTCATTGAGGTGTTCAGCGCTACAAGCCAGCTGGCGTATAAGCAAAGCTTCTGGACGCCCATATCCTCTCATTGCATTCATCTCATGATGGGAGTCGCTGTCGTCCTCGTTGTCCATCGGGTTCCATATAAGTGGTGGAAGGTGATTTCGTGGCTTCTCTTAGTCATTTCGATGCTCTTGCTTGTCTACTTGGCTCTTTACGGAAGCGCGGTGAACGGGGGAGCCCGCTGGATTCCCATCTTCGGATTCACGTTCCAGCCCTCCGAGCTGGCAAAGCTTTCGATGGTCATCATAACGGCGTTCCTCCTGTCGAGGCTGCAGGAGGATATCGTGTCGCACAGAAAGATCTTCTGGTTCATCATCGGGCTGACAGCAGTCGTTGCCCTGCTTATCGTGGGGGAGAATATCTCTACGGCTGTGATACTTATGTTAGTTATCTTCGTGATGACGATAATCGGTGGCGTCTCAAGGCGTATCGTAGGTCCCATTGCCCTTGCCGGCTTGCTGATGGTGGGCTTGGCGCTGGCGTTTTTCATCCTTACGCCCGAGCACACGATGCGGAGCCTGGCGGAAAAGGGAGGAGTGATGAACCGAATGGCTGTCGGGCAGCAGCGAATAAAGCGGGCTGTGGTGACAATAGACGATCCTCAGAACTATCGCATCACCGACGAGAATAGGCAGATTTCGCACGCGTTGATAGCTGTCTCCTCGAGCGGCATTTTCGGCTGCGGGCCAGGCAACTCCGTGCAGCGCGACTTCCTTTCGCAGGCATACTCCGACTTTATCTACTCGATCATCATCGAGGAGCTGGGCCTTCTTGGGGGACTGCTTGTGCTGATGCTCTATGTGGCGCTGCTTCTCCGAGCGGGAAAGATAGCGCGGAAATGTAAGACGCGCTTCTCGGCCCTTCTTGTGATGGGGTGCGCCCTTATGCTCGTGACGCAGGCGATGATAAATATGCTCATTGCCGTTGGCTTGTTCCCCGTGACAGGCCAGACGCTGCCGCTCATAAGCAGGGGAGGCTCGAGCATCCTTATCAGCTGTATGTATATAGGAATAATGCTGAACGTCAGCGACAGCCTGGAGCGCGCCGAAGGGCTGGCTGCGTCGGAGATGATAGACTATTCCAATCCGTCGGCATCCATAACCTATCAGATTCCCGAGTCAGAGGCGCAGGAAGAGCCTGCATCCAGCTCGTACTATCATACTTTCACGGCAGACGGCAGTTCTCCGGAAGCGAAGACAGGCATCACGTACGTCAACAGCAAACAGGAAGACTCAGATACTTAATCATTCAATCAGCATCATAACTATGGAACCATTACGAGTAATCATCAGCGGAGGCGGCACAGGAGGACACATCTTCCCCGCTTTGTCAATCGCCAACGCCTTGAAGGAAAAGCTGCCCGACACGGATATTCTGTTCGTCGGCGCACAAGACCGTATGGAAATGCAGCGGGTTCCTGCCGCAGGATATCCCATCAAGGGACTTCCCGTGAGCGGATTCGACCGTAGGCACCTTCTGAAGAACATCGTAGTCCTTTGGCGTCTGGCTAAGAGTCAGCGAATGGCGAAGAAGATTGTTCGTGACTTCAATCCCGATGTGGCTGTGGGTGTGGGAGGCTATGCCAGCGGGCCTACGCTCAAGACAGCGGCAGCAAAGGGCATCCCCACGCTGCTTCAGGAGCAGAACTCGTATGCAGGCGTTACCAACAAGCTGCTTGCCAAAGAAGCTTCCGTCATCTGCGTAGCCTACGAAGGGCTCGAGCGCTTCTTCCCGGCAGACAAGATAAAGCTCACGGGCAATCCCGTCAGGCAAAGCCTGCTCGACTGCTCCGAGACACGCGAGAAAGCGGTTGTCTCCTATGGTTTCAACCCTGAGAACCCTGTCGTGCTCATCGTCGGGGGCAGCTTGGGAGCCCGTTCCATCAACGAGGCCATTCTCGCCCACATCGATGAGATTCGCGCCAGCGACGTGCAGTTTATCTGGCAGACGGGCAAGTACTACTTCGAGGAGATGCGAAGCCGCGTGGGTGAGGCGCCCAAGAACCTCGTCATCACCGACTTTATCGGCAACATGGACGTTGCCTACGCCGCTGCCGACTTGATTATCAGCCGCGCAGGCGCAGGCTCCATCTCGGAGTTCTGCCTTCTCGGCAAGGCTGTCATCCTTGTTCCCTCGCCCAACGTAGCCGAAGATCATCAGACGAAGAATGCGATGGCCCTCGTCAACAAGGGAGCAGCCGTCTATGTGAAGGATGCCGAAGCTAGCAGCAAGCTGGTAGAAACAGCCCTCAGGCTCGTTCGCGATGAGGAAAAGCTGGCAGACCTCCGCAAGAATATCCTTACGATGGCTCTGCCCGATTCGGCCTCCATCATTGCCGATGAAGTCATCCGTCTGGGCAGGGAATATCAGGCTAAGAAAAAGGCTTGAAAAATTATGAAGAACCGATGGAGCAGCGAAGCCAGAGCCAAACTTGTTTGAGCTATGCTGAGTCGCGACAGAGGAAGAGCATAGAAAAATATGCTCAAAGAATCTCGCCGTATGAAGAAAGAAGCCGGCGAGATGTAGAAAGAAAAAATAATTATCAACAAAGAATAAAATGGGCAACATGAAAATCGAAGACATACGCTCGGTCTATTTCGTTGGCGCTGGAGGCATCGGCATGAGCGCCCTTGTGCGCTACTTCCTTTCGCTGGGGAAGACGGTTGCCGGATACGACCGTGTGCCTTCGGCATTAACCGCCAAGCTCAACGAGGAGGGCGCCCTGATACATTACTCCGACGATGTGTCGCTCATCCCTGAGGCGTGCCGCGATTCGCAGGCGACGCTTGTCGTCTACACGCCTGCCGTCCCCGCGGAGCATACGGAGCTCACGTGGTTCCGCACGCACGGATTTGAGATTCAAAAGCGTGCCCAGGTGCTGGGAACTATCACGAAAAGCCGCCGAGGGCTCTGTGTGGCAGGCACTCACGGCAAGACGACGACAAGCACGATGGCTGCCCACTTGCTTCATCAGTCGCACGTGGGAACGGCAGCCTTCCTCGGGGGCATCTCGCAGAACTATCATACCAACCTGCTCCTTACCGAGAAGAGCGACTATGTGGTGATAGAGGCTGACGAGTTCGACCGTTCCTTCCATTGGCTTTCGCCCTTCATAGCTGTCGTCACAGCCACAGATCCCGATCATCTTGACATCTACGGCACGCCCGAAGCCTACTGGGAGAGCTTCGAGAAGTTCATTTCGCTTATCCGTCCCGGAGGAACACTTATCATCCACGAGGGACTTCAGATACATCCCTCCATTCCCGAGGGCGTGAAAGTCTTTACCTACTCGCGCACACACGGAGACTTTCATGCCGAGAATATCCGCATCGGAAACGGAGAGATTTTCTTCGACTTCGTGTCGCCTACGGGCATCGTGCGCGACGTGCAGCTGGGTGTGCCCATCAGCATCAACATCGACAACGGTATTGCCGCGATGGCTGTGGCGCAGCTCTGTGGCGTCAACCCCGAGGAGCTGAAAGAGGGGATGAGAACGTTCCGAGGCGTGGAGCGCCGGTTCGACTTCAAGGTGAAGGACAACCGTCACGTGTTCCTAAGCGACTATGCCCATCACCCGGCAGAGATACGCCAGAGTGCCCTTTCTATTCGCGAATTGTATCCCGAGCGGCACATCACGGCGCTTTTCCAGCCGCATCTCTATACCAGAACGCGCGATTTCTACCGCGATTTTGCCGAGAGCCTTTCCCTGCTCGATGAGGTGATTCTCGTTGATATCTATCCCGCACGTGAGAAACCGATACCGGGAGTGACGTCGAAGCTCATCTACGACAATCTGGCTCCCGGCGTTGAGAAGCAGATGATAAGCAAAGAGCAGATAATGCCGCTCTTAGAGGAGAAAAAGGACGAGCTGGATGTGCTCATCTCGCTTGGAGCGGGCGATATTGAAGATTTTGTTCCACAGATAACAACACTTCTCAGCGAATGAAGAAGACAGTAAAAAGAATCCTTTCCGTTGTGGTGATGCTGCTGCTCATCGCTTATATGGCTTTGGCGTTTACGGCATTCAGCCCTCGTCCTGCGGGAGACGTGTGCGACGGTATCGTGCTGACGAACCATAAAGGAGGCTCGCAGTTCGACAACGAAGGGGATGTGCTGGATTTGTTGCGCCGATTCAAGCTCAATCCTGTGGGAAAGCCTATGGATGAGATTTCCTGCTCGGCTATCGAGGATAGCTTGCGCAATCTGTCGCTGGTGCTAAGCTGCGAGTGCTTCAAGACGGTAGGCACGAAGGTGGGGCTCGATATTACATGCCGTACGCCCATCTTGCACGTTATCGACAATCGTGGGAAGAACTTCTACATCGACGAGGAGGGCGTGCTGCTCGATCGTGTGCCAAGACCTCTCTACCTGCCTGTGGCTACGGGATATATTGATAGCAAGTTTGCGGAGAACGACCTTTTCCGGCTGGCAACCTTCCTGCGGAAAGATGCCTTCTGGAACGCTCAAATCGTACAGATCAACGTGACAGCAGAGCATGAAGTGGAACTTGTGCCGCGTGTGGGGGGACAGATTATCCGCTTGGGAAAGGTGGAGAACCTGAAGTACAAGCTGGGCAAGCTGATGACGTTCTACAAGGAGGGGCTCTCGCAGATAGGGTGGGAGCGTTACAGCATCCTTGATATCCGCTACGGCAATCAGGTAATTGGAATCAAATAAATACTTTATATCTATGGCAGAGAAGAAAATGACGGCAATCATCGAAATCGGTTCCTCCGCAATCAGCGGGGCAGTCGGTTTCAAGCGTGTTGACGGAACGCTGGAGGTGGTGGCATACGCCGCTGAGGACGCTGGGGAGTTTGTCAAGAACGGCGTTGTCAGAAACATCGACAAGACGGCCCAAAGCATCACGAACATCATCAACAAGCTGGAGGGACAGCTCGGCGCGGTTATCAGTCAGGTGTATGTGGGCTTGGAGGGATATACGCTTCATTCCACGCACCAGCGGGTGGAACGCGAGTTCGAGGAAGAGACGCGTGTGACGGCAGAGCTTATCGATCAGATGACGGAAGAGTGCCAGAACACCCAGTCACCCGACAAGGTGATTATTCGCGTCATCCCTCAGGAATATATGGTTGATAGCATGACGACGACCGATCCTGTGGGTTGCAACTGCAAACGCATCGTTGGGGAGTGCCTCAACCTGGAAGCGCGCTTCACCGTGATGAACAACTTGCGTGCCGGCTTCGATATGGCGGATGTGGAGATTGCCGACGACTTGGTAACCCCTCTTCTGCTTTGCGAAAAGGTGCTCACGGACAACGACCGCAACCTGGGATGTGCCCTCGTGGATATGGGCGCCGAAACCACTACCGTCACCATCTACAAGGGCGGATGTCTACGCTTCCTTTCCGTGATACCCATGGGCTCGCAGCTCATCACCTCCGACCTGACGACGCTAGGCATCAGCATCGCTGAGGCCGAGGGGATAAAGCGTCGTTTCGGGCTCTCAGTCGACAAGTCCGATTCTTCATCCTACACGACGGAGAACGGGACGGTGCTACCGATGAAGACCATCGCTTTGGCTATCCGCGCACGTTTCCAAGAGATTATCTCCAACGTGCTCAACCAGCTGAAAGTGTCGGGATATGCCGATGATAAACTTAGCTCAGGAATCGTCTTCACGGGCGGTGGCGTGGAGATGACGGGTGTGGAGGCATACCTGCAGAGCCAGCCCCACTTCCCCAAGTTCCGCCTGGCGTCATTCAAGGATGATTCGGTGGAGTGGAATGTGGAGGAGAAGCCCATGAAGGCAAAGAGGCTCGTGCTTGCCACGCTGCTTGCTGCCGGCAACGACGATTGCGTGACGATAGTCGAGCGTCGTCCTGTTGAGGTGGACTTTGGGCGACAGAATGAGATGGAGACACTGTCGTTGTTTACCGATACCGGCGAAGATGCTCAGGCAGAGCGCGAGCGGAAACAAAGGGAGGAAGAGGAGAAGCGTAGGGCTGAGGAAGAGAAGAAGAGGAAAGAAGCCGAAGAAAAGAAGAAAGAAAAACCCAAGAAGAAGGGCTTCTTCGAGCGTCTGCGCGACAAGGCGGAAATGTTGATAAAGGAGGAAAATGAATAACGTAAATAGCGAGAGTAGTATGACAGAGAAAGAGATACTGCCTTTCGATTTCGAAAGGACAACGGTGAAGCAGATAATCAAGGTCATCGGCGTAGGCGGCGGTGGAGGCAACGCGGTAAAGAACATGTTCCGCGAAGGAATCCACGACGTCAACTTTGCGTTGTGCAACACCGATCAGCAAGCGTTGGCAACATCGGAAATCCCCACAAAGGTGCAGCTGGGACGCACAGGACTCGGTGCTGGAAACGACCCGGAGGTGGCGCGTGCAGCTGCTGAGGAGAGCGCCGATGAGATTCGTAGGCTCTTTGGCGACGACACCCAAATGGTGTTCATCACTGCCGGTATGGGAGGAGGAACGGGCACAGGAGCATCTCCTGTTATTGCCCGACTGGCTCGTGAGGCTGGTATGCTTACCATCGGAGTGGTGACGATTCCTTTCCGCTTCGAGAAGCGTCCCAAAATTCTGCAGGCCCTCAAGGGCGTGGATGCTATTGCCGAGCATGTCGATGCCTTGTTGGTTATCAACAACGAGCGTCTTGTCGACATCTACTCGGGGCTTACCGTCAACGAAGGATTCGCGAAAGTCAACGAAATCCTTACCGTTGCTGTGAAGAGCATTGCCGAACTCATCACCTGTCACGGAACCATCAACCTTGACTTCCACGATGTGAAGAAGATTCTGAAAGACGGCGGAGTGGCAGTCATGAGCTACGGAAGGGCTGGAGGCGAGCATCGTCTGGCAACAGCTATCGACAACGCCCTCCATTCGCCGCTGCTCAACGATAACGATGTGTTCAACTCGAAGAAGATTCTCTTCAACGTTTACCAGAGCTCTGCTCATCCGCTCTTCGTGCAGGAAATAGAAGAACTCGACCAGTTCATGGATGAATTCCAGAACAACAATATCGAAGTCATCTGGGGTCTTGCCGACGACGACAGCTTGGGCGAGGATGTGAAGATTACTGTGCTTGCCACAGGTTTCGGATTGAGCGACATTCCGCAGATAGGGGAATCGTTCGAGGCAAAGAAGCGCGTCGAAACCCAGCAAGAAGAGACTGTAGTACGTCAACCTGCCGACGATGCTTCCGAAATCTCGGTGACGGAACAGGAAACTCCTGCTGCCGAAACGGAGGAGCCTGTAGCGGCTGCATCCCGCTCTGCCGATGAGCGCATTGACGACATCTACGGCGAGAACTTCCACACTTACACGTTCAGCGACGATGACTTGGGCAACGATGCCCTCATCAGCGCGATAGCTGCCTCGCCCACGTTCTCGCGTTCTATTCCCCAGCTCAAGGAGCTTCAGGCTCTCGGCAGGGCGTAGTGTTACGCAGACATCATTTGATTACCTGATTATTTGATTATTTCATAAAAATGGATCTTTTCAGTCAAGTAAGTGCAGACATAGTAGCTGCCATGAAGGCTCGCGACAAGGTGTCGTTGCAAGCTCTTCGTAATATCAAGAAAGTGTTTCTCGAGGCAAAGACAGCTCCGGGTTCCAACGATGAACTGGCCGATGCCGACGCTGTTCGTATCCTTCAGAAGTTGGCAAAGCAGGGTAAGGATTCGGCTGCCATCTATACCGAGCAGGGACGTGCCGACTTGGCAGAGGAAGAACTGGCACAGGTAGCCGTCATTGAGCGCTACCTGCCGAAGGCTCTTACCGACGAGGAGCTCACGGCAGCGTTGCGTGCCATCATTGCCGAAGTGGGAGCTACCTCTCCCCGTGATATGGGCAAGGTGATGGGGGTCGCTACCAAGCAGCTGGCAGGCAAGGCAGAGGGACGGCTCATCTCCGCTAAAGTGAAGGAACTGCTCGGTTAACGTAGAACGTTCCGCTTGAGCCCCTCGAAGCGTTGTTTATACATAGCGGGGGAGGGGGTTCTGTTTTTCTTCATCAGAGACGTGTACATTGACGATCAAGGCCTTGTGATGCAGAGCATACGCTACGACGACCATTCGTCGGTAGTTCATGTCTTCACGCGTTCACGTGGGCATATCTCCTTCATGGTTACGCGTCCCCGCTCGCGGCAGTCTTCTCACGTGCCCTCACCTGCGCTTCTCACACCGCTGAGTGTCATTTCATTCCAGTGGGATGAGAAACCCAATGCTACGCTTTACCGCCTGCGTGATGTCCATCCCCAGCCTGCGTGGGTTGATATTCCTTTCCATCCTGTCAAGTCGGCAGTGGCGCTGCTGCTTGCCGATTTCCTTTCCCACGCGTTGCGAGAGGAAGGGGAGAATCTTGCGCTCTACGACTATATCGTTTCCTCCCTTTGCTGGTACGACGAGGCAGTAGAGGACTTTGCCAACTTCCACCTCGTGTTCCTCATTGGTGTTTTGGGCCTTCTGGGTGTTGCGCCCGAGACCAACAGCTACCTGCCGGGCTACTGCTTCAGCCTTGAAACCGCCTCCTTTGTGCCCATGCTCCCTTCGGGGCCTTCGGTGATGAATAGCTCTGATGCGGAAACCTTCTATCGTCTGGCTACTACCGACTTCAGTCACATGCACCTCATCGCGCTGAGCCACACCGACAGGGCGCGCCTCCTTACCTATCTTAACCGATATTTCATTTACCACATCCCGGGATTCCCCGTTGTCAAGTCGCTCGATGTGCTCGAGGGGCTTTTCGAATAGGATTCCCGAAGGTTTGTTTGATTCATGATGCAGGGCGAATTCTTTTCCCTCCCTGTTTTGTTTTCTATCGCAGATAAGGAAGTGGAAGGGCGCATAGATATACATTTTCGCCCTATAGTCTTGTTTCTTCAAAGTGCATTTAGTATTTTTGCAGAAGAAAACAGAACAATGCCTTTTTGATTATACCATGAAAAGAATCATCGAATGTGTGCCTAACTTCAGCGAAGGGCGAAACCAACAAGTTATCAACCAGATAGTCTCTGTCATCGCAGCTACTGACGTAGGAGGCGAACGGGTAAAGGTCTTGAATGTCGACCCGGGCGAAGCCACAAATCGAACCGTCGTTACTTTCACCGGCAGTCCCGAAGCCGTTTGCGAAGCGGCTTTTCAGGGAGTGAAAGCTGCTGGCGAGCTTATTGATATGCGCAAGCATCACGGAGCGCATCCTCGCTCGGGAGCTACCGACGTGCTTCCTCTTATTCCTATTTCCAATATTAGCCTCGAAGAGTGCGCCGAGCTGGCTCGGACGCTGGCAAAGCGAATCTCCGATGAACTTGGCATTGCCTGCTACTGCTACGAGGCTGCTGCTTTTAAGCCTGAGCGAAAGAATCTGGCTGTTTGCCGTGCAGGAGAATACGAGGCTCTTCCTGAGAAGATGACCGATCCAGCCCGCCGTCCCGATTTCGGTCCTTCCGCCTATACGGAGCGGATTGCTCTTAGCGGCGCTACAAACGTAGGCGCCAGGGATTTTCTTATCGCTGTCAACTTCAATCTCAACACCACATCCGTCCGGCGCGCTATGGCTGTTGCTTTCGATGTACGCGAAAAGGGACGGAAGGCACGCGAGGGAGGCTCTCTTACGGGTAAGGTCTTGAAAGACGACAAAGGCGAGGACATCTGGATTCCGGGTACGTTGAAAGGATGCAAGGCAATAGGCTGGTATATCGACGAATACGGCATAGCGCAAGTTTCCATGAACATCACCGACATCCGTCAGACTCCCCTTCATGTGGCTTTCGATGAAGTCTGCCGTGCTGCCGCAGCTCGCGGGCTCCGCGTTACGGGAACCGAGATAGTGGGGCTTGTTCCGAAGCAGGTTCTCATCGATGCTGGCAGGTATTTCCTTGCCAAGCAGCAGCGATCCTTAGGAATCAGCGAGGAGCAAATCATTCATATTGCCATTAAGTCAATGGGCCTTGACGACTTGAAGCCCTTCGATCCCCGCAAAAAGGTAATAGAATATCTGATGGAGGATGAAAAAGAACAAGCAGCACGCGAGAAATTGATTCGGATGACGTTGAAAGACTTCGCTATTGAGACAGCTTCCGAATCTCCTGCTCCAGGAGGAGGCTCTATTTCTGCATTCATGGGCGCTCTTGCTGCTGCCCTAGGGACGATGGTTGCCAATCTCTCGGCTCATAAGCGCGGCTGGGACAGCCTGTGGAAAACCTATTCCGATGTAGCTGAAGAGGGGCAAAAGATAATGAAAGAGCTGATTTCCCTTGTTGATGAAGACACGGCAGCTTTCAATAGGATTATGGAGGTATTCTCTATGCCTAAGAATACCGACGAAGAGAAAGCCGCGCGTGCTGCAGCTTTGGAGTCGGCAACTCTTTATGCCACAGAAGTTCCTCTCCGTACCATCAAGGCGGCTTCAAAAGCCCTTCCCGTTCTTTCTCTTATGGCGGAGAAAGGCAACCCCGCTTCTGCATCCGATGCAGGAGTCGGTGCTCTTGCTGCAGTTGCAGCTATACGCGGAGCAGACTTGAATGTGCGAATCAATGCCGCTGGGTTGAAGAACCGGGAAACGGCAGAGAGGCTTGTTTCCGAAGCCCGCACCCTTGTCCGTGAGGCTATGGAAAAAGAACAAGAGATTCTTTCTTTGGTAAATAAAAATATCGACAAAGAATAAAAATTTTTCCTTTGTCGAAAAAGAATTATTGACAAAGAAAAAGACATACTGCTACGATACCATGAAAACGTTTCAAGAAGAAATCCTTCAGGGAATTCCCAATGAACTTCCCCAGCCAAAGCCCTATGACCCAACCATAAACCACGCACCTAAGCGAAAGGACATCCTGACAAAGGAAGAAAAAGTTCTGGCTTTGAAAAACGCCCTCCGCTATTTTCCGTCGAAGCATCATGCCACTCTTGCTCCCGAGTTTGCGAAAGAACTTCACGACTACGGGCGCATCTATATGTATCGGTTCCGCCCCGAAAACGAGATTTTCGCCCGCCCTATCGACGAATATCCCTCCCGCTCGCGTCAGGCAGCAGCCATTATGGCGATGATACAAAACAATCTCGACCCACGTGTGGCACAGCATCCGCACGAGCTAATCATTTACGGCGGAAACGGCGCTATTTTCCAGAATTGGGCTCAGTACAGGCTCACGATGCAATACCTTGCGAAGATGACCGACGAGCAAACGTTGGTTATGTACAGCGGCTTGCCCTTGGGGCTCTTCCCAAGCCACAAGGATGCCCCGAGAGTCGTCGTCACCAACGGAATGGTCATCCCCAACTATTCCAGCAAGGACCATTGGGAGCGTTTTAATGCGCTTGGCGTCTCCCAGTACGGGCAGATGACGGCAGGCTCCTATATGTATATAGGTCCTCAGGGCATCGTGCACGGAACTACGATTACGGTTATGAACGCTGCCCGCCGGCAGTTTCGGAAACGTAATATTCCTGGTACGCAGGAGAATATGCACGGAATGCTTTTCGTTACGGCTGGGCTCGGGGGAATGTCGGGCGCGCAGCCAAAGGCTGGCAACATCGCAGGTGTCGTCAGCGTAACGGCGGAAATCAATCCGATGGCGGCAGAAAAGCGCTACACGCAAGGATGGGTGGACGAGCTCCACGATAGTCTCGACGAGCTTATCCCGCGAATCCGCCAGGCGGTAGAAAGGAAAGAAACCGTTTCGCTCGCATACGTTGGCAACGTCGTTGACCTCTGGGAGCGTCTCGCCCTTGAGGAAATACGCGTAGATATCGGCTCCGATCAGACATCCCTGCACAATCCTTGGGCGGGAGGCTACTACCCTGTCGGGTATACCCTCGAGGAATCCAAGAAGATGATGGCAGAATCGCCTGAACTCTTCCGCGAAGCCGTGCAGGCCTCTCTGCGGCGTCAGATTGCGGCTATCAACCGTTTGTCGGAAAAGGGAATGTATTTCTTCGACTACGGAAACGCTTTCTTGTTGGAAAGTTCGCGTGCGGGGGCTGACGTACAGAATGCTGACGGCACGTTCCGCTTTCCTTCCTATGTGCAAGACATCATGGGACCCCTTTATTTCGACTACGGATTCGGACCTTTCCGCTGGGTGTGTATGTCGGAAGATCCTGCCGATTTGGAAAAAACCGACCAGCTTGCCGTAGAAGTCCTGAACGAGCTGGCAAAAGATGCGCCCGAGGAGATAGTGGGGCAGCTTCGCGACAATATCCACTGGATAGAAGAAGCCGGGCGAAACAACCTTGTGGTAGGCTCGCAGGCACGTATTCTCTATGCCGATTGTGAGGGACGAACGCGTATCGCGCTGGCTTTCAACGATGCTATCCGCAAGGGAGAAATCAAGGGGCCTGTCGTCCTGGGCAGGGATCATCACGATGTGTCGGGCACCGACTCTCCTTTCCGCGAGACGTCCAACATCTACGACGGCTCGCAGTTTACAGCCGATATGGCCATACAGAACGTCATCGGCGATGCTTTTCGGGGAGCCACGTGGGTTTCGATTCACAACGGCGGAGGCGTCGGATGGGGCGAGGTTATCAACGGAGGCTTCGGAATGGTTATTGATGGTTCCGATGATGCCAGCCGACGCATACGGCAGATGCTCTTCTGGGATGTCAACAACGGCATCGCGCGCCGCAGCTGGGCTCGCAACGCGGGTGCCCGGCACGCTATCGAGCGCGAAATGGCACGCACGCCGGGCTTGCAAGTGACTCTACCCGAAATGGCAGACGACAGCCTTGTGCGACAGGCACTCGACGGCGTCTGACAAAAGGTTACTGCGAAACAAGATTAACTCAGTAGAAATTATTCTTTCTTCAAAAAAAAATTATTCTTTCTACATCTCGCGAGATTCTTTCTTCATACGGCGAGATTCCTTCTCGAAAATAATTTTTCCCTTCTTGAAAAAATAAAAAGTATTGACAACGATGGCACATATCATTTCACCTACCCAAATAACCATAGAGCGAATAAAGGAAATCCTTGACAACCACGAAAAACTCACCTTGGGCATCGAGGCTGTGGAAGCCATACAGAAATGCCGCAGGTACCTCGACAGCAAGATGCAAAATATCGACCGTCCTGTGTATGGCGTCACAACGGGCTTCGGCTCTCTCTACAACATAACGATTCCCGAAGAGGACCTGTCGCAGCTGCAGTACAACCTGGTTGTTTCGCACGCCTGCGGTATGGGCGAGGTTGTGAGCCCCGACATTGCCCGCATCATGCTGCTGCTGAAGGTGCAGTCGCTCTCGTACGGGCACTCGGGCTCGCAGCTTATCACGGTGCAGCGCTTGGTTGACATGTTCAACAACGACATCATCCCCGTCATCTACCGGCAAGGTTCGCTGGGAGCCTCGGGCGACTTGGCTCCACTCGCCCACATGTCGCTGCCGCTGATAGGCTTGGGCGAGGTGTGGTACAAGGGACAGCGTCGTCCGAGTGCTGAGGTGTGGGCAGAGAAGGGCTGGGAGCCCATCCGCCTGCAGTCGAAGGAGGGGCTGGCGCTGCTCAACGGCACCCAGTTCATGAGCGCCCATGCGGTGTGGTCCATCATCCAGAGTGAACGTCTTTCTGCCTGGGCAGACATCATAGGGGCTCTCTCCCTCGATGCCTACGACGGGCGCATCGAGCCCTTCTATCCGCAGACGCACCGCCTGCGCCGGCAGAAGGGACAGCTCATCACCGCTTCGCGCTTCCTGGAGCTGCTCGAGGGGAGCGAGCTCATCAACCGCCCGAAAGAGCATATCCAGGACCCCTATTCCTTCCGCTGCATCCCGCAGGTGCACGGCGCCGTGAAAGACAACATCGCCTACGTGCGCCAAGTGATTGAGAATGAAATCAGCAGCGCTACCGACAACCCGAACATCTTCCCCGACGAGGATATGATTATCTCTGCCGGAAACTTCCACGGGGAGCCTATCGCCATTCCTATGGATACGCTGGCGATAGCGATGTCGGAGCTGGCAAACATCTCGGAACGCCGCACCTTCAGGCTTATCTCAGGGCAGCGTGCGCTTCCGAAGTTCCTTGTTGCCAACCCGGGGCTGAACAGCGGCTTTATGATACCGCAATATACGGCAGCTTCCATCGTCAGCCAGAACAAAGGCTACTGCTGGCCTGCCTCGTGCGACTCCATTCCTTCGTCGCAGGGACAGGAGGATCACGTCAGCATGGGGGCAAACTCCGCTACCAAGCTGGTTCATATCATCAACAACGTGGAAACGGTGCTCGGCATCGAGCTCTTCAATGCAGCCCAAGCCCTTGACTTCCGTCGTCCCGCACGCACCTCGGAACGGCTCGAGCAAATCGTCAGCGACTATCGCAAGCAGGTGCCGTTCATCGAGAACGACGTCTACATGCACCCGCTTATCAAGGCTTCGAAGCTGTTCCTCCGCAACGAACAGTATCTGTAATCTTTCCCGCGATGAAACGCACCCTTATCACTCATATTTCCCAGCTCACGGGAATTGTTCCTCAAGGAGTCAGGCTCAAAAGAGGCTCCGAGATGGATGTCGTTGAAAGCCTTCCCGACGCCTGGCTCCTCATCGAGGGGGAGCGCATTGCCGATTTCGGCCCTTCCTCTTCGCTGTCCACGCAGGAGGACGCCGTTGATATTCAGGTTATTGACGCTAAGGGGGGAATGGTAATGCCCTCGTTCTGCGACTCCCACACGCATATCGTCTGGGCAGGGCAGCGCGACGCGGAGTTCGTCGACAAGATCAACGGGCTTACCTATGAGCAGATAGCAGCTCGCGGAGGAGGCATCTTGAATTCGTCGGACCTGTTGCATAAGACGTCCGAGGATGAGCTCTACCGCCAGAGCAAAGTCCGTCTGGACGAGATGATGGCAAAGGGCACGGGGGCTGTGGAAATCAAAAGCGGCTACGGGCTTAACCTCGACGACGAGCTGAAGATGCTTCGCGTCATCCGTCGCCTGCGCGAGGAGAGTCCTGCGCTCATCCGCGCCACCTTCCTCGGGGCGCATGCCGTAGGACGGGGGTACGGGCACGAGGCATACGTCGATGCCGTCTGCAAGGAGATGATCCCAGCTGTGGCGGAAAGAGGTTTAGCCGAATTCATCGATGTTTTTTGTGACGAGGGCTTCTTTACCGTCAGCGACACGGAGCGCATCCTCGCAGCAGGAGAGCAAGTGGGGCTCATTCCGAAGATTCATGCCAACGAACTTGCTGTGAGCGGGGGCGTTCAGGTGGGAGTGCGTCACGGGGCCCTCTCTCTCGATCACCTCGAACGTACGGGCGATGCCGAGCTGGAGGCATTGCGCGGCAGCGACACGATGCCTACCATGCTGCCGGGCTCGTCGTTCTTCCTCGGGCTTCCCTACGGGCAGGCGCGCCGTTTCATTGAGGCTGGGCTCCCTCTAGCGCTTGCCAGCGACTACAATCCGGGCTCTTCGCCTTCGGGCGACATGCGTTTCGTGATGGCCTTGGGGTGTATCCAGATGAAGCTCTCGGCAGAGCGCGCCTTCAATGCCTGTACGCTCAATGCTGCCTACGCAATGGGCGTGTCGGACGAGGTGGGCTCCATCACCCGCGGCAAGCGTGCCAACCTCATCGTCACCAAGCCCGGCTTCACGCTCACGCTCTTGCCCTACCTCCATCAGACACCTTTCATTGCCCATCATATCCTGCAGGGAAGGGTGATCTAAGCTTTGGGCAGTAAAGCATACGAAAAACGGGGATGCGAACGAAAGTCGCTTCCCCGTTTTCTGTTGTGGAGGGTTTGGTCGAATGTGCCTTTTTTGTCCCGTGTTATTTTTGGCCGAGGATGATGCTCACGAGGGCTGTGACGTCGGTGACGTTTACCTGCGTGTCGTCGTTGACGTCGGCGGCGGCGATCGACGGCGTGTTGCCGAGGATGATGCTCACGAGCATGGTGACGTCGGTGACGTTGACGGCACCGTCGCCGTTCACGTCGCCCTGCTTCAGCTTGAGGGTGAAGTATCCGGGCGTGCCGGGAGCGTCGATGCGGGCATAGGTGTTGTCGAGGTAATTGTAGTCGTATTGCGTGCCGTTGCCTCCCACGATGCTGGAGCAGCCGAGGAACATCCAGCTGGAGCTCTGTACGTTTGACATATCCCATTCGCCTGCCACATAGATTTTGTAGAGGCTGGGATTGTAATAGAACATGTAGCTTATGTCAGTCACGCCGTGCAAGTCGAAGCTCGTCAGGTCAAGTTCTTCCACGGCCGTGCATTCATTGAACATATAACTCATGTCGGTCACTTTACGAGTGTCGAAATGGCTCACGTCGATGGCCGTCAGCGCCTCACATTTGGAGAACATGCTCTGCATCGTCGTCACCTCGCTGGTGTTGAGGTACTCGAGGCCCTCGATGAAGGTGAGGTTCGTCATGTCCTCGAACCAGGCATACGTGGTGGTGGGGCGGGCATAGATAAACGACGGGTCGAACACCACCTTGGTGATGTCGCTGGCATAATAGACCTGCCAGTAGGGCTTCGTGTTGCCTGAGTTGAGGTAGTAGAGGGTACCCCAGCCGTTGCCTATCATCTTGCCGTCGCAGCGGAACATGAGGGTGTTATTGTTGTACGCGATGTAGGGCAATGCGCTGAAGTAGCCCGTGTTGCCGTCAACACCGTCGACAACGGCATAGTCCTTGCCTACCCGTTCAATATTGTACTTTGTTCCAGCCATACCCACAAGGTTGTCGCAACCGTAGAACATATATTCGTCGTTTGTTACCGCTTCCGTAGTGAAGACGCTGTTGACGTAGATGGTCTTCAGGGCAGAGCAGTCTTCAAACATACTGTTCATGTCCGTCACCTTGCCGGTGTCCCAGTAGCTGATGTCGAGCGAGGTGAGGCTGCGGCAGTCGTAGAACATGTGACTCATGCTGGTGACATTTGCAGTGTTCCAGTTGGGGAAGTGGATGTCTGCCAGACGGGTGCAGTTGAAGAACATGTAGCTCGTGTCAGTGATCTTGCCGGTGTACCATCCGTTGAGATTAAGCGAGGTGAGGCTGCTGCAGCCGCAGAACATGTCGGCCACATTGGTGAGATTGGCTGTATACCAGCCGTTTATTTTGCCCACGCTCGTGAGGCTGCTGCAATATTGGAACATAAAGCTCATGTTGGTGACGTTATAGACGTCGAAGTGGCTCAGGTCAAGCGATGTGAGGCTGCTGCATTCGCTGAACATATAGAACATGCTAGTGACGTTCCTGGTGTTGAGGTACTGCAGGTCCTTGATAGTCGACAGGTTCACCATTCCGTAGAACCAGCGGGCCGTCGTCGTAGGCCGTGCATCGATAAACGAGGGGTCAAACACCACGCCCCTAATGGTGGAGCTTTTAGTGTACCATCCGGGGGAGTTCGTGCCCGTGTTGAGCGTGTAAGGGGCTTCTGTGTGCAAAGCCTTGTAGCCGTCGTAGTAGAACGTCAGGGTGTCGTTCTTTAATATAGCGTATGTGGCGCGCTTCGAGATGTCGGTGAGGTAGCCGGGAGAGGAACTTGTCGGACCTTGGTCGATGACGGCATAGGTCTTAGTAACATTACCTAAATTACTCTGATCGTAAGTCGTTCCCTTTCCGCCTACGAGTTTTTTGCAAGAAAGGAACATGTGAGTTGAACTCGTCACGTTGGTCATGTCCCAGCCTGAGCCCACATAGATGGTCTTCAGATTTCCGCAAGAATTAAACATCTGGAAGGTGCTTTCCAAGTTGGCGGTATTGAAGCTGCTTAGGTCGAGGCTTGTCAACGAACGGCAGTTGTCGAACATATATCGCATGGTCGTTACATTGCTGGTTTTGAAGCCGGACAGGTCAAGATGGGTAAGACTCCAGCAACCGTCGAACATCAACGCCATATCTTTCACGTAGTAAGTGTTGAGATACTGGATTCCGTTGATGGAAACCAGGTTTTTCATAGATCTGAACCAGTTATGCGTGCTCT
Organism: Bacteroidaceae bacterium; assembly: GCA_017615125.1. GTDB lineage: Bacteria > Bacteroidota > Bacteroidia > Bacteroidales > Bacteroidaceae > UBA1189. Next base: position 31,902 of record JAGAAS010000019.1, read on the forward strand.
TAGGGAGATAGTTGCCAAACGACGAGTTGAACACTACGTAGTAAACAGATGATCTGAACGTCTGGTCGTACCCGAGGGGACTCTCGGCAGTTTCATCGATAAGGTACACCTCACCCTGTCGCGACGAGCTGCTGAAGTCGTAGTAGAAGGTGAGGGTGCTGTCGTTGGCGGTGAATACGGCATAGGCTTTCTGTGCCGAGAGCTTGGCTGCGCCCAGCAGGATGAGTGCCGTAAGCAAAAAGAGCTTTTGGTAAAGTTTCTTCATTGTTGAATGTTAGTTTGTTAGAGTTTCTGTCTGTTTCGTTTTGTGAGGGAGGCGGCGCTTCCGCGCGCGAGCTTCTTACAAATACAGTACAAAGGTACGCATTCCTTTTTGACTATGCAAATTTTTTGGGCTTTTTTTATGCAATTCTCTCTTTTTTTCTCATCTCGCTGAGGTTTATTTAGTTGGGGCAGCGAGGGAGAAAATCTCCCGCAGGCGAAGACGTTGATGGCGCCGGAAAGGCGGGGCGAAAAGCGTTACACGTTACACGATAAAAATTTTAGGGGGTATAGTAACGAAATGGCCTTTTGGGGAAGAGATAGGGTGAGAAGGAGAGATTACAATTTATAAGTAATAGAATTTAATTTTATATTATAATTCATTATAATATAAAATTAGCATTTACTCTCCCTATCCCTCGCGTTACTATACCCCCTTAAAAAAATTACGTGTAACGCGTAACGGTTACGTCAAAGCACCCGTTTCTCTCTCGGGATGTACACTCATTTTCCTGCTTTTTCTGCGGATTTTGGAGAAGGGAAAAATTGTTTTTCTTTCTTCATCTCGCCGTATGAAGAAGGGAAAAATCAGCGAAGAGGGAGAGGTTTTTCAGGCTTTCCTTCAATGCATGATGATTGCATAACGAGTGTATATGGACTGCATGCCGATTATGCATAAAAGCTGCATAAAGCTAAAGGTAAGAATATGACGGTTTTACCCAAGGCTGTTTGGCCTCTTAGCCTTTTGGCTCAGCAAAGCCCGACCTTAAGGTCCTTAGGGTCCTTAAAGACCTTAAAGTCCTTAGTCCTTTGGCTGCTTAAGCTATCGCTATCGTAGGTGACGCAGTCACCGTATTGGCCTTTTAGCCCTTCGCCTTTTGGCCTTCTTAGCCTTTGGCCTCTTGGCCTTTCTTAGCTTTCAGCAGCCTTTTCCTTCTTGCCGAAGGAGGGGTCGATGCGGAGGAAGGCGGTGACGAGGAAGGTGACGAGGCAGCAGGCGGTGACCCAGATGAAGAACAGGCGGTAGCCCATCCACTCCTGCAGGTAGCCGGCGAACATGCCGGGAAGCATCATGCCGGCAGCCATGAAGGCTGTGGCGATGGCGTAGTGGGCAGTCTCGTGCGAGCCGCGGGCGTAGTAGAGGAGGAAGAGCATGTAGGCGGTGAAGCCGAAGCCGTAGCCGAACTGCTCGACGAACAGGCACGAGGCGATGAGCGGCAGGCTCGAGGGCTGGGCGTAGCTCATCCAGATGTAGACGACGTCGGGCAGCGAGATGGCCCACACCATAGGCCAGAGCCAGCGCTTGAGTCCTCCGCGTGAGGCGACGATGCCTCCGAGGATGCCGCCGAGCGTCAGGCCGATGACGCCTATCGTGCCCTTCACCAGCCCCACCTGCGCGGCGCTGAGCGCCAGGCCTCCCTTGTCGAGGGGGTCGAGGAGGAAGAGGGTGCTCATCTTGGTTAGCTGTGCCTCGGGCAGGCGGAAGAGGAGCATGAAGAGGAGGGCGGCCCACATGTTGTCCTTGCGGAAGAACGAGGCGAAGGAGCCAGCGAACTCGCGCAGGAAGGCGGCGGGGCGTACCGACTCCTTGCTGGGGACGTCGGTGGCGGGGCGGGGCAGCACGAAGCGGTGGTAGAGCGAGAGGAGCACGAAGAGCACGCCCACGCCGCAGAGGGCTGTCGTCCAGGCGCGTCGTGTGGCATCGGAGGCAGGGGCGTTGGCCGAGAACCGTCCCGTGAGCAGGCCGATGAGCGCCAGCATGCCCCCTTCGGCAGCGATGGTGGCCAGACGGTAGAACGTGCTGCGGATGCCCACGAAGAACGACTGGCGGCTCGCGTCGAGGCCCATCATGTAGAACCCGTCGGCAGCGATGTCGTGGGTGGCGCTGCTGAAGGCGAGGAGCCAGAAGAGACCCATCGACCACTGGAGCCATCCGCTGAGCGGCAGCGTGAAGGCGACGGCGCCGAGGCCTACGCCCACCAGCAGCTGCATGGCGGTGATCCACCAGCGGCGCGTGCGAAGGAGATCGACGAAGGGGCTCCAGAGGGGCTTGATGAGCCAGGGGAGGTAGAACCAGCCCGTGTAGAACGCCACGTCGCCGTTGCTCAGGCCCATCTGCTTGTACATGACGACGGAGAGGGTGATGACGACGACGTAGGGTACGCCTTCGGCGAAGTAGAGCGTGGGCACCCAGGCCCAGGGGTTGACTTTCTTCATAGTGTGTGCGTAGGGTTTTCGGTTGCTGTGGCACAAAAATACGGAAAACTTTTTGTTCCGTCGCCACTTTGCATTATTTTTGCACAAATAAACGATGTTTTTTCCGCTTCGCACGATGACTGAAACCCTTTCCACCCTCTACCGCGAGCTCACGGGACACGCGCCTGCCGACGTGAAGGCGCTGACGCCTGCAGGCTCCAACCGCCGCTACTACCGTCTGACAGCCGACGGCGAGGAGCCGCTGATAGGCGTCGAGGGGACCTCCGTTGCCGAGAACAGGGCGTTCGTCGCCATCGCGCGCCAGCTGCGCAGCAAGGGCGTAAGCGTGCCCGAGGTGAGGGCGTGCAGCGCTGACGGCC
>JAGAAS010000020.1 GCA_017615125.1 Bacteroidaceae bacterium
ACGTAGTCAGATTACTCCTTGAATAGTTGAATACGATTCATCTTTATGACAACACTCTTTTGGGGTAACTTTTTTTTGTTCCCGTCGCTAAAATAGGTTTTCAAGTCGTTATGTGTTGGGCAGGGGATTGTCCTCCTTGTTGGGACTGATGTGACTGGTGGTAAACTTGAACGCTGTGGAGGTAGTGCGTCCGGCGTTGTTGGAGGCGAAGACGGCGATGTAGTAGGTGGTGTTTGCCTTGAGCGTAGCCTGGGCGCTGAATCGTCCGCCCTCAACGATGCCGTAGATGATACCTTCGTTGGCCTCGGGCGTGGGGTTGGTGTTGGAAGTGCTGTAGCAGATGCCACATTCGTCCACGTCGCCGGGGGAGACGGTTGCTGTCACCTCGACGAGGGAGGCCTTCACTTCCTGCACTCGCACGTTGGAGATAGCGGGAACGGGGTTCCGCACGCAGCTGGTAAAAAAGAGCAGCAATAGCAGAACTAACCCCTTCCAATTATTTGATGTAGTATTTCTTTCCATTGACGATGTAGATGCTTTGTGGTTGAAGGATCTTGCCAGAGGGGATGGGTCGTCCGTCGGGGGCGTAGATGAAGTTTCCCTCTTCAAGGGGGAACGGAGATAGGGACTCCTCTCCGTCGAAGCGGATGGGCAGCCGTTCGGGGTCTGCTGTTCGTCCGATAATTTGCATGTAGGCTCCGAAGGTGCGGATGGACATGACGCCCCGCTGGAACTCGCTGCCGGGGAGGGGCGTCTTCGACTCGTCGTAGACATTCAGCATGTAGCGTCCAGCATCCTTATAGACCTTTTTATAGACGGGCACGAAGTTGAAGGAAGTGCCCGTGACGGGTGGAACGTCGAGGGTGGACTGCACGGTAGCGTTTTCGGCGCTGAAGGTGATGACTCCGTTCAGGCAGTCGCTGTCGCGATAGTCTGTGCTGTTGGGGAAGGCAATGACACAAGGGATGTTTGCTTTGATGGCATCGGTGTAGGTGAAGTCGGTGCCGTTGTAGCGCCCTAACCAGAAGTGCCTGTCAGAGCCGCTGACGCCGAAGGGAGTAAGGGCGCCCTTCGTCTCGTGCTCCACCCGCTGCACGTCGAAGGGAAGAACGATGGTTTCCCAACCCGACGAGCGGCCTACGACGTTCTTTTGGCTAAAGTCCTTCTGGTAGCGTATGCGCCGTGCCGTGAAACTGCGGGGAACGAGGAAGGGACTATTGATATAGACGGTGACGTTTCTTGCTTCACCGTCGCGGACGAGGATGATATCATCGGACATCACCTCGGTGTTACCGTTCACGTAAACCAGCGTGTTCGCAGCCGTGCCGATGAAATCGGTTGAGTCGATGGCAGCCTCGCATTGCCAGTCCACCCAGCCCAATTCCTGACAGCCCTTGAACAGCTTACTGCCGGCAAAGGTTACCGTTGAGGGCACGACAACGGACGTCAGCTTCGTGCAACCGCGGAAGACGCTGTCAGCCAAGGCGGTGACGGTGTAGGTGGTGCCTTCAAAGGTAATGGCCTCCGGAACGACAATGTCACCAGTATAGTGTCGGCCGTCAGTTAGGGGCATTAGTTGGACGGTGTTTTGGTCGAGGGAGATAACCTCGAAGCAGAGGCCGTCAACCTCGAAGGCCGAGGCACCGACCAGGGCGGAATGGGCGTCAGAGTAAGGCGAGCATACCTCGTTCTTCACCGCCCGCACACGACAGATGTAGTTGCCTGACTCCATATCGGAGAGAACGAGGAAGGTGTCGGGGGTTTCAATATACTTCCGCGAAGAGGTGGTGATGTCCTTTTTAGACCGATAGGCTTCAGACGCTTTTTCGGGTTTCCCGTTGGAAGACAATGCTTCAGTACAATAGACAGGCCTCCCGAACTCCTGAATTCCTGAAATCCTCCTGTTCGCTGCACTGTAGTCCTCGTTGCGGTCGCCCCAGTAGATGCTGAGGTTGTCGAAACAGACACGCGGGGTGTCGCCGCTGCTTCGTTCGCTGTTGCTGATGAAGGTGATGGTAGAGCCCGTGTCGAGCGGTCCAAGCACACAGTAGTAGTTTTTGAACTCTTCGTCGGGGACGTAGCCGCCTATCTGGTCTATGTAAACGGTCCGGTTGGCGTCCGTAGCCAGACAGATATGGAAGAGGGGTTGCTTGTCGTCGGCGCTGTGGCGACGGACCGAGAACTCGATGGTTACCATGCCCTCCGTGCGGGGCAGGACGGGGGTCATGAGGAATCCGTTCGTATTCTCCGTACCCAGCAGCACGCAGCCGTCCTGTGCGTACACATCCGTCCCTCGCCAGTCGGTGGTGTCGGTGTACATGTCGAGGACACGGGTAATTTCGCCGCACTTGGCGGTGACGCGGTCGAAATGTTCCGAGACAAGGCGTGAGCCATCCGGCACGGGGGCTGCGGTTTGGGTGGAGATGGCCTGCTCGTACTCCACGATGTAGCTGGCTCCGGCAACGGGGCTCCACGAAAGGCGGAAACACGAGTCGCCCAGGATGGCGGGGTTGTGCATGACGGGCGCAGCAAGGGTGCCGTTGTCCATAGAGGTGAGTACAAAGATGAGGTTGGAATAGTCGGAAAGCACGCCGTTAGTGCGGCAGCGCACGCGATAGCAGTAGAGTTTGTCGGCTTCAAGGTTGCTGATAGAGGCTTTCAGCGAGGCCGTGGTAACTGTCTGGATGAGCTCGCCCTGTTCAGTGAAGAGCGTGGTTGTCCAAAGACTCTTGTCCGATGGCCATGAGCCGCTGATGCGGTAGAACTCCACGACGTATTCCGTAGTCCCTGCACGTTCGCTCCAACGGGCTGTGAAGGAATAAGGGGTGACGGATTCGGCATTCAGGGCCGTTGTAAGCTCTCCACAACCTTTCATGAAACTGCACTTGACAATGCCGTTCACTTCGCGAATGTCGGTGATAGGCTTGCTGAGTGCCAGGTTTCGGTTTGTCAAGGATGCAGGTGAGGAGTAGTCGGAGAATTCTGTATTGCCCGAAGTGCCCGGGTAGGGGTCGCCGGCCCAGCTGCGAACTGTTTTCGTGAGTGAACCGTCGGCAGGGACTATGGTCATGCGTCGTATTTCGCCGTTGTTGACGGTGTTCTCCTTCCAAGCCGATTCCTTGTAATCTACGTGGGTGATGAGTAGGCCGTGCCCGTAAGCACCGCGATTCCATCCCTCCTTTTGGATGTTCTCCATAAGGAAGTATTCGTCGGTACTCTCGTTGCTGACAATACGGTAGGCCTTTCCTCCGTCGGCTGTGGTTCGCAGGGTGAGCTCTTGCTCGGTATCGATAGTCTCGATATCGAGCCATCCCAGAAATTCCTTCTCATAGGCAGTGTAGCCAGCCGGTGTGTTGCCGCCTTCGTTGTAGCAGCCGTAGTCCATGATGCTCCAGACGCTCATGCCGATGTTCGTTCCCTCGTCGGATGTATCGTACCAGTCAGGCAGCCCGAGGCAATGGCCGAACTCGTGGCAAATGGTTCCGATGCCGTCTAGTTTGGTGCCGCTGGTGCCGTGTAGCTCGTTGCTGCATGCATAAGCGTTCACTTGTACGCCGTCCAATTTCAGCGCAGCTCCAGTGGCGTCGGCCAGCGTCCATTGATGGGGCCAGATGGTGTTCTCACTGGCTCCCTGCGCTTCGCCGTAACCGGAATAAATGACGTAGCAGAAGTCTACTACACCGTCGTTATCGGCATCATAATCCTTGAAGTTTATATCCTTGTTTCCCTGTTTGAGAACTTCTGCAACGAGGTCTCCGGCGTGTTTGTCGTAGCCATCCTCGTTGTTTTCGCCATAGTATTTCATCTCCTTCTCGGCTGTGTAGGGACCATAGACGTCGAAGTATGGGGTAAAGAGGCCGTTGGATTGCGCCACGAAGTAATCGCGGGCGCTGCCATAGCCGTAGCTTTTGTAGTTCTCGGCGTTCAGGTGCTGTGTGAACGTTGCGTTGGGGTCCTTCGAGGTGAACTTTACGTCATTGAACTGTGCCAAGATTACCAGCACACGCTGGGAAAACTGCTCCCCTTGACGGAGGGGTGCCTTAAGGCAATCCAGAGGACTCAGTGTATTCGGAGAACTCTGATTGTTCCGATATGATCTTTGCATGCGGGCACGTTGCCGTTGCTTCATCATGGCCAACTGGAACGGGCTGTAAGGGACATAGTAGCCCTGTTCGTTCTTAAAGACAGGTGTGCCGTCGTCTTTGGCGTAGTAGTGTAGCCATTCGTCACCTTGAAGAGTCAGGGTTATCCGGCTACCATCGGGTTGAACCACTGTCTGTGGCGTATGCCATGCAGGCACCGCCCTCGATACCAAAGCAACGAGGACCATGCAGACGTAGCCGATGAGCCTCTTTCTCATTTACAGACCAGACGGGAGTGTGGCGCGGGTATAGACGCACGTTTCGGTAGGAGCGGCAAGGGTGAGGCGGGTGTCATTGTCGTCGAGCGTCACCGCGTATTCGGCGCCCCAAGGAGTTCCGTTACTATAAACTCCAGTCAGTAGGGCGCCCATCAGCGACCATGTGCCGCGGAAAGTACGGAAGCGTCCCGTGCCCAACATCTGATAGAGGGTGAAAGTCCCTGTCGATTCTTTTGGGGTTAAGTCGGCTTTA
>JAGAAS010000021.1 GCA_017615125.1 Bacteroidaceae bacterium
CCAAGCGTGACAGTTGTGACAGTTCCAATTAGAAAAAAAGAGGTATGCACACTCCTTCTATTCCTTTATAATTAATTAATATTTAATTAGTTAAATATATAAAGAGAGAAGTGGATACCCTCAAAAAAATAACTGTCATCTGTCACAACTGTCACGCTCTTAGCCACTCACTAGCCTAAAATACTATAAAACAACAAGATACGACGTTGCTGATTCCTCTCTAGGGGGCATTGACCTACCTCAAAAAGGACAATTATGCTTCATTTTACTCCTCTAAAAGGCCCTAAATGGCATGCATGAACCCCTTGTTCCGATGATTTTCCCCGCATTTGCCGCACACTTGAGCGATGTGAAGTTCATGTACTGCGACAACAAATGGCACGAACTATGCGGGAAAATGGGGCATCGGATAGGGCCTTCGGGCATCGGAAAGGCTCAATTGACACATCTTATTGAAGCGGTGATGCGCACGTTCCGCTAAAACGGACATCCTCTCCAGCCCGACTGACAACTCTTCCTTTCCAAAGCTCTCGCTTCTGTTCTCTCTGCCCTTTGACTGACAGGAGAAAAAAGGAAACAGCAACTTACAATTCGTAACTTGTCAAACTGCCCCGAGCAACCCCGATATTTGCGCGCTTAAACCCCATGTTTGCCTTTCAACCCCTGTTTTCTTTTGCCAAAGTGCCATTTTAACTCTTGAAAAGTCCGTTTTCGCACCCTTTCTTCCTCACTTTCAATTCAAAAGAAGCAAATTTTGCTAGGAGAAAAAAGATTTTTCCCTTCTCGAGCCGGTCGGCTGGAGAAGGGAAAAGAGGGACTGTAAGGACTTTAAGGACCTTAAAACTCTGCTAGGCAGATACCCCATTCACCAAGCGTGAAAGCACTGATTCACCAGGCACATAGTGCCGATTGGCCAGTTAACCAGCAGCGGCTTCGCCCGCCCTACACCTTGAGGAAGACTTTCTTCTTGTAGAGGAAGTAGAGGAACAGCCACCAGACGATGATGTAGCAGACGTTCCAGACGACGGGCTGGACGGACTCGGAGAAGAGGGCTACGGTGCCGTCGAAGAGTCGGTGGGTGGCGCCGTCGAAGAAGGCGAAGCGCTGGGCAAGGTAGATGGTGATGGAGTTCATGCCTATGACCACGAAGAAGAAGTCCCAGCCGCGCCACTTGAGCACGTCGATGATGAAGTAGAACAGGGCGAACATCACCAGCGAGTAGCCTGCCACCGCACAGACGAACGAGCTGGACCAGAGGGCTTTGTTGATGGGATAGATGAAGTTCCACGCCCAACCGAGCACAGCAAAGGTGACACCTGCCAGGAACAGGAAGAGGGCTTTCCTGTAGGGGGGGCAGCGCTTGTCGCTGAGCTTGACGAAACGCCCGGTGAGCATGCCCAGCAGGGCGGTGCCGATGGCGGGGATGGTGGAGAAGAGGCCCTCGGGGTCGTACTCGGGACGGTAGCAGTGGGCGCCGAGGAGGGTACGGTCGATGTAGCAGCCTATGTTCCACTCCTTGCTGAGGGGATCGGCACCGGCGGGAGCGCCGGGGGCGATGAGGAGGACGTTGCAGAGCCAGTAGCCCACGAGGAGCACGACGACGATGGCGGCCAAGATGCGCACATCCTTCACCGAGGTGTAGATGAGAGCACCGAACATCCAGGCGAGGCCTATGCGCGAGAGCACGCTGCAGAAGCGCAGGGTGTCGAAATGGAAGTTGAGCAGCCCGTTATAAAGCAAGCCTAAAAGCACGAGCACCAGGCCACGACGGATGATGCGCAGGTAGATGCTGCGGCGCGACTTGCCCTTCTCCTGCTGACGCTCAAGCGAGAAGGGGAACGAGATGCCGGCGATGAAGAGGAAGAGGGGGAAGATGGTGTCGTGATGACGGAGGCCGTCCCAGGGGACGTGCTCCATGTTGTCGGCAATGACCTGCCAGAAGTGGCTCTCGGGGAAGCAGTTGGCGATGGCGACAAGGAGGGCAGCGCCGCCGCAGATGAAGAACATGTCGAAACCTCGCAATGCATCGAGTGACTCAAGTCTTTTCATGGGGATGAGGGGAATGAGGGTGAAACACTATTGTTTTTTCGGGCTTTCCAACAGGCTGCGCGCCACGTCGGGACGGTCGGTAGTGAGCTGCCCGATGCCCATATAGAAGAACACCTGCATGAGGGAGTCGTCGTCGACGGTCCACACATTGGTGCACATGCCCGCTGCGACAGCCTCCCGCAGCCAGGTGCTGTCGGTGAGGAACACGTTCTGGTGCGTGTCGATGCCGCTAATTCCCTTCTCGCGGAGCTGTGAGGGACGAATATCGGAGCCGAGGTACTGGACGGTGAAGCCCGGAGCAAGCTGCGCCAACTGCTCGCAGGCATGCAGGCTGAAGGAGATGAACATGACACGCGAGGGAGAGAGCAGCCCGTAGCGCTCCAGCGCCTGCAGCGAAAGGGCGATGGCGATGTCCTCCACCTCGGGGGTGCTGTGCTGCTTGAGCTCAAAGACAAGCTGCGTGGCGGGATAGTCGACAGCCGCCAGCAGGAAGCTGTCGAGCACGGGGATGGGCTCGCCGTTCGCCAGGCGCACGTCGGCAAAGTCGGCATAGGGATGCTCCTCGATGACCTTGCCGTCGATCCAACGGTCGTGGAACACGAGGAGCACGCTGTCGGACGTCATGTTCACGTCGAACTCGGAGCCCTCGAAGTGCTCCTCCCCTGCCTGACGGAGGGCAGCGATGGAGTTGCGGGCATAGCCCGACGCCTCGCAGTTCCAGTAGCCGCGGTGGGCTACTATCGCCGTCGTCGGCACCTCGGCCTTCGGCTTACAGGAAAGGAGACAGGCGGTTGCCAGCAGGCTACACGCGACGGATAAAAGGATGGTACGTTTCTTCATAGTGTATATGGTTTATCAGTTATCGTCTCTTGTCGGCAACGGCTCGGCGGAGAAAGGCTCGGCGGGAACGTTCTTCCTGAGCCGCCCGATGACGCGGGCGTCGAAGGGCACGGGCGAGCTTCCCAGGTCGGGGATGTTATAGGACTTGAGGAACAGGCGGTCGTGCTCGGGGTTCCTCTGCGGCAGCTGGAAGGGACAGCCCACGCGCCCCTCTTCGTCGACATGCGCGAACCAGATGCGCCCGTAGATGCCGTCGCCCCTCTTCGAGGCGAAGGCTATCCACCGCCCCGTGCTCGACCAGCTGTGATAGGACGAGGAGGCATTCGCAGCGAGTTGCGGCAGGGTGTCGACAGCGCCCGTCGTCATATCCATCATCTGCAGGGAGGTCTCCCTGTGCCAGATGGGGAAGGTGCCGAAGGCGGAGCGGCAGAAGAGCAGCCAGCGCCCGTCGGGGGAGAGCTTGGGGAAGGAGGCGGAGGCGGCGTTGTCGTCCCCGCTCCAGACGGTCTCGATGCTGTCGCCCCAGGTGCCTGTCGCGGGAGAGAAGGCGATGCGGGCGATATCGTAGTGCAGGCAACTCACGCTGTCGGGCAGCTCCGTGCGGGGGGCGCGACAGAAGTAGACATACTGCCCGTCGGGGGAAAACGTGGGGAACGTCTCCAGCTCGTCGGAACCCGACACCAAGGGGGAGAAGAGCAGACGGTCTGCGTCGAAGTCGGCAACCAGCAGGTCGCTCTCGCTATCGTAGACCTCCATGCGGTTGCTGCCCAGCATGCGCAGCGAGGGCAGCACCACGTTGTACGAGAAGACGCCGTAGCGCCCCGAGGGATGCAGGTCGCCATAGGTAGCAGCCACAGGCATGCTGTCGGTCTTGAGGGTGAGCTTGCGGAGAGTGCCCTCGCGGTTGAGGATGGTCCCCCCGCCCTTGCCGCGCAGGTGGAAGAAGCTCAGGTCGCCGCGCGCGCCAGCGTGGGTGTGGCAGTTCATACAGCTGTTGTCGGTATGTCGCCAGTCACTCAGCACTCGCTCACCGAAGCCTGTGATATCCCTCTCGCATATCTCCACGCGGTGCCACACCTCGAAGCCGGGATCGATGAGGCGGTAGGTGACATAGGCGTCAATGCTGTCGGGAGAGACGACGACACCTCCTGTGGGGCCCACCCACGGGACGCAGCTATTGTCGCCGACGACAACGCCATCCAGCGACAGCGTCAGCCGATGGCCCTTCTCGCACGCCAGGAAGCGCTTCCACTTCTTCTCGGGGAATATCACCCGCCCCCTCCGGGCACGCGTGCTTAGGGCCCAGCGGCTCCCGCGCACCTCGATGCTGGCATGCGCATACTCGCTGCCGTCGAGCAAGAAGTTCAGCGGGGCTATATTATAGGGTATCACCACGTCGGACTCTTCGGGCGTGCCGACTGCGGCACTCTCCCCCGCCCCGGATGTCTCCAGAGGCTTCAGGGAGGAGTGGCGGCAGCCCGCAAGCAGCAGGCATGACGCGATGACGACTATATGCAACACCTTTCTATTCATGAGCATCCATACTTGCGAAGTGGAAGAAGAACCAATACGTCTTCCCGTATTTCTGCTGCAGACGACGGATGGCGCCCTCGCCCTCCTTGTAGAGCGTGTTATACTCGCGGAAGGCAGCGACGGTGGAAGGAGAGATGTTCCAGCGCGCCATCTCCTCTTCGGCACCTCCGTTCGCCGAGATCAAGATGAGCAGGGCTTCCTCCCAGAGGCGATGCGACTCCTGACGCGGGCAGTAGTGCGTGTAATCCTGCACGAAGACTCCCACATCCTTGTGCATCAGGTCGAAAGCCAGCAGGTACTGACGCGCAAACACGTTGTCGGGGTTGTCGTCGAGAAGGTGTACGAGCGAGCGGCGGAGGTCCAACGGGGCACGCACGAGGTCTGTCGAGGCGATCAGCGAGCGCTTCATCGTGAGCCAGCGCTGCACCTCAGGCGTCTGCTGTCCCGGCATGCGGGCACGGGCCCAGCGGCGATAGACGAGCGTCCTTTCGAGGATACGCAGGTACTTCATGGCAGCCTCATCGTCGCCGTTGATAAGGTTGATCTCCGCCAAGCGGCGCAGAGGGCGCACACCCTTCCCCTTAGGGGAGAATATCATTCCCAGCATGGTGGAGTGCTCGGCATTGGTCATATCGCCCAAGAGGAACCAGAGCTCCCCCGACGCATAGACGATGGGATAGGAGACCTTCTCGTCGACAGGCAGGAAGAGTCCCAGCTCGAAGGGCTGGTAATAGTCCAACATATCGTCGGAGAGACGATACTGGTTGGCAAGCCACAGATTGCGGTAATAGGCATTGAAGCGGTTGGGTGTGGAGGCATACTTGTCGAGCAGGCGCCCCATTATGTCGTAGCGCCCGAAATAGTACTCCGTATCTACCGCCAGCATACGCTCCTGCGTCATGTTGGGCATGAAGACGCTCCGCTTCTCCCAGTCGCCCCACCCGAAGAGCCAGATGCCAGCACCCAGCAGGAGCACAGCGACGACATAGCGGAGAAACAACCCCTTCCAACGGAGGAACACCCATCGGCAGAGCAGCAGCGTAGCAACAAGTCCTATCCACTGCCAGGTGCTGCTGAGAGGATACGTCAAGCCACATTGCCTGCCTGTCTCCATCAGCACCGCACAAAGGGCTGGGACAAGTGCCCACAAACGGAGGTAGCGGAAGAAAAGACGATAGACAAGGACACCGAGCAACATTAGCGTGAGCGCCATGATGACGGGGCCCATGTATCGGAAATAGAAGAACTGCGTCAGGAAATCGCCCACGAGGCAGCTTATCGCCGCGGGTGCCTTCCAGTAGGCCTGCAACGCATCGGGAGCCGTCAGGAAAAGAGAGAACTGCTCACGGTGATAGAGATGATAGCGGTAGAAGAACTGGAAGAAGACAAACAGCAAGAGGCATCCGACAATCAGTATTGTCAGGCAAACCGTCTTGCCGCACCTCTCCTTAGCGGGCAGGCGTTTTGTCTCGTCCGAAGTTTTTTTTCCGCTTCCCATCAAGAGAGGTCAGACAGGGTCAACCCTTGGGACGTTGGTGGTGTTCCCGTTATTTGTTTCGTGGGTGGGATCGTCGCCTGTCTGCGGCTGGCAGCTGCAGAAGCACGAAGCCAGGACGAACGAAGCAAAAAGAATAAATAGAACTCGTTTCATATCGTTTGGTATAAATTATGTTTCCAATAACAAGAAAAGCCCCCCTCGTCTCTGCTGATTTAATTCTCGGGATAAAGGCTTTTCATAAATTCCTTCAAGGGGCTCTCGACGCCCTCTGCCATCCTGCGCGTGCGGGCGACATAGGCGTTGTACATAGAGTCGCGTTTGTGCTGGAACAAGTCACGGGATTTCTCGTCGCCAGCCTCTGCGGCAAAATCGATGATGCCTCCGAGGCTCTTTATCTTGCGGTTGATCTCCTCCGTAGCCAGTTGCCAAGCCTGCAGTGTGTCGTTTCCGGCAGTTCCCGAGACTTTGCTCTCAGGACCCAGACCGACGTAGATGTCTCCCGGTTCCGTCACAATAAGCACATTAGGGATATGCACACGAGTGAGGGGTTTCACGCGGATTTCGCCTACAAAATGCTTGTAGCCCTTGAATTCGAATGTTCCGTTCTCTATTTTTGTCGAGCTGACGGGGTCTTTTTTCTCTGTGCCGATAGGACAAAGAGAAACCTCAGCCCCTTCCAGTTCGTTCACCCAGGCTGTTCCGTGAATCCGGTATTCCTCTGCCGGATCGTGTGGCGCGCGGCATCCCAACAGCATTACGGCAAGAAACAAGGCTGGAGATAGAATATGTATGTGTGAGCGCTTCATTTTTGTCAGATAATCAAATAATCCCAATAAGTAGTTTTTTGTTTTCAATAAGGCAGCCTGAAAAAACGAGGCGTATTCTCTCCTTCCTTATTTAATATGAAACCTGAAGGCTACGGCATCCTTTCCGAGTAGGTTTTTCGGCAGGGTGACGTGCGTCTTTCCCTGCGCATCCACACGCCAGCGGAGCGTTTTTCCTCCGTCGAGCAGCGTTATCTTCGTTCCCTTGCGAGGGGTGTTTCCCTCCCACTCCACCGAAGCGGGAAGCAGCGATTCGTTGTCGGCACGGGTGACGATGCCGTAGAGCGTCTTTCCCTCTTTGTCGGCTGTGAACCATACGGAGTGCTCCTCGTTGGTATAGACAGGCGTCGTACGTGTTTCGTAGATAGCCTGCCCGTTGCGTTTCATCCACGCTCCAACTTCTTCGAGGATGTCAACGGAGCGCTGCTCGATGGTGCCCTGCGGAGTAGGTCCCACACCCAGCAGGAGACTTCCCCCTTTGGCTACCACTTCGCTGAGCATGCGGATGACGGTGGAGGGCGATTTGTAGCGCGACTCCTTCGACACCCATCCCCAGTCGTCAGTGAGGGTGATGCAGCTCTCCCAAGGGGTGTTGATCTGCCCTTCGGGAATCATCCGCTCGGGTGTCTGGTAGTTCTCGTGCTTACCGGGACAAGCCCTCTCCACAACTATCAGTCCGGGCTGGTGACTGCGGGCCATATCCACGATGCTGTCGAGCCCAATATCCTCGCGCGGAGCTGTGCACCACCCGCCATCGAGCCAGAGGATATCCACCGAGCCGTAACCCGTCATCAACTCTTCCACCTGATTGTAGACGAAGCTCTTGTAGCGTTCCCATTTTTCAGGATACTGGCTGATGCTGTAGTTGTGGAGCCTGTTAGCTGTAGCTCTCGAAGGCCACCAGTAGTCGGGCGAATGCCAGTCGGGCTTCGAGAAGTAGCAACCTATCATCATGCCCTCGTTGCGGAAGGCGTCGAAGACATACTTCGTGACATCCACGCGCTCGTTTCCGGCAAAGCCGCTGTGGGCTACCGTATAGTCGGTTTGCTGGGAGTCCCACAGGCAGAACCCGTCGTGATGCTTCGTTGTGAACACCACATAGCGCATGCCGGCATCCTTTGCCACCCGAGCCCAGCCCTCAGGGTCGAACTGCGTGGGATTGAAGTCCTTGCTCAACCCCCAGTACCATTGCTTATACTCCTCGTAGGTGCGCGTAGTGTCGGGTGTGATCCAGTCCTCGCTGGTGATGGTCCACGACTCGCAGATTCCCGGCACCGAGTAGACGCCCCAGTGGAGGATGACGCCGAACTTCAAGTCCTGCCATTCGTGCAGCTTCTGCACCACAAGCCCGTCGTCGGGCCAAATGTAATCCGTGCTCTGCTCGTGCACATACGACTGGGCTCCAACGGCCATACTGACAGACAAGACAGCCAACAAAAGAGGTAATCTTTTCATATGCATCAATTTTGACTACAAAGATAGTGCGAGCAGAGAGAAAAACCAAATATATTTGGGTATTTCCGAGGCGAAGCCTATCTTAAACCGAAGGTTAAAGATAGTACGAGCCGAGCGGAGGACAAAATAAATTCCTTTTATTTTTCACTCAACGTCAACCTCCTTCCAATTTAAAGTGAAAAAAAGGAGGAAAGTATGCTTTGAGAAACTGCCTGCATACGAAAAGGCTCAGCGCAGAAATATGAAGAAAAAAAAATTATTCGAGAAGGGAAAAAATTTTTTCGAGAAGGAATCCGGCGAGATGTAGAAAGAAAAAATCGGGGTTTATTTTGAATTGCGAAAGCTACTCATTATCTTTGCGATAAAATACCGAGAAAAATGAGAAAAACTTTGTTCGTCCTGGTGCTAACAGCAAGTGTTTTGTCTGCCAAAGCCCAGAGCATCGACTTCAACCTTCCTGGACGGCAGGAGGCGCAAGTTACCGCAGAGGGATACATCCCCTGGGCTGTGGGAACAGGGAAAAGCGAATCGAAACTTATTGACAGCATCCGGATAACCGTAAGCAACGGACCTCAGTCGAAGGGCGACGTCCTTCGCTCCCAATGGAGCAAGAATATCACCCAGAATTCCGACAAGCTGGTAGGCGACGGCATCTCTGTCTTCCTTCTCGACAGCGACGGAAATACGCCACAGCTGCAAGGGCCTGCAGGAGAAATAGAGGTTTCCATTTCGGGCCTCTCGAAGGGAGTTCACACGCTGCTGGCTTACCACAACAACAGCACCAACTACCAGAGTCCCCTGCTTGCGGTATACGTGAACGGAGTGTTGACGCAAGACAGCATTGTCCAGACATTAAATAAGGAGAAAGCATCCGAAAGCGGCTATTCCTATGTGAAGTTCAACGTAGAGGAAAAAGAAACGGTAACCGTCTGGTACCGCGCTCTCCCCGACCCTGATGAAGACTATACCGTAGGAAACAAAAACACCTCCGTCTTCCTCAATGCGCTTATCATCGACAAGCCCAATCCTGCCACGATGGCCTTTGACCCCACTCCTGCCGACTTTGACTTCCACGCTGCCTGCGACGGCGACAGCGTCACGCTCTCCTGGCGCCCCGCTCCCATCGCCAAGAAGCACCATCTGTGGATGGGAACAGAGGAGGACGGACTCAAGGAAATAGCTGTGCTTTCAGACACTTCCTATACTGTCAACGGAATTTATTCAATGAACACGTACTGCTGGCGCGTCGATGAGGAGAAAGCAGACGGGACTATCCTGGAAGGAGAAACGTGGCAGTTTCAGCCGCGACACCTCGCTTTTCCCGGCGCCGAGGGATATGGGCGGTTTGCCAAAGGAGGAAGGGGAGGCTCTGTGTATCACGTCACAAACCTCCGAAACGACCATCAGCCGGGCTCGTTCCTCTACGGGCTCGTCGATGTTGAAGGACCACACACCATTGTCTTCGACGTTTCGGGCCTTATCGACATGAACTTTGAGGCTGTCTTCGTAAAACCCGACATCACTATTGCGGGACAAACAGCTCCCGGCAAGGGAATCTGCCTGGAACATGCAAATATCAACATCGGGAGCGACAATATCTGCCGTTTCCTCCGAGCCCGGCGCGGCTATGGGCCTACAGGCAACGCAATGGGTGTCACAGGAGCCGACAACACGATAATAGACCACGTGACAGCAAGCTGGGGGACCGATGAGACTTTCTCAAGCCGAGGAGCGCTTAACGTAACGTTCCAGAACTCCATCATAGCCGAAGCGCTGGGTATTGCCGACCATAAGAACTATCCTGCCGGCACCAATCACGGATACGCAGCAACCATAGGGGGCGATGTAGGCTCCTTCCATCATAACCTTCTTGCCGACTGTCAGGGACGAAACTGGAGTATGGGCGGAGGACTGGACGGCAACGGATACTATGCCGGGCGTCTTGACATCTTTAATAATGTGGTCTACAACTGGGGCGGGCGTGCCACAGACGGAGGAGCGCACGAAATCAACTTTGTAGGCAATTATTACAAGGAAGGACCTGCCACCAAGCAGCATACCATCTTCATTCTTCAGCTCGAAGGCGTCGGAAAGGGTACCCAAAGCGCTTATGTCAAAGACAACATCCGCGACAATTACGGTACAGGGCGTATCGACAGAGACAAAAACGACATGAAGTCTCTGCAGGCAAGTCAGAGTTACAACTGGACACCTTTCGTCAATGCTCCCTTCTTCCCCTCTCACGCAACTATCGACGATCCTGTGGTTGCCTACAAGAAAGTCCTCAGCAACGTGGGGGCAAACCAGCCTGTGATGGACGAGAATGATTCGCGCATGATCCGCGAAACACTAACGCGCTCCTGGACCTATCGGGGCAGTCGTTCGGATATTTTAGGAGAAATAGACCACGAAGACGACTGCGGAGGGTTCGAACTATATCCCGAGGAAACCCGTCCTGCCGATTACGACACCGACAAAGACGGAGTTCCCAACTGGTTTGAGAAACTTGTCGGCACCAATCCCGACGTTGAAGACAACAATGCCGATTCCAATCAAGACGGATATACCCATCTGGAGGATTATCTCCATTGGATGGCAGAAGAGCATCGCATTGTTCCGGCTGATTCTGTAGTTACCATCAACTTCCCTACCCTCTTTGCCGGCTTCACGAAGTCTCCTGCCTTCTCCTACAGCTGCGACGATGAGGGACTCACCATTTCCTTCTTTGACAGCCAAACACTTAGGATTTCAGCCACCATTACTTCTCCAGCCCTTCACTCCATCCGACTGGAAGTAACGGATGCAGAAGGAGCAACTATGCAACGTATGCTGAACATTGCCTTCACCGATGAAACGTCAGCTATCTCCGAAACAACCTATGAGCAGGATTTTCTCCTTTCTGCCTACGCAATTTATACACTTGAAGGCAAACTCATTTACAAAGAACACATCGAGTGCAACGACAAAGCCCTCCGCCGAGCAGATTTCAAGATGCTCGACAAAGGGCGTGTCTACATACTCCGAGCCACCGACAAAACGGGGCATACATCTTCGTATAGGATAATCCGATGAGGACGGCTTCCCTCCGTCATTCCTTAAGTTGGGAAATCTGCCGGCAGGCTTGAGAGATAACAGCAACGGTAGAGCTGTCGGAAGCAAACACGGAATTCAACCCCTGCTGCTCCTGAGCCGGATCGCCTGTATAGTCATCGCCCGGAAGCCACATTTCGTGCGCGGGATTGGCAATACCTCCCCAAGCCCAGAAGTTACAGCCAGCAAAGGCATCGCCCTCCTCGGCGCTTTGCACCACTCGGCCTAACACATATGCATAGAAGGCATCACGCGCCGTATGGGGAGACTCCTTAGCGAACTGGAATCCATCGCGCGGATAGCCAAACTCCTCCATCACAGCGGGTTTTCCCAAGCGACGCGCCATTTCGACGTGCATATCCATATAGGCTTTTGCCTCTCGCAAAGCAACATTCAAAGAGTCGATGACGGTTTCCTTGTTTATCCACGACCAATTGAAAGGCCAAAGATGGAACGTCAGATAATCGACGTTTGGATCGGAATGTATCTTCTCGCAAAGCGGTACATCTCCGTCGCATCCCCATTTTCCTTCGCTACCGACAGAAACCATGTGGTTGGGATCGAGAGCTTTGATTTGCGCTGCCGTAGCTGCCACCCACTCGGAAAAGGCGGGCTTGCTGATTTCTCCGAAGGGACGCGGCTCATTGCAGAGCTGCCACGAGAAGATAGCAGGATCGTCGATATAGCGCTTTCCCGTGATGGTATTGGTGCGAGTAACCACTTTTTCCACGTGACGTGCATACATCGCTTTCGTGGAGTCGTTGCGCAAGAAACGGCTCACCTGAGACTGATAGTTTGTCCAACCCACTACGTCGGGTTCGGGGACTTCACCCAAACCTGCCCATTTGAGATAGACGCTCCATCCGCCGCTCCATCCCCAAGAATTAGTAAGATAGAGAACGGCTGTCATCTCACGTTTCCCCATCTCCGACAGAAGAAAATCCAATCCTTCGAATATGGTATCGTTGTATTCCCCAGGATACTTCTGAAGAGTGGGCTCAATCCTTGAGGGGATGCCTCCCAACCCTTCTGCGCCCACGAGGACACGAAGGTTTTCTATTCCCTTCTCTTTCATCATATCAAGTTCACGAACCAGACGAGCTCTGTCGCCCCCACAGCCTTCAGAGCCGAGAATGGCACCGTACCAGAAGTTCGTTCCAACGAAATAGTAGGGCTTCCCCCCGCGGAAGAACTGCCCTTGTTTCACACGAATGAACGCCGAATCCGTCTCAGCCTGAGAGTGAGAACGGCAGGAAAGGAATGTAGCACAGAGCATCAACAAGCTAAAGACGCCCACTAAGGTGATTTTTCTCTTTTTCATACTCAGAATCATTGTTTTGTTTTATTTGACACTCCCTGCTCCTCTGCTGAGACATACGGCAAGGGGTTCTCCAGTATAGGTGAAGGATGTGCGACTTGTGCCGGAGGGCGTTACATACGTTACGTTGAAACATTTATCCTTTGTGGTAAAAGGCATTTTCAGCACGCTTTCACCAACAGAGAGAGTTGCAGTTGCATCGTCATAGGAAATAGGAATCACGTTATACCATCCTTTCTCGTAATCGTAACGCTCACCATCATCTTCGTATATGGCAAAGCTTCCGTCGCTCCCTCCATAGACCATCAGATTTATTTCCTGCAAGGGTTTCTCGTTACTATACTCCATATCGGGTCCCATAGGAATAATGGCTCCTGCAGGAACATGAAGTGGTATGCGCTCGTAGGGAGCGGAGACGCAGAGTTTACATCCTCCCTGAGTGATATGCTCTCCCGTATAGAAATCGTACCATCCTCCCTTATGCTCCGGGAAATAGACCTCTCGCTCACGAGCGCCATACTCATATACAGGACTAACCATAAGGGATGGGCCCATCATGAACTGATCTCCCACATCAGCCGTATTCTTATCAGCAGTAAAATCCATCGCCAAAGCACGCATCATCGTATAATCAGCGAAATGAACCATCCCATCCAACGAATAGATATAGGGCATCAGACGATAGCGCAAACGAGCATAATACTCCCAACTCTTATAGGCTGGATGACCCGCGGGAGCCAAGTTCCACGGTTCGCGCGGAGGATATTGCCCGTGCGAACGGAAAAGCGGAACAAAGGCTCCGAACTGGAACCATCGCGTTTGCAGCTCGCGCCATTCGTCAACAGCAAGAGCATCGGGAGCAGCCAAACCTATCCGTGCATTCTTTTCAGGATTGCCGGAGAGAACATTCATGGCCATATTAGCTCCACTACGCCAAGCTCTCTCATACCGCTTTTCCACACAGAATCCTCCTATGTCCATTCCCCAGAAAGGAATGCCCGACATACTGAAATTGATTCCTGCCGAAATCTGCGCCTTCATATCCTCCCATCGAGTACCAATATCGCCGCTCCAAACAGCTGTGCTGTAGCGTTGTAAGCCCGCGAAACCGTTTCGAGTGAGCAGGAAGACTCGTTGATCAGGGTTCTCTTCGCGCTGTCCTTGATAGATAGCCTCTGCGTTCATAAGCGCATACGCCAACAGGTATTCCGTAGAGCTTCCGAGCTCCGTAGGATTGCAAAGGGCTTTCATATACGACATTTCCTGACAGTCCTTCACGTTTGGCTCGCTGGCATCCATCCACCAAGCGTCAATCGGATAACGGCTGTAAAGATGTTCCTTCATTTGCTGCCAGAAGAGTCGGCGTGCACCAGAACTGTAGGCATCGTAGAAAGAGCCCACGTACCCTTTTCCTACCCAGTCGCGAATACTGTCGACGACAGCCTGACGATACATCCATCCGTGAGCGTCAAATTCGCGGAAATGCTCTGTCGTGCAATAGAACTTTGGCCAGACAGAAAGCATATAGTGCCCGTTCAAAGCATGAATGCTGTCAATCATTGCCTTAGGATCAGGAAAGCGGAGAGGATCATACTCATGACTACCCCACTCGTCTTCTTTCCAATAAAACCAGTCTTGAACGATATTATCTATAGGCAATTGACGACGACGGAACTCAGAAAGAACCGACAGAATATCGTCGGATGAATTGTACCGCTCACGCGACTGCCAGAAGCCCATCGCCCATTTGGGCATAACCTGCGCTTTTCCCGTAACAGCCCTATATCCCGCAATAACACGATCCAAATCAGACAAATGGGAAGCAAAGGAAGGAACAACATCCGAACTATCAGCCTGCCCGTCAACGAAATAATAGTCTTCATCATCTCCCATCTCACTCCAAAAACTGATAGTTCCCGCTTCGGAGGGACAATGAGAAAGAGCTCTCAGCCCAAGATAGGAAGTACCACCATCAGGTTTCCACTCCACTAGAAGATGTACTTTCTTCCCTTCTTCCATCGGATAGCTGAACTTGTATGAGTTCGGATTCCACGCTGTACGCCAACGCTCGCCTACGACTTCGTTCTCATCCATTATCACGCGCACATATCCTGCGTAATAAAGTAGGAACTGATAGATGCCAGCTTCCGAAGGCTCAATATATCCCTCAAAGGAAACCGAAGCATCGTCAAGCGGGAAATGAGGCAGATACTGCTTGTTGGCCTGCTCGTTTTCAAATCCCAGGAAAGGCTCTATGCGCACGAGCGTATCTGCCGCAGGACTCGCATAGGTTCCCGTAAGTCCTCCTTCGGTGCCTTCTCTATCGAACACCTTGAAGGCTTTGTCCAACGACAAATAGTCCCGGGCATCGCCCCAGCGACTGAAAGACGTGTTGTTCCACAAGATACCGTAGCCGCGATTGGAAACAACAAACGGAACTGAAACCTTCGTATTGTACTGGAAAAGCTGCTCGTTGCGATTCTTGTAATTGAACTCGTCGGACTGATGCTGCCCCAGCCCGAAATAAGCCTCATCGTCTGCCGAATGCCAAAGCTGACGGATGGTATAGGCCCGTTTGTGCTTTCCTTCCTTGTTCTCCTGCGGATCTGTCATAGGAATAAGCATGCGTTCCTTTTCTGAAAGGATGGGGTGCCCGTCTGCATCGGTAAAGCTTACAGTTCCGTCGGGAGAGACAATAGCCCGCACAGCCGACGTAGCAAGGATGACTGAGCCGTTTTCCCTCTTCTCGACCGTCCACATTTTTTCCGCGGGATAGTCAAAGGATGCCATCAGGCTCTTCTTTGCCGAAAAATGATTTTCCGCAGTAGCGCTCACGCGGATGACATGCTCGTTGACGACTTCGAGGCGTACTTTCTTGACGCTGGCTGTTTGTTCCTTCTCGGGGGCTTTCACTCTGACAACAATTCCGTGCTCTACTTCCTGCACCGAAGGCTGACAAGCCATCAGGAAGAAAGTTGCCACACAGAAGCCTAAACGAATCAGGCGTATCATCTTTTCCTTTTGAATCTTTCTCATTTGTCTTTGTCTCTTTATCGGATTTCCGAACTATTTGCGATATGAATAAGCTCCTCCTGTTATTGTCTGGAGGGTATAGGGTTTATAGACAAGCGTATAATCCTTCCCGAAAGTTGTCTCTTCGTAGAGGAAGGCGATGGTTCCGTCGGGCAGGAGTGTCATTGTGGAATAGGCTGAAGGAAGTGAAGTCGACTGGTACCGCCCGTCCCAGTCGGCAGCGAAGTGAGACGACGAGTCGTAGTCGGAAGCATTGTCGAGTTCCTTATAATAGATGCCCACGTTGGCTCGTCCCGGCCCGAAAGGAACGGACTGGAGGACAATATGGACTTTTGCCCCATCGCTGTTGCGGCGTGCGGGCAGGACGAGAATCTCTCCGTTACACGAATTACCCACAGCCACTACTCCGCGGTTTTCTTCTCCCGATGCTGCATACGTCTCCCAAGTTCCCTCTGCCTTTTTTGCATCGGTATAGGTGAAGATATTGAAGTAACGTCCTCCCGTAACACGGCTGCTGCAGATAATTCTGCCGTCGGGAAGCTCTTCCACCTTCGGCTCGTCGGCATTCTGAGGGATAGCGGGAGTATCAATGTCGCCCAGCACTTGCCAGGAACCCCCGAAGTCGTCAGACCAAAGGACATAGTTGCAATTGACTCCGTCTTTGTCCTTTGCCAAAACCGAACAATAGAGGCGATAATACTTCCCTACACGGATAGAACGGCTTTGGTGGATTTTCCCTGAGCCGATGAACATCGAACGGATGGGGCCTCGCGCGCTTTTGTCGAAAAGCCCGTAGATTTCATCCTGCAGATAGTCTGGTTCACTCCACGTCTTCCCTTCGTCCTTGCTGTAGAAGCGGGCTATGCCCTGATGCAGTTCTCGCGTGCCGGCCCAGAAAGGTGTGTTCCCCGAGCACGACATTACCAGAATCTTGTTGGAAGTTCTGTCGCTGACGATACACGGATCTCCATACGCAGCGTTGTAGTTAGGATGAGTCTCCATATCTTTATCACCGTGAGTGAACTCCACAGCCTCGCTCCAGGTCCGCCCGTTATCGGCGCTTGTGCGGCAATGAAGTTCCACTGTGCCCCAGCCGATATCCGTTCCTCCGTAACGGTAGTCCGCCACAGCGACGATAGTTCCTTTTCGCGTAACCGTAATAGCCGGAATGCGATAATAGGGCAAATCCTTTGTGACGAAAAGGTAGAGCTGACTGTCGCAGGAGGCGACATCGGCAGGCTGGGACTTGCTGCTGACGTGATGCTGGCAGCCGAAGGAAACGAGCATTGCACACATGCAGAGGGCAAGGGTGCAAGATTTCTTTGAAATAGTGAAAAGAGCCATCTTTGTTTTTTTCTCTGGTTTCTACATGCAAAGATAAAAAAGATTTCGGAAAAAATCCGTTTTCCTCCTAAATAAATCGAAGAGAAGAACAAACATCGCAATATGCTTTCTACATAAAGATTTTTTCTTTCTACATCTCGCGAGATGAAGAAGGAATCTCGCGAGATTCTTTCTTCATACGGATTTTTCCCTTCTCGAAAAAATTTTATTCTTTCTTCATACGGCGAGATTCTTTGAGCATAATTTTTTAAGCCCTATTATTTTAAAAAGGAGAAGGCATCTCCCTTTCGGCAGATGCCTCCTCGCATAAGAGTCAGTTCTCTTTTACTTGAACAGAACCTTCTTGCCGTTTACGATGTAAAGTCCGTTCTCGGGATTCTCTACACGACGTCCGGTAAGGTCGTAGATGCCTTCGGCGAAGCGCTCGATAGTAGCAGGCTCAGCAGAGATAACATCGATTTCCGTTCTCAGCGAGCTAGCGTCGCGGATGTACCAAGCCGAAGCATTGTTAGCGCTCGTGCCCCAGTAGCAGATGCCGCCCCACTTGCCTGAGCCGCTGCTGTGCCAGATAGCGTGCAAGCACCAGTCGGCAGCCGATCCTGGACGGGCATCGTGGATGTTGAACTGCTGC
This sequence comes from Bacteroidaceae bacterium, assembly GCA_017615125.1. Classification (GTDB taxonomy): domain Bacteria; phylum Bacteroidota; class Bacteroidia; order Bacteroidales; family Bacteroidaceae; genus UBA1189. The sequence continues at coordinate 17,616 of JAGAAS010000021.1, forward strand.
GAGCCAACGGATACGAGTTCGAAGGGCTGCGAAGCAACTTCCCTCAATTCAATACATGTGCTCTTTCCGTCAGCACCACCCATAAACTTGCCGGTACCAACGTTCTTCAAGTAGTACGTTCCTTCGTCGGCTGGAACGAATTCCCAGACATAGTCATCGCTTGCTACGTTCAGATATGTCCAAGCGCCCCAATTTTTGCTAGAATCGGCACACATAGCCATCTCAACGCCAAAGTTATCCTTGAATGCAGGAGTACCGTTGATGATGAAGTATTGCTTGCCTTCCTCCGGCATTACAATTTCAAGTCCTGCAATAGCAGCGTCGATAGCAGCAATAGCAGCATCGATTTCCTGATCGGAGCCTCCGTTGTTGAGCAGATTCTCTGCATTCTCGAGGGCTGCGTTGTATGCCTTCAGATCCTTGACACAACCTATATCATTTCCCTCAAGGTATTCGTTGGCAACAGCAGCATCGTAGGCCTTCTGCAGCTCGCTCAGCTTGCTGACACCTCCGTTGATGGTAATTACGGAAACACCCTCGGTGTTGGTGAACGAAACGGCAAACGTCTCGATGTTGGAAGAAAGCGCTACGGTAACGGAATTACCAGCCTTTGACGAAGTAAACTCGATAGGTTCACCTGCAACGTCGGTAAGTGCAAGGTCTGCGAAGTCGCAAGCCTTGTCGGCAGCGATAGTAAACATATTCACGCCCTTGAACAGGTGGAACATACGCGTCTTAACCGTTGCTCCCTCAACAAGTGCGCTGAGAGGCAGCTCGTCTACCTGACGGATAAACCAAGCAGAAGCTCCTCCGGCACCCGTAGACCACTGAACGATAGGTCCGCATACTCCGTGGATACTGAATCCATTGGGATGCACGCCACTCTTACCACCGCCCTGCGAGCCGGGATCTGTCGATGCAGCACCATTATTGTGGTTGCAAGCATGGAGACAGAGCCAATCGCCCGATTCTGAACGTCCGAACATATTGAACTGTCCCTGTCCAACAGATTTAAGAATGATGGTGTCGCCTACATCGTTCAGTCTTACATGCCAAGGATTACCCCAGTCGATATCGGAACCGTCGGTATCGACACCAGCCTCGTTGGTGAAGTTGCCGAGATACTTGCCCGTACCAACATTCTTAACCTTGTAGCAGGCATCGCCGTTGTCATTCGGTCCAAGAGGCTCAAACGTGAAGAGCTGGTTCTTGTCGCCGGCAGCACCGCTTTCCCACCAGGCAATTGTATCCTGAAGGACAGTCATGTTCTTAATCACATCCTGTTTAGCAAAGAACTCAGCCACACCGCTGGTAAGATGATACTCTACGCCAGGCTCCGGCATATTGATGACAGCCTCGTCAACAGGACCTTCTGTTGCCTCCAGAGCATCGATTGCGGCAGCCATCTCAGCATCGGTAGCATCTTCGTTATCATAAACGGCCTTTGCGTTTGCATAAGCTGCGCGGAAGGCGGTGAAGTCTGCTTTATAGAAGCCGGGTTCATCGCCGGAATAACGGTTGTAATACTGGCCAGCATCCTTGATAACCTCGCCCAGATCGGACTTGGCGCTGCTCAAACCGGTGAAGACAATTTCAGACGGCATATTTCGGATACGCGTATCGCTCCACTCAATCTCAATAGCGAGGCTGAACGTCAGCAGATCCTCAGGAATCTTAACCTGCAGATTGTGATAATATTCTGCGGGAGCTGCAGCAGACGACCAAGCCGAATGGAAGAACGAGCCGATGGAACGGTCGTAAAGGGCTTCGTAAGAGCCTTCGCTCGTCTCCTTTGCATTTGAACCATAATAAGAAGGATCCAGAGGAGTGATGTCGTTGCCGTCAGCATCGTAGAGATAGAACTCGTTGATGTTGAAGTAAGGACCATCGGTTGCTTCAGCCACCGAACGGTCGTTGATTACGTGCAGTACAGTAATAACAAGTGTGTTGATAGGATAAGGCAACGTAATCTGAGGAGACTCGTAGCGGAAGCACTCATATCCGTTAGGACTTTCCGACTTGAACGTGTTCACGTAGTCGTTGCCAGTCCATCCTGCATCCATATAAAGAGGTTTCGAAACATCATTCGGATCGGGAATAGTAATAATCTGCAACGGCAGCGTAGGCTCGGGAGTGATATTGGCAATAGCCTCTGCCACAGCAGACCTGATCTTTGTAATGTATGTCATACCCTCAGCAGCTGTCTTCGTATCACCTATCTGGTCAAGAACGTCAGCTGTCTCAGTCATAAGATCCGTAAGGCTTTCCACATACTTGTAAGGAACCTTTCCAACTTCCGTACCTGGATCAGCTTCGGCAAAGCCGGGGAATTCATAATCCTCAGCAAGTCCAAGAGCTACCAAGTCCTCAGGAGTAAGATCCTCGGGGAAGTCGATAAGTGTCTGAAGAGCATTGATAAGGTCGTAGATTTCATCGACGGCTACAAGGTCTGAAGCCTCCTGCAGGGCAGCCTTCAGAGCAGCAACATCGTCGCGCGTCAACTCGCCTGCAGCAAGAGCAGCTTCAGCATCTTCGATAGCTGCCTTCAGGTCTTCCAGATAATCCTGAACCTGATCGCTCCATTCCTTTGCAGCAACCTCCTTGCCCTTTTCAATCACATCCTTCAGGCCTTTGTAGTCGTTGACAGACTTGCGAGCGGGAATGAAGGCAGTACGAATGGCAACAATACCATTTATAATACCGTCAACATCGGTAGCAGCCTGAGCCATTTCGATAGCGGCATTAAGGGCAGCAAGAGAATCGGCATTCATTGGATTCTCCTTCAGGACGTTCATCTCGTCAACCACTTCCTGCAAGTCGAGTTTATACACGTCAAGCAGAGCAGCATCGGTTGTCACGTCGCCAGCATAGTAAAGGCGCGCATTGTCGAAGGTGATGAAGGAAACATGACAGTCGGCTTCCGTCTTAACACCCACATTCAGCGTACCATCAGTAACGGTAGTAGCAGCGTTGAAGCGACGGATGGGAACTACATAGAAACCTCCGTCGGGATTGTCGGTAGCGATAGGCTCCTCACTATCGTTAGCAAAAACATAAGCGCCATAAACGTCGGCAGCATTGGAATCTTCCTGTCCATCAACATACTGAATGCATGCTGTGGCTGCTACGCCGAATACGTACGTTCCGTTCGGAAGGTTCGTCAGCAACTGGCTGGCACTCGATGCGCCGATGTAGTTGCCGCGCCCGAGATCAGAGTTTTTAGTTGACCAAACCTGCAGGCACTTGTTGTAGAAGCCAAAGTAGTTTGATCCCTCAGCACGATACTGGGTTTCCCAGATATAGCCCGAATGGGAATCCGTTGTGATTTCGCCCGTGAACGTGATGTTCCAGCCAGGCATGCCCTCTTCGATATCGGCATTCCACAATTTGGAAGTGTAGTCTTCCACTGTGGCAAACACGTTTGTGGATACCAATGCGACGAACAAGGTCAACAAAGTTAAACGTAAAGTTTTTCTCATAGGAAAAAGATTTTTAGGTTAAACAATAATTTTCTATAGGTTAAGTAAAAAAATTAGCTCGGTAGGGTTTTCCCAGTATTAAAAACGGGACAAATATACTCCTTTTTTATTTAAGAAACAATTTTTTCTCCAAAAATCGTACATTCAAAAAAAATTTACTAACTTTGCAGTCATCAAAAACCATAAAAAACAAATCATCTTATGAAACTAGAAGGAAGACGCGAAAGCGCGAATGTAGACGATCGCCGCGGAAAAACGGCAGGAAAAGTTGCCGGAGGCATGGGTCTCGGAGGACTGGTCATTGTAGCTCTCTTTACTCTCATGAGAGGAGGCGGCCTGGGCGACGTACTGCAGCAAGTATCGAATTATACCTATGCTACCGAAGACGGCAGCACCTACCAGCCTACAGCCGAAGACGAGGAGCTGGCGAAGTTCGCAAGCCAGATCCTTGCAGGCACCGAAGACGTGTGGACAGCAGAGTTCAAGAAATACGGAAAAACCTATCGTGCCCCGAAGCTTGTCCTCTTCTCCGGAAGCGTTCAGTCGGGATGCGGCGGAGCTACATCCAGCTCGGGCCCGTTCTATTGCTCGGCAGACGAGAGCGTGTATCTCGACCTGGACTTTTTCAAGACGATGAAACGACAGTTCGGCACAGCAGGCGACTTTGCCTACGCCTACGTCATCGCCCACGAAGTGGGGCACCACGTTCAGAACCTGCTGGGGACGCTTAATCAGGCTCACTCGCAAATGGCACGCATGAGCCAGACACAAAGCAACCAGATGAGCGTGCGCCTTGAGCTGCAGGCCGACTTCTACGCCGGAGTGTGGGCCTACAACGACAACAAGATGTTCGGCTCGCTTGAGAGTGGAGACGTAGAGGAAGGATTGGCAATAGCAGCAAAAATCGGCGACGACTACCTGCAGAAGCAGACCTACGGAAGGACACAGCCCGAAACCTTCAATCACGGAACCTCCGCACAGCGCCAGAAATGGCTCAAGAAGGGAATTGCCACAGGCGACGTCCGTCAAGGCGACACATTCAGCCCCGCCTACAACGAGCTGTAAATCCCCTTTCACGAGCTTCGCTTGAAAAGCCGTCAGCACATCCTCAGAGCCGCAGTCAAACGATTGTGGCTCTGACGTTTAATAAAGCCCTACTCTCAAGAAGCAACTCATTTGAAGCCCTTCCTCCTGCCCCATCCAGCATCTTCCGAGCAAACGGATTTTTGGAGAAGGAATCTCGCCGTATGAAGAAAGAAAAAACTTTTTTCGAGAAGGGAAAAATATTTATCAAGAAGGGAAAAATCCATATGAAGAAAGAATCTCGCGAGATTCCTTCTTCATCTCGCGAGATGTAGAAAGAATAATTTTTCCTAGTCTTAGCAGATTCCGCCAACTCTTGCCTCCCCACAGCCGAAACATCTACTGACAAAAGCAGGAAAAAACATCGCGCGCCTGTCAGCCAAAATCCCTTTAACAAACTTTAGGCTTTCCCGAGAACGACTTTTCGGCCAGATATTTGTTTTATTGAAACAGAACCACTACTTTTGTCGCGCTTTTCGGGATTCCCCAAACAACCCAATTTCAAGGAAAGTCCCAAGAAAGGCATAATTTTTTACGATGAAGAACATACGATTCCTCCTGCTCTCGGCCCTCGCCCTCACAGCAAACATTTCCGCCTCAGCCTACAACTTCAGCGCTACCTACAACGGCACAACCATCTACTACAACATCACAAACAGCGCCAACAAAACGGTAAGTGTGACATGCAAGGATTATTATTATAATAGCTATTCGGGTGCAGTTACTATCCCAAAAACTGTTACAAACAACTCAATAACCTATACAGTTACCGCGATAGGAGAGACAGCTTTCTATGAATGCAGTAATCTCACCAGCATTACCCTCCCTGAAAGCATTATAAGCATCGGATACGTTTCATTCTATAATTGCACAAGCCTAAATAGCATTGTCCTTCCCAGAAACGTTACCTCCATCGGGGAAGGAGCTTTCGCTAACTGTAGCAAGCTCACCAGCATCAATATTCCTAATGGTGTTACATGCATCGCAGCCAACACCTTCTATTGTTGCAGCAGCCTCTCCAGCATCACCATTCCTTCTGGAGTAACAGACATTGGCAAAGAGGCTTTCTACGGATGCTCAAGTATCAGTTCCATTAACATTCCATCAGGCATTACCAAAATCAATGAAAGGACTTTCACCAATTGTTACAAGCTGGAAAAGGTCGTCCTTCCTTCCTCCTTAAGCATCATTGGCAAAGAGGCCTTCTACGGATGTAATAACCTTAAAACCATTAATATCCCAGAGGGTGTTACAAGCATTGAGACAGGAGCTTTTCGGGGATGTTCAAGCATAGTTAGCCTTGTTCTACCTGAAAGCATCACGGAAATAAAGGACTATGCATTTTTCGGTTGCAGCAGTCTGTCAAGCATAAACATCCCATCAAAAATCACGAAGCTAGAGGATTCAGTTTTCTATAATTGCAGAAGTCTTACTCAAATTACCATCCCTGAAAATGTAACATCAATTGGAGATTATGCCTTCCGAGGATGCACCTCACTCATAAGTATAACTATCTCCAAAGGTGTCACCAGCATCGGCAACTACTCCTTTTATGCCTGCAGCAACTTAACCGAAGTTATCTCCTATGCGCGAAAACCAATCTCCCTAGGAAGCGATCCTTTCGGAAGTATTTCTGAAGAATGCACCCTGAGCGTTCCCTCTGGCTCAAAAGACGCTTACTCTGAAGCTGGCTGGACAACGAGTATCTTTAAGGGCGGTATCAAAGAATTCGGCCCTTCAGCCGATGTAAACAGAGACGGAGCTATAAATGTCTCAGACGTAACCTTATTAGTAAGCCTTATTCTCAATGGAGAAGGTACAATCGATTATGATTTAAACGGAGACGGGATATTAAACGTAAGCGACATAACCGCACTCGTAAACATTATCTTAGGAAATGAGGAATAAGCTGAAAAAAACTCTCAGATAATTGTTTTTTCAAAAAAAAGCACTACCTTTGCGGCGCTAATACGGGTTATTAGCATATTCAAATCCATTAACTAATTAAATGACAAACAAGTAACATGGCAACAAAGATCAGATTACAGAGAAGAGGAAAGAAAGGTTATGCCTTCTATTCTATCGTAATTGCTGATGCAAGAGCTCCACGAGATGGACGATTTATTGAAAAGATCGGTACTTACAACCCCAACACCGATCCCGCCACAGTAGATTTGAATTTCGAAAGAGCATTGTATTGGGTTAACGTAGGTGCTCAGCCTACCGACACAGCTCGCAACATCCTTTCGCGCGAAGGCGTCTACCTGATGAAGCATCTTCAGGGTGGAGTTAAGAAAGGTGCTTTTGACGAGACTGCTGCTCAGGCAAAGTTTGACGCTTGGAAGCAGAACAAGGAAAGCGCTCTGAAAGCTATCGCCGTAAAGGGCCAGCAAGCTAAGCGCGATGCCGCTAAGGCAGCCCTTGATGCAGAGAAGAAGGTCAACGAGACTATCGCTGCTAAGGTTGCAGAAAAGAAAGCCGCTGCTGCTATGAAGGCTGCAGAAGAAGCTGCTGCCAAAGCCGCTGAGGAAGCTGCCGCTGCTGCTCCTGAGGTTCCCGCTGCAGAAGCACCCGCAGCTGAAGCTCCTGCCGAAGCTTAATCTCTTACATAAAAGAGAAAAAGAGCCCGAGCCTTTATGGTTCGGGCTTTTTTATATCCCCTATCTAACTGGAAAACTGCAAATAAAAAAGGACCAAGATTGTTTCTTGATCCTCTAAGTACACCCTCAGGGGCTCGAACCCTGGACACCCTGATTAAGAGTCAGGTGCTCTACCAACTGAGCTAAGGGTGCATCCTTTTTCAAAATGCGCTGCAAAGGTATAGCTTATTTTTCTTTCTGCAAAACATTTATAGCTTTTTTTAAAGAAAAAACCGAGATTCCAAGACTATCAGGACAAAAATGCCATCATTTCCCGCTTATGAATTTATTTCTTTCTCTCCCTCATTCACGTTGTCAGGCTCTACCTCAATCTCAAACAGCTCCGAAGGCATAGTCCTTTTCAATGCAGCAAGATGAAAATCTACTCCCGCAACAATACCGACTTTGCGAAGGACATACTCTACCGTTTTATATGCCAATTCAGGATGATTGTTTTCCTGACTCAGATGGCAAAGCCACACATGTGACGTCCTGGGGGAAAGGTGTTCTGCCAGAAAACTTGCTGTTTCTGCATTGCAAAGATGCCCGTTAGGCCCAGCTATTCGCTCTTTCAAATAAGGAGGATAGGGCCCGCTTGCCAGCATCTCTTTGTCGTAGTTTGCCTCAATAATCAAATAATTCGCACTGTCGATGTAAGATGAAACAGACTCGGTGATATGTCCTATATCCGTCACGAAACAAAACGTCTTCCCATAGATTTGTATACAATAGCCTACCGTATCCGTTGCATCGTGCGGAACCTCAAACGGGGTTATAGTGAAATCGCGAAAATGAAGAGGCGTATCTTTCTCCACATAACGCATACACGATACCAGTTTCTGCGTAGTACAATAGTTGCGGTTGATTCCTATATGCGTTTCGCGCGTTGCAAAGATGGGAATGCTGCAACGTTCGCCAAGGGTTCCTAACGATTTGATATGATCGGCATGATCGTGGGTGACAAACACAGCCATTACCTTCTCAAATCCTATGCCAACGTCTTTCAGGTCCTGTTTTATCTTTCTTGCCGGAATGCCTGCATCGATGAGAATCCCATACGTTTCGGTTCCCAAGTAGTAACAATTGCCACTACTTCCCGATGCCAGACATATAAACTGTATTTTCATTTATCTCTTATATTCTCTATTAAATGCACTCCTAGAAGGGATACCCAACAGCAAAGTGCCAAGCAAAATCACGTTTGAAGTTAGGATAGAGTACTGGATAATGGTACTTCTTTCCACTATATGCAGGGTTGACGGCTTTCATTCCTCCGTCGAAACGCACAACGATAAAGCCCAAGTTTAAGCGCATGCCTGCCCCATAGGCGACAGCAATCTGTTTCCAGAATTGATCACGAAGGAATTGCCCTCCCGGCTGATCGTCGTAGTCATAGATAGTCCAGATATTTCCTGCATCAACGAAGAGAGCTCCGTCAACCTTCCAGAAAAGATGCGGACGATACTCAACACTTGCAAAGAGCTTCACATCGCCCGACTGATTGATATAGTCTATCGTTCCGTCACGAGTCACATACGTACCAGGCCCCAAGCTACGCAACGACCACCCTCTCACGCTATTTGCGCCTCCTGCATAATAGCGTTTTTCAAAAGGAAGCATACGCGCGTTCCCATACGGATAGGCAATACCCGTGGAGAAATGAGCAACGAGTGCATTATACTCGTTGATATTCACGTTCGTTGTCCAAGCAAAATCCGCCTTCACGTATTGCGCATAAGCAATTCCGCCAACACGATACTGCCCAAGGGAATCTTTTTGTGCTCCGAATGACCTTGAGAGTAACGAAAGCACGTTGCCTGCTGTCTCAATACCCGCACGAACAGAATAATACGCAAACATTCGACTACGATCGACGACTGTCGGCTGAGAATTATGATAGAAAGAGTAGCCTGTCCTAGCAATAAACAAATCCTCGTAGTTAAACTTCATAATCGAGTTCCGGCTGCTGTACTGATTCAGATAATGATCAATAAAGTACTGATCCTTAACAGGAACCGACACGAAGTTCACGCCTAACAAATCAAACTTATGCTGCGTATAAGAGTTGGCATTCCACAAATAACTCCACGCGCCAGAGAGCACACGACGCACAAATTCAGGACGATCCTGCGAATTCCATTGCAAATCGAGCTGTGTCGTTGCTTTCGAGTGCCCCAGCGTTTCGTCTCCCACAAACGGCAGAATGAGTTTGGGGAAATTCAGGCTCAAGTCTGCACCATATTCTATATAATGATCTCCGCTATAGTCCTGCAACTGCGTAATTGTCTCGTAGGCACCGCGCAATTTCAAGGTCATCAGCTCCGAGCCCTTGAAAAGATTTCGATTCGTAAAAGAAAGAGCTGCCGACATACCCAAGTCGCCTGCCGTATTCGTTCCGTCGAGCTCCAGGTTCGTAGACATCCGCTTAGCAGGACTTACGGCAACGTGACAGGCAAGCGTGCTGTCTGATGTGGTGTCAAAGCTGATATTCGTATACTTTACCGCCCCGAAGCGGGTATAGGAATTATAGGTCTTGCGAACACGGCTTGCGCTGTAGAGCTGTCCAGGGCGAATAAAAGAATGGCTCGACAGCAACCGCTCGCGCATAAAAGGCGCTCCGTTGAATTCATAATGAACGCTGTCGATAGTATAGGTACGGAACTGCTGACGGAGGGAAATTGTCACATCCACCTCCGTAGACAGGCGTGCCGTATCGGCAATGAACGTTACATAGTCTTTCTGGAAGGAATAGTAACCGTTATCGTGCAGATAGTCAACAATCCGTGTCCTTTCCTTGCTGAGCAAACTCTTATCGAAGGCTACGCCTGGATGCAGAAGGGAGTGTATGGAATCTGCTCTGACGCAGTCGACCAAAGCTCTGTCCTCTCCGCGATACTGAACTTTGCGAATCGTATATAGCTCCTTCGGCTCGACGAAATAAGTAACAGTCGCTTTCCGTCCCTTCGTCGTAGTCACCGATTCCACATTCGCCTTCAGATATCCCTTGCTGACAAGGTCGTTTCGTATGCCGCTAACACTCTCTGCCGTACTTTCGGCGCTATATACACGAGGAGCTTCGCCCCTTTCCTGGAGAACCCGGTTGACAAAATTGTCGGAAGTACCAGCGAGGCAGTATATCCGCAGAGGCCAGCGGAAAAGCCCGAGGATTCGCGTATTCGGCGTCTGACGTAGATTCGACTGCGCATCCGAAGAGGAATACGCCTTGTCGTTTGAGACAACCTTAACCTTATCAAGCAGATAAGCATTGTCAGGAAGATGCTTGGACACGCTACAAGATGCCAGCAGCAGGGCGGCTGGAATCAACATAAGGTATCGTCTGCACTTTCTCACAGTTTTGCCGATTTGATAAATTCTTGCAAAGTTAAAAATAAATCAGAAAAAAGACGTAGCTTTGCAACAAAATTTATTCCCAAAGCGAAATGCTCAGCAAAGCGAAGATAAAACTCATCCAATCGCTCGATGCGAAAAAGAACCGTCAGGCAGAAGGGCTGTTTGTAGCAGAAGGGCCGAAAGTAGTAGGCGACCTGCTTCCTCATTTCTCCTGTATCTTGCTGATAGCCACCAACAAGTGGCTTCAAGACCATCCTCAGGAGAAAGCAGACGAGATTATTGAGGTAACGGAAGACGAGCTGCGCAAAGCAAGCTTTCTGAAGACTCCTCAACAGGTTCTGGCGCTTTTCCGACTACCCCTTCCCGCAGTACCGAGCACGACAGGAGAAGAGTTGATGCTTGCGCTTGACGATGTGCAGGATCCGGGAAATCTGGGCACCATCATACGCATTGCCGACTGGTTCGGCATTCGGCAAATCATCTGCTCGAAAGGATGTACCGACACTTTTAGCCCCAAAGTCATACAAGCCACAATGGGGGGAATCGCACGCGTTCAAGTCATCTATGTGGAACTTGAAGAATGGCTCCAGTCGCTTCCCGAAGGTACACCCGTCTACGGAACCTTCCTTGAGGGTGATAATATCTACTCCACACCCCTTCAGCAAAGAGGCGTCATCGTGATGGGAAACGAGGGAAACGGCATATCAACTGCGGTTGAGAGAATCGTTACACAGCGATTGTTCATTCCCAGCTATCCTCAGGGATGCGAAACGAGCGAGTCGCTCAACGTTGCGATAGCCACAGCTATCACTTGCGCCGAGTTCCGTAGAAGAAGGTATTGAGGACGCGCTTTTCCCTTTCCAAAATTATGGACAAAGAATCTCGCGAGATGTAGAAAGAAAAAAAATTTTTCCCTTCTCGAAAAAAAATTATTCCTTCTCCATAATTTCACGTGAACAAAGCAAACGGAAACACCAGCTTCCCGAAGCACGAAAAAGAAAAAGCAGCCTGCTTGGGCTGCTTTTCATCTATTCCAAAAGGCAGATGCTACATTCACTCTTCTTCTTTCAAAGAATCTGTCGCTAAAGAATCATAAGGTACCTCTTCTTTCAAAGAGTCTGTCAACAACGAATCACAAGGAATCGAATCGTTCGAAGGCACGAAAGGCTTCTTCCAACGATAGCGCGTCAGATGATGTGACGACGTGATGATCTGATCCTCAGCGTCTTCGCTCTTGTACCACAGGCTTCCATAAACCTCGCGAATGGCAACCGAATCCTTGTTCTGCAACGAAAGAAGGATGTGCCCGTTATCGTAAAGCAACGTGTCAACACCTATTATCGAGTCATTTGTATACTTTATCCTCAAGCTTGCAACAAGACGCGAGCGGAAGCGCGAAACGTACTGAACAGAATCTTTCGACAAATGACACGAATCGGAAGTCTGTGCAATGAGGGTGTCTGCAGGAAGTTCCACACCTTCTTCACAAAGGCTATCGGCAGCAGCAAGCATCAACGTATCAGCCTGAATCGTCGAAAGCGTATCGTAAAGAAGAGTGTTCGAAGGAACGAAAATGACATTGAATGTCCACTCAAAGTTGTCGCGCGCATGAAAGTTGCTGTCGGCAGGAATCGTAAAGGTAAGGATATTGTTGAGAACCGACGTCGAAAGGAGGACAAGGTGCCTTTCGTACCAGACATCTGCCGTATCACCCTCGACAGGCTTCGGCTCGTAGCGCTTTGCCTCAGCCCTCTTCTCGTTAAGCCGCGCAATCTCTGCGTCTACCCTTTTGTCCAGATGCTCATAGATGGCAGAAAGATCCTTTGGATATCGCGCATACCAGACTAAGGAAGAATCCACTTGGGCACGCGTAACGTGATGCTTTTCATATACATAGTTCATGTAAAGCTCACGTTTGTAACGGTCTTGTCCATTCAAATCGTTGCACATTACCTGCGCCAGATGATAATCGTAGAGCACGGTCTCCATTTTCTTCGGGCTGAGCACGTCGGAAGGGCGCTCCACCTTACAGGAAGCAAGCAGCAGAACAAAAACCGCCGCAAGCAGCCCAGCAGAAGAAAATCTGGCTTTCGACATGTGCTCTTCCCTTATGATTCCTTTTTCTCGGAAGACTTTCTCTTTCTATCTGCCGGCACCTCGGGATGCTTGAAGCCCCAGTTGAGGCACTTGCTATAGAAAAGCAGAATCATGAACAAGCCTACGGTAATGCACGAATCGGCAAAGTTAAAGATCGGGCTGAAGAAGATGAAGTGCTTGCCCGCCAAACCTGGCATCCACGAAGGCCAGTTCCATTCCACCAACGGGAAATAAAGCATGTCGACAACCTTCCCATAGAACAGTTGCGAATACCCTTGTCCCCAAGGAACATGATGAGCGATGCTGTACGGCGTGCTTGCGCTGAAAATCTCGCCGTAGAACAAACTGTCGAAAATGTTGCCTGCAGCACCAGCTATCACCAAAGCTAAGGCGACAAGATATCCTTTGGGGAATCCTTTCCCTGCTATCCTGGCAACGTACCAGACTATCAAGGCAATAGCAATCAGTCGGAAAGACGTCAGGAAAAGCTTTCCGAATATCTCCATCCCGAAAGCCATCCCGTTGTTTTCCGTAAAATAGATATAGAACCAGTCGGTAACGTGGATGCTTTCGTAAAGGCGCATTCCCAGCTTGACCGAAATCTTGATGACTTGGTCAATAATGAGCATGACTACTGCCAACACGGCTACGAGCAAGCCGTCTTTCGTGCTTTTCTTCATCCCGCTATTATTTCAATTTTCGAGAATCAGCCGATAAGCGTCACGCGCTTATCTTCTCTTTTTCTGCTTAGCCTCGATGCTGAGCGTAGCGTGAGGAACAGCGCGCAGGCGCTCCTTCGGAATAAGCTTGCCCGTCTCGCGACAAATGCCGTAGGTACCATTCTCAATGCGGACGAGAGCTGCCTGAAGATCGTTGATGAATTTCAGCTGACGCTGGGCAAGACGCATCGTCTCTTCCTTTGCCAACGTATTCGCGCCTTCCTCCAGCACCTTGTACGTAGGAGCTGTATCCTGATCGTCGTTGTCTTTATTCATCAGACTATTCTTGAGGTTCTCATAGTCGCGCTTTGCCAAATCCAGCTTTTCCAGGATAATAGCGCGGAACTCTTCTAACTCTTCCGTAGAGTATCTTGTCTTTTCTGCCATAGTGGTAAAGATTTTACAGTTTTAATTATATCTTGCGGATTTCCGCTTTTACTACAAAGTCGTCAAACTCCAAATCCGTTGCATCGCCGGCAACAGCATCCACAATTTCCAGCTTGTCTGCCAGCACCTGATTGCAGATATAGGAACGATGTGCTTCGACAGAAGCATCGAGGAGATTGTTTGACGTCAGACGAACAGCTATTCTATCGCTTATCTCGAAGTTGCTTGCCTTGCGGATATTCTGAATCTTGCTGACAAGTTCACGAGCAAGGCCCTCAAGGCGGAGCTCATCCGTCACGACGATATCCAAAGCTACCGTCAGCACTCCTTCGTTCGTCACTACCCAGCCCGGGATATCCTCGCTGAAGATTTCCACTTCGTCGGAAAGGATTTCAATTACCTGCGTAGTACTCGGAAGGAACAGATTTACTTTCCCTTCATTCTCAAGCGTTGCAATCTCCGACTGAGACATGCTTGCTACAGCTGCAGCCACTTGTTTCATGAGCGAGCCGTACTTCTTGCCAAGCACCTTGAAATTGCATTTCACCTTCTTGACAAGAATACCTTCGGCACCTTCCACAAAGTCTATCTCCTTCACGTTCACCTCGTTCATGATGAGCGACTTGACAGCCTCAAGACGTTCCTGCATCTCAGCATTTACCGGAATCATGAGCTTCTGCAGAGGTTGCTTCACAATGATGTTCGACTTCTTGCGCAAGGCAAGCCCCATCGACGAAATCTTCTGGGCAAGCTCCATACGTGCCTCCAGCTCCTTGTCGATGACGCTGTCGTCAGCCACAGGGAATTTTGCCAAATGCACGCTGCACACATCATCGTGCCCCGTGACAGCCACCAAGTCCATGTAGAGCTTATCGGCATAGAACGGAGCGATGGGAGCCATCAGGCGCGCTACTGTTTCCAGACAAGCATACAATGTCTGGTAGGCAGCAAGTTTATCTTTCGTGTAGCCCGTTCCCCAGAAACGTTTACGGCACAGACGAACATACCAGTTGGAGAGATTATCCGTCACGAAATCACTTATCAGACGTCCTGCACGCGTAGGCTCATAGTCCGTGTAGCATGCATCCACATTCTTGATGAGCGAATTCAGTTCCGAGAGAATCCATCTGTCAATCTCGGGACGTTCAGCAACTGGAATGTCTTCTTCCGAATAGCAGAATCCGTCGAGATTCGCATAAGGAGCGAAGAACTTATAGGTATTGTGAAGTGTTCCGAAGAACTTACGCGTAACATCCAGCACGCCGTCTTCGTCGAACTTCAGGTTGTCCCAGGGAGAGCTGTTGGTAATCATATACCAACGCACTGCATCCGATCCGTACTTCTCAATAGCGCCGAAAGGATCGACGGCGTTGCCCAGACGCTTCGACATCTTGGCTCCGTTCTTGTCGAGCACCAATCCGTTGCTGATGACGGCCTTATAGGCAACGCTGTGCTTCACCATCGTGCTGATGGCGTGAAGGGTGAAGAACCATCCGCGCGTCTGATCCACACCTTCGGCAATGAAGTCGGCAGGATAGACGGCGTTGCTGTCCACCAGCTCCTTGTTCTCGAAGGGATAGTGCATCTGGGCAAAGGGCATCGCACCGCTGTCGAACCAAACGTCGATCAAGTCTGCTTCGCGCTTCATCGTCTTTCCTGATGCGCTCACCAAGAGGATGTCGTCCACATACGGACGATGGAGGTCTATCTTCTCGTAGTTCTCCTTCGTATAGAGTCCGGGAACGAAACCTTTCTCCTTATAAGGATTGGCCTTCATTACTCCTGCCTCAACGGCCTTTTCCATTTCAGCGTAGAGTTCTTCTACTGAGCCGATGCAGATTTCCTCGCCGTCTTCGCTGCGCCAGATAGGCAGCGGTGTGCCCCAATAACGGCTACGGCTCAGATTCCAGTCGTTCAGGTTCTCAAGCCACTTGCCGAAGCGCCCTGTTCCTGTCGACTCGGGTTTCCAGTTGATGGACTTGTTGAGTTCCATCATCTCCTCCTTGCGAGCCGTGCTGCGGATGAACCAACTGTCGAGGGGATAGTAGATTACAGGCTTGTCCGTGCGCCAGCAATGAGGATAGTTGTGCACGTGCTTCTCGATGCGGAAGGCTGTTCCCGCGTACTTCATAGCCATACAGAGCACAATGTTCAGATCCTCAGCCTTCTGCGCAGCAGCTTCGTCGTAGCGTCCGCCTTCGTTGAACTGCGGATCGTAGGCGTTCTTCACGAAGCGCCCTTCGTACTCTTTGTAGAGTTCTACGTTGACGTTGCTCTTCACAAATGCCTCGTCCAAGTCGGAAATCAGGAAGAACTTGCCCGTAAGGTCAACCATCGGGCGGTTTTCTCCCTTCTTATTCACCATATAAAGAGGAGGAACGCCGGCAGCAGCAGCCACCTTGGCGTCGTCAGCACCGAACGTAGGCGCAATGTGAACGATACCGGTACCGTCTTCCGTCGTTACGTAGTCGCCAGGAATCACACGGAATGCTCCTTCGCCGGGATTCACCCAAGGGAAGAGCTGCTCGTACTGCATGCCTACCAGATCGGGACCTTTGTATTCGCCCACGATGCGGAAGGGAACCATCTTGTCGCCTGCCTTGTACTCCATCGGCAGATCCTTGCCGGCGGGATTGAGGTAAGCCTCGAGGCGAGCCTTTGCCAGAACGACGGTGATGGGTTCTGCCGTGTAGGGATTGAAAGTCTGAACAGCCACATAGTCAATCTTTGGCCCAACGCAGAGGGCGGTGTTCGAGGGCAGTGTCCAAGGTGTCGTCGTCCACGCGAGGAAGTAGGGTGTGCCCCACTCCTTCATCTCGGGACGCGGATTCTTAATGCGGAACTGCGCGGTGACTGTCGTGTCCTTCACGTCGCGGTAGCAGCCGGGCTGGTTGAGCTCGTGCGAGCTGAGCCCCGTTCCTGCTGCTGGGCTGTAGGGCTGAATGGTGTAGCCCTTGTAGAGCAAATCCTGCTTGTAGAGTTGCTTGAGCAGCCACCAGAGGGTCTCGATGTAACGGTTATCGTAGGTGATGTAGGGATCGTCCAGGTCTACCCAGTAGCCCATCTTGTGCGTCAGCTCGGTCCACTCGCGCGTATATTTCATTACCTCCTCGCGGCAGTTGCGGTTGTACTCATCCACCGAGATGGTCTTGCCGATATCCTCTTTAGTGATGCCGAGCTTCTTCTCCACACCCAGTTCCACGGGCAGTCCGTGCGTGTCCCAACCGGCCTTGCGCTTCACCTGAAAGCCTTTCATCGTCTTGTAGCGACAGAAAGTGTCCTTGATGCTGCGGGCCATAACGTGGTGGATGCCAGGCATACCGTTTGCCGAAGGAGGACCTTCGTAGAATACAAACGACGGACATCCCTCGCGCTCTGTCAGGCTCTTGCCGAAGACATCCTGCTCATCCCATTTCCGAAGCACTTCCTTGTTGGTTTCGGAGAGGTTCAGCATCCCATATTCTGAAAACTTCTTATCCATAAAAGCAACGTTATCGTTTTGGAGTGCAAAGGTACACCTTTTTAAATTAAAAGCAAAATAATCCTCCTAAAAAGTACCGCCTCCGGAACGAAAGAAAAAGTAATCATTTGTTTACAAAAGGAGGAGAAGGACGATTTACTATGAAGGTTAAGGACAGGCTTCCCGATGGAGAAAAAACGCAAGATGGGTTAACTGTAAACGAAAGAGATTATGTGAAAAAGAAGGGCTTCGGCTGGGGGATATTTGGAAAGAGCCCTTCTGTCCTGAAAGGAATTTCCCTTCTCGATAAAGAAATTTCGCAGTCCCATTTTATTGTGCCTTCACGAAGGAACACGTAAGCCTTCACGAAGGAACACGTTCGCCTTCGTGATGTCTTAACTTCTCCTTCGTGATGTCAAAACAACTTTGCTTTTCAGACAGGCTAGGTGACAGGAACTTACATATAAAAAGAAAAGTCAGCATTAATTGCTGACTTTTGGTAGCGCCTACGGGATTCGAACCCGTGTGCCATGCGTGAGAGGCATGAATCCTAGACCCCTAGATGAAAGCGCCATAGGTAAGGCTTTGCGCCTAATGTCTTTTGCGGAAGCTGGGGGATTCGAACCCCCGGTACAGTTACCCGTACGGCAGTTTAGCAAACTGCTGGTTTCAGCCACTCACCCAAACTTCCAAACGGGAGTTATTAACCGTGTGCAACCTTTTTGCGGTGCAAATGTAAGGCCGTTTTTTGTTGTTCACAAGTTTTTTCGGAAAAAAATTCATTTTTACTCCAAAAAAACAGGCAGACGCAACGGGAATGCCCCTATTCTCTGCCTTTTTGCTCGCTTAATCGTATCTTTAACCTACGGTTTTAGATACTCTCGCTCGGGAACCGAAGGAGCAGCGAGAAAAGAGATGAAAACGCAAAGCCTTTTTCTTCTCTTCCGAGTCGCGACTGAGGAAGAACGAAGTTCAATAAAAAGAAAAACAAGTTTTCCTTTTGTATTCCTCTCGCTTAATCGTATCTTTAACTCATTGTTTTAGATACTCACGCTCGGGAGAAAAAAATAAAAATCACTTTTTATTTTGTTCTCCTCTCGCTTAATCGTATCTTTAACTCATTGTTTTAGATACTCATGCTCGGGAGAAAAAATAAAAACCTCTTTTTATTTTGTTCTCCTCTCGCTTAATCGTATCTTTGTAGCCAGAGACAAGAAAACCATCAGGCATGCAGAATCTACCACGCGGTTGCAGGCTCATACACTTCCCCAAAAACGCCGACGAACGGGGATGCCTTTCTTTCGCCGAGGGACAGAAGCACATTCCGTTCCCCATCGAGCGCGTATTCTGGATTTACGACGTTCCCGAGGGGCAGAAGCGCGGAGAACACAGCCACAACGAGTGCTCCGAAGTCATCGTGCCCGTTTCGGGCAGCTTCGATATGGAGGTAGACGACGGCATCCAGCAGGCAACCGTCCACATGGATTCGCCTGAGACAGGCATCCTCATCCCTCCCAGCGTGTGGTGCCGACTGCAGAACTTCGCGCCAGGAACGGTGTGCATCGTCTTTGCCTCACATCCTTACAATGCTTCGGGATATACTCACAACTACGACACATTCCGTCGTTCCGTCGTTCAAACCGTCCCTTACGACGCTTCCCGCACCGAGGAGTGGAACCGGCTGGTAGCCGATTCGAAGAATGCCACCTTCCTGCTCGACCGACGCTACATGGACTATCATGCAGATCGTTTCCGCGACTGCTCTCTCCTATTTTATAAAAAAGGAACGCTCATCGCCGCCCTTCCTTCTAACTTTGTCGAAGAGGAAAAAGCCGTCTATTCGCACGCAGGGCTCACTTACGGAGGACTAATCCTCTCTCCCGCTATTACTGCCGTCGAGGCGCTGGAGGTATTCAGCTGCGCTATCCATTATTTCCGCACGCGATTGGGAGCCAAGCGCTGGATCTACAAGCCCGTTCCCTACATCTATCACCGTCTTCCTGCTGAGGAGGACCTCTACGCGCTGTTCCTTTCGGGAGGCAAAATCCAGGCGAGAGCTGTCTCCTCCGTCGTTGACCAACAGCACCGGCTCCCTATGCGGAAACTACGCCAGAGAGGCATCAACAAGGCGGCGAAAGCACAAATCACCTTCTGCGAGTCAAGCAGCTACGAACTTTTCTGGCCCATCCTCGCTGAAGTGTTGCAAACTAAGCACGGAAAAAGGCCCGTTCATACGTTGGAAGAAATCGAAAGGCTGCATGCCTCCTTCCCCGACAACATCCGCCTTTTCCTCGCGCAGAAAGATGGAACAACGCTTGCTGGCACCGTTGTGTATGAGACTGAGACTGTTGCGCATGCGCAATACATCGCTTCTTCGAAAGAAGGGACTGAAGTGGGCGCCCTCGACGGCCTTTTCGACTACCTCATCAACGAGAGGTACAGCGACAAGAAATGGTTCGACTTCGGCATCTCCACAGAGCAAGGCGGAACGTATCTCAACGAAGGGCTCGTCTTCCAAAAGGAAGGATTCGGCGCGCGTGCTGTCGTCTACGATCAATACGTTATAAATCTAACAGAGAGTTACGAAGAGTAACACGTTACATAACAAAAGAAGGGCACCGACAAAAACGCCGTTGCCCTTCTTTCTTTTTCATGTTCCTTCAATTAGAGTCTCTTCTTTCCGTAAAGGTAATGAACGACAATACCTATCCAACTGGTAGCAAGCAACAAAATCATAAAGATAATGCGCTCAATCAACGAATGATTTGACTTCCAAATGTCAATACAACCCAGAATAGCAAGGACGACGCCTGCCCAATAGACAATCTGTGCCATAACAATCTATTTTATTAGTTATACAAAAGAGAAAGCGGCAAGCACTATGCTGCCGCTTCCTCCGTTTCCTTATTCTTCCTGAGACCAATCCATCTTGCTCATGCGCACATAGCTGGCGTAACGTTTCTTGGCCATTGCCTCTGCCGCATTGAACAGGTCTTGTGCTTCGTCGGGATACTGCTTGAAGACGCTCGCGTAGCGCACTTCACCCTTGAGGAAGTCCTGGAATCCCTCCCACTTAGGCTCTTTAGAGTCAAGCGTGAACGGATTCTTTCCTGCGGCTTCCAGTTCAGGATTGTAGCGCCACAGATGCCAATATCCGCAAGCTACTGCTTCGGCCTCCTCAGCCTGCGACTTACCCATACCTTTCTTCAGTCCGTGATTGATACACGGAGCATAGGCGATGATAAGCGAAGGTCCATGATAAGCCTCAGCTTCGCGGATAGCCTTGAGACATTGACTGTTGTCGGCACCCATTGCTACCTGAGCCACATACACATATCCGTAGGTAGTAGCAATCAGGCCAAGATCCTTCTTGCGCACGCGCTTTCCGCTGGCAGCAAACTTGGCAATAGCACCGAGAGGAGTTGCCTTCGACGACTGGCCTCCTGTGTTCGAATAGACTTCTGTGTCAAGGACAAGGATATTCACATCCTCGCCGCTGGCAATCACATGATCCAAACCGCCGTAGCCGATGTCGTAGCTGGCTCCATCGCCTCCGATAATCCATTGGCTGCGCTTTACCAGGTAGTCTTTCAGCTCATTCAATTTCTTGTTCGTCTCGCATCCGAGGGCAGCTTCCTTTTCAATCATCGGACGCAGAACCTCTGCCGCAGCTTTGCTGGCAGCTGAATCGTTCATGCCGTCAATCCAGGCTTGAGCTGCCTCCTTGTACTCGGCAGGCGTCTCCTCTTTGGCGATAGCACCTTCCAGAGCCGTTTTGATGCGGTTGCGAAGCTTCTTGTTTGCCAACTCCATACCCAAGCCATATTCGCAGAAGTCCTCGAAAAGGCTGTTTGCCCATGCGGGGCCTTGTCCCTTCTCGTTGACAGTATAAGGAGTGGAAGGAATAGAGCCGGAATAGATGGAAGAGCAGCCCGTAGCGTTCGACGCCATCATTCTGTCACCGAAGAGCTGACTAATCAGTTTCACATAAGGCGTTTCGCCACATCCCGAGCAAGCACCCGAGAACTCAAAGAGAGGCGTAGCAAACTGACTGTTCTTGGGCGACTGCTTAATGTCGACAAGGTCTTGCTTTGTCTTCACATTAGCTACCAGCCAATCCCAGTTAGCAGCCTCGCCAAGCTGTTCCTCCAGAGGAACCATCGTGAGCGCGCTGCCTGTAGCAGGCTTTCCAGGACAAACGTCGGCGCAGTTGCCGCAGCCCAAGCAGTCCATTACGCCCACCTGAATACGGAAGTGCATTCCCTTCATGGCTGCAGGCGCTTTCAGCTCCAACGTGGTAGCATCGAAGCCGGCTTTCTCCTTTTCGTCAAGAACAAACGGACGAATGCAAGCATGAGGACAAACAAACGCACACTTGTTACATTGGATACAGTTGTCAGCATTCCATACCGGCACGAACGTGCCTACACCACGCTTCTCGTAAGCAGCCGTACCCGAAGGCCACGTACCGTCGACACTCTCCTTGAAAGCGCTGACTGGCAGCAAGTCACCATCCTGTGCATTGATAGGACGTACCACATCGTGAACGAAAGCTGGATCGTTGTGCACGGGTTCTGCAGGCTCGGCAAGCGAAGCCCATGCAGGGTCCACAACCAGTTCCTTGTATTCGCCGCCGCGATCTACCGCCATATTGTTCTTATCGACGATATCCTGACCCTTCTTTCCGTAGCTCTTGACGATAAACTTCTTCATCTGCTCTACGGCAAGCTCCACGGGGATAACTCCCGTGATGCGGAAGAAGGCGCTCTGCAGGATGGTATTCGTACGGTTGCCGAGCCCTATCTCCTGCGCAATCTTCGTTGCATTGATGTAATATACCTTTATATTATTCTTCGCGAAGTATCTCTTTACCTTCACGGGCAGGTTGGCAGCCAGCTCGTCGCCTTCCCAGATGGTGTTGAGCAGGAATGTTCCTCCTGGCTGCAAGCCGCGCGTGACGTCATACATGTGCAGATAAGCCTGCACGTGACAAGCTACGAAGTTGGGCGTATTTACCAGATAGGTGCTGCGGATGGGAGTATCGCCGAAGCGCAGGTGCGAGCAAGTGAAACCTCCCGATTTCTTCGAGTCGTAGGAGAAGTAAGCCTGGCAATGCTTGTCGGTGTTGTCGCCGATAATCTTCACGGAGTTCTTATTGGCACCTACCGTACCGTCGGCACCCAACCCGTAGAACTTAGCTTCGAACATGCCCTCTCCTCCGAGCGCCATTTCCTCACGCTTGGGAAGCGACGTGAAGGTAACGTCATCTACAATACCGATAGTGAAGTCGTTCTTCGGCGTAGGCAACTCGAGGTTGTCGTAAACGGA
Organism: Bacteroidaceae bacterium; assembly: GCA_017615125.1. Taxonomy (GTDB): domain Bacteria; phylum Bacteroidota; class Bacteroidia; order Bacteroidales; family Bacteroidaceae; genus UBA1189. The sequence goes on from JAGAAS010000021.1 coordinate 40,159, forward strand.
AAGAATCTGCGCGGGGGTGGTGTCGTGAGAGCCAAGTCCGTAACGTCCGCCTACGATAGTCAGGCCTTGACGTGTCTTGAGCGCCTCCACAACATCCATATACAAAGGTTGTCCCAAAGCTCCGGGCTCTTTCGTACGATCGAGCACGGCAATGCGCTTTACCGTATTGGGAAGAACATCCAGCAGGTACTTCACGCTGAAGGGACGATAGAGATGAACGGCAATCATGCCCACCTTCTTGCCCTGCGCACGCAGATAGTCAACCACCTCGCGGTTTGCTTCGTTGACAGAGCCCATGCTGATAACGATATGCTCTGCTTCGGGGTCTCCGTAGTAGTTGAAAGGCTTGTAGTCGCGTCCTGTCAGCTCGTTGATCTTCTGCATGTAGTCGTTCACGATGTCGGGAACAGCGTCGTAGTAGGGATTGCAAACCTCGCGGTGCGTGAAGAAGGTATCGGGATTCTCAGCCATTCCGCGCATCACGGGATGCTCGGGGTTGAGCGCGCGGGCGCGGAACTCTGCCAAAGCCTGCTGGTCGATGAGGGGAGCCAAGTCCTCGTTGTCGAGACGCTCGATCTTCTGTATCTCGTGCGAGGTACGGAATCCGTCGAAGAAGTTCACAAAGGGCACGCGGCTCTTGATGGTTGCCAGATGGGCAACTCCTGCCAAGTCCATCACCTCCTGCACGGAGCCTTCAGCCAGCATTGCGAAGCCTGTCTGACGGGTCGACATCACGTCCTGATGGTCGCCGAAGATACACAAGCTATGCGAAGCCAGCGTGCGGGCGCTTACGTGGAACACGCAGGGAAGCAGCTCGCCGGCAATCTTGTACATGTTGGGAATCATCAGCAGCAAGCCCTGACTGGCTGTGTACGTCGTCGTCAGCGCGCCAGCCTGCAGCGAGCCGTGAACAGCGCCTGCAGCGCCAGCCTCCGACTGCATTTCCTCCACGAAGACAGTCTCGCCGAAGATGTTCTTCCGTCCGGCTGCAGCCCATTCGTCTACGTGCTCGGCCATTGTCGACGAAGGAGTAATAGGATAGATAGCTGCTACTTCGGTAAACATATACGAGATATGTGCAGCAGCTTCGTTTCCATCACAAGTGATAAATTTTTTCTTTCTTTCCATTGTTGTCTGTAATATGAATAATTCTTATGTCGATATTCGTAATAATTCGTTCTGAAGAAGACTTCCTGGGGTATTCTAATATAGGAAGCCGAAGAGCCAGAGGGGAATGGCGTGATCGTGGCCTTTCTCCTTCCGCCTGATAGCATACCAGACGCCTGGCGCAACGCGCGCGGGCAGCGAGTCAACACACACGCGGAAGCGGTGCTCGTTGTCCACGATATACAATCCTTCCCTGTCGCCCTTGTTAACCACATGATCCTTCCAAAGCGAGTTGACAAGGAAAATCTCCAGTATCTCCTGCTCGTCGGCCTTCGCGGGATAGATGCTGTAGGCGAGGTTCGGATTGTGGAGCATCACCTTAGCGGGTTTCTTCGGGAAGTCGTCGCCGCAGCGGTAAACCAGGTTGATGAGCCTTGCGTCGGCAAGGTATTTGATGTAGTTCATCACCGTCGCGCGCGACAAGTCTATCTCCTTTGCCAGGTTGCTGACGTTGGGAGCCGACGAGCCGTTGACGGCAAGCAGGTAGAAGAGCTTCTTGATCTTCGCCAAGTACTTCAGCTCTATCTGCTGAATGAGCAGGATGTCCACCTCGGTCATCATGTTCATCGTCTTCAGCAGGTTCTCGGCGAAGTTGCGCTTCTCGAGGAAGAAGGGATAGAAGCCGTGATGCAGATAGTCCTGGAAGTAGTCGAGCGGCTTCACCGTAGGAAGGATGCGCCGCACGAGGTCCTCGTGGTGATGCAGGATGTCGTCGAGCGAGTAGACGGGGAAATGGGTGCCGGCACGCAGGTTAAGGAACTCACGGAACGAGAACCCTCGCAGGTTGTAGGGCGTGACGATGCCGTTGAGAACGGGGTTCTGCTCCTTCAGGCGCATCACGCTCGAGCCGGTGAAGACAATTTTCAGCTTCGGGAACCGCTCGTAGCACGTGCGCAGCTGCTCGCTCCAGCCGGGAATCTTGAACACCTGGTCCACCAGCAGCGTCTTCCCCCCGCGGCGCACGAAGTCCTCGGCAAAGTCGACAAGCGAATGTCCCTGGAAATAGAAGTTGTTCATGTTGATGTAAAGGCACGAACGGTCCTTCTGGTGGTACTCCTGCGCATACTGGATAAGGAATGTGGTCTTCCCCACTCCGCGCGTACCTTTGATTCCTATCAGCCGGTCGTCCCAGTTGATTTCGTCCATCAGGTTACGACGGACGGGCGCATCGGTATGCGTCAGGAGGTACTCGTGAGTCTTGTAGAAAGCTTCCATTTCCTAAAAGTCCATATTTCGGTGCGAAATTAGTGAAAAGATTTCTTTTTTGCAAACCCGACTTGACAAAATTTGAAACTTTTTTTGCCGTTATCATTGACAACTATCAGTTTTTCGACGCCGAGCGAGGCAAATGCGTTATCTGCAGAGACTTCCGAGCGGGGGTTTTTAGGGGAGGGGGTTTATCAACGCGTTGATAAAGGTGTCTCAACGCGTTGATAAAGGTGTCCCAACGCGTTGATAAACCCACGAAGTCAAAGAAAAAAACTTTATGGAAAAGGAATAAGGTTGCAACGAGTACCTTCGGCACTCAACGGAGAGACTTAATTCCACAGACGATAAGTGGGGCTGCCGTTAGCATAAGTGGCGCTTTCGGCTACGTTGTCCAAGCTGGGCAATTCGCCGTACTCCTCGTTCACACGCCCGTGAATCGTCAGATGCCGATAGAGATTTGCAGGGTTATCCTTCAGGTTGACGGCATCGCGCACCTCGCCCTTTGTCAGCTTGACAACGACAATCTGGTTTTTCTCCGTCAGCGCAGCCGAGTCGGCAAGCATCACGTTGAATTCGTATCCCGTCTTGTCGAACTGAGGGCTCTTGTTGTAATAGCCGACAATGTATCCCGTCACCCACACTTCATCCGAGTAGCTCCTCTCAACGCGAAGCAATGTCTGCATGCTATCCACATACGCCACAACTTCCGCCACAGAGACGGGCTCGTCTATCGTGTTGGCGCGGAAGGGGGAGTCGGAGGGGTTCTCATTCGGGTTCTGCGGGTTGTCGTTTCCGTTGCCTTGATTCTCTTCCGGGTTGTCGTCGTTGCCAAGAACGAACTCCTCCACCTCATACACGCCCGTGATGGAGAGATACTGCGTGAGGTTTCCGTGAACCTTCAGCCGCTGGTGCATCACCGAGGGGTTCTCGTAGAGGTTCAGCTCGCTGCGCTCCTCCGAGCCATTAGCAAGGCGGATAGCTATGCAGCGACGATAGTCCGTCGTGAGCGTGTCGGCAAGCAGCAGGTTCGACTGCTTGATAGCACTCTTGTCCGAGAGCGAGAATACGGCGCTTGCCGAAGCGCTTGTCCCCTTCACAAAGCCTACAACGATGCCTTCCACCCACACGTCGCTCGCTGGGGCTACCTTCCACGCCTCCAAAACGGAATAGGGATCGGTGCGCGTGCCGAGAGAGACAACCTGTATCGAGTCGTAGTCGATGCCGGAAGGGTTGACATCGGTTGAATCCTTCTTCTCCTCATCGTCGGGAAGGACTAGGGGAGCCGTGCAGCCAGCAAGGAGAGCCAGCAGCCCGACGAAGACAACAGAGCATACCGAACGACGCATAGCGGATTTGTTCATTACAGATGACAAAATAACGGCATCTCTCCCGAAAAAACAAGAAAAATCGGCTCAATCTGCTGCGACTCGCCCAAAAAAATGGGAAATAAAAAACGTGGCGCGAAAAAATTCACTACATTTGCGAACAGAAAAGGGAAAAGCCCTAAGAAGGGAGCCGTTTTCTCCTTTTCCCGAATCAGACAGAAGTATTCATCACCATAAACAAACAACTATCAAACATGGTTAACTACAAAGATCTGGGTCTTGTGAACACACGCGAAATGTTTGCTAAGGCCATCGATGGCGGCTATGCCATCCCCGCTTTCAACTTCAACAACATGGAACAGCTGCAGGCTATCATCATGGCTGCTGCCGAGACCAAGTCGCCCGTCATCCTTCAGGTATCGAAAGGTGCCCGCAACTACGCCAACCAGACGCTTCTGCGCTACATGGCCGAAGGTGCTGTTGCCTACGCAAAGGAACTGGGCTGGGAACACCCGCAAATCGTTCTTCACCTCGATCACGGCGACAGCTTCGAGCTTTGCAAGAGCTGCGTCGACATGGGCTTCTCAAGCGTGATGATTGACGCTTCCTCCCTCCCCTACGAGGAGAACATCGCCCTCACGAAGAAGGTTGTCGACTATGCTCATCAGTACGACGTTACCGTAGAGGCTGAGCTGGGCGTGCTGGCAGGCGTGGAAGACGAAGTATGCGCTGAAGAGTCGCACTACACCAAGCCCGAAGAGGTTATCGACTTCTCCACCCGTTCCGGTTGCGACAGCCTGGCTATCTCCATCGGCACCAGTCACGGAGCCTACAAGTTCAAGCCCGAGCAGTGCACCCTCGATCCGAAGACGGGACGTCTCGTTCCTCCCCCACTCGCCTTCGACGTGCTCCACGAAGTAGAGAAGCGCCTTCCCGGCTTCCCCATCGTGCTTCACGGCTCCAGCAGCGTGCCGCAGGAAGAGGTTGACACCATCAACAAGTATGGCGGAGCCCTCAAGGCTGCCGTAGGTATTCCCGAGGAGCAGCTGCGCGAAGCTGCCAAGAGCGCCGTTTGCAAGATTAACATCGACCCCGACTCCCGTCTGGCAATGACGGCAGCCGTACGCAAGGTCTTCGCCGAGAAGCCTGCCGAGTTCGACCCGCGCAAGTACTTGGGCCCCGCTCGCGACAACATGAAGAAGCTCTACATCCACAAGATTGTGAATGTTTTGGGCTCCGACGGCAAAGCGCTTTAAAGAAGGCTAAGGGCTAAATAGGCTAAAGGCTAATGGGCTAAGAGGCTAATTAAAGGCTAAAAGGCTAAAGGCCAATAAAACCTAGAGCCCTAGAAATTCTAGGATTCCTAGAAAAACTAGAAAACTAGAGAAACCAGTAAGCCTAGTAAGCCTAGCGCAAAGCCCCCCCAAGCAATTCGGCTGGCAGAATCTGCCAGCCGAATTCTTTTTCTCGCGCGCGTACCTTATTATATAATGCGGCTTACAGCTTCCTTTCTGCGAAGTATGCCTTGAAACAGGAGAAAAATCAAAGCTCTAAGGAAACTGGTTCTTCCCTTTTAGAGAAGAATTTTTTCTTTCTTCATCTCGCGAGATTCTTTGAGCATATTTATCTATGCTCTTCCTCTGTCGCGACTCACCATAACTTGTGCAAGCACAGTTCTGGCTTCGCTGCTCCATCGGTTCTTCATACGGATTTTTTCTTTCTTCATAATTCTTTTTCGAGAACACATATTGCGACAGGAAGGAAGGAAGGAA
>JAGAAS010000022.1 GCA_017615125.1 Bacteroidaceae bacterium
GAAAAAGTCGGACGAGCCACCATATCAACACGATCCGCTAACGGACAACCCGTGACCTGTTGAAAAACACCGCTTAGTTGGTCATAACGTTCTTGCGAAACCATCCCATCATCACCCACACCGATAGAATAACTTACCGTTTTTTCGAAGCGAGGCATTAGAGCAAATCCCGCACGAAATTGCATATAATCACCTATATTTGTAGCCAAATCCAAGCCCAAACCATCTGAACCGCCTGTCAAAGAAACGTCCAAATAATTAAACATATAGTAATTAATCTGCAATTTGGTTAAAAGATCTATCTGCGCAGACGAGGACAAGACAAAAAGACCAAAAGCAAAAGATAAAATAATCCGCTTCATACCTATCATATTAAATCGGCTGCAAAGCTATAACAAAAAAACGGCGTGGCAAAATATACGCCTTTCTTTTATGATTTTATAGGAATCAGCGCGAAGCCACAAAATAAAACACTATATCAACTTAATCTCCCCTTCTGGAAGATGCGTCGTACGAATGCGCCACTCCTGAGGATAGAGGTTATTAGCCCGATGCCCCAAATTCTTTACAAAACCGAGAGGAATCCCCCTGAAAGAAAGCAACACAAAGCCACGAGGTGTATCAGCAGGAAGCGTAAGCGCTTCCTTGCGAAGAAAGGCCAATGCATTCTTATAAGAAACCTCAACACCTGGGAATGCCTCATAAGAAAACCTTTCTGAAAGAGCCAAAGAGGGTGTCGGTACAATATCACGCCCCTTCAATTCTGCCACATTTACACCACCATACAAGACGTGCACCTGCTTTTCTAACATAGAAAGAGCATCCTCATGACACTTAGGTACCGCATTAATCGTATTATTATCAACCTTCCATACGAAAGAATCGGTACTATAGAGCCAGCCTTTACATGATTGAGGCACAGGCTGGGACTTCTGAGGTAAACGGATCTTTGGCTTTCGTACAGCTGTAAAGTTCGAATCCGACATCTTACGCAAAACAGCAAGGAAGAAGCCCTCCCCTCTCGTACGTCCAGGAAGAAAACGATAAACGGGAAAGGAACTATCAGAAAGCAGGTTTCCTGTTATCCCCCATTCGGGAGACGTTTTCAGCGGAAGGACCTCAGCACCGAGTTCTTCACAAATCCAGCGCACGTTTTCCTCATCTTCCAAGGAGTTAAACGTACACGTGCTGAAAACCAGCAAACCTCCTTTCTTTAATGCGTTCCAACAATCTGCAATGATTCCGCGACTACGACGCCAACACGTTTCCACGTTTGCCTCACTCCATTCTGCAACGGCAACAGGGTCTTTGCGGAACATCCCTTCCCCACTACACGGTACATCGGCAACTATCACATCGAAAAAAGAAGGCAAGGCACCGAAATCGGCAGGAGTACTGCTTGTAACAACACAGTCGGGATGACCCCACTTCACTATGTTCTCCACCAGCACCTGCGCTCGTGTCGGTATCAATTCGTTCGAAACCAGCAGGCTGCCCTCGGGCAATGCTGAACGCAGGAGTGTGGACTTTCCTCCTGGAGCAGCGCAGAGATCAAGCACCTTCACTGGCTCCGAGATATACTGCCGCACCACCTGTTCCAGAAACATCGACGATGCTTCCTGCACATAGTAACACCCAGCATGAAACAGAGGGTCAAACGTAAAGGGTCTTCGTCCCTCCAAATAATAACCATACGTAGCCCAAGGAACGGCATCTAGAGGCAGCCCAATTCCATTCGAACAAGAGCAATCTGTAATCATCCGACACTTCACGGGGTTCAGACGTAGACTCACTACGAGTTCCTGCTCCAAGGCTGCCAACACCTCGTCAGCCCCCTTTTCTAGCAGCTCATACATTCTCTTTACAAACAAATCGGGCAATTCCATGACTTTTTCGGAGTTTCAGACTGCAAACTTACTATTTTTTTCGTATTTTTGCAACTTTCAAAAGAATCCTTACGTCTAATAATCAGAAAATCCAAAAAGACAAAACGAATATGAAACAAGTAATCTATTTTCTTACGATGCTGGTGGGACTTACCATCCCTGCAACACTCATCATTGCGCAAAACAATCTGGATAGCGCACTTGTAGTAAACGCCATCGAAGGCGAAGACGAGGACACCACCTCAAGCACAAACACTTGGACTTTTAACCAAAGTGGTACAACCATCTCGGTAAACGACTCCATCTCTGCCGAGTACGACGACATTGAGGATTTCCTCGATGATGTATTCGGAGGCCACCCCAAAGGTCTTAAGAAACTTGTCAACAGTTTCGAGAAGTACGGCTGGGTCTACGCCCTGATTCCCATCCTCTTGATTTTTGTCTTCCCGCTGCTTGTGCTCTTCCTTATCTTCTTCTTTGTCTATAAAGGCCAAAAAGCCAAGTACCGCAGCTACGAGAAGATGGCCGCCTCGGGCCAGCCCATCCCGCAGGAAACGCTTAACCGCATGGCAGAAAGCGACTACAAAATGCGCAACGAAGGTATCCGCGACATCTGCGTCGGCGCAGGACTGGCCATCTTCCTCGGCCTCATTATGGACGAACTCGGCATAGGCATCGGTGCCCTTGTAGCCTTCATCGGTCTAGGCAAACTCATCGCCTGGTATGCCAGCCACAAAGACACGAAACAATAACAGATAATGGCTGAGCTAAGCGATCAGGCGCTCATTGCACGGGTGACCGTGTTCGGTAGCCGGCGTGCCTTCGACACGCTGGTGTGCCGCTACCAGTCACCCCTACGACGTTTCCTCCAGAATCTGACGGGAGGAGACATCAGCCTGAGCGATGACCTCGCACAGGAAGCCTTCATCAAGGCCTGGACGCAGCTCGCCACATTTAAAAATAAATCTTCTTTCGAAACTTGGCTCTTCAGAATTGCATATAATGTTTTTTATGACTATATTCGCAGCCTGAAAGAGTCGCAGTCTATAGAAGACGTTGAACGAGAGGTAGAAAGCCTTTATCACCAGCACGCCAATGACGGAAGCATCAAGGCTGACGTGACGCAAGCACTGGGAAGACTGAATCCGAAGGAACGAGAGTGCATCGTACTGTTCTTTATGGAGGACCGTCAGATAAAGGAGATAGCCGACATCACAGGCCTGCCCGAGGGTACAGTGAAGTCGCACCTCTCACGAGGAAAAGAAAAAATGACTGCTTTCTTAAAACAAAACGGTTATGGATGACGACAAACTTATCAGACAATTCATGCTGTCCGCCCGCGAAGAAGTAAGCGACAGCGGTTTCAGCGCCCGCGTAATGCGGCATATCCCTAATGAGCGTCCCTTCTGGGTGTTCCCTGTCATAGTGCTCTTCTCTTTGGCAATCCTGGCGGTTCTTTTCGTCTGGTTAGATGGGTGGAGCGTGATCTGCAACACCTACGTCCGGATTTATACCGCCGTAGCTTATGCCAAGCACTTTACTTTCAACCCGCTATACCTTCTTGTGTTCCTCGCCTTGGGATGCTGGTTCATTACCGAGAAAGTCAAGAAGTTAGTTTATTAGGAAAAACAACTCAATGAAACAATACCTCGACCTCCTCAACCGCATTCTTTCTGAAGGAGTGGAAAAGGGTGACCGCACCGGCACGGGTACCCTCAGCGTCTTTGGTCATCAAATGCGCTTCAATCTCGAAGAAGGCTTTCCCCTTCTCACCACAAAAAAACTCCATCTCAAGTCCATCATTTATGAGTTGTTGTGGTTTCTCAACGGCGACACTAATGTCCGTTATCTGCAGGAAAACGGTGTCCGCATTTGGAACGAATGGGCCGACGCGGATGGTGACCTTGGACATATTTACGGTTATCAATGGAGGTCGTGGCCCGACTACAACGGCGGTCACATCGACCAAATCAGCAATGTCATCCACGACATCCGCCAGAACCCCGATTCACGTCGCATGATAGTCAGCGCATGGAACGTGGCCGACCTGCCCAACATGAATCTGCCTCCCTGCCACGCTTTCTTCCAGTTCTATGTTGCTAATGGACGCCTCAGTCTCCAACTCTATCAGCGCAGTGCCGACACCTTCCTCGGTGTGCCGTTCAATATTGCCTCCTACGCTCTGCTACTTATGATGGTATCACAGGTGACAGGATTGATACCTGGTGACTTCATCCACACGACGGGTGATACACATCTCTACCTTGATCACTTAGAACAGGCCCGTTTGCAACTCACGCGCGAGCCACGTCCGCTTCCACGCATGGTCATCAATCCCGACGTCAAGGACATCTTCGGTTTCCACTACGAAGACTTCCAACTCGAAGGCTACGATCCATGGCCACATATCCCTGCTAAAGTATCTGTCTGACATGCTCTCCATCATCGTCGCTATAGCCCAAAACAACGCCATCGGAAAAGCGGGGCAGCTTCTCTATCATCTGCCGAACGACATGAAGCGTTTCAAGTCACTTACTACGGGTCATACCATCATTATGGGGCGAAAAACTTTTGAATCACTTCCTAACGGGGCACTACCTAACCGCCGAAATATCGTCCTTAGCCGCGATATCACCCTCGTTCTCCCCGGTGCAGAGGTGTTCCCCACCCTCGCCGCCGCCCTCGCCGCTTGTGATACGGAAGAGGAAGAGGTTTTCGTCATCGGCGGTGCCAGCCTCTACCGTCAAGCCCTTCCCCAGGCGCAGAAGCTCTATATCACCCTCATCGACGACACCCCCCTCGACGCCGACACCTTCTTTCCCCTCACCGACAACCGCGACTGGCAACCCGTCTTCAGCGAACGCCACCCCGTCGACGAGCGCCACGCCCACCCCTACACCTTCATCGACTATCTCCGC
>JAGAAS010000023.1 GCA_017615125.1 Bacteroidaceae bacterium
TCCTCCGCGAATTTCCATAATTACGTTCTTGTCGTCCTCAGGATCAGCAGGGATGAGAAGCAGTTTAATCTGCTCTTCTGTTTCAGGAATCTGTATGTTGCATCTTTCGAATTCCTCTCGCGCCAGTTCCTTCAATTCGGGATCTGTTTCCTGACTCATCATCACACGGGCTTCGTCGCGCGTATTGATAAGATTGAGGTACTGCTTTCGGGCTTCCATCAATAGGCTCAGTTCCTTGTATTCTTTATTGAGTCGGACAAAGCGGCGCATATCGGCAATAACACTTGGGTCGGTGATAAGCAGTTCCGTCTCTTTGTGCTTTGCGACAAGCGAGTCAAGCCTTTCCAACAGTTTGTTTTCAGCCATAGATTGGTGCGTTTTATTTCTCCTCTTCCTATTTAATAATTGTCAATCTGTATTCTGGACGATGCGTGCGTACGACTTTACTGTCGAAATCGGTAATGCGAGTTACGAATCCGATTTTTTCGAAAGTAAGCGTAATCATTGTTCCGTCAAAAGTGTTCGGGGCACTCATGTTGCTGATGAAATTCCCTTGTGAATAGACTACTAACTGCGGGTCGATGCTGTCTTCTCTTTTCCTCCACTCTGTAGGTTCAATAACATGCGGATGCCCTCCGATAATATAGTTTACTCCGTGATTGAATAACCAGTCGGCGTATTGCTTTTGGTAGCTGTCGGGCTCAAGCCTGTATTCTGTTCCCCAATGCATGATGGCGATAACTGCATCCGGGCGCATAGCATAAGCCTTGCGGATGTCTTCTTCCATAACTTTCTCGTCAATTAGATTAACGACATTAGGTTCAGAAACTTCAAACCCGTTTAGTCCGTAAGTATACGTCAGAAACACAAAGCGAATCCCGTTGACTGTCAGAAGAAGAGGGTAGCGCGAAGAACGTTCTGATTCGTTTCGATAGGTACCCAGCGTGGAAAAACCAAGGGAATCTGTCATAAGTAGAGTGCGCTCGAGCCCATACCTTCCTCTATCCAGACAATGATTGTTAGATGTTGTCAGAACATCAAACCCTGTTTCTTTTATAGCCCAGAGATAATCGTCGGGAGCACTGAAACAAGGGTATCCGCGATAAGGTTCTCCGCCTAAGGTTACTTCGAGGTTTCCAATTGCCAAATCCGCAGACTCGATGTATGGCTTCACTTGTGCAAAGCATTCGTCATAGCGGTACGAACCGTCTTTTTGCAATGCTCGTTGTATTTGTGGGCCATGTTGCATTAAGTCTCCGACGAAAAGGAGTGTTGCTTTCTTCGGGCGTGCGGTATCAGCGAATATGCAGGGTACTTCGTTGGCTCTGAAAGTATTATCGTTGATGCTTTTTATATTGACTTGCGCGGAAAATGTATAAGGGAAAAGCAAAGGGAGCAGAAGAAGGGCTATCCCAACTTTGAAGTTCTTGGCTCTCATGCTTGAGCCGAAGGACTTATCCTTAAGCACCTTTGTATGGAGGCTTATTCCTGTTCTCTTTGCGCAAATCATAGTCAACGGATTAGAATTCGTGGTTGGCTGCTTTAAGCGTATTCATCATCAGCGAACAGATTGTCATTGGGCCCACGCCTCCAGGAACGGGGGTTATAAAGGAACACTTTGGGGCCACTTCGTCAAACTTCACGTCTCCTGTTAGTTTGAAGCCGCTTTTCCGTGTAGCGTCAGGAACGCGTGTTGTTCCCACATCGATGACGACTGCTCCTTCTTTTACCATATCTGCTTTTACGAAGTTGGGTTGTCCCATAGCTGCAATGAGAATATCAGCTTCGAGGCATTCTTCTTTCAGATTCTTGGAGTGACTGTGGCACACCGTTACCGTAGCATCTCCTGGAACGCGCTTTTGCATCATCAACGAAGCCATAGGCTTTCCTACAATATTGCTTCTTCCAAGAATGACACATTTCTTACCTGATGTCTCAATATTATAGCGTTTCAGCAATTCCATTATTCCATTTGGTGTTGCGCTTATGAAACAGGGCAGGCCGATAGACATTCTGCCAACGTTGACAGGATGGAAGCCATCCACATCTTTACGGAAATCTATTGCTTCGGTAATCCGCTGTTCGTTGATGTGCTTCGGGAGAGGCAATTGAACGATGAACCCGTCTATGTCGCTATCTTCGTTCAGTTCTTTGATACGTTTCAGCAGTTCTTCTTCTGTGACATCACTTTCGTAACGAATGAGAGTAGATTTAAAACCGCATACTTCGCAAGCTTTAACCTTGTTTGCGACATACGTTTCGCTTCCTCCATCATGTCCAACAAGGATTGCAGCTAAATGAGGGCGTTTTTCTCCTCTTGCCACTCTCTCCGATACTTCTGCAGCAATCTCTTGCTTTATTTGTTCAGCAATCGCTTTTCCATCAATGATTTGCATATACTATTTGTTTGGATGTGGTAAATATGGGTTCTTTCTTCAAAAACAAAATTCAGGCGCACGATTGGGGCGTCTGAATATTGTGTATAAGGATAAAAGCTAATGTCTTGATTTCGACATCTTCTTTTTGGATGTAGCATTTACTGTTTTCATCATTTTCCGCATTTCGTCAAATTGTTTCATGAGACGATTCACTTCCTGTATGTTAGTGCCGCTTCCTCGGGCAATTCTTTCACGTCGGCTACTGTTGATAATTTCGGGATGCTCTCTCTCTTTGGGAGTCATAGAGTAGATGATTGCTTCAATGCTCTTGAAGGCATCATCGCTTATGTCTACATCTTTGATAGCCTTGCCAACGCCGGGAATCATGCTCATCAGGTCTTTTACGTTACCCATTTTCTTGATTTGGGCAATCTGACCCAGAAAGTCATTGAAGTCGAATTGGTTCCTAGCCAATTTCTTCGAAAGTTCTCTGGCTTCTTTCTCGTCGTATTGCTCCTGGGCACGTTCAACGAAGCTGACAATATCGCCCATTCCCAAGATACGATCGGCCATACGGGCCGGGTGGAATACATCAAGGGCGTCAAGCTTTTCTCCCGTACCGACAAACTTAATAGGCTTGTCAACCACAGAGCGAATGGATAGTGCGGCACCGCCTCGTGTGTCACCATCAAGCTTTGTTAGTACGACACCATTGAAATCCAGCCGTTCGTTGAATTCGCGAGCCGTGTTTACGGCATCTTGTCCAGTCATCGCATCAACAACAAAGAGGATTTCATCAGGATGAATAGCTTCTTTGATGGATGCTATTTCCTGCATCATCTGTTCATCGATAGCTAAACGTCCTGCCGTATCGATTATGACGGTATCATAGCTCTTTGCCTTAGCTTCTCGGATGGCGTTCTGCGCAATCTCAACGGGATTCTTGTTTCCTTCTTCTTTATAGACCGGTACTCCCACTTGTTCTGCTAGAACGCTAAGTTGTTCGATAGCAGCAGGGCGGTAAACGTCGCAAGCAACAAGCAAGGGATGACGATGACGCTTGTTTTTCAGCATCAAAGCAAGCTTACCGCTCATAGTGGTTTTACCGGAGCCTTGCAATCCGCTCATCAGGATAACAGCAGGACGGCCGTCGAGATTGATGTCAACAGCGTCGCCGCCCATGAGAGCTGTGAGCTCATCATGAACGATTTTCACCATCAACTGGGAAGGACGGACAGCCGTGAGGACGTTCTGCCCCAAGGCTTTTTCTTTTACTGTGTCGGTAAAGTTTTTCGCAACCTTATAGTTGACGTCAGCGTCAAGCAGAGCCTTTCGCACGTCCTTAAGGGTTTCGGCAACATTCACCTCGGTGATTTTTCCTTCACCTTTTAATATCTTGAGTGATCTTTCTAATCTTTCGCTTAGGTTTTCAAACATTTCGGTGTCATTCTTTATCCAGCAGTTCAGTTCCAAAAGGAGGGGAAGCTGGGGTTCAATATTCTATCCTATTTTGCTTATTTTTCGTAATGCGTCTTCGTTGATGATTTTTATTTTTCTTCCGTCAATAGCAATGATCCGTTCAGAGGCAAAGTTCGAAAGCGTGCGAATGGCGTTTGACGTTGTCATGTTCGAGAGGCTGGCTAAGTCTTCACGAGAAAGATAAATGTCGATAGTAGCTCCATCTTCTTCCAAGCCGTAGTTCTCTTTAAGGAATAGCAGGCTTTCGGCAAGTCGTCCTCGGATGTGCTTCTGAGTAAGGTTAACGGTGCGTTCATCCGATTGCCCAAGGTCGGCAGCAAGTTGCCGGATGAAGAAAACTGCCAGGTGGTTGTTCTGCTTTACGATATCTCCAATTATCGTAATGGGGATGGAACAAATAGTAGATGGCTCAAAAGCAGCAGCAGTAGTAACGTAGCGCTCGTTGGCAAAGTATGCCCGATATCCGAAATATTCTACGGGTTTAAGCATTCGCATTATCTGACTACGTCCTCCGACTCCGTCACGATAGATTTTCACTTTGCCTGTCAGAACACAGTATATACATGTCGGCATCTCCTCTTCAGTATAGATAATCTCGTTTTTCTTATACTTCCGAATGGACAGGCTTTCCTCTACGGAATAGCGTTGTTCTTCTGTCAACGTGTCCCAAAGACTACTGATGAGCCTTCTTATGTCGTTCAGGCTAAGTTCGTTGTTCTGCATCTCGGCTCTTTAGTCAATGATCTCAAATCCAGTGAAGGGAACCAGCACTTTTGGAACTCGGATGCCTTCAGGCGTCTGGTTGTTTTCCAAAATAGCAGCCATGATGCGCGGAAGAGCAAGCGCGGAACCGTTGAGAGTGTGGCAAAGCTCGATCTTCTTATCTTCGGAACGGCGATAACGGCAATGAAGACGATTTGCCTGATAGCTGTCGAAGTTGCTTACCGACGATACCTCAAGCCAACGTTTCTGTGCTGCGCTGAATACTTCAAAGTCATAGCAGATGCTGCTTGTGAAACTCATGTCTCCTCCGCAGAGTCGCAGGATTCGGTAGGGGAGATCCAGCTTTCTTACCAGCCCTTCAACATGCAGGAGCATCTCTTCATGACTTTGCCTGCTATGCTCGGGAGTGTCAATACGTACGATTTCCACTTTTGAGAATTCATGCAGGCGGTTCAACCCGCGCACGTCTTTGCCGTAGCTGCCTGCCTCGCGACGGAAGCATTGCGTGTATGCAGCATTCTTTAAAGGAAGTTGCTCTTCGTCAAGGATGACATCGCGATAGATGTTTGTGACGGGCACTTCTGCGGTAGGAATCAGATATAGGTCGTCCACTTCGCAATGATACATCTGTCCTTCTTTATCGGGCAGCTGACCTGTTCCGTAACCCGAAGCGCTGTTGACTACTGTCGGGGGAATGATTTCTTCATAACCGGCTTTGTTGGCTTCGGTGAGGAAGAAAGTGATGAGAGCTCGTTGCAGTTGGGCTCCTTTTCCGCGATATACAGGAAATCCAGCTCCTGTTATTTTCACGCCGAGGTCAAAGTCGATGAGGTTGTACTTCTTTGCCAATTCCCAATGGGGGAGGGCGTCATCGCCGAGTTGTGGAATCTCGTTACCCATTTTTACAACGACGTTGTCTTCGGCGCTGGTTCCTTCCGGTACTTCATCGTAAGGAATGTTGGGGATGGTGTAGAGCAGAGCCTGCATGTCGGCAGCTGCTTTCTCTTTCTGCTCCTCAAGTGCCTTGTTGGTTTCTTTGAGGGAAGCAACCTGCGCTTTTACTTCCTCGGCCTCTTCGCGCTTTCCCTGTTTCATGAGCATACCGATTTCGGCGGCGAGTTTTTTTGCATCCGACAAGTTCTTGTCGAGGGTTGTCTGGGCATTACGACGTACTTTGTCTAAAGCCAGCACTTGCTCAATGGTCTCTTGGGCATTCTTGAAGTGCTTTTTCTCAAGGCCTTTGATGACCTTCTCCGTTTCTTCGCTGATAAGCTTTAATGTAAGCATGGGTTCTATTTGTTTTTTATGCTTTGTAGTTATAGGAAATTATGCTTTTGAGCATGCAAATTTACGTTTTTTCCTTCAATTGTCCAAATAAAGTGAAAAAAAAGAGGCTTCATTTGTCATAAAGCCTCTTTTTCTCGGTTATGTGTAAGCGAATGCTTCGTTTCTGCCTGTGTCTTGTTATGCTTCAGCTTCTTCTTTTACTACGGGAACGACGGATACATAGCTGCGTCCTTCGCGTCCTTTCTTGAAGCAAACTTCCCCGTCAACAAGAGCATAGAGCGTGTGGTCTTTGCCCATGCCAATATTGTTACCTGGATGATGCACCGTACCTCTCTGGCGAACGATGATGTTACCGGCTTTGCAAGTCTGACCACCCCAAATTTTCACACCTAGTCTCTGGCTAGCTGATTCACGGCCGTTCTTAGAACTACCAACACCTTTCTTATGTGCCATAATGATTTGTTTTAGTGGTTATGCGATAACTTCTTTTACAACTATCTCGCTGAACTGCTGGCGATGACCATTCAGTTTGCGATGACCTTTTCTACGTTTCTTGTGGAAAATCAGGACCTTGTCGCCCTTCACAAGATGACTCTTCACTTCGGCAACGACTTTTGCACCTTCTACCACGGGAGTTCCAACAGTCACGTCGTTGTCATTTCCTACGAGCAGCACTTTCTCGAACTCAACGGTCTGTCCGTTTTCGCTGTTCTGAATGTGATGCACAAACAATTTCTTTCCGGCTTCTGCCTTGAATTGCTGTCCGTTAATCTCTACGATTGCGTACATTGTATAAAACTTTTTTAAGTTTCTCCGTAAGGCGTGTTGCACCTCTGCAACCACTTCTCTGAGCCTACTCCGGACCAAATCGGCTGCAAAGGTAGTGCAACTCGTTTGAAAAAAAAAGAAATTGAGCGATTTTTTTTGTTTTTCTTCCAAATGAGCGGGTCGAAGGCGGCTTTTCGCCTGCCGGGAGTTGCTTTACCTTATTATATAATGGCTTTTCCCGAGCTTGTGCTTTCTTTCATTCGTTTCGGGCGTTCAGCCTTCGGGAGCGTACCTTTTCTCTATTTCGTCCCAGTTGATGATCTGCCAAAGGGCGGCAAGGTGTGCGGGACGGCGGTTCTGGTAGTCGAGGTAATAGGCATGTTCCCACACGTCGAAAGTAAGCAAGGGCGTGAGCCCCTTTGTCACCGGGTTGCCGGCACCTGACTCCTGCGTGATGACGAGCCTGCGGCTTTCGTCGGCACTCAGCCACACCCATCCGCTGCCAAAGAGGCCGGCGCCCTTCTTCTCGAATTCTTCCTTGAAGGCTTCGAATGAGCCGAACTGTTCCTTGATGGCTGCCGCGAGGATGCCCTTCGGAGCGTTGTTCTCCTGTGGGGAGCGGAACTGCGCGAAGTAGAGATTGTGGTTCAGAATCTGCCCGGCGTTGTTGAAAACGGCGCCGTCGCTTTCCCTCACGATGTCTTCGAGGGCGAGGCCTTCGAAGCGGCTTCCGGGAAGGAGTCCGTTCAGGTTGTTGACGTACGTCAGCAGATGCTTTCCGTGATGAAAGCCGATAGTTGTCGCGCTGATGACGGGCTCAAGTGCGTCGGGCTCAAAAGGAAGGGGCATCAGTTCGAAGCGCCCGTTTGTCGGTAGAGTCTTTGTTGGCATAGTCGGTATTGTTTTTAATGGTTATTCGAATAGCGTGAATGAGGAAGCGAGGGAGCTGAATGAGCTTGTCTTGTTTCCTTTTGCAAAGATACGTTTTCTTTTCAATTTGCCCTTCTTTTTCGGCGCGAAATTATGAAGAAGGGAAAAAATTTTTTTCTTTCTACATACGGCCGTATGAAGAAGGGAAAATTTTTTTTGAAGAAAGAAAAATCTGGCGTTGGTTTTCATCACGGAAAAGTGCTCCACGAAAGTGGGTTGCTATTTTGGATTTCGGACATTTTTCCGTATCTTTGCAACGAGAAAAACAACCAAGCCGAAAGGGAATCGTATGGATGACTACGGATGCGACGTGCTTGTGCCCGAGCGAGGGCATCGGATTTGCGGGCTGGTGATCGACGCACTTCGCTCGCAAGGGCTCCGCTGCGAGGATATGGACGCCAGCGACGTGTTCTGGGACGAGTTCGGCTACATTCGCCTCCTGAAGCGGCGCATCTCCGAGTGCCGCCCTCGGATGATAATGCCCGTGTTCCGAAGCGAGTTCATCGCCCGTCATCGTGAGGAACTTCCGCGCGACATCATCTATCCGTTTGACAGCGCCGAGAAAATCCACCGACTTGACGACAAAGTATCGGCTTCAGCACTTTGCACCAAGCTGGGCATTCCTCAGCCACGCATGTATGCGGATGATGAAGTGGGGGAGATAAAGCAGTTCCCCGTTGTTTTCAAACGCTCGTCGGGGCTGAATGGAACGGGCATCTACATGCCTCGAACAGAAGAGGCGCTGCGGAAGTTAATCGCCTCTTCGGGCAACAAGGGGCATTTGGTGATGGACTTTGTCGAGGGCTACGACTGCTGTGTCGATGCCGTTCGCTGGGGAAACTTTTTTCATGCCGAAGCCTATCGGGTGTTGCTGCAGAAGAAGCGGGGGCTTTCGGTAATCCGTCGGACGGTAATGGCGTCTGCTTTAGTCGAATGGGTGCGTAGGATTCTCGATGAGGTTGACTATCAAGGCGTTTGCGGAGCAGATTTCCGTGTGGAGCGGGAAACGGGAAAAGCGTATTTCCTCGAATGCAATCCCCGTTTCTCGGGAGGCTTACGCTCGCAGATAGGAGCGGGATTCAACCAGCCTTTCATTCTCTATCAGCTTGCTTCGGGAATGAAGCCTACTGAAGTGCACTTTCATCGAGGGCGTTTCTCCTGTGAATGGGATGACTTGCGTAAACTGTTGCTGAGAAGGTAATCCTTTCCGTATTGAGAAGAAAGAGAAAGAGCCCGGCAAATGAAATGTGCCGGGCTCTTTTCGTTACGTGCTACTTGAAAGTCGATGGGATGCTACTTCTTGAAGTAACGGTTGAAAAGTCCCTCGAACCCTTGCCCGTGACGAGCTTCGTCGCGCGCCATTTCGTGAACGGTGTCGTGAATAGCATCGAGGTTCTGTGCTTTCGCATTCTTGGCGATGCGCAGTTTGTCGGCGCAGGCGCCTGCCTCAGCCATCATGCGCTTTTCGAGGTTCGTCTTGGTGTCCCAAACGACTTCGCCGAGCAGTTCAGCAAACTTGGCAGCATGTTCAGCCTCTTCCCACGCATAGCGCTTGAATGCCTCAGCCACTTCGGGATATCCCTCACGGTCCGCCTGACGACTCATTGCCAGATACATACCCACCTCGGAGCATTCGCCGTTGAAATGATGACGGAGGTCCTTGAGCATCTCTTCGTCGCAATCCTTAGCAACGCCAATAACATGCTCTGCAACGAACTCGAGCTTGTCGCTCTCTTCTACTTTCTTGAATCTGCTTGCGGGAACACCGCACTGGGGACATTTTACAGGGGGCTCGTCACCTTCGTAAACATAGCCACACACGGAGCAAATAAACTTAGCCATTTTCTTGAATCTTGTTAATGATGATGAATGAATAGTCTCTTTCGAAGACTTGTTAGCTGTTTGCAAATATACTCATTTTTTCGTGATGACAAACTCTTTTTCAAAAAAATATGGGAATAAGCGAAAAAATACCACTTCCGTTGATAGCTAATCCGAAAATATGGTTAAATTTGCCAGTCAAAAGGAGACGTCTGTTCCTCTTCCAAAAGAACGCATAAACTATGTCGTTTTGCGGAAAGAAGAAACGGCGGGATGAAGAAAGTAAAACATTTTATTTAATCTAAATATCGGTATATGAAAAAGACAAAAGACTCGTACAATTGGACGTATGCAACAGTGGGCGGAACAACCCGCGTCAGCATTACGTCAGGCGAAGACATCGCTCATCTTGGTGAACTCGACCGCAAGCAATGGACCGTGCTGAGTTGTCCCGTGCATGGGCTTGAGATGGACGAAAGCACGCTCGCAATGATGGATTCCAACGGCGACGGAAAACTCCACGTCGATGAGGTGATAGCTGCAGCTCAGTGGCTTACCAGCGTGTTGAAAGATAAGGATATGTTGCTTCGTCAAGAAGACACCCTTCCGCTTGATGCCTTCAACACGGAGTGTGAAGAAGGACAGCGCCTGGCTGCCTCAGCGCGACAGATCCTTGAAAACTTGGGCAAGCCTGAAGCAACAAGCATCTCTGTCGCAGACACAAGCGACAGCGTGGCAATCTTTGCGAAGACACAGTTTAACGGTGACGGCGTCATCACTTCAGCAAGCACCGACGACGAGGCATTAAAGGCTGTTGTTGAGAATATTATGGCCACCATAGGGAAAGTAACAGACCGTAGCGGCGTCGACGGCGTGAATGCAGAGCAGATAGAGCAGTTCTATACGGCATTGGCCGACTACAGCCAGTGGCAGGCAGACGGTCAGGCAAGGAAGGCAGATGTGTTCCCCTTTGGCGACGATACGGCTGCAGCACTTGCTGCCTGCACAGCCATCAAAGAGAAGATGGACGACTACTTTATGCGTTGCAAGCTGACAGCTTTCGCTGCCGACAAGGCGGAATCTCTTGACGTGACGGCAAGCCAGCTTGAGGCAGTAAGCAACATGAATCTTGCCGTATTGAACGACGACATCGCACAATGTCCATTGGCTCGCGTGACGGCAAAGGCTGTGCTTCCGTACGACGGAATCAATCCTGCCTGGAAAGGAGCGTTCGATACCCTTCGCTCACTTGTTCTCGACAAAGAATATCCTTCAGCCGAAGAGTTGACGGAGGCTCAGTGGCAGGCTGTTTTGGCTCGCTTCGATGCCTATAATGCTTGGGCAGCCGAGCATAAGGGCGATGCTGTTGCTGCCTTAGGAGTAGAAACGGTGGATGCTTTGTTGAAGGCCGATCAGAAGGCAGCCTTGCTCGAACTTGTTGAAAAGGACAACGAACTGGCTGATGAAGCTCAGGCTATTGATTCTGTCAATAAGTTCATGCATCTTTACCGCGATTTCTACAAGTTGCTGAAGAACTATGTATCAATGACCGACTTCTACGAAAGCTACAAGGACGACATTAAGGCTGTCTTCCAGGCAGGACGTTTGTATATCGATCAGCGTAGTACTGACTTGTGTATCCGTGTAAGCGACTTGGGCAAGCATGGAGAGATGGCGTCGCTGAGCGGAATGTACATCATCTATTGCGAGTGTGTTTCGAAGCTGAAACCAGCGCCCATCACTATCGCAGCCGTACTTACTGACGGCGATGTGGATAACCTGCGCGTCGGAACAAATGCTGTCTTCTATGATCGAGACGGATTGGATTGGGATGCTACGATTACGAAGATCGTTGAGAATCCCATCAGCATACGTCAGGCCTTCTGGTTGCCTTATCGCAAGTTAGCCAACTGGATTTCGGAACGCATCAACAAATCGGCAGCAGAGAAGGAGAGTGCTTCGACAGCAAACATGCTCGAAAAAGCTGATAACGTGAAGGTGCCGACAAATGCCGCCGGAGGCGCTCCTGCTCCCGAAGCCAAGAAGTCGGCGTTCGACATCGCCAAGTTTGCTGGTATCTTTGCCGCAATAGGTATGGCTGTTGGATATATTGCAAGCGCTCTCGTCAGCCTTGCACACGGAATTACTGCTAAGTGGTACAATATATTCTTGATTCTCTTGGCAATCATCCTCCTTATCTCTGGACCTTCAATGTTTATTGCCTGGAGGAAATTGCGTCGTCGTAATCTGGCTCCCGTGCTGAATGCAAATGGATGGGCTATCAACTCGAAGATACGTGTTAACACGCGCTTTGGCAAAACGCTTACTAAGCTTGTCAAGTTCCCGAAAGCTGTCGGGAAAGATCCTTTTGAGAAGCCCGCATGGGTTAAGTGGTTCTGGCGCATTTTCTTCCTGCTATTACTCGCCTTTGGTATCCTGTTCTTTACGAATAGGCTGGCTCCTTACGGACTTCCTTTCCATAAGGAAAAGCCTGTAGCAGAAGTGGTTGAAGCTCCTGCCGAAGATGCAGCTCCTGTTGCTGATGTGCCCGCTTCTCCTGCAGAAGAGGTACCCGTTGCAGAAGAATAGAAGCGTTAGTAAATAATTAATAAGTAGAAGCTAGCTTGTAATCAGAAGACATATTGTCGCGTTCGTTGAGGGCTCGTCTGTCATTTCGGCAGTCGGGCCCTTCTGGCATGTTTTTGGATAGTTGATAGGTGAAAGGAGAAAAAAGCTATGGATAACTATAAAATGAAACAGCCAAACTCAAATGAAAAGAATGCGTTCCTTAATCAGTTCGCAATTAACTTGAACGAATCGGCTCGGAATGGGAAACTTGATCCTGTGATAGGCCGAGATGAAGAAATACGGAGAATACTTCAAATCTTGAGTCGCCGTACGAAAAACAATCCTATCCTTATCGGTGAGCCGGGAACAGGAAAAACAGCTATCGTTGAAGGATTGGCTCAGCGTATTGTGCGTGGCGATGTCCCTGAGAACCTACGACGCAAGGAGGTTTATAGCCTTGATATGGGCGCCCTTGTGGCAGGTGCCAAGTACAAAGGAGAGTTTGAGGAACGACTCAAGGGCGTTATCAACGATGTGCTTCAAGCCGACGGCGAGGTAATCTTATTCATCGATGAGATACACACTTTGGTAGGAGCAGGAGGAGGAGAAGGCGCGATGGATGCTGCCAATATCCTGAAGCCTGCTTTGGCACGAGGCGATCTTCGTTCTATCGGAGCGACGACGCTTAACGAATATCAGAAGTACTTCGAAAAAGACAAAGCGCTTGAACGTCGTTTCCAGACGGTTATGGTTGACGAGCCCGACGTGCAGGCAAGCATCTCTATCCTTCGTGGATTGAAAGAGCGCTACGAAACACACCACAAGGTGCGTATCAAAGACGATGCGATAGTAGCCGCTGTTGAGCTGTCGAACCGATATATTACCGACAGGTATCTTCCAGATAAGGCGATTGACTTGATGGACGAAGCGGCTGCCAAGCTTCGTATGGAGCGAGACAGCGTTCCTGAAGAGCTGGACGAGATTACACGTAAGCTGAAGCAGTTGGAAATAGAGCGCGAGGCTATTCGGCGTGAGAAAGACGAGCCAAAGCTGGAGCAGCTGTCGAAAGAAATAGATGCTCTTCGGAAACAGGAGAACCAAGTCCGTTCAAAATGGGAAGGAGAGCGCAAACTTCTCAACGACATCCAGCAAAAGAAACAGCTGCAGGAACAGCTGCGTACGGAAGCAGACAGAGCCGAGCGGGAAGGTAACTACGGTCGGGTAGCCGAAATCCGATACGGACGTCTTCAGGAAGTAGAGAAGAGCATCCAGGACATTCAGGACAAGCTTCATAGCTGTCAGGGTTCGGAAGCCTTGATTAAAGAAGAAGTGGATGCCGACGATATCGCCGATGTCGTTTCCCGTTGGACGGGAATCCCTGTGAGCCGTATGCTCGAGAGCGAACGGCACAAGCTTCTTCATCTTGAAGAGGAGCTTCACAAGCGTGTCGTAGGGCAGGATGAGGCTATCGCTGCTGTTGCAAATGCTGTGCGTCGGAGTCGTGCTGGAATGCAAGACCCGAAGCGTCCTATCGGCTCGTTCATCTTTCTCGGTACGACGGGAGTCGGAAAAACGGAGCTGGCAAAGGCTTTGGCCGATTACTTGTTCAACGATGAGCGTCTGATGACGCGTATCGACATGAGCGAATATCAAGAAAAGTTCAGCGTCACTCGGCTTATCGGTGCTCCTCCAGGATACATCGGTTATGAAGAGGGAGGCCAGCTGACGGAAGCAGTTCGAAGGAAACCGTATAGTGTAGTGCTTTTCGATGAAATAGAGAAAGCACATCCCGATGTGTTCAACATCCTTCTCCAAGTGCTTGACGACGGACGGCTCACAGACAACAAGGGACGCACCGTCAATTTCAAGAACACTATCATCATTATGACGAGCAATTTGGGCTCGAGCCTCATTCGCGAACGATTCGAGCAGCTCAACAACGAGAACCGTACACGCATCGTGGAGCAGACTCGTAACGACGTGCTCACCATGCTCAAGCAAACCATTCGTCCCGAGTTCCTGAACCGTATCGACGAGGTAATAATGTTCACGCCGCTCGATGAGCAGCAAATCGCACAAATCGTGGAACTCCAGCTCAATGCCGTGAAGAAGATGCTGCACTCTGGCGGACTCGAAATGGACTACACACCTGCCGCCGTCAACTTGCTGGCACAAGCAGGCTACGACCCGGAGTTTGGTGCACGTCCCGTAAAGCGAGCCATCCAGAATCTGGTACTCAACCAGCTTTCTCGCGACATCATCGCCCACCGCGTCGACCGCAACAAGCCCATTGTCATCGACGCCGCCAACGGCAACATCAGTTTCCACAACTAAATCTATACTCACACAAAATGCGCTCGGACTTCAAAGCCCGAGCGCATTTGTTTTGTTCTTTTATATCCTGCGGAATGCTTTATTAGAAGCGATAACCGATAGCGATTTGAGCGTTACCGTTCTTGTCGTTACCATGCTCGAACACTTTGGTCATGCCCATAGTGTAACGACCCTGAACGAATACGTCCTTGGCGATGTTGTAGGTCAAACCAAGACCAACACCAAAGTCAATATCCTTAGTGCTTTCCAACTCATAAGTATCCTTGAACTCTTTATCTCCAACAGTCCATTTATCAGTTGCTTTACTGTAA
>JAGAAS010000024.1 GCA_017615125.1 Bacteroidaceae bacterium
GAACGAAGAAAAGCCACGTAGTTGGTTTATCGGATAACTGAGTGAACAGTGAAGGTTTTTTGAACACGAATTTCACGAATTAAACGAATTTCAACAAAAACAACAAAAACCCTTCCCGCAAGGGGGCGCTGCGGCAAAGGAGATGAACCAAAACAGGGAAAACCCAGATCGGTGCTTCCTGCTCTGCGAGCATCTATCCTAAGCCATCGTCCAAACGCTGTGCAAGCAAGCTTGACAGCCGTTGCACGCTACCTTGGGATGGCCTGCGGCCTTGAAGCACCGTTCTGAAAAACAGAAAAAATATGCATTGCTTCTGTTGTCGAGAGGCACTAGGGGTTTCATGGTTTTTCAAAATGTTCCGTTCTCGAGTTAACATTTTTTGACTCGGGGCGAAAAAAAAGTACCTTTTCTTTTGAAAAAGAAAAAAGGTCGTTATATTTGCGGGGAGAATAAGCCATGAAATAGTTCAAAGTTTAGAGTTTAGAGTTTAGAGTTTAGAGTGATGAGTGTAAGGGCCAAAGGCCAAATGGTTAACTGTTGAACTGTGGAATCGTGAAATTGAGTGATGAGTGATGAGTGTAAGGGCCAAAGGCCAAATGGTTAACTGTTGAACTGTGGAATCGTGAAATTGAGTGATGAGTTATGAGTGTAAGGGCCAAAGGCCAAATGGTTAACTGTTGAACTGTGGAATCGTGAAATTGAGTGATGAGTGATGGCGAGAAACGATGACGATAACGATACGGTGCTACGCACCTACGATGGCGATGGCGAAAAACAATTCAACAGTTAACCGATTAAACAATAAAGCATAAACAGTTCAACAATTAGCCTATGGCCAGCAGCGCAGCTGCGATTAAACAGTTCAACAGTTCAACAGTTCACCGATTCAACAACAACAAAGAACCACAAATAGTGGAACGTATATATCAACAACTTTAAAAACAAAGCCTATGAAAAAGAGATTTTTACTCATTGCGATGGCGGCCTTGATGGCAGCGCCAGCAGTTGTGAACGCTCAGGACGACGGCGAGTACATCGACCTGCTCCCCGAGGGCGTGAAGGCCAACGTGAACCCGGAACGTAAGATGGACAAGCAGAAGAACATCGTGGTTGCCGGAAGCCCCGAGAAGGGATACTATGCTTTCTTCGCTGCCACAGACGCTGAACACGGCGAGGAGCTGTGGGTGACGGACGGCACCGCCGAGGGTACCCACATGGTGAAAGACATCGTGCCGGGCAGCGGCTCGTCGAACCCCAGCTACCTGGGACGTCTGAACGACAAGGTGCTCTTCTCGGCCTACACGGAGGATGCGGGACAGGAGACCTGGGTGAGCGACGGCACGGAGGCAGGAACCTTCATGCTCGTCGACAGCTACACCTTCGGCGACGGTGACCCGAAGGGATTCATCCAGATGGACGAGACACGCGCCGTGTTCGGTGCCTACGACGACGAGAGCGTCGAATGGGACCCTGAGAACGGCCCGCAGCAGTGGCTCTGGATCACCGACGGCACACCCGACGGCACCAAGCGCGTGGTGGAGAACGGCAACAGCAAGCACCAGGTGAAGGTGAACTTCCCGGGTCAGGACCACACCACCCTGCACCATGCCTATGTGCGCGTGGGACGCCGCGTGTACTTCAAGGGCGACCAGACGGACCTGATGACGGGCGAGGAGCTGTGGGTGACCGACGGCACCGAAGAGGGCACCTATCTGGTGATGGACATCAACTGGGAGAAGGGCGCCATAGAGGGACAGACACGCAACTGCGGTCTGGACAACCTGGAGAACTTCAACAACGAGAAGTGCTTCTTCCAGGCCTGGACACCTGACTTCGGCGGCGAGCCCTGGGTAACGGACGGCACGCCCGGCGCTGCCGTGCAGCCCGGAGGCGAGGGTGACGAGCACACCTTCATGATCAAGGACACCAAGCCCGGCAAGGACGCCAGCGGCATCGGCTACCACGCCGGCACCTTCGGCACCGGCTGGGAGGTGTACCAGGGACGCATCTGGTGGCGTGGCTACGACCCACAGGGCGGCTACGAGATCTCAGGCTCGAACATGACGAAGGGCGACTACGTGTTCTATGACATCTGGCAGGAGGAACCCTCCGTGGACCACAACTCGTACAGCGACCCGGGATGTATCTTCGACGGCGTGTACATGTACTGCGCTGCCCACGGCTTCGATGCTGCACGTGCCGACAACTACGGCGGTGAGCTCTGGTGCCTCGACAGCACCAAGGAGACCGACCAGGTGTGGCTGCAGAACGACTTCTTCCCCGGCACGGGCTGTGACTGGGTGAAGGAGCAGACCGTAGCAGGCGGCTCGCTCTACTGGATGAACGAGAGCAACGGCATGTGGTCGGAGGGCCGCGGCACAGGACTCTACCGTCTGGACAGCAAGACGGCGATGCCCGTTGCCTGCCCCCACATAGACCCGAGCGCTGCCTCCACGGGCGACATGGTGAACACGCTGCGTAACCTGGGCGGAACCATCATCTTCGCTGCCGACGTCAACAAGCGCGTATACTGCTACAAGTACACGAAGGAAGGCTGGGACGGCAAGAGCGACATGGGATACCTGGAGCCTGAGTACCGCACACCCAAGGAGATTGCCGAGGACGAAGCCAAGGTGAAGGAGATCCTCAACGACGAGGAGCCCGAGACCACCAACGTCTACAACATGGCCGGACAGCTGGTACGCCGCAACGTGGTTACCACCGATGCCCAGAACGGACTGCCCCAGGGCATGTACGTGGTAGGCGGCAAGAAGGTGCTCGTCAAGTAACACCGCACACGAGAGGAACTGGAAGCCCCGACACACAAGAAGAGGGGGCTTCCGGTTCCTCTTTCCTTACCTCCCCGCGAAAACAGAGGGAAACCATACCTTATTATATATAATACCATCACACATACTAAAGAGAGTAGGAATATGCTAAAGCAAATGTTTCAAAGGCTGACGATACTTACCGTCGTGCTGCTGACATTCGGGGCGACATACGCGCAGAAGGTCACGGTGACGGGTACCGTCGTCGACGACAAGAGCCAGGAGGCGCTCATCGGCGCTGCCGTGCTCGAGAAAGGCACCCAGAACGGCGTCGTCACCGACATCGACGGCAACTACGCCATCAGCGTCAGCGCGGGTGCCACCCTCGTTTTCACATACATGGGGTACGACAAGAAAGAAGTTGCGGTAGGCAGCCGGCGCATCATCAACGTGCAGATGGCAGCTACCGTAGAGGAACTCGACGAGCTGGTAGTCATCGGCTACGGTGTGCAGAAGAAGAGCGACATCACCGGTTCCATCTCGTCGATCTCGAACAAGGAAATCAACGACCAGCCCGTTGCCAACGCCTTGCAGGCCCTGCAGGGACGCGCCGCGGGTGTCAACATCATCCAGAACACCGGAGCACCGGGAAGCAACACCACCATCAAGATACGCGGTACGGGCACCGTGAACGACGCCGACCCGCTGTATGTGGTTGACGGGTTCATCGTGGACAACATCGACTACCTGAACCCCAACGACATAGCAGGCGTGGAGATCTTCAAGGATGCCGCCTCGAGCGCCGTGTACGGCTCGCGTGCTGCCAACGGCGTCGTCGCCATCACTACCAAGAGCGGCAAGGAGGGCAAGACGAAAATCACCTATGACGGCTACGTGGGCTTCTCGAACCCATGGAAGAAAATCGACGTCATGGACGTTGAGCAATATGCGCTGATGTACGACTACATCAACGACACCAAACGCTATTCCGAGGACGGCAGGCTCTACATGACCTCCGACGGGAACGGCGGCTACTACTACGACGACTACAAGCAACTGCTCGTGGACACCATCCGCAACAACTCTGCCGGCAACTACTGGGATGCCATCACACAGACAGGCATCAAGACACAGCACGGCGTGAGCGTCTCGGGAGGCACGGGCAAGACACAATACCTCACCAGCCTGAGCTACTACAACGAGGACGGCATCATACAGACCTCGTCGTACAACCGCGCCAACGGGCGCATGAACGTGCACACGGAGCTGGCGAAGTGGCTGGGCATGAACGCCAACATGACCTACACCAGCGAGCACCGCGAGGGCGTGCCAGAGGGCTCGGCAAGTATCCTCAAGCAGGCACTCTACGAGAGCCCCATGACCTACCTGCACGACAACAAGGGCTTCTGGTACAGCAACAACCCCCTGGCAGTGCTGGACCGCGACAACGAAGCCATGCGGCGCAACCGACTGGACATGAACCTGAGCCTCGACGCCAAGTTGCTGAAGGTGCTCACCTACCAGTTCAAGGCCTCGTACTACAACACACACCAGATAGACGACAACTTCTCGGAGGTGTGGGGGCTGAACGAAGACTTCGTGATGCCTACCTCGCTGGCACAGGTGTACAAGTACCAGATGAACGTCGACAAGTGGGAGATCAACAACCTGCTCACCTTCGCCTGGCAGGACCAGCACCACAGCATCACCATCCTTGCCGGACAGACGGCCGAGGGCTACAAGAGCAGCTTCCAGCAGTCGTACCGCAGCGGCACCCCGAGCAACGAGGATAGCTTCCACTACCTCTCAAGCGCCTACACCGGTGACAAGACCTACGGCTTGGATCGCGAATGGACTGCCATCGGATTCATCGGGCGCATCAACTACAGCCTCAACGACGTGTACCTGCTGCAGGCCAACGTGCGTGCCGACGGCAGCTCGAAGTTTGCCAAGCAGAACCGCTGGGGCGTCTTCCCCTCGGTATCGCTCGGATGGAAGTTCAGCGGCGAGGAGTGGATGGAGAACGCCGACTGGCTCAGCCTGGGCAAGCTGCGCGTGGGTTGGGGTATCCTCGGTAACAACCGTATCGACGAGCTGGCACGCTACACCTACCTCAGCTCCGGCTACAACTACTCCTACGGCCTGGGTAACCACAGCATCTGGGAAGGCTCCACAGCTACCGTCCTCGGCAACGACGGCATCCGCTGGGAGAAGTGCGAGAGCTTCAACGCTGGCTTCGACCTGTCGTTCTTCGAGAACAGGCTCATGTTCACCGGCGAGTACTTCAACCGCGAGACAACCGACATGCTCCTGCGCGTGCCTACCGTAAGCAGCGCCGGACTCAACAGCTCGCCTATGACGAACGCCGGCGCCGTGCGCAACTACGGACTGGAGTTCGACCTGAAGTGGCGCGACAACATAGGCAAGGACTGGCGCTACGAGGCAGGCTTCAACTTCTCGTGGCTCGAGAACCGCGTCACCAGCCTGGGCACCGGCAACGAGCCCATCTACGGCTCGTACCTGAGCGAGTCGAGCATCGTGGACTACGTGACGAAGACTGCCGTAGGACTCCCCATCGGCTGCTTCTACGGCTACATCACCGACGGCATCTTCAACTCGTGGGACGAGATACGCGCCAGCGCACAGTACGACCCCGGCAAGAACGACTCGGAGCAGACAACCCGTCCCGGCGACTTCCGCTTCAAGGACCTCAACGGCGACAACGAGATAACGGCTGAAGACCGCACCTACCTCGGCAGCCCGCTCCCGAAGTTCATCTTCGGCGTGCCCCTCTCGGCAGGCTACAAGCAGTTCGACCTGAGCGCCTTCTTCTACGGGCAGACAGGCAACAAGGTGTTCAACGTCACCGACTACTACCTCTACAACGCCGGTGCCGGCAACGTGTATGCCGACATCCGCGAGCAGCACTGGTCGGGGCAGCTGGCTTCAGGGCGTGAGTTCTTCCCCCTGAACCTCGACGCGAAGGTTCCCGACCTTGACAACGGCGACGCCGCACGCAACTTCCGCGCCAGCGACTTCTTCATCCACGACGGTTCCTACCTGCGCCTGAAAGAGCTGAGGCTCACCTACTCCTTCCCCCAGACACTCATCAAGCGCATGAAGATCTCCGACCTGGCCCTGTCGCTCACGGGATACAACCTGCTCACGCTCACCACCTACAACGGCTTCGACCCCGAAGTGGGCAAGGTGGTAGGCACCGAAAGCAACAACCTCAGCATGGGAGTGGACCAAGGCAACTACCCGCAGGCACGCTCCTTCACCTTCGGTATCAAACTCGGCATCTAATCCAGTGTAAACCATTCAAACGGAATCATCATGAAAAAGATATTATTCAGTCTGTCTCTCGCCTGCGTGCTGCTGCTGACAGCTACGAGCTGCGAGGATTTCCTCGACAAGGAAATCACGGGCAATGCCACCGACGAGAACTACTACGACACACAATACAAAATGCAGTCGGCACTGGATGCTGTGTATGATGTGCTTCAGTCCGACTCGTACAACGATCAGGAATGGCGTTTCGGAGAAGCCCTTGCCGACAACATTATCGGTACCGACGAAGGACTGAGCTCCCAGATGGGGCAGTTGGTTAACTTCCGCTTCAACACCTCCAACACCATCATCCTGTCGCGCTGGACGGTCAACTACCGCGGCATACACCGCGCGAACCAGGTGATTGCCAACATACACCGCGTCAACATCTCCACTACGCAGTACTCGGCCTACCAGGGCGTGCGCTACATCCTGGGACAGGCAAAGTTCCTTCGCGCACTCTACTACTTCAACCTCGTGAAGACCTTCGGAGGCGTTCCCATCCGTCCTGAGGAGGAGAGCGTCGAAGGCCTTGTCGTGCCGCGCTCCTCGCTGGAAGAGTGCTATGCCTACATTGAGAAGGACCTGCGCGAAGCCGCCATCCTGCTCCCTACCGGCTATTCTGCCACAACGGATGTAGGAAAGGCTACGAAGGGCGCAGCAGTGGCACTGCTCATGAAAGTCATCATGTATCAGACCACTCCCGGCGTGCCGAGCGAGAAATGGCAGCAGCTGAAGCGAATGGGCGAATACTTCGTGGGAGGCGCCCCCATGACACTGGGCGAGATGCTGCAGTACGACGGCAGCGAGAACTGGGAGCAGCTGCGCCAGCGGCTGTGGTTCAAGCCTCAGAGCCTCAACACCGAGAGCGATCCATATGAGACAGCCGACACCAAGCTCGAGCCCCTTGCCGGCGTCTACTCCCTGGAGTACAAAGACTACTATGGAGCCCCCCTCAACAACGGCAGCAAATGGGCCTACGTCTACCAGTGGTATGGCGACGGTGAGTTCTGCAAGGGTTCCATCTTCGAAGTCGTCTTCAACGAGAGTGCCGACGGAACGGGAGGCGACACGAACGAAGGCGCAGGCATCGAGTTCTTCGACGTAGGCACCGTGAAGATGTTTGCCACCGACGAGATCCTTACCTCCATCTTCGGCACCGACGTGCGCCGCGACTTCTGCATACACCATCAGGGCAACACCCCCGACGGAGAGATCTGGCAGGGAGGAGAAGGGCGCTACGTCTCGCTGAAGTGGTACACCCCGCGCAAGGACAAGCCCAAGTATGCAGGCGACAACGGACGGAACTTCCGGCTCCTGCGATATGTCGATGTAGTCCTCATGTATGCCGAAGCACTCAACGAATGTGACGAGCGCGAAAAGGCACTGGATATGCTGAACATGTGCAAGGCACAGGTCAACAGCATCAACAACAGCACCAAGCTTTACGTTGCCGGCGGCTATGGATATATCCGTGATCAGATATGGCAGGAACGCCGCATGGAGTTTGCCTTTGAGTGGGATAGGTATTTCGACCTCGTGCGCCAGCACAGGGCAGCCAAGGTCATCAAGACCTACGGCGCCAACCGTGCCAACCGACGCGGATACTACTTCCGCGAGGGCGTCAACGAACTCTTCCCCATCCCGCAGACCGAAATAGACGTCTCCAACGGAGTTGTTGAACAGAACCCCGGCTACTAATCGGATAAGAGAGAGAATGTGATTTAATCATCTTTTAAATGGACCTGAAATGAAAAAGTTATTCACTATACTTATCGCATCCGCAGCAATGGTGCTCATCTCCTGCAACGACGACGAATTTGCAGCCCGCACCCCCGTAGCCAGCGTTACCGTCAACGAGACAGCCCTTGAAATCAACCAGTCCATGATAATCCACTTCACGGGTGTAGCAGACCAAGTAGTCATCTACACCGGCGACGAGGGGCACGACTATGCCCTCCGCGAGCAAAGTAACACGGGCTTCGTTGTCAACAAGGGACTCTTCTCCTACTCCTACCCTGTGCCTGGCACATTCCATGTTGTATGCATCGCCACAACCTACGACACGTTCCTCGGAAGCAATCTGCAGACCGACACCTATGAGTTCGATGTGACAGTAAGCGACGACGTGACTGAGATTCGCCAGCTCTACTCGTCCATCACCCCTAATGTGTACTTCGCCACGCTCGTGGACGATGTCAACTGGGTGCTCCGCCTGCCCACAAAGCAGGTGTACAACAACAAGGAGCTCAACCTGAATGCCACGCGCCAGCGTCTCACGTTCGACATTGCCTCCGACTCGACGAAGGTGTTTATCGACGACGAGCCCTTCGCCACGAAGAACTATTACAACCTGACTCTGAGCCACACCATCCGCGTGGAAGCTTACTCGGGAAGTGTACGGAACTACATGCTCCACACACTCTTCTATCCCGAGTTCTCTTCCATCAGCATCGGCGAAGCCAAGGGCGCCCTCTCGCGCAACGCCTACTATCAGGATCTGCTCACCTACACCTTTGAGCTCCCTGAGGGCGTTGACCGTCATGCTGCCCCGCTTACTTTCACATTGCCCGACAACACCTCTCTGATGGCAAACGGCAAAAAGCTCTCGTCGGGCGATAAAGTCGACCTCGATGCGAAAGACACGTATACGCTGCTGCTCACTTCCAGCGAGAATAGTCTCATTACAGCCACATCACGACTCGTATTCAACGTCAAGGAATGAGAAGATACCTATTAGTTATTACCGCTCTTCTTGCCACATTCTCCCTCTTTGCGGAGAATGTGGCTCCCTATACAGGTTCGCGCATCTTCTGGGATACCACCACACGCAGGACTATCTTCTCAGGCGGATACGCGCGCCTTATTGAATTGCAGGACGGGCGCTACATGGCAGTCTGTGAAAGCGGAGGCATCAAATACGCCTTCAGCACCAACAAGGGCGAGTCGTGGGGAAGCCCTGAAATGCTGGTTCTCAACTCCAACAACACGCCCAACTGTGTTCCCGACCTTATCCAGCTGCGCGACGGTACCATCATCGTTGCCTACAATCCCCGCCCCAACAAGCCCTACACCGTCGATCGCAAGTTCGGCATCCGCTGCAAGCGAAGTACCGACAACGGGAGGACCTGGAGCGAGGAAATCTTCGTCAACGATGCGCAGCACACCTTTGAAGACGGCTGCTGGGAGCCTTCGATGCTGGAGCTTCCGTCAGGGGAGCTACAGCTGTACTTTGCTGACGAGGGTCCTTACACCAGCAGCTCAGAGCAGCAGATTTCCCTCTGCCGCAGCTTCGATGGAGGGCTGACGTGGACGAAAGCCCAAAAAATCTCCTTCCGTGCCAACTACCGCGACGGCATGCCTGTGCCGGTACTGTTGAGCGATAGTGCTACCATCGTCGTTGCTCTCGAAGACAACGGCTGGAGCGGCGTGAACGACTTCCTTCCTACCTCCGTCCGTTGCCCCCTCTCTACCAACTGGAACAACTACTGGGTAGACAGCAACAGCCCTAATCGTGAGAAGATGGTTGACTACAGCTTCAGCACGATGGCAAAGGGAGGAGCGCCCTACCTGCGCGTACTTCCTTGGGGAGAGACGGTGATGTCGCACCAGTCAGCCACGTTCAACAGCGGAAACCTCATCATGTACTGCTACGTAGGCGACAAGGAAGCCCGAAACTTCAAGGCGATGTCAACGCCTTTCATCACCAGCGGCTCCGACAAGGTGATGTGGAACTCGCTTGCCGTCGTCGACACGGGTGTTGTCGTAGCAGTAGGCGGAGTGAACGGCAACATCGAGATGATAAAGGGATATCCCATCCGCTGCCTTCATGCCCCCTTCGGGCATCCTACCGTTGACGGCGTCATCAAGCGCAACGAGGGGTACTACCAGCCCACGTGCACGCAGGTGCGGCTTGGTACGAAGACAGGAGTCATCACCTTTGCCGACTTTGCATACGATGCCGACTCGCTCTATTTCATCTGCCGCGTAAGCGACAGGACTCAGACGACAGAAGGAGGCTCACAGAGCGATGCTGTCCGACTGCTTGTGGATGCCGAAGACATCTCCGACACCAAGCCGCAGGCAGGCGTCTTCAGCCATCTCTTCCGGCTCGACGGCAAGATACAGCGCTGGGAAGGCAACAGCGGCTCGTGGAAGCGGAACGACGAATCCGACATACGCCTTGTCATCAACCGCGCCAGCACCTATTATATAATGGAAGTAGCCATCCCCTGGAAAAACCTTGGGCAGACGGCTCCTCCCGTCAATCATCGTATGGGAATCGGCATCGAGGTGCAAGACAGGCGAAGCAACTCTATCGTCAACGAAACCATCCCTGACGTATCTGTCAATTCGCCCTATACCTGGATGACCCTCCGCCTGGGAGAGTTGCCCGAGGGCGTAGAGCCCATTCTGAACGAGCAAGCCTCGCCCCGCGTCACGCATGTCACATACCATTCGTTCGATGGGCGCGAAGTGTCTCCCGCGTGGCAAGGGCCTGTCATCGTCATCACCCACTACGACAACGGAAGCGCCACAAGCGAGAAGTTATGGAAACGCCCCTTGTACTGAGCCAGAAGCCAGTATAACGGGCTTTCCATTCTCTTATAGACATCAGAGAAGCTGCATGACATTCGTTTCTCCTTCCATAAAGATTTTTTCTTTCTCGAAAAAAATTTTTCCCTTCTTCATACGGCGAGATTCTTTCTTCATACGGCGAGATTCCTTGAGCAAAATTCATTCCTCTTCCTCAGTCACGACGCGGCAGCATAGATGCAAGCATCATGTTGCACTTGCTGCTCCTTCGGTTCTTCATAATTTTTTATTCTTTCTTCATAAAAAACAGACGATGAAGCATACGATACAGGGCAGCCCCCAAGCTTTTGTCAGACTTCTACTTATTGCGATGCTTTCAGCTCATACAGCGGGAGCCGCAACCATCACGCTTGCCGACCCTACCATCTTCTACGAAAACGGCGTCTACTACCTCAGCGGGACAAGTGCCGTAAACGAGGGATTCAGCATGTATTCCTCCACAGACCTCGTCCATTGGACTTCGAGGGCAGGGAAATCGACAAACGGGCTTGCGTTGGCAAAGGCAGACGTGTTTGGCACGAAGAACTTCTGGGCTCCGCAGATTTTCAAGAAGGGCGACACCTATTATATGGCCTATGCTGCTGAAGAACAGATTGCTATCGCCTCAGCCGACAGCCCCGCAGGGCCTTTCCGGCAGGAGACACAGCAGAAGCTTCCTTCCACAACAGGGCAGATAGACCCCTTCGTCTTCATCGACGACAACGGCAAAGCCTATCTCTACTATGTGCGTTTTACGGGAGGAAACCAGCTGTGGGTGGCAGAGCTTACCGACGACATGAAGTCCATCAAGACGTCTACACTCACCTTCTGCTTCGGTGCTGACGGAGGAACGTGGGAGAACACGACAGGAGGGACGCCTATCTCGGAGGGTCCTACCGTCATCAAGGATGGAGAGTATTATTACCTGCTCTATTCTGCCAACGACTACCAAAACATCAACTACGCCGTAGGATATGCCTATTCAAAGAGCCCTATGGGGCCTTGGACGAAGCACAAAGAGCCCATCCTGAGCCGTCATCACTTGGGGCAGAACGGAACAGGGCACGGGGATCTCTTCAAAGACGCTGAGGACAACTGGTGGTATGTGTTCCACCTTCATGCTTCCAACAGCGCTGTTCAGTCGCGGCGCACAGCCATAGTTCCCCTCACGCTTACAGGCAATCCTGACGATGAATTCCACATCGACTACGAGCGGTACTACGTTCTTGACGATGCTGCTACGCCAGGAGCCAAGCTCCCGGAGCCTGCAGCACTGTTTGATTCCGAAGGGGTTACCTACAAGATGCTTCGTTCGGGGAAATGCGCGGTAACCTATCCCGAGGGCAGAGGTTTCGGCAGCTACAAGGGGCACGTTGTCATTCCCGACAGCGTCTGCTACGAAGGGGAGATGATTCCCGTGAGTGAGATAGGGCACGATGCCTTCTATCATTGCTCCGAGCTGACAGCAGTGACGCTTCCAGCTACAGCTACCGCCCTTCGCTATGCTGCCTTCGAGAATTGTCCTGCGCTGAGAGATATCGTAGCCCAACGCAGCCAGGCGCCCTCTGTGGCAGCTTTGGCTTTAGACGATGCCGTTTGCGCCGAAGGCAAGCTGTGGGTGACAGAAGGGGCGTGGAGAAACTATTCATCTGCGAATGTTTGGAAATCTTTCACGCGCATCAGCGGCAATCCTGACGAGAAGGACGAAAGCGATTTCTACGCGGATGGCTTCTACTTCCAAGTCGTTGATTCCGCTGCAGCTACGTGCAAGGTAGTAGCGCGAAACGACAGCTACGATTCCTATCCGCAGCAAAAAGTTGACATTCCGCAAACCGTCTGCTACAACGACGTTACGTGGAATGTGATTGCTGTTGCTGAAAATGCCTTCCGCAGTTGCGGCCTGATAGGCGAAGCGGTGCTCCCCTCCTCTATCCAGACAATAGGAAGCAGCGCCTTCAGAGGGGCGCAAGGGCTGAAAACCATCACGATACCTCCTTCCCTTACACGCATTGGCGCCTCTTGCTTTGATGGTTGTACATCGCTGACATCTGTTGTCATCGAAGACCTTGCTGCTTGGTGCAGTACGACCTTTGCCAACTATGCTTCCTCGCCCTTGTATTTTGCCCACACCATCGTGATGAATGGGGAACCTGTCACCG
Source organism: Bacteroidaceae bacterium (assembly GCA_017615125.1). Taxonomy (GTDB): domain Bacteria; phylum Bacteroidota; class Bacteroidia; order Bacteroidales; family Bacteroidaceae; genus UBA1189. The sequence goes on from JAGAAS010000024.1 coordinate 12,833, forward strand.
AGCTTGTTTTGCCTGACGATATCGAATCCATCAGCAAGTTTGCCTTTGCTGGAGCTTCCAGCCTTACCAGCGTCAGCTTGCCAAAGAATCTTACTACCATCAACCCGAATGCTTTCAACAATTGCACGGGGCTGACAGAGATCACCATTCCTTCTCAAGTCACAAGCATCAGCACAGGAGCTTTTCTCGGCTGTTCCAATCTGACTGTTGTCAGCGTTGAAGCTACCGAGCCTCCTTCCATCGGAACGACTACCTTTGCACGCGAGACAAAGGTAGGAACACTTCGAGTCCCCGTAGGCACTCGCGACATCTATCTCGCTGCACCTAACTGGAAATCATTCTCTACCATTGAGGAGTTCATTCCCTCTGCCGTAAAGCCCGAGATATCGGACTCTTCTCTTGAGCCCTCTTCCGAACAACTATACGATCTTTTCGGGAAGCGAGTCCTATCTCCCTCTCCAGGACACATATATATAAGGAATGGCAAAAAGACTATTATCCATCTGTAGTTGCCTTCCGCACCACATCACTTGTTTGACATATCTCATTTTCTCATCCCATGAAACGCACATTATTCTTACTTATACTGATTTTTGTAGCACAAGGCTTGCCGGCACAGAATCGTGCTAACAGACAGAGTCACGAGCGCAAGGCAGAATCCGTCGAAGTCTTGCCAACCCGCGAAGACGGATTGACAAAGTTCAATCCTGTCATTCCCGGCATTGCCGACGCCGGCGTCATTCGCTATGCAGGCAAATACTACTTGGGAGGAGTTGCCACTTTCGGCGACTTCTTCGTCAGCTCCGACCTTCTCCACTGGGATGAGCGCATCCACGTATTCGATCTTGACAATGAGTGGACTCACGGCACAGGCGCCCGCAACAATCAGGTTCACGCCGACGACATCACGTTCAGCAACGGGCTGTTCCATCTCCTCTTCAGCGTCAACTACTGGGGTGACGACCGTCATATTGTCCATATCACCCATGCTGTCTCTCCTTCCGTCACGGGGCCTTACAAGGAAGTAAGGGAAGACCAATGGTTTGAAAACCGCATCGATCCTATGGTGTTTCGCGATGACGACGGACGTCTCTATCTCTATATGGTAAAGTTCACCGACGGCAACACCATCTGGGCACGCGAGATGAATCAGGACTTTTCCTTTGCAGGCGACGCCATTCAGCAGTTCAGCTCCCAGCCCGGCACGTGGGAAACCCTTGACAATCGTGTGGCAGAAGGGCCTTTCGTCATCAAGTACCGCGGAAGATACTACATGATGTACAACGCCAATCACACATCGCCTCGCTACGGGCACTATCGGCTTGGTGTGTGCGAAGCAACGTCTCCCCTCTCCTTCAACCCAGGAGGTAAGTACAGCGGACCTGTTCTTGGCTCCAATATGGGCTGGCCTGACGATGAGCCGGAAACCAAGCCCGAAGACAAACTGGAAACTCCGGGACAACCTTCCATCGTCCGAGGGCCTAACGGTTGGGAATGGTGGTTGGTTTATATGGCTAATCTTAACGGAAGGCGTAGCCAGTTCGTTGACCGCGTTCATTTTACCCGCAATCGTTTGGCTGTTGACGGCATCACCGGCCCGCATACACCTGGCTATCATCCCGTTCCTGCTTTGCCCAAGTTGCAAGGAAATTCTCTCGACGGAATCTCGCTTGACGATGCTTTCCTGCTGGAACTGACGTTCCATAGTAGTGCTTCGCATCCTGGCATCCGACTTGGAGAAAAGACGCTCACTCTTCCCAACAACATGAACAGCAAAGCCTCTCACGTCTGGCGCATAGAGAAGAATCATCAGTTGCTATCGTTGTGGATTGACGACATTCTTGTGTATGACCATATCGAAGTAGAAATTCCTTCGGGAAGCAGCGTAACTTGGGCAGGCAATGCTGCCGACTACACACCCGAGTACATCTCCTACTGCGAAGGCTGGGACGAGTCCGATTCATTCTTCAGCGGCTGGGAAGGGCTTGCAGCTGACGAGCAAGGGTTGCGCTTGCCTGCGACAGAGATTCTGAAAGGCAAGCCCGCGAAGGATTGTGAGTTCAGCGTGCTTTTCGACAACGCAACGCCCGACAGGGGATCTTACGGCATCGTGCTGAAATCCGACAATCCCAAGGAGTACATTCAAGCCTCTATTGATGCTGCCCGCCAGATGCTTGTCATCGACAACTGCATCAAAGGGAAGGTAAAGCGCAGCGAATACCCTCTCCAGGTTTCCCGTCCTCATTTTCCCGATGTCAAGTACACCGATACCTACGAGCAGCAGTACCGCTTTGACGCCGACACCTACGTATCAGCTATCAGCCTTCCCCGCTCAGGAGCCACAGCCGATCCTTACGCGGCAGACCTTGATATCAAGAGCGACGCAACGTCAGAGACTGGCGACGTAGTCTCCCTCCTGCAGTTCTCTTGGCTCGACGGCGACACGTGGCGTCCTTTGGAATACGAAGAAATCCCCTCAGGGCGCGAAGGCTGGCAAACCATCCAGTTTGCTCCTGTCCTCACGCGCGGCTTGCGCATGCTCAACCGCAACCCGAAACAGAACCATCGTTCCGTCTATCGCATCCGCACCGTTCAGGACTTCGCTGCTGCCACACAACTCCGTATCGACCGTTCAGGCAACGATATCCACGTCTATGTGGATGATGACGAGCTCGCAACCGTTACCCATCCCCGTTTGGGAGAAGCCCAGGTAGGACTATGGTCCGACGGAGAAGCCGACTTACATGTTTCCAACACGCTCTTCTATCCCGTTTACTGACACTCCGCAAACAAGCCACTCCTTTTCAATATCCAACGTACAATCCGATTATTCTAACATCATTATGAAAAAGACATCCATCCTTGCAGCTCTGTTCATTCTGCTGTTGACAACTGCGTGTCACCACAATGCAAAGACCTCCCCTGCTGATGCAGGCGGAGACACCCTTGTAACCAACCCTCTCACGCTCGCCGACCCAACCATCTTTCATTGCGAAGCCGACGGCATGTACTATCTCTACGGCACCAGCCCTCACTCCAATTTCGGATTCCAGGTGTACCGTTCTGCTGACCTTCGTCATTGGGAAGGCCCCTGCGGAGCTCTCGAAGGCGGCTATGCTCTCACGCGCAACACCTCCGTAGGCGAAGGCGGCTTCTGGGCACCACAGATTATCGCTGTCAATGGACGCTACGCTATGATCTACACTTCCGACGAGCGTCTGGGCATAGCCTTTGCAGATAATCCCTGCGGACCTTTCACGCAGGAAGTCAAGCAGCACATGCCTGCCGACATGAAGCAGATCGACCCCTTCGTTTTCTTTGACAACGACGGAAAGGCCTATCTCTATCACGTCCGTTTGGGCGGAGGCAACCACATCTGGGTAGCCGAGCTGAACGACGACCTCCAGTCGGTACGCGAGGAGACAGCCGTTCATTGCCTTACCTCTGAGCCAGGATGGGAAGACACAGGCTTTGTGGATGTTCCCATCACCGAAGGCCCCACAGTCATCCGCATAGGCGACACCTATCTGATGTTCTACTCGTGCAACGATTTCCGAAGCCCCGACTACGCCGTAGGATGCGCCACAGCGCCATCTCCCCTCGGTCCTTGGACAAAGCCCGCTACGCCCCTCATTCACCGCAGCGTGCTGGGAGTGAACGGCACGGGACACGGCGACTTGTTCCAGGATGGCACAGGAAAGTGGCGTTATGTCTTCCACACCCATCAGAGCGACTCAGTCGTAGCACCGCGTCGCACAGCTATTGTCGACGTCAACTTCGAAGGCACGACGCCCTCCATCGACGCCTCCACGTTCCGTTTCCTGCAGCGCCCCTGATTCCTTAGCTGCAAATAGCCAAAAACGCTGAGCGGAGTCATCGAACAAAGCTCCCTCCCCTTCTGAGCCGGCACCCGTTGCCGGCTCAGCCGCTTTTTGTCCCCTCGCGAAGGAAACGCAGACTATGAGCAAAGAAAAGAATCGGCAACAATCTTCCTTTTCACAAAAAGCAAAGTCAAAGCACCATCTCCATCGACTTCAAAAAGTCCGATATTTTCAATGGGGGTCGATCAA
>JAGAAS010000025.1 GCA_017615125.1 Bacteroidaceae bacterium
CTTCGTTGTAATCTTATATCTTAGCCGAACCCTGCAAGTGCTTGCGCCCTTGAGGAGACGGCCGTGACGTTGGCTCTTCTGGACCTATCTCTGTTTTTTCTGGAATCGACGGTTCGTATCTTACTCTCTCTGTCGCTGGATACCTATCGCCTCGCAAGGAAGCGGAAAGGTACTGCGACAGGCTCTTGTACTACTTCGTCTGTATGATAATCGTTTCAAAGAACTGCTTTGCGAAAGGGGGCAGAAAAAATTCGCCTCGTCCATTTATCGAGGCAACCCCTGCTTGTCTTTCGAAAAGCGGGACAAAATTACAGCACTTTTATTTACCCACCAAATTTTTTAGCAACTTTTTTTCAAAAAACTGCAAAAAAGGTCGTATCGGCGCAAGAAAAGGGCTTTTCGGAGGCTTTTTTTGGGAAAAAGGGACACAAAGATGTCGCGTATATATATAATTTAAAAAGGTAGGGATTTCCCGATTGTTCGTGAAAGAAATGCCTGCTTGTTTTGCACAGTAATGAAAAAAAGGTACCTTTGTCTCCGAGATAAGCATACGAAATTTTACTTAATAAATAATTCCATATTCCTTCTCAAAAAAAAATTTTCCCTTCTCGAAAAAAATTTTTTCTTTCTTCATAATGAAAAAGAGCATCATCTATCTTCTGGCAAGCATCTGCGCCCTGTCTGCGAAGGCACAGCATTACGACTATCGCACCGAGGGTTTCGAAGGCAGCGAATGGAGCGTAAAAGCACAGACGGTGACTTCTGCACGAGGCACTTGGGAAACGAACAAGAACATCCAAGACACCACATACGCTCATTCAGGAAAGCACTCGCTGCATTTTGCAAACAAGGCGGGGCTGACGACGCCCATGCTTACCGAAGGAGCCGGAGCCCTCATCTATTACGCTCTGGACAAAAACCGCCAAGTGTACGTGGAGACATCTACGGGAGACGACACGTGGACCATTGTGGAATCATACAAGGAAACGACAGAGTGGACAAAACACAACGTCGCCATCTTTGATGCAAACGTTAAATACATCCGCCTGCGAACAACCTCCAACAAAGATTTCTACATCGACGACCTTATCGTCACCCGGTTCGACGGCACCGATGCCGACGGCAAACCTCTGGTTACCACCCTTGACCTCCCCTACTTCACACAAGACTTTGAGGGTGGCGCCTACCCCCAGAGCAAAGAAGAAGCCGCGTCGGAAGTAGCGTTCCAAGTAGACGGACAAGGTGAATGGAAATACCTGAACGCCTACAAGGCAACAAACGAAAGCTACATCACCGATGGCTCTGCCCGCGACTTGCGAATGCTCAAGAATGGTTCCTATGTCATCACCCCCATCCTCACACAAGGTGTCGTAAAACTCTCGTTCAACGAGGGACGAACGGGAAAGAAACTACGCGTCTACACCTCCACAGATGAGGGTGAAAGCTGGATTCTTGCCAAAGAGCTTTCGACTGAGCGGGAAAACACCGTCCAGCTGCAGGACAAGAGCATCAACCGGCTGAAGATAGCCAACGAAAGCAGCAGCGACGCCGACCTTGACAACCTCATCGTCTATGCCTTCCCCGAAGGGACGCCCCCCGTCGTCAGCACCGGCTATGCTACCGACGTCACCAGTTCGAGCGCTTTTGTCAGCGGAACCCTTGTTGAAAAAGGCGACAAGGACATCTTCGAACGAGGCATCTGCTGGAGCACGAAAGCGCCCCCTACCGTCAACGACAACAAGTCCATATCCTCTGACGATGACACCTTTGTCGCCCTTTTGCGCGGGCTGCCTTCCGACTCCCGCATCTACTATGCTGCCTACGCCCTCAGCCTTGCTGGAATGGGCTATGGGGAAACGAAAACCTTCGTCACCCCCGCAGCTGCCGTTCCTGTCGTCACCACCGACCATATTGAAGAGGACGAAGAGTTCACCGACGAGCTGAACGTCTACGTTCAAGCCTCCGGGACGGTTGTCAGTCATGGAGGAGCCGACATCACCGAGATGGGTTTCTGCTACTCCACCGACGAGAACCCCACTACTGCCGATGCTGTCGTCCGCTCCTACACCTCCGTCAGCAGCACCTCGCTCGTTGAGACATCCTTCTCCGTTGAGATACCCCTTGCGCCCAACACCACCTACTTCTTCCGCGCCTACGCCACCAACAAGGCGGGCACGGGCTACGGCGAGCAGAAATCATTCACTACCGGCAACACGCAGGCTCCGCATTACGCCCACCGCATCTTCTTCGTCTCCCCCGAAGGCGATGACGCCACCGCCGACGGCTCCGCGGAACACCCCTATTATCACCTGACGCCGCTTGTCGACAACGTCACTCCGGGCGACACCATCTTCATACTCGCCGGCACCTATCACTACACCGAGCGCATCAACATCCAGCAGAGCGGGAAGAAAAGCAGCGGACGCATCGCACTCTTTGCCCAGGGAGGGCGCGCCGTGCTCGACTGCTCCGGTATGGCTTACGACAGCAACAACCAGGCTATGCGCATCACCGCCAGCTACTGGCACATCTGCGGGCTCGACATCGTGGGTGCTGGCGACAACGGCATCCTCATTGAGCGCAACAAGCCCTCGGGAGGCAACTACGAAAGCATCAAGAACCTCACCGACCAAGCTCACGACAACATCATCGAGAACTGCTCCTTCTCGCGCTGCGGCGACACAGGGCTTCAAATCAAGAACCTCGGCGCCTACAACAAAATCATCAACTGCGACTCCTTCTTCAACCGCGACGACAGCGACGGCGATGCCGACGGCTTTGCCGTGAAACTCTCACACGGCGACGGCAACTACTTCTACGGCTGCCGCGCCTGGAACAACAGCGACGACGGCTGGGACGGCTTCATACGCCGCGACGGAGGATTTCCCGACGACATCACCACCACCCTCGATGCTTGCTGGGCCCTCAGCAACGGTTTCCTTGAGGACGGCACCGAAGGACGCGGCAATGGCAACGGCTTCAAGATGGGCTCCGACGAGGGACGCAACAACATGATCCTCAACCGCTGCCTCGCTGCCGGCAACCTCCAGAAGAACTTCGACCAGAACCACAACACCGGCAACATGATACTCAACAACTGCTCCTCCTATTCCGCCAAGTACACCGCCAACAAGAGCCACTTCACCTACCGCATCGACGAGCCCCTCGCTGCCGGCCACGAGGCCATCCTCCACAACTGCGTAGCCATCAGCGACGGCGAATCAGACCGCAACAAGTCCGCCTACGCCCCCTACTCCGTCGGCACTGTCACCCTCGTCTCATCCGACATGAACACCCTGCCCGACGACTACCTCTCCATCGACGTATCGGAAGCCCTTGCCCCGCGCCAGCCCGACGGCACCCTGCCCGACATCCCCTTCATGCACATCGCCGAAGGGAACATGCGGCTCATCGATGCCGGTACTCCCGTCACCCCTTACCCCGGTGAAAGCCGTCACTCCGCAGGCGTCACCTACAACGGCTCCGCTCCCGACCTTGGCTGCTTCGAGACAGACGACGACACCCGCGTACGCCCCATCCTTGTCGGCAGCGACAGCAATGCCCTTGAGGTTGACCGATGTCTGGATGGTCTTATGCTGCTCACCCTCAAGGGCGTCGGCGCGCAGAGCCACACGCTCCGCTGCTACGATTCCGCAGGACACCTCCTGGGGGAGAAGACATTCGTCGGAGCAACCACAACGGTTTCACTCCCCGACGCTCTGCCTGTCGTCATCCTGCAAGTAACAGGACCCAGCATCAACACCTCCCTGAAACTCTTGACAAAATAATCGTTTTATCGAAAAAAAGTAAAATCAACCCACTATTCCACGATTTCACAATTTCACAATTCCACAATTACACAATCCCCCATCCTTATGGCAACTATCAATGTTTATCAACAGTATTTCCAGGCAAGCTGTATGGCCAACGGCGTCGAGCGCCGTGCCGTCGCCGTCTGGCTGATCTCCGACTCCGAAGCAGGCAACATCCGCTACGAAGTTGCCATCTCGTTCTTCCCCCACGTCAGCGACGACGACTTCGCCCTCTCCTATGACGCCTACCACAGCCGCACGCTCTACGAAGGCAAGGGACGCCGCTCCCGTAAGCGCGAGGCAGCTTTCATGGAAACTATCCGCCAGGAGGCCGACGCGCTGGCAGAGGCCGCCGATGCCTCCATCGACTGGGAGCATCCCCTCATCGAAGCCCGCTGGGGGTAAACTTCACTCAAAAAAATCAATATGAAAAAACTCTTTTTCGCACTCGTTGCACTCCTCTGCCTAACGGCATGCAGCCCCAACAGGCAGGTTCCCAAAGGAACCCGCGATGTTCCCTTCGAGATAGCTCACGGCTACTTCTTCCGCAACGGCCAACCTCTGCCCAGCGATGCAAAAATCACCTCCGAAGACACGTTCCGCCAGCTCTTCGGGATGGCAGCTGTAATGGGCAAGGACGGCATGCCCACCGTCATCGACTTCAGCAAGCAGTTTGTCATTGCCCTTGTGATGCCTGTGACCGACACCCTCACCGAGATAGAACCTCAGAGTCTGCGGCAGGAGGACGGCGCACTTGTCTATACCTACGAGGTGCACATGGGCGACAAGCAGACGTGGAGCATGCAACCCGTATCCATCATTGTGGTCGATAACCAGTATGTCCAACTTCCTCTCCGCCTCGTTTCTCTTATGGGGCTGTAATAAGAGGGCGAGAAGGCGCCATCGCTATCGTTGCGAAAACGCTGATTCCACAATTTCACGATTTCACAATTTCACAATTATTTCCCCACCCCTATGGATTTCCTACATCTCACCCAACAACGCTACAGCTGCCGTAACTATCTGTCGCAGCCCGTTGAGCAGGACAAGCTCGACTACATCAAGGAGTGTGTCCGCATGGCCCCCTCGGCAGTGAACCGCCAGCCCTGGCGCTTCCGCCTCGTACACGATGCCGACGAGAAGAAGCTGCTCCGGCAATGCTACGACAGAGCGTGGTTCACGTCGGCACCCCTTTACATCATCGCCTTCCTCCGACACGACGAGCAGTGGGTACGCAGCGACGGAAAGGCGCACGGCGACATCGATGTGGCCATTGCTGTTGAGCATCTCTGCCTGGCTGCTGCCGAGCAAGGGCTGGCTACCTGCTGGGTGTGCAACTTCAATGTGGAGATGTGCCGTAAGGCCTTTGCCGGAAGCGACGACGAAGAGCCCGTTGTCCTCATCCCCATAGGTTACGCGGCAGATGCTCCTTCAGAGAAGAAGCGCAAGCCGGCTGAGGAGATTTGGGGATAAGCCGCCCTCTTTTGACTCTTGGGCCTTAGGGGCTTTTCAAAGTCCTTAGGGTCCTTAAGGTCTTTAAAGTCCTTAGAGTCTCCCTTGTGTTTGCCTTTCCGCAGGCTCACCACCTGTCGGTGCGGAAGGGCGAGACGTGGAAGCCGGAAGCTGTGCGGAGCGTACACTCCGGGTTGTCGGCCCAGCCGTAGCGCACCGCCAGCGGCACATCGACGTCGGGCGACGATACCACTACCACATCGCCGTCGGTGTACGCCTCAGCCACGTGCCATTCTCTGTCGGCTCCCGCGATGATGAATCCCGGCAGGTCGGCATCCTGCAGGAAGGGCTCGCTGCCCGAGGGACGCGAGAAGTGAATCCGCATCGCGCCGTCCTTCACTTCGTTCCATGCATACACGGGCGCCGAGCACGGCAACTTCTTCTTGCCGTACACGTCGTGCAGGGCCATTGCAGCCATCCGTCGTCCCACCTCCTGCTTGTTCTTCGGGTGGATGTCGTTGGCATCGCCTATGTCGATGATGGTGGCGACGCCCACGTTCTTCATGTGAAGGGCATCCGACTGCGCCTCGCGCAGGAGCGCCCACTCGCTGTCGGGCTGCAGGTCGTAGTGCTTCAGGTAGTTAGCCAGCTGGACGATGTAGAACGGCATGTCGGGACGGTCGAACCGCGCGCGCCAGTCGGTGATGAGCGTCTGCATCAGGCTCTCGTACTGGGCAGCACGCCCCACGTTGTTGTAGCCCTGGTACCAGATGCAGCCCTGTATGGGGAAGTGGATGAACGGATGCACCATCCCGTTGTACAGCACCGTGGGGTAGTTGGGATCGTTCTTCGGGCGCTGCATGGGTATGCGCTGGGGCGCGAGCTGCGAGCGGTCGTAGCCGATGCGGTACTTCCACACCCCCGGGAAGGTGACGTCGCCGCGTATTCCGCCGTCGGCACCCGTGTCCTCAATGCGGCAGACGAGGAGGTTCTTTCCCTCCCTGACGAGGTTGCCCGGGACGACATAGTTGCGGTGAGCCATCCACCCCTCGGTCATTCCCACGCACACGCCGTTCCACCAGCAGATGTCGTTGTCGTCGATGATGCCCATGTCGAGGTTCAGGTCCTTACCTGCCTGCTCGGCATCGATGATGACCTCGCGGCGCATCCACAGCGTGCCGTCGAACGAGCCCAGCTTGCCTGCCCAGAGCCCGGGCACAGCGAGTGGCTTCCACGCCGAGTCGTCGATGTCTTCGTTGAACCAGGGGGTGCACTCGCTCGCCAGTCCTGGGTCGGCATTTTTGAAAGCTTCCTGGAACTCCTCCTGCTGCTTCTCGTAGCATTCCATCAGACGGTCGGCATCGTAGTTGTTCTCGCGCATCATCTGCATGTGCTCCTTGAAGTCCACGACGCCCTCCATCGCCTCGGCGCTGATCCACGCCTCTGCCGACGTTCCTCCCCACGACGAGTCGATGACGCCGACGGGTATGCCGAGGTGCTGCCACAGCTCGCGGGCGAAGAAGTAAGCCAGCGCCGAGAAGTTGGCCACCGTCTTCGGCGTGCACTCCTGCCATCCGCCCAGGTTCGACTCAGCCTCGTCGGTGGGGGCGAGCGGGATGTTGCGCTTCACCTGGTAGAGGCGTATTTTCGGGTAGTTGGCATTGGCAGCCTCCTCCTCGTAGTTCAGCACCTTGCCCCAGCCGATGACGGGCATCTCCATGTTGCTCTGCCCCGAGCAGAACCACACCTCGCCGCACATCACGTTAGACAGCGTCAGTAGGTCCTCCTCGTCGGTGAAGTAGATGTTGTAGGGCCCGCCCGCCTTGGGAGTGGTGAGCGTGACGCTCCAGCGGCCCTCGCCGTCGGAGTGCGTCTTCAGGATGTTGCGCGACCATCCCGGGCGCACGGTGACGACGCTGTTGGGCAGCGCATGCCCCGTCAGCTCGAACGTCGTTTTCTGCTGCAGCACCATGTTGTCGCTGAAGGCAGGCGGCAACGTCACACGGGCTCCGAGCCACACAGGGCACAATACGACGAGAGCAAGTAAGAGAAGAATTCTTTGAATGATCTTTTTCATGGTATTTTGTTGGTTATAAATAGCGTTTTGGAGTTAAGAAGGCAGCGCTTGCGCGCGTGTGCCGCGGTCTTCTTATCTACTATGCAAAGGTACGAAATTCTTTGGGGACATGCAAATTTTTCGGACACTTTTTTCGGGAAATTTTGAACTTTTTTCCGATGTTTTTTTTGCCTTGAAAGGAACGGGCTTTTCTCCCCTCTTTAATATCATGCGGGCACCGGAGCACAGAGGGCAGCTCTCGTTGACGATAATGACACGCACTCCTTGGGCACCGTCGCGAAGCACGACGGTGGTTTGGCTCCGGTGCGAAATATCTACACCCTGTGAGCAGTGCCCTAATCGGGGCAGTGGTTTTGTCCTTCTCAGCAAAATGTCAACCTTTTCAGGAAAGAGTTGCGTTGCGTTTGTTGCACGTTGTATTTTGGGGGGGTAATGCAACAAGATGAGGATTTTTCGGAGAAAAGAAG
>JAGAAS010000026.1 GCA_017615125.1 Bacteroidaceae bacterium
CCAAGAAAATTCACTTATAAGTAAAGTGATGTGACTTTTCTTATATCTTTGCAACAAGAATTATAATATTGACATGAGGAAGGCAACGTTAAAGACAATTGAGCAAAGTGATGTCGTAAGTCTGTATTCTATTTGTTTTGAAGAAAGTGACATAAGCGAGTTTGAGAAATTCCTTAAGGAGTTTCAAGAGAAGTCTGTATACAAGAAGGATTATGACATTATCCTGCTGGCTTTGGAAAAGATTATTGACAAAGGAGCTTTAGAGCGTTTCTTCCGTGTTGAGGGTGGGGATGTGAAGGCTCTTGCCATTGATTCGCGGTATCTTCGATTGTATTGCCTTCGCCTTTCTGATGAGGTTCTCATTCTTGGCAATGGAGGGGTAAAGAAAACAAGAACGTACGAAGAGACGCCCCTCTTGAGTGGATACGTGATGGATTTAAGATCTTTTGACAAGGCTCTGAAGGAAGCTCAGAAAAAAGGTGTTGTGAGAATTGAGAAAAATGTCATTACTAATATAGAGAGCGCATCTTTTGAATTGTAAGTTATGGTCACGAATGAATTATTCAGGCAAGGTCTTTCCTGCGTGTCTGACGTCACGAGGGCAGAGTTTGAGCTTTCCTTTTCTATTGCTGAGAGGCTGGATGCCATTCTTAAAGAGAAGGGTATCTCGCAGCACGAACTCGCTATGATGCTCGGGAAAAGAGATTCAGAGGTGTCGAAGTGGCTTACCGGGCGACACAATTTTACGACGAACACAATAGCTAAGATAGAAACGGCAATCGGAGAGAAAATCGTACAAGTCGCGTATTAGTAGTGAATGAAGAACGAGCTCTGAAAGATTGAGAATTAGATTAGCACATATTTGTCGATCTTTTGTATAAGCCTATTTTGTCCGTTTTTCCAATTTTTCTATTCCGAATGCGTTACGATACTCTTTGCTGCGATGACGATGCGGCACTGCGTGCCTACGATACGCTTCACTACGATAACGATGCGGCACTGCGTGCCTACGATACGCTTCACTACGATAACGATACGGCACTTTGTGCCTACGATACGCTCCGCTACGATAACGATAACGAAAAACTCTTAAAGGAGAAAGGATAAAAGGCCAAAGGCTAATTGAGCTTCGCTCTTTCTCCTCCTCGCAAGGCATAGCCTAAACTAGTTTAGCTCTGCTCTTGCTTCGAGCGTCAATTCTTCGGTTTACCAGTTCAACGATTAGCCAACGAATGTCATTCGTGGAGAAATTTGGGCGCATTATGGCAATTAGTGTCAGTAAAAACTCGGATTGCTCGGATTACACGGATGGTCTCGTTTTTTTCGAACACGAATTGCTCGAATTGCACGAATTGGCGCGTCGTTTCGCTCGCGCAGGCTGGCGCAGTTGCTTGATTATCATCTGAAATGATTCGTTTCATTCGTGGTTTTTCTAATTGAACACGAATTACACGGATTTCACGAATTAAAACTCTATGGAATTAGAGTTAAACTCCGCCGCGCTAGAGTTAAACTCTACGGTGCTAGAGTTAAACAATAAAAAATTATTGTTTAACTCTAATTCGATCATTCGATTATTTGATTATCCGATTATTTGATCATTCCCCTTTTCCCCAGGTGGAAAGATATTGCTGAGCTATTTGCTTGGCGTCGTGGTGGCGGCGGACGTAGGCGATGCCTTGGGCCTTGAGGAGTGGGATGCGTTCGGGATGGAGGATGAGGTCTTCGAGTTTGGTGCGGATGTCGTCGGCATCGGGGAGGATGTTGACGATGGGGCGCAGTTCCTGTTCCCCGAGGAGCTCGTACTGCTCCTCTTCACCTCCGCTGACGGCAACAAGCCCCATTGCCATCGCCTGCAGGGCATTCATGGAGGGGGTGTAGGAATAGATCTGGTCGAGGAGGATATCGCATGAGGCCATCTGCTTCAGGTATTCGTCAAAGGGCAGATTTTCCGCGGTGACGACTTCCATGCGAGTGGGGTAGCGCTCTTCAAGCTCGCGTGCTACACGCAGAAGGATGTCGGTGCCTTTCAGCTGAGTGCGCAGTCGCTGGATGCCGATGAAGAAGCGGATCTTATTGGGTGAAAGGCTAAGAGGCGAAGAGGCTAAATCGGGTGAAGGGGCGGTGGCGATAGGAAGCGGAATGAAGCAGGTTTTCTTGCTCCACTCGGAGGAGGTGTAGGCAACATAATACTCGTAGAGCGCTGCGATGATGCCGTCGCAGGTCTGGGCGATATGTTGACATGAGCGCACCATCCCGGGGTTGTGGAGCCAGTTGTCGATGTTGGACTGATTCCAGGCATGGGTGACCTCGTGCGTAGGTGTGTAGAAGTCGCAATAGCGCAGGGGACGGTCGACGTAGCTGTTGTGGATATAATAGTAGTCGTCGCCAAAGGCTCCGAGGAAGACCTTGCGGTTATGTTTCTTCAGGAAGTCGTAGATGCGGATGCCCCGCTCGGCTTTCAGGTCAACGAAATGGACGGGATTGATGAGCTGCACGACATCGTAGCCGCGCCAGTGGCGCATCTCCTTGTTGAGAGCGATGAGGTAGCGGAGGGTATCCCATTTGGACGTGCTGCGACGGCGAAGGCAGACATCCTGCTTGTAGCTCTTCCAGTCGTCGCCATCGGAGACGAGTCGCACCTCATGTCCCAGTGCTCGAAGCGCTGTGGCAAGGGAGTTGTGGAGATTGCTGTATTCGCCGAGAAGAAGGATGCGCATGGGATAATCAGCACTTCGTGCCTGGTGAATTGGTGAATCGGTGAACTGTTAAATGGGCGAATTTCTAGGATTTCTAGAATTCCTAGAATTTATAGAGTTTCTAGGAAACTAGATTGTCTAATTATTTTGTTTTTTCTATCAGGCGTAGTATTTGGCGGCCGGTGGCGGAGGTGACAAGGCGAGTGAACGTGCTGTACTTGGTGTTGTAGGAAGCATTGGCGGGAGGGAAGAGGTTCTGCTTGCGCAAGTCGCGAACGTAGCTGGCGGTGCGGCTCTTCCAGTCGGGTTCACGCAATGCCAACCGCAGGATATCGACAGCGAGGAAGTGTGCCTTGCGGTTTAGTCCCTTGTTGTCGCCTTCGGCTTCGTGAGCCAAGTGGGATACTTTGCCGAGCGCATTGAAACGGGCGCTGAAGAGGTCGTCGATGTGTTTTTCGTCGCGCAGATGCGTGGTTGACGAGGGATTATGCGTGTAGGCATAGGTGACAAGGTCGGTAGTGACGACGGTGTGTGCACGCCAGACAAGCCTGGTGACGAATTCCTCATCCTCAATATAAGTGTTTTCAGCAAAGAACAGCGGCTCACCATCGAGCAGCGAGTGACGAAACATCAGCACGCAGCAACTGCCGAAGAGCGTATGTGAAGCCATGTACTGGTGACTGTCATAGATGTCGGTCTGGCTGTTAGTCCTCTCCACTACGGAGCGGGGCAGGAACACGGCATCGGAGGACACTTCGTTGAATGCAGAAATGACGACATCGGCCTGATGGTCGTCGAACAGCGACAGCAGGTGCCGCGTCGTGCCGGCAAAGAGGTAGTCGTCGCCATCGACGAAGCGGATGATCTCTCCGCATGCCTCGCGAAGCCCTCTGTTGCGTGCGGCACCCTGACGGCGATGTTCCTGTCGGAAATAGCGTACATTAGCCACAGAGGAGTAAGACTCAACAATCGGCTGCGGGTCGACGTCGGACTCGTCGTCTACAACGATGATTTCGTAGTCGTCGGGCGGCAGCTCCTGATGGGTGAGGCTCAGCAGGCAGCGGCGTAGCTGTGCTTCGCTGAGGTTGTAGGTGGTTACGATAAACGATACTTTCACAGCTTAGAAGATGTTAAGACGCGCCATCGGCAGATGAAGCGTTCGATGGATGATATTTTTGCCAGTTGGCGGGAGTAGTCGGCGTAGTTGCAGTCCTTGCAGCGTCCCATGTCGACAAGCCTGTTGAGGCAGCTGCGACGAAGGTTGCGCAGGGAGCTGCGAACGTGGGGCAGGGAGGAGGCTTCGCGAAGAAGCTTCCAGTTGTTGAGGAACAGCTGTCGGCAGTCTGCGTAGTGCCACGTACGCGAGATGGAGTGTTGCCGGCTCATATAATGATAGCATCCGCGCGATGAATAGCGGATGGCTTTGCATTGGCGTATGATGTCGGGCATGACAGCAGTGTCCTCAAACAGTTGTCCCTGCGGGAAACGACGTGATGCCCACAAGGAAGCCCGATATATCTTATTCCACGCATAGCAGTGCTCGTAGCCACGCCGTTGTATCCAGTCGGCAAATACGGAGGCGCGGCTGGAGGAGGTGATGGTGGCGTCGTCGAAAGAGAGGAGATGTTCCTGTGGCGAACCCTCGTAGATGCGAACTGGATACTCTATCAGGTCGGGCGAAGGGTTGGCTTCGAACAGTCGCAGATTGCCGCGCAGGGAGTTGCTGCCCAGACGGTCGTCGGAATCGACAAAGGTGATAAAGTCGCCCGTGGCGTTGTCAAGGCCAGCGTTGCGGGCAGCACTTAGTCCGCCGTTGCGCTGGTGGATGACGTGGAAGCGAGGGTCGGCAGCAGCTATCTCGTCGCAGAGGGCACCGCTGTTGTCGGTGGAGCCGTCGTCAACGAGGATGACTTCCATGTCGTCGACATTCTGCTGCTGTAAGGAGCGCAGACAGTCGGGCAGGTAGGCTGCTACGTTGTAGACGGGGACAATGACACTTAATTTCATGACAATTGCTAAATTCTGCGTACAAAAGTAGCGTTTATTTTTCAAAAACACTATTTTTGCATGATTTTTGGTGTAGACCGTGAAAGAAGAAACGCAGAAAGAATCCCAGTCTGGCTACGACCGTATCATCAAATATACGGGCGTTTTCGGTGGCGTGCAGATGCTTACGAACCTTATCACATTGGTGAAAGGGAAGCTTGTTGCGTGGCTGATAGGCCCTTCCGGCATGGGTATTGCCAATGTCTTCAACCGCGCCTTGGATCTGGTGGGGAAGACCACCGACTTGGGCATCAGCTTCAGTGCCGTCAAGACCATTGCAGAGAGCAAAGAGGAGAGCGCTTCATCCGACGTAAGGCTGAAGGACTCGTTGCTGGTGGTTCGCTCGTGGAGCCTGTGGCTTGGAATCATCGGTACGATTGTGACGTTCCTGTTGGCGCCCTTGTTCAGCCGCTGGAGCTTCGAAGGAGACTACAGCTATACGCTTTCGTTCCGTTTGCTTTCGTTGGTTGTCGGCTTTACTGCTGTCGCCAACGGCGAACGTGCCATTATGAAAGGTACACATCTGTTGAAGCAGTTGGCAGCCAATCAGATGTGGATTGTGCTGGCGACGCTCATCATCGCCATTCCCGTGTACTTCTGGCTGGGACTGGTAGGTATCGTTCCTGTTCTGGTTCTGACGGCATTGAGTTCCATGTTGCTGACATGCTTCTTTTCGTGCAAGGTCTATCCCTATAAGGTGAACTTGTTCTCCCGTAAGGTGTTCCAAGACGGAACCTATATCGTACGTTTGGGTGTGAACTATACCATTGCCGGTTTTTTCGGCTCAGGGGCGTTGTTCCTTATCTCTGCCTATCTTATGGATCATGGCTCGGCAGAAGATGTAGGATATTATAGCAATGCCGTCATCCTGGCATCCTATCTGAGTATGCTGGTGTTCTCGGCTGTCGAGACGGATTTCTTCCCGCGCCTGTCGGCTGTGAACAACGATGCAAAGACGTCAGCGCGGCTTGTCGATCAGCAGACCGAGGTGCTTGTGCTGTTGGTTTGCCCCTTGATAGTGGCATTCGTTATATTTCTCCCTATCATTATCCCGTTGTTGCTTCGCAGGGACTTCATGCCTATGCTTGAGGTAACACAGTGGGCAGCGCTGGCACTTTTCTTTACAGCGCTGACGCGTCCGATGTCGTTCATGTCGTTGTCGAAAGGAGATTCCTTCACCTATCTACTGCAAGAACTCTTCTACGACCTTTTCATGGGCGCTTCCGTCGTATTGGGCTATCGGTATGGCGGACTCCATCTGGCCGGAATCGCCTTGTTCGTCTCGGCTGTATTTGACTGGCTCCTTAACACCCTTATCACGCGTGTGCGTTATGGCTATAAGGCGAACGGGCGCGTGTTCCTTTTTGCCCTCCTGCATGCGGGCTTGCTGGCAGGCACAATGTGTCTGCTGAAGATGCTTCATGGGTGGCCCTATTGGATAGCGGGACTAGCCCTGTTGCTGCTGACGGCCGGAGTGTCTATATATTATTTATATAAGGAGACAAACTTCCTTCAACATCTCGTTCAGAAATGGAAAAAATGAAAGAATCAAAATATACTCCCGGTAAGGAGAGGGTTGTGGAACGGCATTTGCTACGTCAAGCGACCTTGTTGCTCGCAGGCTTTTTGCTCTCCTTTATGGTTGTTGACGCTCAGGAAATCAGCTATCCTAAGATGCAGGTGCCGCTGAACATAGACCTTGCCTTGAGCGGCAACTTCGGGGAACTGCGTTCCGGACACTTTCATGGCGGTGTGGACTTCAAGACGTGGAACGAGACAGGCAAGCCCATCATGGCGCCTGCCGACGGATATATCTCGCGTGTGAGCGTGAGTAACGGAGGCTATGGAAACGGGCTGTACATTACCCATACCAACGGCTACACAACGGTGTACGGCCACTTGGAAGCCTTCATGCCGAAGGTGGCAGCGCGCATCCGAGATTATCAATATGCCCATCAGACATACGTGACTGACTTGGAGTTCGGCCCAGATGAATTTCCCGTGCGTGAAGGAGAAGTCGTTGCCTTGAGCGGCAACACGGGCTATTCGTTCGGCCCTCATCTTCACTTTGAAGTCCGAAAAACAGATACGGATGAACCTATTGACCCCTTGCTCTTCTATAAGAGCCGGCTGAAAGACGATGTTCCCCCGCGTGCCTCGTCCATCATGCTGTATGTGCAGAAAGGCTGGGGAGTGCTGAACGGCTCGGATGAGAAAGTGTTCCTGGAAGTGAAGGGCAACAACGTGGAAGCCACCGAGCTGACGGGCTGGGGAAAGGTAGGCGCTGCTATTGCCGCCTATGACTATATGACTGGCACGACGAACTACTACGGCGTTCAGTCGGTGAAGCTGTTTGTGGATAACGAGCTGGTGAGCGAAAGCAAGGTAGGGTGTTTCGACTTTGACGAGAACCGTATGCTTGACTCCTGGATAGACTACGAGGAGCGGGTGAAGACAGGCAAGTGGTACATGCGTTCCACCATTGCCCCGCGCAATCCGTTGCGTATGCTCAAAGCCTATAACAACGACTACGGGTGGGTGACTATCGACGAGGCCCGTATCTATCGTTTCCGTTACGAGATACGTGACATCTACGGCAACCTGTCCGTTTACCGCTTTAATGTAAAGGGTGTCCGTCAGGATATCCCCACCACTTTGGCAAACTACTTCTATTTCATGAAGGCCGGCGAGCCGCATTCGCTGACGTGGAAAGACTTGTCGCTCTGGATACCCAAGGATGGCCTGTATGAAGACCTTCAACTCAACTTTGAGGAAAGAGACGGCACGTACCAGTTCTGTGCCGTTCCTACACCCCTCCTGGAAAATGCCGAGCTGCGCCTGCAAGTAGCCCAGCCGATGACGGCTGATAAGTCGAAGTATTACATTGCCGAGGAGTGGGACGGAAACCATATCTACCGAGGAGGTACATACGAGTATGGGTGGCTGAAAACGTCGGTGAGCCGACTCGGAACCTATGTTATCATGGTGGATACTGTTCCTCCTCGTATCAAACCCTATCAGGAGACTTCGTGGACAAAGGACGGAAAGGTGTCGTTCAAACTGAGCGATGCCGAAAGCGGCGTGAAAGACTATCGTGGAACGATAGACGGCGAATGGAAGCTGTTTCGGTTCAGTTCAAAGGACATGCTGCTTTGGTGTGACCTGCAGGAAGAACATATCCCGCACGGGCACCACACGGCGGAAATCACCATTACTGACTTGCGCCAAAACGTGAACAAGCAAACGTTTGAGTTCGATTATTGAAAAACAAATATACATTAACAATAAACTATTATGAAGAAAGCATTTCTATTGTTTGTCGGTATGGTAACGCTGGTTGTTACCGCCAGTTTTGCATGTACAAACTTCATCGTCGGTAAAGGAGCAAGCGCCGACGGCTCCGTTATCGTGAGCTACTCGGCCGATTCGTACGGCATGTACGGCTTCCTTGCTCACTATTCCGCAGGTGTTCATCCAGAAGGAACCATGCGTGATGTGTATGAATGGGACACGAACAAGTATCTCGGTCAGATACCCGAGGCGCCTGTTACCTACAACGTCGTAGGCAACATGAATGAGTGGCAGGTGACGATTGGAGAAACCACCAACGGAGGACGAGAAGAGTGTTGGGAAGGTCCTGGTATCATCGATTACGGAAGCCTTATCTACATTGCCCTTCAGCGTGCCCGCACGGCACGTGAGGCTGTTCAGATTATGACCTCGCTTGTCAAGGAGTATGGCTACATCAGCGAAGGTGAGACGTTTTCCATTGGTGATCCTAATGAGGCTTGGATTATGGAGATGATTGGTAAGGGAAAGGAAGAGAAGGGCGCTGTCTGGGTGGCGCTTCGCCTTCCGGACGATGTCATCTGTGCGCATGCCAATCAGGCACGTGTGCGCCAGTTCCCGCTTGATGACCCGGAGAACTGCCTTTATGCCGAAGATGTCATCACGTTTGCTCGTAAGAAAGGTTGGTACAAGGGTGCTGACAAGGACTTCAGCTTTGCCGATGTCTACAATCCTCTCACGTTTGACGGACTTCGTTTCTGCGATGCCCGTGTTTGGTCGTTCTTCAACCTTTATGCTGATGCCGACATGAACAAGTGGCTCCCGAGTGCGCAAGGTGACGTGAAGGCAGAGCCCATTCCTCTCTATTTCAAGCCTAAGTTCAAGCTGAGCGTACAGGATGTGCAAGCTGCTATGCGCGATCATTACGAGGGCACAGCGCTTGATATGACGGGCGATTTGGGTGCAGGCGCTTGGTCGATGCCTTATCGTCTTCGTCCTCTGACGTATAAAGTGGATGGAAAGGACTATTTCAATGAGCGCACTATCAGCACGTTCCAGACGGGCTTTACCTTTGTTTCGCAGATGCGTAGCTGGCTCCCGCGTGAGATTGGCGGCGTGCTCTGGTTTGGAAATGACGATGCCAACACCTCTGTCTATACTCCCATGTATTGCTCTATTACTGAATCGCCCTACTGCTATAGCGACAAGGCAGGCGATGCTGTCACCTTCTCGTTCGAGAGCGCATTCTGGATGTTCAACTGGGTGAGCAACATGGTCTATCCCCGTTACTCGATGCTGATTGACGACTTGAAGAAAGTGCAGACGGCATTGGAGGTAAGTTTCTTCCTCGGTCAGGAAGAAGTAGAAAAAGAGGCACTTCGCATCTACGAAGCAAACCCAGCCGCTGCCGTAGCTTATCTGACGGATTACAGTGCTGGAACTGCTGACAAGACGATGAAGGCTTGGATGCAACTGGCACAGAAGCTTATCGTTAAATACAACGACTGTGTCATCAAGCCCGAGAACGAAGACGGAACCTTCAAGCGAACGGAGACTGGTTTTGGCGAGCGAGTCATTACTCCCGGCTATCCCGAGGAATTCAACAGACGTGTCATCAAGGAGACAAAGAAACGCTACCTGGTTCCTAAAGCCAAGAAATGATGAATCCGAAAGGGAACATCGTTATGGAGAACGAATAAAAAATTATGGAGAAGGGAAAAATTTTTTTTCTTTCTACATCTCGCCGTATGAAGAAAGAATAATTTTTTATTCGCAAAGAAAAAATAATAGTCAAGAAAGAACAGAATCTTAAACTAAATACAAATGGAAAACGAATTTCTTCAGAGTGTGCGGGAAAGGGCAGCCGAATGGCTGACTCCCGCGTATGATGCAGCCACTCAGGCTGAGGTAAAGCAAATGCTCGAAGCCGAGGACCCCAGTGCTCTTATCGATGCTTTCTATAAGGACCTGGAATTCGGTACGGGAGGTTTGCGCGGAATTATGGGCGCAGGCAGCAACCGTATGAATATCTACACCGTAGGTATGGCTACGCAAGGATTTGCTAACTATATCAACAAAGCCTTTCCTCAGGGGGGCTCCAGCGTTGTCGTCGGACACGATTGCCGAAACAACTCGCGCCTTTTCGCAGAGACTGTGGCAGCTATCTTCTCGGCAAACGGCATAAAGGTTTATCTCTTCGAAGGGCTTCGCCCAACGCCGGAGGTTTCCTTTGCCATTCGTCATCTGCATGCGCAGGCAGGCGTGAATGTGACAGCTTCGCACAATCCAAAGGAGTACAACGGCTATAAGGCCTATTGGAGCGATGGAGCGCAGGTGCTTTCTCCTCACGATACGGGCATCATAGACGAGGTGAACAAGGTGAAAGTGAGTGACATCAAGTTTGAAAAGAACGAAAACCTCATCAAAATCATCGGCGGAGAAATGGACTACGACTACATGATGGCTGTTAAGAGCGCTATGGTAGATCAAG
The DNA here is from genome assembly GCA_017615125.1 of Bacteroidaceae bacterium. Taxonomy (GTDB): domain Bacteria; phylum Bacteroidota; class Bacteroidia; order Bacteroidales; family Bacteroidaceae; genus UBA1189. Next base: position 10,525 of record JAGAAS010000026.1, read on the forward strand.
ACGTCATCCTTCGTCAGAAAGACCTGAACATTGTCTATTCGGCTATGCACGGCACGGGGCGTGTGATTGTTCCTCTTTGCCTTCGCTCGTGGGGATTCCAGAATATCAATGTGGTTCCCGAGCAAATGGTGGTAGACGGAAACTTCCCTACAGTCGTTTCGCCTAATCCCGAGAATCCCGAAGCTATGACACTCGGCATGAAGCTGGGAACGAAGCTGAATGCGGACTTGGTGGTAGCTACCGACCCTGATGCCGACAGGCTTGCTATCGTTTGCCGCGACTCGAAGGGCGAATGGGTTATTATCAACGGAAACCAGACTTGTATGATGTTCTCATACTACATCATCAAGAACAAAAAAGCCCTCGGACAGCTGAAAAAGAATGACTTCCTCGTTAAAACGATTGTTACGACGGAGGTTATCGCTGAGATGGCAAAGAGAAACGGTGTCAATCTGCGCGACTGCTACACGGGCTTCAAGTGGATTGCTCGCGAGATAGCTATCACAGAAGGCAAGGAGAACTATATCGGCGGAGGAGAGGAGAGCTTCGGCTTCCTTCCCTACGATAAGGTGCGCGACAAGGATGCTCCTGCCTCCATCTGCCTGATTTGCGAGATTGCCGCTTGGGCAAAGGATCAGGGCAAGACTCTTTACGACTTGCTGATGGACATTTATCTGGAGTACGGCTTCTCAAAGGAGGTTACCGTCAATGTCGTGCGCCCGGGCAAGACAGGAGCCGACGAGATTAAGGCTATGATGGAGAACTTCCGGAAGAACCCGCTCAAGGAACTCTGCGGAAGTCCTGTCGTTTGCATCAAAGACTTCAAGACGCTTCAGGCAACAGATAAGGACGGGAAGGTAACACCTCTCGAGATGCCTGCTACCAGCAACGTGCTCCAGTATTTCTCTGCTGCAGGCGACAAAGTGAGCGTGCGTCCCAGCGGAACTGAGCCAAAGATAAAATTTTACATCGAGGCAAAGGGAAAAATGCAGTCGGCCAAGGACTATGACGCCTGTTGCGCTGCTGCAGACGAGAAAGTGGCTGCTATTCGTGCCGCAATGGGTATCTGATATGCCTGAGCAGGCAACAGAAACAGCCTACAGCTTTACTGGGGAGTGGATGTGTGGAGTTTCCGCCATCCACTCCTTCTTTTATTCTTTCCACTCCTTATTATATATATAAGGTAGGGGGAACAAAGAAGGGATTCTTGCCCTTTTCCTGTCAGCAAGCGGAAGGGAGCGAAGGCTTGCGAAAGCTAAAGTTTTCCCGTTAGCTTGCGAAGGGTGAAGTATATCCACTCTTGCAGCATGAACAAGCCGAAAGAGGAGCAGGGCCTATATCCGAATTTCCGCGTGAGTGTTGAAGGTAATGCGCTGATATTGATGCTTTTTCGTGCTGAGGCTATTTTCCTGCGGGCTTCGGCTCTTTCCTCTTTGGAGAACTGGCGTTGGTGCAGGTACAGGAAGTAACAGTTGTCGATGAGTTGCAGCCAACGGTATTCCTCATACTCATTCACGATGTCGGAGGCTACATGCAGCTCGCCCAAGAGCTGATGCATGTGCTGCTGTGCCCGAAGGCTCTCGAAGTAGAGCGCGCTGACGCGTCCCGTGCACGAATCGGCATGCTGCCGATAGTAATAAATGCCTTTGCATGCACGAATCTCGCGGCACGACAGATAGTGCAGCCGAGTGGTGTTGTCGTCGCTGTAGAGCCGAGCCGAATCGTCGTAGGGCCAACGGCGCTGGATGTCAGCTCGGACGATGTAAAGCCCGTGAATCTGCCAGTCGAGGCTGAGGCGCAAGCCCTCCGTACCGCTTATAACCTCGCGCGGAAGCGTGGGGTAATGTTCCTCACGATCGGGCCAGACTTTCACTAAGTCAAACAAGACAGCATCCGTCTGAGGATGCTCTTCGGCTACGTTCCAAGCCTGTTCCAGCGCATCGGGAGCCAGCCAGTCGTCGGCATCCACCATCGTGATGAACGCTCCGTCAGCCACGTTGATACCCCGATTGCGTGCGGAAGCCTGTCCCTCGTTCACCTCGTTGTGGAGAACCACGATGCGCGGATCTTCCTTCGCCTCCTCCTGCAGGATTCCCAGCGAGCCGTCGGTTGAAGCGTCGTCGATGCAGATAATCTGGATGTCGCGCAACGTTTGATTCCGGAGCGACTGGAGGCACTCGGGAAGGAAGGGCTCGGCATTGAAAACTGCGCAGAGAATGCTGACTTTACTCATGGGTTTTTAGTGTGTGTGAGAGTGGGTTCTGGACGGGGTAAATTTTCGAGAAGGAATCTCGCCGTATGAAGAAGGGAAAAATATTTTTGGAGAGGGAATAATTTTTTTTGGAGAAAGAAAAAATTTTGGTGCTTTCAGAATGCAGACACAAAAGTACGGGAAAAAATCGATTTGCGTGCAATAATTTCCATCTTTCCGAAAAATATCTTATTTTTGTGGCGAGAAGCAACTCACTCCCTTCCTATGCCGAAACGAATCGTTCTCCTGCTGGCTCTCCTGCTTGTCCCCCTCTGCGTGCTGCCTCAGAAAGCGGAAGTGGATGCCCGTCTGCGCGACTATTTCCGGAACTATGAGCCCGAAACATGCCGCACAGCCCGCTCCAAGCTTGACAAGACAGAGCTGAACACGAAGGGAAAGACACTTAACATTTACACCAACGATGCGTTTGGCGAACAACCTTTCCGCAACGAGACGGTAGAGAAGATTTACAACGACATACGCACGATGATGCCTTCTCCCGTCAACCGCTATCGTATTACCGTTTACGCGGGGAAGACGGCTATCGACGACCTTGTGCCTAACGCCTATCGTACCCACAGGAAAGCCGACAGGCAATGGGCTCGTGCGGATGAGCCCGACGGCAATGCGTGGGTTGTGAACACCTCGCGCCCCTATACCGTCTCTGAAGGGCTCGAGGGCAGGCATCTTGCTATCAACGCCAGTCACGGAGCTTATTACGCGAATGCGGATAACAAGTGGATTTGGCAGCGCCCCGCGCTGTTTTGTACTCGCGAGGACCTGCTCACGCAGTCCATAGTGTTCCCTTACTTAATCCCGATGCTTCGCAATGCAGGTGCTGTCGTGTGGACGACAAGGGAAACCGACAGCCAGACGGAGGAGCTGATAGTAGATAACGACGAGCACGCAAGGGAGCAGGGGATGTATATGGAGGAACGGACGAAAAAGGTCTCGTGGGTGCAGTCGTCGGCAGGATTCTCTACTCCCGACGAAGCCTTAGGTTGGCACGACAATCCGTTCGAGAAGGGAACTTCGCGTATGGCTGTCACCGCTTCCGCCAAGCGTGGGGGACAAAGCCTTTCTGCGGCTCTCTGGAGGCCTTATGTTCCCTCAGCAGGCATCTACGCCGTATATGTGTCGTACCAGACGCACGAAACGAGCGTGCCCGATGCGCATTACATCGTGGTGCATAAAGGAGAAGTTACCCGCTTCACGGTAAACCAGCAGATGGGAGGAGGAACGTGGGTCTATCTCGGCACATTCGACTTCGGCGAGGGACTTTCCGACGACAATATGGTAGTTCTTACCAACGAGAGTGAGCACGAAGGAACGGTGAGTGCGGATGCCGTCCGTCTGGGGGGAGGAGAAGGAAACATCATGCGCGGGCCCGACAATATCATCAGCGGATTGCCCCGCTATCTGGAGGGAGCACGCTACTGGGTTCAGTATGCCGGCTTTCCCCCTGAAGACTACGAGAACAAGGGAGGAGAAAACGACTATGCCGAAGACATCAACGTTCGTTCTCATGCTGCCAACCGTCTGCTGGGGAGCTCTTCCTACGTTCCCGATAGCGTAGGAATGGGTGTTCCTATTGAACTGGCCTTTGCCCTCCATACAGATGCAGGTATCGACACGAAAGGCATCATTGGTACGCTGGGAATCTGCACGACGGCTTTCAATGACGGGCTGCTGGGCAACGGACGTCTGTCGCGTTATGCTTCGCGCGATATGGTGGATATGGTGCAGTCGAGTTTCGTGGATGATATGAGGCACATCTATCCCGAATGGAACCGTCGCGGTATATGGGACAGGAATTACAGTGAGTCGCGCATCTGCGAAGTGCCTTCAATGATACTAGAACTGCTGTCGCACCAGAATTTCAACGACATGCGGTTTGCGCACGACCCTAACTTCAAGTTCTTTGCGGCTCGTGCTATCTATAAAGGTTTGCTGCGCTATGTGCGGGTTATGCACGGCGATAAGAAATATACGGTACAGCCCCTTCCTCCTGTTGAACTGTCGTTTGGAGCGCCTTCCGTGAATGGCGAGGAGGGCACAGCGCGCCTTTCGTGGAAAGAACAGAAAGATACGCTGGAACCATCGGCAACGCCCACAGCCTATGTCGTTTACATGCGTGTGGATGACGGCAGTTTCGACAACGGACGACTTGTGCACGGCACTCATTACGACATCTCTTTCCCTGTAGGGCATGTTGTCAGTTGTAAAGTGACGGCTGTGAACAAGGGAGGGGAGAGCTTCCCTTCGGAAACGCTTGCCTGCGGCGTAGCTCCCTCGCCAAAGGGTAGGGTGCTTGTTGTTAATGCTTTCACACGCTTGAGCGGGCCTGCTATAGTGAACAAGGGCGACAGCGTGGGCTTCCTTTTGAGTAAGGATCCCGGCGTTCCGTATATGAGTACGACAGCTTTCTGCGGAGAACAGAAGACGTTCAACCCTGCGGGCTCTCCGCTGAATCCTGATTTAAGTGAGCTGGGTGCAAGCGGTAATGAGCTGGTAGGAAAACCGCTAATGGGCAACACGTTTGACTTCGCTGCCGTGCATGGAGCTGCAGCGCTGGAGGCAGGATATTCGTTCTACTCTTCTTCCTCTGCCGCTTTTGAGAAGTCTGCCGATATGGCTTCCGAAGCCGATGTGCTGGATGTGTTTGCAGGCCTGCAGTCTTCGGCTGGCAGCAGCTATTTCTTGGGAAAGAAGGAGAAAGCCCTTTCCTCGAGCATGCAGCAACGGCTTTCCCATTGGTGCCTGAAAGGAGGGCGGCTGCTCATTAGCGGCTCGTATCTGGGCGCGGATGCTTCTCGAGACAAGTCGTTGTCGGTATTTATGCACGATGTCCTTCATTGTCAGTATGCTGGAAGCTTGCAAGGCGAAGGGGAAGTCTCTGTGCGTGTCGGCGAGGGGCTTACGCTTGCTCTTTCCAAGCCTTGGGAAGGAAGCGAGACGTATCCTGTCGTCCATCCCGAGGTGCTGAAACCAGTCGGCAAGCATTCGTCGGGCTTGTCTCCTTTCTCCTATTCTGCTGGAAATCCTGCTTCCGTAGCCTGGAAGGGCGAAGGGCGCGTGATTACGTTGGGCTTTCCCTTTGAGGCAGCAGGAAATGCCGAGAGTCGGGCAAAGGCAATGGAAATAATGCTTGACTGGCTGACAGAATAGCAAGGTATCTTTTTTCGCTTTTCCTTCCATTCGGGAGGGAGGCTATCTCTCAGTTTGCGGAAAAGCAGCGAATCAGGGATTTGAAAGAACGATTCGTTCGGGGAGAGTAATCTTGAAATAGGGATTGTCGACGTGCTCGGCATAGATAATGTCGATGAGCTCCTTCATAAGCTCGGGATGCTGCTCCTTTACGTCGTGGTCTTCGTGAATGTCTGTCGCCAGATTGTATAGTTCCGTCTCGCCCTTTCGCACAACGAGTTTCCAGTCGCCTTTTCGTACAGCCATCACGTTCGATTCTGCCAATTCCCAATATAGATAAGGATGGCGTGCCTGCTGCGAGTCTTTGCCCAGCAGCGTAGGAGCTATGGAGATACCGTCGAAGTATTCGGAGTAGTCGGGGCTAGGATTATGGTAGCGCCCGATATAGTTGTCAATGCCTGCAATTTCGCAGAAGGTAGGCATCAGGTCGTAGAAGGCGAAAGGCAAGTCACAGGTTGTCCCTGCGGGGATGTGCCCGGGCCAGAGGGCAATGAACGGGATGCGGATTCCTCCCTCGTAGGTGCTCCGCTTCAATCCGCGCAGTTTTCCGTCCCTGCCGAAGAATGTCGGGTCAGCTCCGCCCTCCTCGTGAGGCCCGTTGTCGCTAGTGAAGATAACGAGCGTGTTTTCCAGCATGCCCTTTTCGCGTAGCAGAGCAATGATTTCCCCCACTTGAGCATCGAGGCGGGTTATCATTGCTGCGAATTGCGCGTGACTGTTTGTGTTGGCGTTGTAACGACTTCCTCCATCTCCCTTGTAGGCTTTCTCGGGCAGCAGTTCCCCCTCGTACGACAGCAGGATGGAGTCGCGGGGCTGCTGCAGCTCGGCATGCGGGAGCGTGTAGGTAAAGATGCCGAGCCAGGGAGTATCGTCGGACTGTCTTCGCAGCCACTCCATTGCCTCGCGATGAATGATGTCGGCGCTGTACTGCGTGCGCTTCCCATAATTCTCTCCGTACATAGGGTAGGCGATGTTGTCGTCGAGAGGGATGCGGATGACCTCCTTGTCGCCGAGCCTCCGGCTGTAGCGGTTGAGGAAGTTGGGAAAGTAGAGATGCGCCTGATATTGACAGATGTAGCCGAAGTACTCGTCGATGCCACGTTTGTCGGGCGTGTAGTACGAGCCCTCGTAGCCCGCAGCCCATTTGCCGAACATAGCGGTGTGGTAGCCGTTGTCCTTGAAAATCTCGGGGATGATGACGTGAGCCGAGTCGTAGGGATGCTGTCCTGTGACAGCATATTCCCTGTTGTTCCCGTAGTAGACGGTACCGCTCCAGTACTCCTTGTTGCCTCTGACGGCAGCATGCCCGCTGTGCTGTCCCGTCATCAGGCAGCAGCGCGAAGGGGCGCTCACGGGGCTGCCGCAGTAGGCTTGCGTGAAGCGCATGCCCTCGCGGGCCATCTGGTCGAGGTTAGGCGTGCGTATGAGCTGCTGCCCGTAGCATCCCAAGTCGCCGTAGCCCATATCGTCGCACATGATAAAGAGGATGTTGGGCCTTGTGCTCTCCTGCCCGTGGGCAGAGAGGGCCAGCAGGGCGCTGCCGCAGTAGGTGAGGAGTCGCGTTTTCATAGCTGGCTATTCCGTTGGGCTGATGGTTGCGACAAAGATAGGCATTTTTTCCCGAATTCCAAGCATCCGTTTCTAAAAGATTTGCCCGTTTTTCCTTCTCCAAAAATGATTATTCTTTCTCCATGTTGTTGTACCTTCACGTTGGGACAGTTGAATCAACGTGTTGGGACAGTTAAATCTTCACGTTGGTACAGTTGAATCAACGTGTTGATACAACAACATGGACAAAGAAAAAAATCGTACGCCCCAAGCATGTCTTCTTATTTATGCTGTTTATTGCCTCAATCATTTCCGATAATTTGTTTTTCTGAAAAAAACCAACTATATTTGCCGACAAGAAATCTTGCAAGACCATGTATACTATCCAAGCAAACGAATCGGGGACTCGCTCCCTTGTCATCAGCGAGCAGCACCTTCAGACAATCGACCGTTACAACCTTTTCGACGGGCTGTGCGACAGCGTGGGCATCATCGACGAGGCTGTCCTCGACAAGCTGAAGATGACCGTTCGCTCGCTCATTCTGTCGTCCGACGGCGACAAGGAGCTTCTGGACCTCTGCTGCGATGTTATCTATCATAACAACATGAAAGCCTACGGGCTCCGCTCTCTCATCCAGCTCTATGCGAAATGGGTGGGGCAGCAGCTGGTGCCCGAAATCGAGGGATAGCTTCGCGCTTGTCCTTTGTAGCCTTCAGGGCCGCCAGAAACGTCTATGGAGTGGCTTCCCATTTCCGTAAAAGAACTCGACCGCAGGGGATGGTCGGTGGATGATTTGGATATCGTCTTTTTCTCGGGCGATGCTTACGTCGATCATCCGTCATTCGGCACAGCCCTCCTGGGACGTGTGCTGGAGGCAGAAGGATACAAGATAGCTATCGTTCCGCAGCCCAACTGGCAGGACGACTTGCGCGACTTCCGCAAGTTCGGACGCCCGCGTCTTTTCTTTGCCGTCAGCGCGGGAGTGATGGACTCGATGGTAAACAAGTATACGGCTGGGCGGAGGCTTCGTTCGGAAGATGCCTACACGCCTGACGGGAGGCACGACAAGCGCCCTGAGTATCCGACGATTGTCTACACGCAGATTCTCAAGCGGCTCTATCCCGATGTTCCGGTTGTCGTGGGAGGTATTGAGGCTTCGTTGCGGCGCGTCACTCATTATGACTATTGGCAGGAACGGCTGCGTCCTTCCATCCTCGTTGACAGCGGTGCCGACTACCTCATCTACGGGATGGGCGAGCTTCCCCTCACGGAGCTGGCTCGGCGGATGGCTGCGGGAGAGAGTGCGCATGATGTGCCGCAGGTAGCGTATCTGGCAGACAAAATGCCCGAGGGCGACGATGATGTGGAGCTGGCTTCGCACGAGACTTGTCTGGCTGACAAGCGGGCTCAGGCACAGAACTTCCGCATCATAGAAGAGGAGTCGAACAGCCTTCGTGCGCATCGCCTTCTCCAGCGGGTGGGGAAGAAGGTGGTTGTCATCAATCCTCCTTTTCCCCCTATGACGACAGAGCAGCTCGACAAAGTGTATGAGCTTCCCTTCACGCGCCTCCCTCATCCGCGATACAAGGACAAAGTCATTCCCGCCTACGAGATGATAAAACACTCGGTGACTATCCATCGGGGCTGTTTCGGGGGATGTGCATTCTGTACCATCTCGGCTCATCAGGGGAAGTTCATCCAGAGCCGCTCGGTGGAGAGCGTCGTGCGCGAGGTGAAGGCCGTAACGCAGATGCCCGACTTCAAAGGATACATTTCCGACTTGGGAGGCCCTTCGGCGAATATGTATCGAATGGGCGGCAAGGACAAATCGTTGTGTGCCCTTTGTCGGCGCCCCAGCTGTCTTCATCCTTCCGTCTGCCGCAATCTGGATGCCAGCCATCAGCCTTTGTTGGCTCTCTATCGCGCTGTGGATGCGGTGCCGGGCGTGAAGAAAAGTTTCATCGGCAGCGGAGTACGCTACGACTTGGTTTTGGCAAGTGCCGATGGGGAGAAGTATGCCCGGGAGCTGATAACGCGACATGTGAGCGGGAGGCTGAAAGTAGCCCCCGAGCATACGTCCGACAGCGTGCTGATGTTTATGCGCAAGCCGTCGTTCCGTCAGTTTGAGGCGTTCAAGAAGCTCTTCGATCGTATCTGCAAGGAAACCAACCTGCGTCAGCAGCTGATACCTTATTTTATTAGCAGTCATCCCGGCTGCACGGAGGAAGATATGGCTGAGCTTGCTGTTATCACCCGTCGGCTCGACTTTCATCTCGAGCAAGTTCAGGATTTCACGCCTACTCCGATGACTGTGAGCACGGAAGCTTGGTATACGGGGCTTCATCCTTATACGTTGCAGCCCGTCTATAGCGCTCATACCCCGCAGCAGAAGGAGGCCCAGCGCCGTTTCTTTTTCTGGTACAAGCCTGAGGAACGCCGAGCTATCATTGCCGCGCTGCGTCGCATGGGACGGGCAGACCTTATCCCCAGATTGTTTGGTAATAACTACAAAAAATAACTGCATCACACCATGAAACGCTTTCTCATCCTAGCCTTTTGCCTGCTGTCCCTTCGCCTTTCAGCTCAGACGGATGTTACGTCAACCTACCTGAAAAACGCAGGCTTTGACGAAGCCAGTTGCTTTGTCTCAACAAACGTTGTCACGTATGCCAAAGATATTTCCAACGGAGAAGTCAGCGGCTGCCAACCAGTTTTTGGCTGGACGATAGATGATGCATCCTACGGCGATTCAAAGGCAGGCGCAGCTTTTCAGCTCGGCTCGGGCTTCTGGCTGGCAGGCAGCAGCTATGTTGTTCCTGCTGCTGATTCCGAAGGAAACACGTCGGGCGGTGTTCTCGGCTTGGCAGGATGCTGGAGCGGCTCGGCAGGCTATTCTCAGGATGTTGCGCTGCCTATCGGGTTTTATCGGCTGTCGTATAAGGTTTATAACGCGGGAGCAGATATCCCTTCCAACTACACGAATGCAATCGGCTACATCGAAGAGGATGGAACAACGCATTATGCTACATCGGGCTTTCCTTCAGGAGAATGGACGGAAGGCGAAGTATTTTTCTCGCTTGCCTCATGCAGTTTTGGACGAGTGCACATAGGATATATCTGTGCGAATGTCGGTTCGGCAAATTCCCCAAAGCTCTTTGTCGATTACATCAAATTGGAAAAGTACGATTCCTCCGAGCTGACTGGAGGCGATTTCACATCCTGTGTTGATCCTTCTGCTTGGGAAGGAAGTGGAACTTATACGGAAGCGGACGTTTTGGCAAAGGAAATGTTTCAATGGGCTACCAGTTTGCCGCTTGGTAGATATTTGTCGCAGACGATAACAGGCTTGCCCAACGGGAAGTATACGGTAAGCGTGTATGCAGGAGCTTCCAGTACGTCGGAGAGGGACAATGTGGACTATGTCGTAACGGATGGAGCGACTTCGTATGTCTCCTTCCACGCCAACGATGCTAGCGTGGGGATTCCTGCTTTCAACAGGATAGCCATAGAAACCCTTGATGTCGTTACCCTTTCAAACGTCGAAGTGAAAGACGGGACGTTGACGATGTACCTTCAGCAAGATGTTCTGGGGCCTAACTGGCTGGTGCTGCAGATAAAGTCGCTTGTGCTGGAATCTTCCTCTTTGGAGGGGATTCCTTCGGAGTGGGGCTATTATGTAGGCGACGTCAATGCCGATAAAGCAATAAACGTGGCAGACGTTACTGGGTTAGTGAGTATTATTCTCGGTTCATCCGAGCAAACACCTCCTTCTGACGTCAACAACGACGGACAAATCAATGTGGCTGACGTCACTTCGTTGGTAAGCATTATACTTGGCTCGCAAGAGCAGACCTATGTCGACACGTCGGCAGATGTTTATAGCGTTTACGCAACTGTCTATGCCGAACAAAGCCTGGAAGAAAATCTCGCAGGAACTTCAGGCGTGTCGGCTCGGGTAGTTAATCCCTATACTTTAAAAGATGTCAGCGCAGCCTTTGATGTTCAAGAGTTTTTTACCACGCTTGATATCAACTGCTCGGCTATCTCAGACATCAGCAGCGTAAGCATCTATGCCAATAACAAGGAGCCGATAGCAGGGATTTTAAGCCTTCGTTCCGAAACGTCTACCATCAGGCAGCTTTCGGGAAAAGCCCCTTCCGTATATGCAAACAGCATGAGCAGCGATGTCGTTACGGTGACAGGAAACGGAACAACCTTCCGTGCTTTCCTCATCCCCGTCGATTTGACGGGAGGCATTACGGTTACGATACGCACGACAAGCGGAGAGTTCTATTCACAAACGTTTCCCGATGCTATCGAAGCTTTCAGCCATCCTTTGCTAACGTTTTCCACCCAAGGGGCAACGCGCAATTTGTGGATGTCTACGATTCCGGGAAATACCTATTTCAGCATGCTTAGCACTCCCGCAGCTCATGATGCGGCAACAAGCGGAGTAGGAAGCATCTATGCCTATTTTGCAAAATGCCAGTCGGAGAGTCTTCAGGGCTTGCTGGACAACGGAGTGCGGGCCTTTGACCTACGCCCGAGATATAACTCCTCGCGCGAGTCGGACATCATGCTTGAAAATCTGGAAATCTATCACGGAATTGTGGCTACGGGCGTGAAATTCAAGGATGCGATAGACATACTCATCAACTTCGTTAAGACCCATCCGACGGAGGCTGTGTCTGTCATTATGAGTAAGGAGGGAGTCTCTGGAACCGATTATTCTGAAACTTGGCGCAACAGCATGCGCGAATGTTTCTTGAATGATGCCCGAAAGCCCTATCTGATGGGGGATGTGAGAGGCTATCATACGTTGGACGACGTCAGAGGAAAAGTAAGCATTGTGAGTCGGAATCCTTACGGGAATGCATCAAACAACTATCGCGACGTTATAGTTGGAGCATACATTGAGAATTGGCCCGACAAAGGTTCTGTAACCGATTACGGTTGTCCTATGACGCAGGCTTGGAACTGGGTAGATTGCTATGCGAATGTGGAAGATGCCTACGAAGACAGCGATGCGGAAAAGAAAGTTCATGTGCAGGAAATGCTCGACTTGGCTTCTGCCAACACCAGCTCCTACCGCTATCACTATACCTACACAAGCATTGCGGGCGCTTTGACATCGTCGCTCACATCCCACGCAAATGTGATGAATCCTTGGACAGCCAACTACATAACCAACTCTCTGACAGGCCCTACAGGCTATGTGTATGCCGATTATATGGGAAGCAGCTCGTATGGAGGGTCGGCACTCCTGAAAGCCATCGTCGGGCAAAACTACAAGTACGTCTATCAAGGAAGATCGCGCGTCAGATAAGCATTTTTCTCCTTCTTGGAGCCCCCTTCAGGAAGCCTCTCTGGAGGCGTTTTTTTCAGGCCGATTTTTTCTTTCTTCATACGGCCGTATGAAGAAGGGAAAAAATTTTTTTCCTTCTCGAAAAAATTTTTTTCTTAATACATGTTTTCACCTCCCCCTTCTTCGGCTTTCTCATAAACAGAAAATGCGGTTTTTTGAAAAGGGCGAAATTGTTAAAACGTTTGGCGGATTTTGTAAAGTGAGAAAAAAATGTTTAATTTGTACCCTAATAGTGAAAAGCAACAACATTTCGTATCCGAATAACACCTTCATATCTCTTTTGTCCGAATGAAAACAGCTCAAAACATAAGGCATGCCGTGAGTTCGCTGCTCGTGATGTGCATGGGATGGCTCGCTGCAGCATGCCTGATAGAGGGATGTACCGACGATGTGCCTGAGCATTATCGCGAGCCCGAATGGCTGGCGGGGAGCATCTGGGAAATCCTTCAAAAAGACGGCAACTACTCCCTGTTCCTGCAGGGAGCCGAGCGAGCCGACTTCAGGCGCATCATGGAAGGAAAGGGAATCCTCACCGTGATGGCTCCCGACGATGACGCCATGAGGGCTTATCTGCGCGAACATTTCGGCACCGATGCTATCGACGACATCCCTGCCGACGAGGTGAGTCGGCTGATAGGTTTCCATATCCTCTACTATCCCTTCAGCAAGGGGATGCTGCAGAACTTCCGTCCCATCGAGGGCGACGGAGCTACCGACGAGGAGCGGCTTGTGAATGCCGGCATGTACTATAAGTTCCGTACCCGCAGCAAGGATGCTCCCGAGCAAGTGCAGCCCGCACGGCTCTGGAGCTCGGCTCAGGGTATGCCGGTAGATACTTCCGGCGTGACGGTGGACGTCTGGCACAGAGAGCGGTTCATACCTGTCTTCTCCGAGCAGATGTTCGCCACCAAGCGCATCGATGCAACGCGCAATTATACCTACTTCTTCCCGCAGACAGAGTGGAGCGTGGGCGAAGCAGGCTTCAACGTAGCCGACGCGCGGGTCTCGGGCGAGGAGATGATAGCAAAGAACGGCTATGTCTATCCCATCGACCGAGTGATTGCTCCTCTGGAAACCGTTCACAGCGTGCTGCAGCGCGAGGGGCAGTACAGCCTCTACCTCTCGTTGTTTGACGCCTACGACTATTATGACCTCGACGAGGAGGCAACGCAGACGTACGGCGGAGGCAGGGTGACCTATTATAAGAGGAATTACCGGAATGCGGCATTCAGCATGCCCAACATCGACAGCGAATGGCCTGTCGACAACTATGCCGCTATGGACAAGCTGTCGAGCCAGGCGTTCTCCATCTTTGCGCCTACCGACGATGCCTTCGACGAATTCTACCGCTCCTATTGGGGCGACGAGGGAACGGGCTATCCCCGAGAGGTGCATTACGACTCTATCTCCCCCGACGCCACGCAGAAGCTGCTCAGCAACTCCATCTATTCGCGGGGCATCGTGTTTCCCGATGAGATCAGCAGGGGTGATGTGGAGAACGAGGCGGAGCATACGCTCATCCGCTTCGATGTCGACGACGTGCCGCAGTCGGGCAGGCACTTCTGCTCCAACGGAGTCCTCTACGGGCAGAGCCTGCTGACGCCTCCTGCAGCCTTTGGAAGCGTCACGGGCCCGGCATATAAATACAAGCGCTACAACATGTTCCTGAAGATGCTTACTGCAAGCAACATGGATCAGACGCTTACCAGCGATGCCGTCAACTTCATCATGCTCTATCCCAGCGACAGCCAGTTCGAGGCAAACAACGTGTGGTACAACGCTGAGGAGAACAAGCTCAAGAGCGGCATTCCCGGAAGCTCCACCAGCTCCAATCTCGGCAGCAGCGCTCAGTCGCGCTATGTGAATGCTCATATCGTGGGGCTCTCTGACGAGATGGAGGAGCTGCCGCAGACAGGGCTTCGCGTCTTCCGCACCCTCTCCACCGACTACAAGCTCTACTGGTATGTGAAGGACGGGCGCATCACCAACAGCCTGAAGTACAGCTCCCTCATCCGCTATGCCGGCAACATGGAGATAGAGAAGGATGATGTATATACCGATTTCCGCGAGCTCACCTTCCGGGGCGATCATTGGACGAATGGGCGTTGCTACGAATACGATGCGGAGAACGGCAAGTTCCTGCTGGAGGGCTCCAACGAAAATGCCCTCTATGCGAAGTTCATTCCTATGGCCTACCTCCACCGAAACGACGAGGGCACGCTCTTCCAGGGATTCATCCAGCTGCTTCTCCTTGCCAACATGATTGACGAGCAGGCGCAGACGATGAACTATATGACGGAGAAGTGCATGATGTTTGTGCCGACGACGGAGGCTGTCAAGCGCGCCATCGTCGGTGGGTACATGCCCTATGTGAAGCCCACGGAGGGATTGACAATGGACGACAGCGACTTCTGGAGTAAGCTCATCGTGCCCGAAGACGGCAGCGAAGAGCAAACCCGCTTCCAGCACTACATGCTTGAGTATTTCTATCCCGAGAGCACCGCCCCCATCACCGAATATCCCTATCCGGGCTTCCTTGCCGATAGTGAGGGAGATAATTATGAGTATGAAGGAGATTGGCAAAGCGACTTTGTTCCCTCTATTGCCGATATCAGCGTCACCCCTTCGAAAAGTGTCTATATGAGAATCTTCGACTATGGAGGAAATGAGGGGTTCGCTTTTCGTCTTCAGGCATGTGTGATAAATCCGAGCTGGATTGATCCCAATAATCCCTCTCCTCAATCCCATCTGAAGCTCGTTCCTTTCCTGACGGATTACGACTCCCTACCGTTTGTCTTCGACGACGGATGCGTACATTTCATAAATGATATTTTCAATGACTGTTGGCCTCATGAATAACAGCTACGTTTCCCGTCATAGCCCTTCCTGCTGCAATGAAAGTTACTAGAATGAAAAAACATATACTCATAGCCTTCCTTCTGCTGCTGATGCCCCTCGCTGTTCCTCTTGCAGCGCAGAATATCCTCACGGGTACTGTTAGCGAGAGGATTGGCGACGACCTTGAGCCCAGCATGGGAGTGAACGTGGCTGTCTACAATGCCGAGAACCGCATGCTCACAGGCGTTATCACGGATATGGACGGCAACTACTCGCTCAAGCTTCCCGAGGGCAGCAACCTTATTATCGTCTTCTCCTATATCGGTATGGCTACCCAGCGCATCCCCTACACGGGGCAGCGGCAGCTGAACGTGACGATGAGTGAAGATTCACAGACGTTGACGGAGGTTGTCATTTCCTCTCAGCGCACCAACACCTCCGAGCTCGGCATCTCCGATCATGCCTTCACCGGTGCTGCCCAGCGGGTGAAGATGGACGAGGTGATGGAGGGCCTTCCCGTCAACTCTGTGGAGGAAGCTCTGCAGGGACGCTTGGCAGGAGTCGATATTCTGGC
Organism: Bacteroidaceae bacterium; assembly: GCA_017615125.1. Lineage (GTDB taxonomy): Bacteria > Bacteroidota > Bacteroidia > Bacteroidales > Bacteroidaceae > UBA1189. The sequence goes on from JAGAAS010000026.1 coordinate 26,309, forward strand.
AGCTGGAGATCCTGGAGCCAAGGGCTCTATCCGCATCCGCGGAACGGCTACCCTCAACAGCAGCGCCGATCCTCTCATCGTCATCAACGGCGTGCCCTATAACGTCGATATTGCCGACGACTTCAACTTTGCTACTGCCAGCACCGAGGATTTTGCCGACATGCTCTCGCTCAATCCGAACGATATCGAGGATATACAGGTGTTGAAAGATGCTTCGTCCACAGCCATCTACGGCACGAAGGGAGCCAACGGCGTGCTCCTCATCACCACGAAGAAAGGCCTTCGCGGCAAGCCCAAATTCATCCTTAGTCATAAGTCGGCGCTGAAGATCGAGCCGACAGCCATCCCCATGCTCGAGGGCGACGAATACTCCGCCTACATGCAAGATGCCATCTGGAACACCGCCAATGCCCGGGGGCTCACAAGCTCGGCTGACTTGCTGAACATGCTCTTCAGCGACAAGTCGTTTGCCATTGGCTACGAGCCCGCATGGAGCTATTTCGACGAGTACAACCAGAATGTCGATTGGCTCGGTGCCGTCCGGAAGAATGCCTATTCCACCGACAACAACTTCTCCATGAGCGGGGGAGGCGAGAAGGCAACCTACCGTTTCAGCCTCGGATGGACAGGAGAAGATGGCACTACCCGCAACAACGATATGTCGCGACTCACATCGAGCCTCCGCATAGGTTATAGCTTTTCCGACAGGCTCAGTGTGAATGCCGAGTTTACCTATTCCGATACCCAGAACGATAGAACCTATTACGACTCGGGCATCCTCCGCTCCGAGGCTATGCGCAAGATGCCAAACAAGAGTCCTTATTATATTGACGATGCCACAGGGCTCCCCACCGCCGTCTATTTCACCTATCAGGATGCGAACGAGTTCCAGGGTGCCTACAACGCCTCCAGCAACATCAATTTCCATCCCATAGCCATGCTGGAGGAGAGCTTCAACGTTACTGGGACGAAGGAGGAGAAGTTCACCCTCAGTCCTCAGTACACCATCGTCAGGGATGAAGAGAGTAATCCTATCCTTCGCTATCAAGGCTATGTGAGCATGAAGTTCAAGACGGTGAAGAACCGAATGTTCCTCCCCCAGGAAGCTACGGGCGTGGATATCGACAACACCGCTTCCAATTACAGCTACGACGGTTACACCAACAACTTCTCCCTTCAGTCGGAAACGAAACTCCTCTACAATCAAAGTTGGCTTGAATCTAAGCACAACGTTGTTGGCGCCCTCATCTGGCGCACAGCCCAGTCGCAGGGCTCGTCTTATGCCAGTCAAGTTTACGGGATGGCAGCGGGCGGCATGAGCGATCCTGTCGTCGGAGGCACTGTCTATAGCGGCTCTTTGGGTTCGGGCACCAGCGACGCCCGTTCCCTGTCGCTGCTCTCCAATCTCAACTACACCTTCAGCCAATGGCTTACTGTCAACGGCACTTGGAACTATGAGGGAAACTCAGCCCTCAGCCGCGACAACCGCTGGGCTCTGTTCCAGTCGTATGGCATCGCCCTCAACCTGCAGGACATCAAGGCTGTGCACGAACGTACCGAGGAGTGGCTTTCGGAGGCGAAACTTCGTGCCAGCTGGGGACAGTCGGGCAAGGCTCCCTCGGGCACTTCTCCTTATGTGGGAACCTACACGGCTCTTACCGAAAGGTACGGTACCATTACTCCCGTTGTTCCTAACTCTATGCAGCTCAGCAAGCTCCGTTGGGAGACGTCCGAGGAATGGGATGTCGGCGCCGACTTGGCTTTCTTTGACGGAAGGCTGAAGTTCACCGTCGACTTCTACGATAAGGTGACGCGCGACCTGCTTCAGAAGAACGTGAAGGTTGCCAGCACCTCCGCCTATTCCTCTATCGTATGGTCCAACTCGGGCTCGGTGGAGAACAAAGGATGGGAATTTCGTGTCGAGGGCGATGTGCTGCAGGGCAAGGACTGGGGCTTGAATGTTGATTTCAATATCAACCGCAACATCAACCGTCTGCTCTCCCTTCCCGATAATCTGACGGAGGACAACTACACGTTCAAGAACGGGCAGTATGCCCAGAAGCTTCTTGCAGGCACACCCGTCGGCTCTTTCTTCGGCTATCATTATGAAGGAGTCTATCAGACGCTTGAGGAGACCTATGCCCGCGATGCCGAAGGACGTGTGATGCGCGATTTGGAAGGAAATCCTGTCGTTATGATGAACGGCACCTATCGTTGCTATCCCGGAGATGCTCGTTATCAAGACATTAACTACGACGGGCGTATCGATGAGAACGATATCATCTATATCGGCAACTGCTATCCTGTCGTTACGGGAGGAGCCGGCATCACCGCCCGCTATCGGCAGCTGAGCCTTTCCACCCGCTTCCACTATCGTCTGGGGCAGAAAGTCATCAATCAGGCGCGGATGAACAGCGAGGCGATGTACAATACCGACAATCAGTCGAAAGCTGTTCTCAGCCGCTGGCGCAATACGGGCGACGATACAGATGTTCCCCGCGCACTCTACAACTGGGGACTTAATTATCTGGGCTCAGACCGATTCGTTGAGGACTGCTCGTTCCTTCGCCTGCAGACAGTTTCGCTTTCCTATCGTCTTCCCAAGAAAGTAGCGCAGCGAATGCATGCCGAAGGGGTAAGCGGATTCGTTACCGGCTACGACCTTTTCACGCTGACGCATTACGAGGGACAAGATCCGGAGGTTACCCTCCCGAGTAAGGTTACTGATTTGGCACGCGACAATTCATCCACTCCCCGCAGCCGACGTGTTGCTGTGGGCATAACCCTGAACTTCTAATGAGGCGTGAAAAACAGATGCGAAAATATGAAGAAGGGAAAATTTTTTTTCGAGAAGGAATCTCGCCGTATGAAGAAAGAAAAAAATTTTTTCGAGAAGGAAAAAATCGATATGAAGAAAGAATATGATTGAAGGAACAAAACATAACACGATATCGCGGCTTTCGTGCCTTTGCCGGAAAGGGCGTCAGCTTGTCGTACTCAGTCTCGCGGCTTTCTTTGTCCTCTCCGTAACAGGATGTGCGGACTATCTCGATGTGGTGCCCGAGAATTCGCAGGTAGCCGACGACTATTGGCAGACGGGGCAGGACGTAGAGCGTGTGCTGATGGGAGGATATTACTATCTCCGCTCTACCGTCGAGCCTTATCTTATCCCTTGGGGAGAGGTGCGTGCGGGTATCGTCACAAACAACAAGTCGAACACCAAGCTGCAGACTTGGCAGATTCAGGCCTCCAACACATCGCTTTGCGACTGGAGCACGTTCTACAAAATTATCAACATTGCCAACACGGTGCTGGCTCGTGCCGATGAGGCTTGCCGAGCAGATGATACGTACAGCGAGGCGGAGCGTAACAGTCATTATGCTGAGGCATACTTCCTGCGGGCACTCAGTTATTTCTACCTTGTCCGCAACTTCCGCGAGGTGCCTCTGACGACTGTTGCGTATGAAAACGACAACGTCGTCATCAACGTGCCAAAGACGAGTGAGGATTCGATAGTTTCCCAGATAAAAGCCGATGTTCTTGCTGCTCTGCAGACAGGCGCTGCCAAAGAGACATTCTCCACTACTTGGGAAACGAAAGGACGAGCCACACGTTGGGCTCTCTATGCATTGATGGCCGACGTGTGCCTGTGGAGCGGAGACTATGAAGAGTGCATCCGCTATGCTGATGCTTTGCTGACAGCAAACAGTCCCTATGCCCCTCGGTTCCTTTCATCTCCCACACGCGCTTCGTTTATGTCGATGTTCAACCCAGGGAACAGCAACGAGTCGATATTTGAGATTCAATGGAACTATGAAGAACAGCAGACAAACAATTTGCCTCACTTCTTTGACGATTTTTACGAAAATGCAAGCACTTCCTATGTAGTATGCTCTGGGGCATGCGAGGATTTTGCGCGCGAATATGTAGCCATCGTGGGAGATGTTGACGACGAGTCGATGAGCACAAGTGAGTCGGCACGCACGCTTTGTGCTTCAATCATCGGGAAAGGCTCGATGAGCGGAGTCACCTATTCTCCCGGAGCTATTCCTTCGGGAGGAAGCGCGTTGGGATATGTTTGGAAGTACATCGGCTCTACGTCGCGCGACAAGAAGCGGACATCGGTAAGCTACGATCCTAATTTCATCATCTACCGTGTGGCAGACCTCATCCTCATGAAGGCAGAAGCCCTGTTGCTCATAGATGGAGGAGAGCCTTCGGAGGCTCATCGTGCCGAAGCTTTGGAATTGTTGAACCAGCTTCGTCGGCGTGCCGGGTACGATGAGGATACCCTAGCGGAAATGTACGAGCGTGAGTATGAAATGAGCCAGGAGGAGCTGCTCGGACGAGTTCTTGACGAGCGGAAACTGGAATTTCTTGGGGAGGGGAAGATTTGGTACGACATGCTCCGAATGGGGCGTCGTGACGACAATCGGTACAAGCAGTCGTTGCTTATCGATCAGGTTATCAGTTACAACAACCGAGCTAGCGCTTCGTGGCTCCGTTCGGTGCTTAATTCGGATAACGCGCTGTTCCTGCCCATCATGAGTACCGAGATAGAAAGGAATCCTCTTCTGGTACAGAACCCCTATTATAAATAAGGTATATGAGTAACTCAGAGCATAAGCGTACGATAGTTCCAATGAAACGACTTCAGATGAAACGCTATAGACAATTAATCCATAACGAAAGGCGAGCTCTCCAAACGGGGCTTTGCAGGAGGGTTGTTTCCTTCTTCAGCTTGCTGATGGTGGCGTGTGCCGATCCTTTCGACGGGCAGATGTTTGTTACTCCCACAACTGTTGAGGCGGAAATGACGTGTACGGCATTGCTGGAAAACCGTGCGGAAGATTTCTCCCTGTGGGTGGAGCTTCTCAAATATGCCGATTATTACAACGGACTGAAAGATGCGAAGGCTGTCGCTACCGTGTTTGCTCCTACAAACGATGCCATCAGGCGTTTTCTCCAGTGGAAGGGCTTTTCTGCAATAGAGGAACTGGATGCAGAGTATGCCCGCCAAGTGGTACAGAACCATATCATCAACGGTACTGCCAGCGGGCTGAAGATAGACAGCGAAACATTCATCAATGCTGCCAACGAAGGTGAGAGCCTTCACTTGCAGAACTTGTTCCAAACGTATCTTCGTCCTACCTATGGGCGTATCGAGAGGGATGTCGACGATGCGGAGCGGACGAACGAGGTGCTGGAGCCGGGAACCATCTTCATTAACAATCAAGCTGCTGTGCAACCGAAAGACGGAGGAGGTATTCACTTTGTGGAGGCAAGCAACGCCATTATCTACTATCTGGACGACGTCATCCATCCGCTCTCCGAAACGATGGTGGAGAAGCTGGAGCAGCAGGGCGAGTACACCATCTTTGCCGCTGCCTGCCGGGAGTGCGGATATGACAAAGTGGTGAGCCGGGTGCGCGATACCATTCGCATAGTGGGTGGCGGCATAAAGTACAACACCTATCGGTTCACATGTCTGGCGCCCAGCGATGCTGCTATGCAACGTGAGGGAATACATTCTCTTGACGACTTGAAGAATCGGCTGCAACAGGAAGAGTCAGCGCAGCCCGACTCAGCACTCTGGCGCTATGTGGCTTACCATTTCCTTGATCAGAGCTATACACGCGATGGGCTATGCAGTTTTGATACACCCGACGAGACGCTTATTTACGACACGCGGCTCAAAGGGGAGGTTATCACTTGCCTGAACGATTCGCTCTCGGGCTTTGCCGTACCCCTTGTCAACGGAAAAGCTCACTTCGTGCGCAGCGACATTGAGGCTCGCAACGGATATATCCACAAGATGGACTACTGGCTGCCTGTGTGGGCTCCAGACCCGGTGACGGTGCGCTGGGATTTCTGCAATCAGGCGGATATCATTGCATTTGTTAACGCTTACGGTGCCGACAAGAGCCTGGGCGAACTCTATTCCAACGCAATGACCAACCGTGAGTACCAGATAGACCTCTCTGCCAACTACAGGGACGGGCAATATGGTGAACTAACGTCGTTTACCTATCAGGCAAACACAGCTAAGTCGAGCTATTCGAACTACCGTGCTGTGGGATTCAAAAAATGTAAGTACACAAGTACGAAGGAGAAGGACACGAATGCTTACGGAGCCTATCTGAACAATCTGCTTGTGCTTAATCTGGGATATGCAGGGTGGATACAGTTCCGTACTCCTACCATCATCCGGGGACGTTATCGGGTAACGCTTCACTACGCTTCGGAGGCTACCATGAAGGCTTTTCATGCCGCTGGCTCGCTTACCAAGTTCCAGATTGATCCAGAGAATGAGAGTTCCTCTTGGTCCCGCAATGTATACCTTTTTAAGGGTATGCCTCAGGCTGCGTTCTCGTACGGCAGTGCCGATGTAGACCTCTTCGGAGAAGTTGAGTTTGACATTTCGGGCATCCATACGCTCCGGGCTACCATGCTTGACATCAATGCCAAGACCAACGGCTCGTATCACCAATTGTGGGATTATGTTCTGTTCACTCCACTGTAAGAACTGATATAAAATGAAAAATAACAATATCCGACCATCTGTGAAGGCTAAAGGCCTTTTTCCCCTCAGCCCTTGGGCCTTAGCCTTTAGCCTATTTGCTTTCGTCAGCCTCCTGTTCACTCAGTGCAGCGACAGCTGGAGTGAGCATTATAGTTCTTCCTCCTTAGAGGGGACGCTGGCTGTGGAAGTTGTCGCCAGCGATGTGGCTTCGTTCCTTCAGAGCCAAAAAAACCTGGGGACGATGACAGAGGCCTATCGGGCAGCAGGGCTGTGGAGTGAGATGAAAGAAAGTAAAAAATGTACGGCTGTTGTCTGTGAGGATGCCGACATCGACTCTGCAGACCGCAGCCTGATGGACGATCCGCAGTTTGCACGAGGCACGCTGTCGGCATTCGTTGTGCCGCCCACGTCGCTTGTCGACGGATATGGCATCCTTACCCTTAGTGGCAAAAACCTATGGGTAGCGTTGGGGGAAGACGGCACGCTCCTTATTGACGAGAAGAAAATCACCCGTATCGTGAAAGCTACGAACGGCTATGTCTATTTCGTTTCCGGCATCATTCCTGTCCGTCCGTCGGTGTATGAGTTTATGCAGTCGTTAGGTGACGACTACTCTCTCTTCCGTTCGTGGGTGATGGACTTTGAAGAGACTTATTTTGATGCAGAAGCTTCCGTCGTCGCGGGGGTGGATGCAATGGGGAACACTGTCTATAGCGATTCGGTGATGGCGAAGCGTAATACGCTTATGGACCGCTTTTTTGAGGACGGGCTTCCCTCGTGGGACATGCGTAGCGAGTCGTATCAGTCGACCCTCTTCGTTCCCAGCAACGATTTGTTGCTGCATGCTTACTATTCGGCTCTTGACAGTATCCCTCGTTGGCTTAACCGCCCTGCTACGGCAGCTGATAGTCTGAAATTCAAGAAATGGATGGTTACTAGCCTCTTTGTCGACAGGCGCCTGAAACAAGCCGAGGTGGCTCCCTCGGTTGACGGCTTGCTGGAGTGTGTGGGAGGTTGCATCAGGGAAAAAGACGAAACTACCGATAAGGAGACATTCACTGCCTATGAGGCAGCAATATGGAAACCTTCTGTGCAGAAAGTAGATGCCAACCATCCAGTCTCTCTCTCCAACGGAACAGCTTATTTTCTTACCGATTATAAGATTCCCAATCATGTTGTCATCTGGCGGGTGAAATCGAAGTTCTATGAAGTGTGGGCTGCACTCACGGCGCAGCAGAGCGGATGGGATGCTTCAAACCTCGTACCTACGGAGGACGGCTATTTCCGTTGGAACCATTGGGTACGTCCTGTTATTGAAGAGGGGCAAAGCCCATTTGAGCTGTCGGTGACGCTACCGACAATGCTTTATAATGTGCTCACGGCTATTCCTGACAAGGAGGCGCAGGACGGAGGTTTGCCAGTAAGTGTCGACTACGACGGACTGCTCTACAATGCCGTCGACAGGGACTACGGGCTGGCAGTGGCAGCTCTGCCGGCAGGGGAATACTATCTGCGAATGGGATTCAAGCACAGTCTGCGCTATTCCATCAGTATCTATTTTTGCGGAGCGGACGAGGAATTTAGCAGCGAGAACCGGCTTGTGGATGATATGTCGCTCATAGCAACAGGCTCCAATTACCACTTCGACCGAGGGGGTGCCATGGAGGGACTGGATTTCTACGGCTCAGAGTCGATAGGCTATCCTGAGTACTTCGACTGGCGCTGGTGGTACGACCAGGACCCCGTTCAGTACCAGAAGGCTTCGGCTTACGATACCGATGGCTATCAAGTTGCTATTGTCAACCTGAAGAAACCGGGCGGCTTCAAGATACGTATCGAGTCGCATGACAATGCAACGCTGTACAGGGAGGCATATCCAGACACGCCTGTCAGCGACAACTCGGTGCGTACCAAAAACAATGTGTATCAGCTTATGATGTATCACTGGTGCCTGCGCCCCACTAAGAATAATTATTGAAATGAAGGCGAAAGGTGAAAAGGCCAAAAGGCAAATGAGGGTGAGAGAGGCGTTCGTCGAAGCTGTGGCCACAGTGGGGCAAAGGTTGCTCGTCGTGGTCGCAGCGGGCTTTGCACTCACTGCACATGGGCAGACAGTGGCGTCGGATTCCCTTAGTATTGATGCTGCCAAGACGACAGTAGCGGGGCGCGTGTTTTCAACAGATGGCCAGCCACTGGAGGGCGTTATCGTGTCGCCAAGCGATGGAACCGCTACGGTGAGCGCTGTCGACGGATCGTATGTTGTGGAATCGCAGGGAGGCACGATGCGATTTGCGTTGGATGGCTACTATCCACGGACTATCAGCCTCAGAAGAGGAGAGGGACTGGAGAAGGTAGTGATGGTGCCCCAGACTGAAAGGGACTATATGGGAACGGTGGCGCTGCCTTGGGCAACGGTGACACGTGCGCAGGCTGCCGCCACGGTGGAAACACTTGGCAAGAAGGATTTCATGGAAAGCCCGTCGGCAGACCTCAGCTGGCAGGATGGCACAGCGGCGCTGCATGTGATACGCAAAAGCGGCATGCCAGGTGAAGGGGGATACATGAACATCCGGGGCATCCATACGCTCCATGCCGAGGGAACGCCGCTACTTGTCATCAATGGTGTGCCCTTTCTGGCAAATACGAACGTGAGTGACGTGGTGAGTGCCTACAGTCGCGATGTCCTCTTTGGCTACAATGCCCACGACATACGTAGCATCAGTGTGCTGAAGGGTGCCGATGCTGCTCGGTACGGTTCGCTGGGCGATGGAGGAGTGATTGTCATCGAGACAGAGCAAGCTACCAGCGACAATCTCGACACACGTATCAGCCTGACGAGTAGCGCAGGGATGGCAGTGCCGGGACGGAGGATTCCCGTGATGGGGTGCGGCGATTATGCCGACTATCTGACGGCCATAGGACAGACTCGCTATCCGTCGCTCTATGCACTGGGGCACGACTATCCGTTCTTGCAGGGCGACGGCAGGCAGCAGGCGTACCTCTTCAACAACAGCACTGACTGGGGTAGTCTTGTCAGCCGCCAGGCATTGGTCACCGACAACGTACTGCGTGTGGAGGGAGGCGACGAGGTAGCTAAGTACAACATCTCCTTCGGCTATACCAGCGAGGGGGGAACGCTGGCGAACACCGCCACACATCGCTACCATACGGCCATGAACTCGAACATCATGGTGAGCCCCGACGTGCAGATCGTCACCTCCGTCAACCTTGCCTATCTCAACGACAGGCTTGCCAACACTGGCATGCACCCCGAGGTGAACGCCATGCTGGCGGCATACGCCATGATGCCCAACCTCAGTCCTTACGAGAAGTTGAGCGACGGCGCCGTCACCAGCCGCTACCTGAAATATGATGGCTGGAACGTCAGCAGCCAGCCAACGTTCGCCTACGGCAACGTGTCGAACCCGTTGGCCATCGTCAAGACGGCGCTTGCCACAGACAAGATTTACGATGCCAACATCCGTCTGGGACTTGACTGGCGCGTTGGAAAACGATGGACGCTGCAGTCGATGGTGAACCTGTACTACGACTATACTGAGGAGTATGTGTTTATCCCTGGAGTAACGGACGGTGCCATCATCCCCCAGCTGTACGGAACGGGTGAGAACTATGTGGGAATGGGTGTCAGCCGACAGACGGCTTACTTCTATAACGTGAATGCGGCCTATCGTTCACTGGAGAACGACAACCACAACTTCCAGTCATTGCTGGGTGCACGATACATGACGAGGAGCTTCGAGCAGGACGCTGCGGGCGGCTACAACACGGCGAACGACTTCTACCGCACGCTGTCGATGGTGGGCGACGAGTGGAATATCGTGGGAATGGGCGACGACTGGAAGTACCTGAGCCTGTATGCCCATGGCGACTATGTCTATGCGGGCTGCTTGAAGGCATCCGCAGGGCTTACGGTGGACGGCACGAGCGTTTCCGGAGTCAATACTCGTCGCTCTGGATGGTTCCCGTCGGCAAGCATCACCTATATGGCGGCAGAGAGTGAGAGGGTGGGGAGCGTGTTTGACATTCTGAACATCACTGCCGAGGTGTCGCTCACCGGCAACAGCCGTTTCAGTAGCCATTATGCCAAGAACTATTACGTATCCAACAACCTCTTCAATCTGGGCACCATCGTCCATCATGGCGTTCCCAATACCTCGCTGGAGTGGGAGAAGAAGCTGCAGGCCGACGTGGGCACCGACATCGTCACAGCAGGAAACAGATTCGGCATCCGCTTGAACGGCTTCTTTGCCCATCATTACGACTTGCTTCTCGACAGTCGCATCTCGTCGGTCTATGGCTCCAACGAGCCTTACTATGCCAATACGGCAGCCATCGACAACGTGGGTGCCGAGCTCTCGCTCCGCTACAATCCCGTTCACACTCGCACCGTCGATTGGATTCTCACAGCTTCAGCTGCCCATGTTACCAGCCGCCTGACATCGCTGGGCGACAGGGACGAGTTTATTCAGACGTACACCTCATATAATAACGACGATGCGCAGACGCGCTTGAAGGTAGGACGGAGTCCGTATGAGTTCTACGGCTACCAGACAGCGGGAGTTTATGCTACCACAGCCGATGCTCAGAAGCCCACGTCGGTTACGGGGGCTCCCTTGCGGAATACCTACGGCGGGTTCTATCAGGGAGGAGATGTCATTTTCGTTGACCAAAACAATGACGGCATCATCAACGATGCCGACCGTGTGCCGTTGGGCACAGCCCGCCCGAAGGTGTTTGGTGCCTTCGGCTCGTCGGTTCGCTATAGGGCGTTCACGCTTTCCGCCGACTTCGGCTTCAGCTGGGGCAACAAGGCCTACAATGCCGTGCGGCGAGAAGTGGAGTCGATGAGCACGTTCCACAATCAGGCGCTCTCCGTTCTCAACCGTTGGCAGATGGAAGGGCAGCAAACCTCCATGCCCCGTGCTGCCTATGGCGATCCGTCGGGCAACAACTTCTTCAGCGACAGATGGATAGAAGATGCCTCATATCTCAAGTTGCGGAATATCCGTCTTGACTACGCCTTCAGTCGCCGTCTGTTCGATTTTGTCAGCGGTTCCGTCTGGGTAAGTGCTGAGAATCTGTGGACCCTTACCCGATACCTGGGTGGTGACCCCGAATTCGCATATAGCTATGCCGAAGCACTGCGGGGCTTTGACTATGCAAAAGTTACTTTCCCTATGTCCTTCAAGGTAGGCTTCAACCTCAACTTCTAATCCTCTTCTGACTATGGTACGATATACGAATAAGACGTGTTCACCTCTCTTCCGGTTACTAATAATGACGATAGTTGGCTTGGTGGCCTTGCTGTTGGCAAGTTGTGACGACTTCTTCGCCATCGACTCCGCCAACGTGCTGGATGAAGACGACTACATATCCCGCGAAAGCGAGATGTACCGCGGATTCCTCGGCATCGTCACCCGAATGCAGGAGGTGGGCGATCATGCTATCTTCCTTACCGATCCCCGAAGCAACTATCTGGAGCCGACAGGCAATGTCCCCATCGCTCTTCAGGATATTGCCAACTATGCCGACACCGACGGCAACGACTATGCCGATCCTGTGGGGTACTATGCCGTCATTGTCGCCTGCAACGACTTTATCATGAAGATGGATGAGTTCTACAACAAAGTGGGGGGCGCACTTAGCGATTCTGCCAAGGTTCACATCCCGCGGCTTGTCAGTTGTGCCCTTCGCGACAAGGTTTGGGCTTACTCCATGCTTAGCCGTATCTACGGCGAAGCATATTGGTTCGACACGAACATCACCGAACTCACGCCCCTTACCGATACGTCCACCTTCCAGCACCTAGATGTAAAAGGCATCTGTGACCATTGCATCGACCTGCTTGACAACGGCATCGACGTTTGTGGGCAGCATGTGCCTGCAACGCTTGAAATGGACTGGACGCGCTGGGTCGACCCGGTGAACGGCAATGCAAACTACTCATATTGGAAGTATATGACGCCGGCGTGGCTTCCGCTGCGTGCAGAGCTTGCCTCGTGGCGCACGAACTACGAAGACTCAGCAGCTGCGGCAGAAGACTGGCAGTGGGTGAGAGACAACGTGCTGGCGTTCCTTAATGCAGCCATCGTCAATCACGGTACCGACTGGTACAGTTGTTCCATGCAGATTATACTCAACTACCCGAATATCTTCTGGACGGAAAGGGTAGGGCTGGAGCAGCAGATTCTCGGTGCCGTGTACTACGACTATCAGAACAAGCAATACAACCGCCTGGTACAGTATTTCTGCCCCGAATATCCAGGCGATGGCTATTATCTTCGTCCCTCGCAAAGTGCACTTGCTACCTATAGCGAAGCGGATATCCGCGGAGGGCAGCAGCGGCTCATCAGCAACACACTTGGCGGAGAGCTTGCTTTCAGCAAATATTACTATACGCGTCTCAACAATCAGGGCTATCTGCGTAGCAAGATCTACGAGATAGAACCTACCATTCCCCTTTATCGCGGACACGACCTCCACTTCCTCCTTGCTGAGGCTGAAAATCATCTGGGGCACTGGGACGTAGCTGGTACGCTGCTTAATATGGGCATTCTGAACCGTTTCCCAGGCGGCGATATGACGCTTCCCACCGACTCTCTTGAAGGACAACCCATTTGGGATCCTTCGTACTCGAACTGGTTTGCTTCCAGCGGAGGTTATGGCGACATAGGAATCGTGGGTGCCAGCCGAGGAACCGCCTACAATCTTCCGTCCCTGCCTGCCGATGCTTCGCAGGAAGAGAAGCGGGCTTTTGCATTCAGTCCTGAACGTATCCGTGCCTACGACTTGGCTTTGGCCGACGAGTATCTGAAGGAGTTTACCGGTGAGGGAAAGTCGTACAGCTATCTGGTGAAGATGGCAGAGCGCTACGACGACTACCGAATCATCTACGATCGTGTTTCCCCTAAGTACGATGCTTTCCACGCCGCTCAGGTCGAGAGCTCTTTGCGTGAGCATCGTTTCATCCGCTGGAAACTTTGACAACGCGAAGCCAATATGCTTTCTTCATAAAAGATTATCGACAAAGAAAAAATATTTTTCGACAACAAATAAATAATTATGTACAACTAAAAACAAAAGCAATGAAAAGAATCTCTACGTTATTCCTTTGCCTGACAGCCTTGTTTATGGCCCTCCCTGTTAGCGCCATAAACTACACGGTGACGAGCAAGGCAGATTTCGAGTCGGCATTTTACGGCGAGCGCACTAATGCAGACATCGACACCATCTTCGTTAAGTCGGGCGGCACGCTCATTTCCCTGAGCAACGGAAGTGCCAGCAAGCCTATGCCCTCGAACGGCGACATCTACATTATCGGTGTCGACGATGAGGAGACAGGAGCAAAGTCGGGCATAAGCTTCCAGTTCTACCTGCCCATCAATCAGGAGAGCGATCACGTGTCGTTCCATTTCGAGAACCTCATTATCGAGTGTAACGGAGGTAACACCGCCAACTCGAAATACCTTTTCTCTCTCAAGGACATCGACTTTCACTACATCCAGACCCTTGAGCTGAAGGACTGCGAGATTCGCAACTACAACCGCGCTATTTTCCGCGTGCAGCCCAACGGCGACCGTGAGGACGGCTCGAAGGATGTGGGCGAGATAGAGCTCCTCAACATCGTTGGTTGTACCTTCCATAACGGCTACGCGCTAAACAATCCGATGGCGCTCTTCTACATGGGTATGCGTTGCGCAACCATCAACTTTGAGAACAACCTGTTCTACGACATGAACTACGTGCACTCCATCGTTTCCTTTGCCTATCTGACCGAGGGCGACGGGCGCATCGACATCGACTTTAACTTCTCCAACAACACCTTCATCGGCAAGACGATGAACACCGTGTTTAACTTCAACGACTATGTGGGACAGATGTCGAACTTCCAGATTCACAACAACATCTTTATGGTTCCCGACTGGCGCGACGAGCGTAACAATGCCGACATTACCGATGAGATGCTGGCTGCCGTTCCCGACACCTTGCAACGTCCTACAGAGAAGATTCTCGCCAGCATAATGTACGGTGTGGGCTCTATATCCAACAACCTCCTCTTTGGGTTCAAGGATGCTCGCAACTACCTCGATGCCGATGGTGAGGGAACTTGGTTCCTCGATGAGAACAGCCACCTCACAATGGAGGAGTTGGGAATGACGTTCAAGACCTTCAGCGATGCGCAGACTGGCGATTTCAGCTATCTGGGAACAGAAACGATGGCTACAGCAGGCGTAGATGGTGCTCCTCTTGGCGCCGAATGGCTGGTGAAGAACTTGGATGTTCCTTGCTATCTCACCGTTACCTCTTCGACAGAGGGCGTCTCGTTTGATCCTGCCAAGGGAGTCTTCGACAAAGGTACTAAGGTTACGGTTACTGCCATCGAGCGTCCGGGAGCCATCTTCCAGGAGTGGCAGATAGCAGGCACCACCGTCTCGACAGAGAATCCCTATACCTTCACAATCGAGGGCGACGTGGAGCTTGTCGCTGTCTTTGAGGAGAAGCCTGTGGCAAACGTCAACATCAAGGTGAAGGCTCCTGAGGAGGTTGTGATGACTATCACTCCTCAGCAGGATGTCTACTATCAGGGCGAAACCATCACTGTCACCTTCAACACCCACTACTGGGCCGACTTCGAGGGCTGGAGCGACGGCGTCAAGGAGATGGAGCGCACCTTCACCCTCGAAAGCGACATCGATCTCACAGCTACCTTTGCTGCCTCCGATCGCATTGCTGTCTGGGATTTCGACCAGGTAACGAAGGGCAAGCAGACCCTTGACAACGGCGTTGGTGCCAACCACTTCCTTAATGGCGACTCAGCGTATGTGGGCGCTCTCCACACTGCCTACTTCGTGAACGAGGCTTACAAGGATTCGTCCATTGTCATGACGCGCAACAATAAGTTCGCCGACGATTTGCGCATTTGCATCGTCCGCGAGACACCCGACGAGCGCTTCTCTTCCAATCCCGATTACAACTACATCGTTGTCAACACTACGGGCTACAAGGACATCCGCGTGTCGTCGCTGGTAGGCGTCGATGCAAAGGCTCACTCCGTGCAGCTCCTCCAGTACTCCCTCGACGGCATCGAGTGGAAGACCGTCGGTTCGGTTACATTGGAGGAAGTGCTCCGCTGGTATGCGTTGGAGGGATCATTGCCCGAAGATGCTGCCGAGAAGGAAGCCGTCTATGTACGTTGGATAGGCGATACGGGTTCTGCCGCTATCATTCATCCCGACAATGCAGACAAAGATGGATTGGCTGAATTCAGCTGCGTGGCAGCTATCGTCGTCAAGGGCGCCAGCACGAAGGAAGTGGCTGCCAATACCTACGCCATCGAGGTAGGAGAAGAGATCACTACTGGCAAAGTTATTGACAAGGTTGAAGGCATCACCATGATCTATGGAGGCTCAAGTACTTCCACCTGGGCTGCTGGCAAGGCCGATGCTAATATGAGCGCTGGTACAGGAGGAGTCTTTGAGGCTTCCACAGGCGGCGAGGGTAACAATCCGACAAAGAATACGCCCACGCCTACCGAAGGCACGTTCTACGTCTTCAAGCCCGCTGTCGACGGCACGCTCTCCATCGCCATTATCCTTAATGCAGGCAAGTCGTTCTACATCTCCGAAGACGGCACCTATCTTGCCGACTTCAACGGCATTACTGTCAGCGAGAAGTTCTACGGCCTGCAGACTCTGCATGTTAAGGGCGGTTCCACCTACTACGTCTTCTGCGCAGGCTCCAAGCTCGGCTTCGGCGGTTTCATCTTCGATGCCGACGACGTTCACGTCGATGCTGTAACGGTAACAGAAAAAGCACCCATCTACGACCTGATGGGACGTCGCGTAATTTATCCCGCTCGCGGCATCTACATTCAGAACGGAAAGAAAGTGCTTCTCAAGTAATCTTTCCTATAAGAAAAGACATCATGATGGCTCCTCAAATCGAGGAGCCATCTTTTTGTTTTCCCTAACTTTAATGACAGCGTGCTTTAATCCTGTCTGTTGGAAAATATTGTTTGATGAGGCAAAAATATAGTTTAACTCTAACGCGCTGGAGTTTAACTCCCGCACGCCAGAGTTAAACAATAAATGAGAGTTAACTTCAAGTCAATTACTGCCAATCATAAGGATGTGGCGTGTTCAAGAAATAAGGATATAGAATGTGTAATGTGGTCTTATGCCCTTTTATTATTTTCTTATAGAGAAAATGACGATACCTTGATATCAAAGAATGCAGAGGAGGCTCAATTGATAAGGTGAAGAGAAAAAAGTGTTGCAGCGCTACTATTTGGAAACGTAAAAAACTTTCCTTAAAATTCTTATCTGATAACGACCTTCCTTCCATCAACGATATAGATACCTCGTGGCAGATTGTTCAGAGAAGAAGAGTCAGTACTTATAAACTGTCCCGAGAGTGTAAAGATTCCAGGTAGTACGACAGCTGACCGAGTGTCAGCCTCTGTCTGGCTAATACCGTCGGCTATCGGTGTCGTAAATTCAATTTCTTCACCATAGATAGTCTTTGTGGCAGTCTTGGCATAGGCGCGGAACCCGTACACCGTATTGTCGTCAAGTCCCGTGATGACTGCCTCCATGCGTTGGCCTGAAGCCTTGACTACTATTCGCCCGTCTTCCGGTGCTCGGTGTGCAGAGGATGTTGCTTGACGAAGCCTCCAGTACTCGAATCCCTGCTCAATGAGGTCATCTGTGCCGCTCAAGGCATAGCCGCGCAGCGTTGCCTGCCCTTGCCCTATTTGAACGTTGGCATAGGTATGCACGGTTGGTTCGAAATACGAGAACTCGTTTGGGTCAAAGCCAGTCCAGTCTCCGTAATAGGTGTTTTCTGCCGTGTCAATGAAGTACGGGCGCACCTTATAGAAGGCAGTTGGATCAAGGTTGCGGATGATTCCTTCCATTGTGCCTTCATACAGGATGGCAGTGCCTGTTTTGGAAGGGATGATGTCGGGTGCCTCGAGTTTTCGCCACTCAAAGCCGACTTCCGCGCTGTCGTCATCGCCAAGATTCGTCTTCGCGCACACGATGGCGGTTCCTTGACTCACCACTTTGGTGTTCTGTGTGTCGATAGACACTTTGGGAGTCGTGAATGTATAGTCTTTGGTGTATTGCCCGCCGTTTGTCGTGTGCACGAAAAAGGTGACGGTGTACTGCTTGTTAGGTATCAGTCCTGTCAGCCGCAAATGCTGTCCATCCGATTCCTGTTTCTGGAAACCGGAAGTTGCGATGCTGGTTTCCTCAGTCTTGTAGCTCCCTGTGCAGGCGAAGGTTGTCGGTGTCAGCTCAGTCTGTGTCACCCAAAGGCTTATCGCTTGGGTATAGGCAGACAAACTGCTGGAGATATACACATCGCCGTACCTGGCATAGGCACTTACCGAATAGTTCTTTCCAGGATTAAGACCGTCGGCACAAACGATGCTGTCTTTGTCCGCCACATAATAATTCCCATTGCAGTATATTCCGTATTCGGTTGGCTGGCATGTCTTGTCCGACATTGCCGATACTTTGAAAGTAAGCGTTGTTTCCGTAGCATTGATAAGGGAGCCGCTGACTGTCGGACGGAGCGTCTGGACAGTACCAAGAGACTGATAGTAGCCAGTGTAATCTGTGAAGAAAAGTCCTTTAATCTCGTACTTCGTGTTCATGTTCAAGTCATAGAACCGATACATCCCGTCAGCATCGGGAGTGATGGGCGCCCCGTTTCCGTAGAAGAGCACTTCCTCAGGTTTCTCCTCCGCATCGGGGTTCAGGCGGAACTCAACGCCCTTTATGTAAGAAATAACGTCTATGACCTCTGGCCACGTACCGATCGGGTAGACTTCGCCCTCAAAGAGGCTTTTGACAATATCCACTTGTGGGTTGGGTGTATAGATTACGCATTCTTTCATAAGTTCGCCCAAAGCTGTGCTGCTATCATTTATCTTGCACAGGAGTAGAAGTTTAGACACGTATGCTCCCTCTGAGAATAGGTAACTTCCAAGTTTTGTAACTCCGGAAGGGATGACAAGAGTGCCTAAAGAACAACCCATGAAAGCAGCATCGCCTATCTCTGTGAGGCATGTAGGCAGATTTATGTAGCAAAGTTCACTAAAAGCAAAAGCTCTATTCCCTATTCGGCGGAGATTAGGGGCTTGTTCAATCGAATAAAGTGAGGCAACCTCGTAAAATGCCATATCGGCGATTTCTTGGACACTTTCGGGAAGAGATATTTTGCTGCACTCCTTTGCAGGTGGAAAAATCCAAAGTTTATACATGCTTTTGGAATACAGTACTCCATCTTCTGAACAGAGCGAATTGTTGTTCTCTGCCACTTCAAACCGTTCAAGTGCGCGACAGGAAAAAAATGCACCAGGCTCAATAGAATTGACAGTTGACGATAGCGTTACTTTTCGCAAGGAACTGCAGTTGTAGAAGGCAGATGTGCGCACCGATTTAATACCCTCGCAAAGGTCTATCTCCGTCAACTTCTGGCATCCAAGAAAAGCATCTTGAGGAATAGTGGAAAGAGATGTTGAGAACGTGATATTGGAGAGTGAGGAACAACCATAGAAGGAGGCCTTGCCTAATGTGCGTACAGAATTGGGCAGCACCACGTTGTCCAGACTCTTACAATAATTGAACGCATAGTCCCCAATGGAGGTTAGGGACGACGAGAAGGTGATACTTGATAAGCCACTTTTTGAAAATGCATAATCACCAATTGTAGTCACGGAGTTAGGCAATTCTATATGAGTCAGGTTCGTACATAAGGCAAATGTGTTCTTCGGGATGGTCTTGAGGGAAGTGGACAAAGTGATCTCAGAAATTGAACTGCTAAAGAAAATGGACTCACCAAGGGTAGCTACGGAGTTCGGGAGAGTAATTCGTTCAAGTTTTGAACACGAACTGAAGGCATTTTTTCCGATAGTTGTTACCGATGTTGGAATGGTAACTGTTTGGACATCTGTTTGTAGGAAGCAATAGTCGGCGATCCTCACTACTGGGTAGTTCTTTCCTTGATACGTCACGTTGCTCGGGATGGTGATAGAGCCACTGTAGCTCATACCAGAAAGAGGCGAGCGCACCTCAGCCGTCAACTTTGAAGTGTCTATGTTATAGACGAGATTATTAATTGTTACGGTTGCTGCCCAAGTCGGAATAGCGTTCGTCGACAGTACAACCAGACATATGGAAAGAAATAATCTGCGTAGCATGATGATTGTTTGAAAAAAAAGAACTATTCTTTGGCTGCAAAGATACACAAATTCATCCAAAATGTTTTCCTTTTTCTATTCGTTTTTTTCTTTGACTTCGTGGGTC
>JAGAAS010000027.1 GCA_017615125.1 Bacteroidaceae bacterium
AAAGAGAGAATCTCAAAAAAAGCAGTATCTTTGCACACTATTATGCATAAAAGGCACTAGAAATGAAACGTATCCAATCTCTATTGATGGCTGTACTCCTGCTGGCGGCGGCTTCCTGCACCTCGTACAAGCAGGTTCCCTACCTGCAGAACAGCGACAACATCGACGCCAGCCAAGTCGTTGAGCTCTACGATGCACGCATCCAGCCCAAAGACCTGCTCACCATCACGGTTAACAGCGAGAACTACGAGTCGGCCATTCCCTACAACCTGACTGTGGCTACCGTACAGTCGGCAAACATGCGCTCCGTCACCTCGCAGCCTACGCTCCAGACCTATCTGGTTGACAACGACGGCAACATCGACTTCCCCGGACTGGGCGAGCTTCATGTGGGAGGCCTGACGAAAAGCGAATCCGAGGAGATGATCAAGAAGAAGCTGAGTGTCTTCCTGAAAGGCAACTTCATCGTCAACGTCCGCATGGTCAACTACAAGATAACCGTCACGGGCGAAGTCGCGCGGCCCAACACCTATACGGTATCCAACGAGAAGGTCAACGTCTTCGAGGCGCTCGCCCTTGCCGGCGACCTTACCATCTACGGACGGCGCGACGGAGTGAAGCTGCTGCGCGAATACTCGAACGGAACCAAGCAGATCATCCCGCTCAACCTGAACGATGCGAACATCATCTATTCGCCCTACTACTATCTGCAGCAGAACGACGTACTCTACGTAGAGCCTAACCAGACAAAAGCACAGAACTCCGAAATCGGAAATATGACAACCATCTGGTTCTCAGCCACATCCGTCCTCGTTTCACTTGCATCCCTTCTGTTTAACATCCTTAAAAGATAACACCCTTTCATGAGCACGGAAAACCCACGCACAACAACCGAGAACGAAGAAGGCTTTGACCTGAAAGAACTCCTCTCGAAGCTCATCATCAACTGGAGATGGTTTGTTCTCTCGCTCATCATCTGCCTCTTCGCTGCCGCTATGTATCTCCGCTACAAGACGGAAGTTTATAGCGTTCAGGCAACCGTCCAGATCAACGACGAGAAGAAAGGCTCGTACCAGAACCAGATGATGGCGCTCCAAGATTTCGGATTGGCAAGCAACACGGGAGGCATCGACAACGAAATCGAAATCATGCGCTCGAAATCGCTTGTCAAGGAAGTCGTAAAGGACCTGAAGCTATATACAATCTACACGATTCACGGGCGAGTGCAAGAGAACGTCATCTACGGCAAGTATCCTGTGGAAGTGAATATTAGCGAAGAAGACCTGGAGAACCTGACATCGGGCACGATGCTTACCATCACCCAGCCAACGGAAGACACCTACAAGGTCAGCTACAAGCTCCGCAATCCCGAGACACGCAAAATTGTCGAAACGGAGGAGAAAATCGACTCGCTACCTTATATTATAGAGTCGCCCATCGGACAGCTCATCCTCACGAAGGGAGAAGGTTCGCCTCTGCCTTCCAATCTGAAGATGACGGTTTCTATCGTTCCTCCTATCCGAATGGCAAAACGTTGTCTGGCAGGTCTTTCCATCGCGCCCACATCGAAAACAACATCCATCGCACACATTTCCTATCAGGACGTCAACAAAAGGCGCGGCGTGGACTTTGTCAACCAGCTTGTCGACGTATATAACCGCGAGAACAACAACGACAAGAATGTCGTAGGCTACAAAACCGAACAGTTCATCAACGAACGACTCAGCAAGGTTGCGGAAGAGTTGAATGCTACAGAAAGCCAACTGGCTGGATTCAAGAGCAGCTCGGGACTAACCGACCTTTCCAGCAACGCTCAGCTCGTCATCCAGAGCAGCAACGAGTACGAGAAGAAACGCGCCGAACTCCAAGCCCAGCTCAGTATTCTTACCCAGCTGAAACAATACGTCAACAATCCCGCCAACCACCTGCAGGTGATTCCGGGCAATGTTGGCCTTACCGACGCAACGCTCACGGCGCTCATCGGGCAATACAACGAGGCTATCGTCAAGCGAAGCAACCTGCTCCGCACAGCAACCGAGAGCAACTCGTCGGTAATCGAAGTCACGAGCAACGCCGAGCAGCTGGCAAACGCCATCAAGACCTCCATCGAGTCGCTTAACAACGCGCTCAACATCCAGGTCCGCAATGCCGATTCGCAGGCAAGCCGCTACAACGCAAGAATCAATCAGGCGCCTACGCAGGAAAAAGAGCTCGCCAAGTTTACCCGTCAGCGGGAAGTGCAGCAAGAACTGTACATCATGCTTCTCCAGAAACGTGAGGAGAACTCCCTCGCGCTGGCAGCAACTGCCGACAACGCCAAAATCATTGACGCCGCACTTGCCAACGATGCTCCCGTGTCGCCCAAGAGAAGTATGATCTGGCTCCTCGCCCTCATCCTGGGCTTAGCAATTCCAATTGGGCTCATCTACCTTATGGAACTGCTCCGATACAGGATTGAAGGACGGAACGACCTTGACAAGCTCACGTCTGTGCCTATCCTCGGCGACATTGCACTTGATCATACGCTCAAGACGAACCAGCGCGCTATCGTTATCAAGGAGAACGAGAACGACACGATGGCAGAGACGTTCCGAGCCATCCGCACCAATCTCCAGTTCCTTCTCGATTCGCCCGATAAGAAAGTCACCCTGTTCACATCCACAACGTCGGGTGAAGGGAAGACATTCGTTGCGAGCAACCTGGCAATGAGCTTTGCGCTCCTCGGGAAGAAAGTCATCCTTCTCGGACTGGATATTCGCAAGCCAAGACTGGCAGAAATGTTCGGCATCAAAGATCACACTAAGGGTATTACCTCTTTCCTCGTTGGCGACAAGAACGACAAGGAGCTGCTCTTCGAACAGATATCCAAGACTGAGCAGAACGAGAACCTCGACATACTTCCTGCCGGTATCATTCCTCCCAACCCTGCCGAGCTCCTTTCAAAGGAGAACCTCGACAAGGCCATCGAATACCTGAAGGAAAAGTACGACTTTATCATCCTCGATACTGCGCCGATAGGACTTGTAACCGACACGCAGATTATCTCCCGCGTTGCCGACGCTTGCATCTACGTCACCCGCGCCGACTATACCACCAAGAACGACATACTATTCCTGAACGACATCTACAAAGAAGGGAAGCTGAAGAATATGTCCATCGTGCTCAACGGCGTAGACATGAACAAACGCAAGTATGGCTACTACTACGGTTACGGAAAGTACGGCAAGTATGGACAATACGGGCGTTACGGCTACGGAAAATATGGCAAGTATGGCCAATACGGCTATCAGCATGATAAATAACCAAATGCCGAAAAAGAAACCGGAGGGAGGGAAGCTATTTCCTCCCTCCTTTTATATATATACGTCTGCGCCGACAAAGCCCCGCCCCAAACCCCGAAAGAGAAGAAACGGGGAATCGGAGGAAAAAAGAAACAACACTAAGTCAAGAGACACGAAAAGCACATCCGCAAAAGAGTGTTTTTCTATTCATCTGACTTCTTTTTTCTGAAGTCCGATATGAAGAAAGAAAAAGAAATTATGAAGAAAGAATCTCGCCGTATGAAGAAAGAAAAAAATTTTTTCCCTTCTCGAAAATGATTTTTTCCTTCTCGAAAATTTTCCAAACGTAAAGCATAACAGAAGAAGATCCTTCGAAGGATGGAAAAAAGGAAAGCAGCCCTTCAGGACTGCTTTTCATATTTTCTTGAATATCTTCCTGCAAGCTGTGTCATTTGCCTGCAGGGAACCCTTCTCAGCCAAACAGTTTGAAACGCTTCTTCTTGGGCAGGTCCACTTCCGAAGTGAGCTGCTCCAGAAGGATTTCTCGGTACGATTTCTGCTCGGTAATCATACGATAGATAACGCCCCAGTCGGGAAGTCCCCCGATGTTCCTGTCATCGATGAAGACGTCGGCTTTTATCTTGCGCGTATAGGAATTGTGTCCCTTGCTTTCTTCGGGAAAGTCACGATTCACGGCGTAGAATTCCACTCCGCGCTCACGACACCACTCCAGCGCCTCATCCAGACACTCTCCCTCGCGCACCGTCCAAAGGATGAGTCGGTGATGCTTCTCTATCAGCATACGCAACGTTGCTGTAGCAAAAGGTATCTCTCGCCCTATTTCGGGATAACGGTCCTCCACAATCGTACCGTCAAAGTCTATTCCTATAATCATTGTCGTTCAGTTTTTCTCGTTAATAAATCATTCCCACTCGATTGTGGCTGGCGGCTTCGACGAAATGTCGTAAACTACGCGGTTCACGCCCTTCACCTTATTGATAATCTCGTTCGAAACCTTCGCAAGGAAGTCGTACGGCAGCTTTGCCC
Source organism: Bacteroidaceae bacterium (assembly GCA_017615125.1). Taxonomy (GTDB): domain Bacteria; phylum Bacteroidota; class Bacteroidia; order Bacteroidales; family Bacteroidaceae; genus UBA1189. The sequence continues at coordinate 4,329 of JAGAAS010000027.1, forward strand.
AGTCGGCAGTCATCGCGTCAACGCTCGTCACAGCCCTGAGGGCTACGATGCGCTCATACGTCCGCTCGTCGCCCATTACTCCTACGCTCTGGATGGGCAGAAGGATAGCTCCTGCCTGCCAAACCTTGTCGTAGAGGGTTTCTCCGTTTTCTCCCTTCCAATTCCGCAATCCTTGGATGAAGATATCGTCAGCCTCCTGGAGGATACGGACTTTCTCGGGCGTTATATCACCCAGAATACGTACTGCCAAACCCGGGCCTGGGAATGGATGGCGCTTGATGAGATGTTCAGGCATCCCCAGCTGATGTCCCACGCGACGGACTTCGTCCTTGAAAAGCCAACGAAGGGGCTCACAGAGCTTCAGGTTCATCTTCTCGGGCAGGCCTCCCACGTTATGATGGCTCTTGATAACCATCCCTGTAATGGAAAGCGACTCGATGCAGTCGGGATAAATCGTTCCTTGGGCAAGCCACTTCACATCCTTCAGCTTGCGGGCTTCTTCCTCAAAGACATCGATGAAGCCCTTTCCGATTATCTTGCGCTTGCGCTCGGGTTCCGTCGCTCCAGCAAGTTCCGAGAAGAATTTCGCAGAAGCGTCAACGCCGATGACGTTCAACCCAAGCCCTTTATAATCGCGGAGGACATCCGTGAACTCGTTCTTGCGCAGAAGTCCGTGATTCACGAAGATACAAGTCAGGTTCTTGCCGATAGCTTTGTTCAGCAAGACGGCAGCAACGGATGAATCCACGCCTCCGCTAAGCCCAAGCACCACTTTGTCGTCTCCCAACTGGGCACGCAAGGAAGCTACCGTCTGATCGATAAAGGAAACGGCATCCCAGCTTTGGGTTGAGCCGCAGATGTCAACCACAAAGTTGCGGAGCAAAAGCAATCCTATCTCCGTATGGTACACCTCAGGATGGAACTGAACGCCCCACGTCTGCTCCCCTTCCACCTTATAGGCGGCAATGGGAACCTTTGCCGTCGATGCAATAACGCGAAAGTTCTCGGGCACGAGCGTAATGGAATCCCCGTGACTCATCCACACCTGGCTTCCCGGCTCGACGCCCTTCAGCAGAGCATCCTCATGCTCCACCTTCGAGAGAAGTGCACGCCCGTATTCCCTCGTCCCTGCAGGCTCCACCTTTCCTCCGTTGAAATAGGAAATGAACTGCGCGCCGTAGCAAATGCCGAGAAGAGGATAACGTCTCTGCACGCGCTTCAAGTCCATCTTGAACGCCTTCTCGTCGTACACGGAGAACGGGCTTCCCGAGAGAATCACACCTATGATATCCTCATCGCCTTCGGGAAACTTATTGTAAGGAACTATCTCACAATACGTATTCAGTTCTCTCACACGACGCGCAATAAGCTGCGTTGTCTGCGAGCCGAAATCAAGGATTATTATTTTCTGCACTTATTTAAATCTTTTTATTGGATAAGATGGTGCAAATATAAAAAGATTTTCTTAATTTTGCGCGGTTTTTGAAAAGAAAACCAAAAACAATGCTAAGAAAAGAGTACTTATTTAAATAACACCTTAAATTTTTTGTAAAATGATTAAACTTGGTATTAATGGCTTTGGCCGCATCGGACGTATGGTTTTCCGTGCAGCAGTTGAGAATTTCGACAAGGACATCGTCGTAGTAGGTATCAACGACCTCCTCGATCCTGACTATCTGGCTTACATGCTGAAGTACGATTCAGTACACGGACAGTTCAATCACGACATCAAGGTTGAAGGCAACTTCATGATTGTTGACGGCAAGAAGATTCAGGTATTTGCCGAGAAGGATCCCGTCAACATCACCTGGGGCGCTCTGGGCGTAGACGTTGTTGTTGAGTCAACCGGTTTCTTCCTCACCGCTGAACTTGCTGAGGCACACATCAAGGCAGGTGCTAAGAAGGTCATCATGTCTGCTCCTTCAAAGGATGCAACGCCTATGTTCGTATACGGCGTTAACCACGAGACCTATGCAGGCCAGACTATCATCAGCAACGCAAGCTGCACCACCAACTGCCTCGCTCCTATCAGCAAAGTGCTGAACGACAAGTTCGGAATCGTACGTGGCCTTATGACTACCGTTCACGCAGCTACCGCTACCCAGAAGACCGTTGACGGTCCTTCGAAGAAAGACTGGCGCGGTGGACGTGGCATCCTTGAGAACATCATCCCGAGCTCTACCGGCGCTGCAAAGGCTGTAGGTAAGGTTCTCCCCGTTCTCAACGGCAAGCTCACGGGTATGTCCCTCCGCGTTCCTACCTCCGACGTATCGTTCGTTGACCTTACTTGCGAGCTGGCAAAGCCCGCTACCTATGACGAGATTTGCGCTGCTATGAAGGAAGCTTCCGAAGGCGAGCTCAAGGGCGTTCTCGGCTACACCGACGAGGCTGTTGTAAGCACCGACTTCCGCAACGACCCGCGTACATCTATCTTCGACGTGAAGGCTGGCATCCAGCTCGATCCTACCTTTGTAAAGGTTTGCGCTTGGTACGACAACGAATGGGGCTACAGCAACAAGGTCCTCGAAATGGCCCGCGTTATCATGAAGTAATCTTAACAGATTTGCTAGAAAAGAGCTGCAAGTTAGCTTGCAGCTCTTTTTAGTCTTACGCATAGTCAAAAGTATTGTCAATTTGATTCCTTGTACCCTATTTCATTTTTATCATAAGTCTGTCATGAAAAAATTTCTCTGCTCCATTCTCTTTCTTGCGTGTACCCTCGTAACGTTTGCCCAAGGTTCTGTTTTGAAACAAACCCTTGATATCGCCGAAGTGGAAATCAACGACGGAGAGGTAACGCTTTCTGTTTTTGATATGCCCGAAGAGGGACAACATCAATATTTCCTCTGCGTTGGCACGCTGGGAATTGGCGACGATTACGTACAAGTACACATCGATCCTGTATTCCAGCTGTTCATACCACTTGGCGGAACGCTGAAAGAAGCACAGGCGAAGTTGGAGGAATTTAAAGCAATTGCCAAGAAGCCAAAAGGAACTGAACTCGAAACGGTAGGAACCCTTGCTCTGGCAAATCCCTCAACGGGAGAACTTGAACCCGTTTACGTTACTTCGCGGCGATTCCTTTTTCAGCGCATCATTGAGTTCAGCGTTAAGCGCAACGGCTATGTGCGTGCCACACACATCACCAAAGGGAATTTAGGTTCTCTCCTTACCAGCGTAAAGATTTATCGGAAGATTCATCCTAAGGAGGAATAACGAATAATTAACAGGAAAAGAGCTCCTACCAACTCTCGTGGGGGCTCTTTTCTTTTTCTCGCTTCTTATGACGTTCTCTCTCGCTCTTTCCGAATAAGTAGAAGCAGAGCCACATGAGGTAGAAGTAACAAGTGGATTTTACTAGTCAAACAAAAAAGCCGTCTCTTTTAGACGACTTTTCTGCGGTGTGTACGGGACTCGAACCCGTGACCTCCTGCGTGACAGGCAGGCATTCTAACCAGCTGAACTAACACACCCTATATAAAACTATCATGAAAACGCTATTCCAAGGCAGTTCTTTTCGAATTGCGGTTGCAAAGGTACATGTTTTTTTAATACGAACAAGGGTTTTAGGATTTTTTTTGCAATTTTTTTTGAAAAACAGCCAAATCGCGCGCTTCGCCTGACACGAGCATCCACTCGGGAAGCGTGGCTACCTGCTCGAAGCCATTTCTCTCAAGCATGTTAACGCTCTGCTCGTTGCCCACAGGAACGGTGCCCGTCAGCATGCGGATGCCGAGCACCCTCGCAGCATATTCGCAAAGCATCGCTACCGACTGCTCGCCAATCCCCTTGTTGCGATAAGCTGGATCAACGATAACGCCCAGCTCGGCACGCCCGTCCAACGGGCGGAATCCAAACAGGTCGACAATAGCTACTGGCTCCGACACGCCTTCAAGCATTACCATCATGCGCAACTGCTTCTCGGAAAAGAAATCGTTGCTGCATCCTGCTATATATTGCTTCAGCGCATAGCGCGAGTAAGGCATCATGCAGTCTGAAATGGGCCAGACGGTTTCATCGTTCTCAATCCGATACAGGAAATCCAGGTCCTCGGGCTCTGGAGCCCGAAACGAAAGGGGAAGGCGTTCTTCTTTCATCATGCTCAAGATAATATGGAAGATTCGTTTATCAACAGTCCCGTGCGGAAGGTATAGGTTCCGAGCCGCAAGGTGTGACCTGGTGTTGCGGAAAGGTTGGCAAGCACCGTCCCATAACGATAGCTGTCCAAATCATACACAACCATATTCGCATCCCCCAAATCCTTCATAAAGCCGAGATGTCCTTGCGGCAACGACTCTTCTGTTCCCTCTATGAAAACATGCGGAAGCCCGGGATACGCCTTCTCAAGAATGGCTCGGATACGTTCCAGAGACGATGCAGAAGCAATCACGGCACACGTATAAACTGCCTGGCGCTTTTCGCTTCGCTTCCCGTGACGGAACTGATTTCCCAGATAAGCCAAGCCTGAGCGAATCCAAATAGCCATACTTATCGGAAGCCAGATAAGCACCTTGTAGCGCTTAAAGTGCTTATTGAAGAATAGCTGCATAGCGTTATAGAACGTGTAGACGTAGCGGAACGAACTCTTCTCCGTGCTCTCCCCCTTGTAATGAAGGATGGGCGATGGGATGAAGCAGTTCTTGTATCCGCCCTTCAGCAAGCGATACGACAAGTCGATGTCTTCGCCATACATGAAAAAGGACTCGTCCAGCAGCCCTACGCGCTCCAGCGCCTCGCGTCTGAGCATCATAAAAGCTCCCGAGATAATCTCAATGTCGTTTACCTCATGCTCGTCCAGGTAGCGCATATAGTAACGCCCGAACGTCCGAGAATAAGGAAACAGCTTTGACAAACCCGACATCTTGCAGAAAGCCACGAAGGGCGTGGGAAGTCCCCGACGGCTCTCAAAAGCGAAAGAACCGTCGGTACGAAGCATATATGTGCCTAAGCCCCCCACCTCAGGACGAGAGTCAAGCAGGGCGAGACAATCGGAAAAGGTATGTTCCGTTACGATAGTATCTGGATTGAGAAGGAGGACATAACGCCCCGCGGAACGTCGGATAGCCTCGTTGTTTGCGCAGGCAAAGCCGACGTTCTCGGTATTCTCGATGAAGTGCACTTGCGGATACAACCCTTTTAAATAAGGAACAGAGCCGTCCGACGAGCAGTTGTCGACAACGAAGACCTCAAACTCGTACGAACACTCCGAAGCGAAGACCGAATGCAGGCATTGCCCCAGATATGCCCGAACGTTGTAATTGACGATAACTACCGAAAGGTCCATAGCTTCCCGAAACTACCGCGATTCCTCCTCTTCCGTTTTCTCTTCCTCAACCTGCGGCTCAACAGGGCTCTCCACTTTCTCCTCCTCTACCGGCGTCAAGTCGGCCATCAAGCCCTTCTTCGTCGGAGGCAGGCAGAAGAGCGAAGCGATAGCTCCGATAACGGCACAATACCCACACGTCGTGCTCGATGCCACATAATAAATGGAGATATTCACCAAGACGACGACAACGAACATCGCCAAGCGAATCTCGTTCCACTTGACGTACGAGCGCCGATGCTCCTGCTCTTCCTTTTCGGCAATACGCTCCAACGCCACATGAAAGCTCTTCAGGGCCAGAGGAACAAGGACAACCGTAAGCAACACGCCTATGCACTCAAGCACATAGACCGCCGTCGTATGTCCCTCCATCGTCCCCTTCGTGAAGACCTGCAGCTCGTAGAGGGCTACCAGGAGGAGAGCCAAAAGGACATAAACGATGTACTCAATCCGTAAGCGAAGCAGAATCTGTTTGTTTGTCATAGTCAGTTCCTAAATGCGGGCACCCTTGAAAGGAGTCCTGTTAATAAGCGAGCGTCCCAACGTAGCCTCATCGGTATATTGCAGCTCATCGCCGATGGAAAGCCCGCGCGAGAGCACCGACATCTTCACATCATATTGGGACAGCTTCCGGTAAATATAGAAGTTCGTCGTATCTCCCTCCATCGTCGAGCTCAGGGCAAAGATGACTTCCTCCACCTTGTTCTCCTTCACCCGCTCGATAAGGCTGTCTATCTCCAGGTCGGCAGGGCCGATGCCGTCCATAGGAGAAATGACTCCTCCCAGCACATGATACAGCCCGCGATAGACTCCTGTGTTCTCGATAGCTATGATATCCCGCACCGTTTCAACCACACACACCAGCGAAGCATCCCGGCTCGGATTGGAGCATATCTCGCACACATCGGTATCGGAGATATTATGGCATACCCGGCAATAGCGCACGTTGGCGCGAAGCGAGATAATCGCGTTGCCAAAAGCCTCCGACTCCGATTCCGGCTGCCTGAGCAGATGGAGGACAAGGCGCAGCGCCGTCTTCCGGCCTATGCCGGGCAGTTTGGCAAACTCGTTGACGGCTTTCTCCAGCAAAGCAGACGGATACTGTTCTATTGCCATAAAAGTTTTTTCTTTTGTGCAAAGATACGGATTTATTAGGGAAAAGCATTATCTTTGCTCAGAAAAAACAAACAAAAAACACGCTGCCCCTAAGATGGAAATCAAAAGTGCCGTTTTCGTTATCAGCAACACCGACATCCAGCGATGCCCGCAAGACGGACGTCCCGAGTATGCGTTCATCGGACGTTCCAACGTCGGGAAGTCAAGCCTTATCAACATGCTGACGCAGAAGCCCAAGCTAGCTATGACTTCTTCCACCCCAGGAAAAACCCTGCTAATCAACCACTTTCTTGTCAACAACCAATGGTATTTGGTCGACCTGCCGGGATACGGTTATGCGAAACGGGGCGCAAAAGAGCGGGAACGGCTTCAGCAGATCATCGAAAGCTACATCCTGGGACGGGAGCAGATGACAAACCTCTTCCTGCTCATCGACTGCCGGCACGAGCCCCTTGAAATAGACCTGAGCTTCATCGAATGGCTGGGCGAAAACGAAGTTCCCTTCTCCATCGTCCTCACGAAAGCCGACAAGCTCGGCACACAACGGCTGAAGGAGAACGTCAAAGCCTACCTGACGAAGCTCTCGGAGCAATGGGAAGAACTTCCTCCCTACTTCATCACCTCTGCCGAGAAGAAAGTAGGACGCGACGAAATCCTCGACTACATCGACCAGATTAACAAAAGCCTCAAGGGCTAAGGCAACCCTTCACCCTTCGGCGCGAAGCGAAGTCAAGGCATCATCGACAGATGCTCCTGGACGGCTGTTTTTCAAGGGGGGTCGATCAACGCGTTGATCGACCCTCGAAGTCAAAGAAAAAATCCAAAGGGGAAAGGCTTCGTCTTGATGATGGATACCGTACTGTTGGCATCCAGCCATTCGCGATTGACAAGACTAAGCAGCTACTCCTTTTCAGAGACGATGTCGTCCACAACGCTAAGGATATCCACGGGCGCAGATAGGGAACGGAACAGGACACAAGGATCGGCGACAACAGCGCCTTCCCGCACCAAGACAGGCTTTTCCTCCTTATTATTTATAAAGGTGTTCCATTCGAGCCCTTCAACATTCTCCGCCAGAAGGGCACAGACGGTCATTCCCAGCAAGACATTTGCATCGGGCCCCAGCTGGTTCAGCTCCTTTTCGTCCACCAGTTTCTGGAGGACATTGATGCTCTGCTGGAAATCCTTGAACTGCGTCTTGCAGGCCTTTTTCGCTACGCGTTCCATCTGCATGTACGCATCGTCAATCTCCATCATCTCCGCCAGGCGGATAGGGATAAGCTTGTCCTTGAAGAACACTCCGAGGCTGTTGATCCTGAGCGAGGCTACCATCCTCTCGCCCTGCTCGGGCGAAGAGCCGGCAGGAACGGTAAACGAGCATTCCACGCATGTGTTCTCAAAGCCGGCAAGCCAATAGTAGTTGACATACTCCTCCCCTTCTTCCGTAAAGTGCTCCTTCGTCTGAGCCACACGCCACGAGCCCAGCTGCTTCTCTTCGACTCGTTTCTTCCGCAGCTCTTCTGCCACACATTGCCGCCCGTACGACTTGTCCTTGTCGCGCCAAGCCTGAATGCGGAAGTTGCCTTTCCACTCGTCGGGATCATAGAACAGGAACTCTCCAGGCTCTCCTTCAAACTCGAACCACGAATCAGGATACTCAAAAGCGAACCACGAATGGGGCGAAATGAACGTTTTCATAATAAAGGTTTTTTTTCACTGCAAAAGTAAAAAAAACATCCAAATTAGTTGCACTTTCAGATATTTTCTGTACCTTTGCACATCCTAAAATGAAAAAAGCGGACTCATCGCCGCTGTTTTTCCTTCACTATCATTATTTATAATTGGGTTCAAGCCCACTCCGCTTACAGGCTTCATGCCATAATTGGCATCACGCGATTATGTATGCACGCCAGAAAAGCGGAACAAACAAAACCACACATGTACAGCATTCTACAATTAAATGACAAAGAGCTGCCTGAATTGCAGCAGATAGCAGGAGAGTTTGGAATAAAGAACGTCAAATCCTTTGAAAAACGTCAGCTCATCTACGAGATCCTCGACGCACAGGCCTTAGCCACAGCAGCCAAGAAGGTTGCCAACGAGGATTCGGGCGATAAATCTTCCCGACAGCGCAACAACAAACGGAAGGGGGCCGACAAAGCCTATTCACCCAATCAGGAAACAGCAAAGAAGAACGACGAGCCAACGGCTCCTGCACAGAACAAATCCAACGAGGAAATGAGAAAATCGACAAAACAACCCAAAGAAGAAACCCTGCTGCCCCAGCAGGCCGAGATAGTCAAAGTGGAAGAAACTCCCGCAAACGCCGCAGCCGAAGGCGAGGCCCCCAAGAAGAAAAGAGGTCGCAAGCCTAAAGTCAAGGAGCCAGTCGCTGAGGCAAAGGAAGCTCCTGCCGAAGAGGTAGCAAAGACGGAAAACGAACAGGGAAAGGCTGCAGAGCAGTCTTCCGACAACTTCGTTCCCATCGAGGATATGCCTTCCGAAGGTGCCGAGCTGCCCGCCGAGCTGATTGGGAAGTTCAAACAGACGGCTATCGAGGAGACGCGCGAGAAAGGCAAGGGCCGCAGCAAGAGAGGGTCGAAGAAGAAACAAGAAGCTGCCGAAGAGAGCACCGCAGACCTGTTCGAGCAAGACGCAGCCCAAAGGGCCAATGCCGCTAACGACAACAACAGCGCTAACGGAGAGATGCCTCAGCAGCCTTCGCAGCGCCAGCAGCCCCTCCGCAAGATGGATCCGGAGCAACGGAGACTCGAGGCAATCAAACGACTCGAAGAGCGTCAAGGCAGGCAGCTGGAAGAGGAGCGACGCATTCAAGAGCAGGAGCGTCGTTCTCAGGAACGGCGTGCCCAAGAGCCGCAGGCAGACGAGCGCATTCCTGAGCAGGAGCCGAAAACAGAACAAGAGAAGCTCTTCGACTTCCAGGATATCATTAAGTGTATGGGCGTGCTGGAAATCATGCCCGAGAACTACGGTTTCCTCCGCTCGTCCGACTACAACTACCTGGCTTCGCCCGACGACGTCTTCGTTTCGCAGAGCCAGATCAAGCACTACGGGCTGAAGACGGGCGACGTCGTCGAAGGCGCCATCCGCCCCGCAAAGGAAGGCGAGAAATACTTCCCCCTGACTGCCGTACACAAGATCAACGGACTTGCTCCCGAGATTGTGCGCGACAGAGTGCCCTTCGAGCACCTCACGCCTCTCTTCCCCGACGAGAAATTCCGCTTGTGCACAGGAAAGAACGACAATCTCTCCGCTCGAGTCGTCGATCTTTTCTCTCCCATCGGCAAGGGACAGCGAGGACTTATCGTTGCCCAGCCTAAGACGGGAAAGACCATCCTTCTGAAAGACATCGCCAACGCTATTGCAGCCAATCATCCGGAAGTCTACATGATTGTCCTCCTGATTGACGAGCGTCCCGAGGAAGTAACCGATATGGCCCGCAGCGTCAACGCCGAAGTCATCGCTTCCACGTTCGACGAGCCTGCCGAGCGCCACGTGAAGATTGCAGGAATCGTTCTCGAGAAGGCAAAGCGAATGGTTGAGTGCGGACACGACGTCGTCATCTTCCTCGACTCTATCACGCGCCTTGCCCGCGCCTACAATACGGTAGCTCCCGCTTCGGGAAAAATCCTTTCAGGAGGTGTCGACGCCAATGCGCTGCACAAGCCCAAACGCTTCTTCGGAGCAGCTCGAAACATCGAGGGAGGCGGCTCGCTGACAATCATCGCTACCGCCCTTATCGATACGGGCAGCAAGATGGACGAAGTCATCTTCGAGGAGTTCAAGGGAACGGGCAACATGGAGCTCCAGCTCGACAGGACGCTCAGCAACAAGCGCATCTTCCCCGCCGTCAACATTATGGCTTCCAGCACACGCCGCGACGACCTGCTGCACAACCAGGAGACGCTCAACCGCATGTGGATTCTCCGGAAATACCTTTCCGACATGAACCCCATCGAAGCAATGGACTTCGTGAAAGACAGGCTCGAGCAGACGCAGAACAACGAGGAGTTTCTCATGAGCATGAACTCCTAACCAGCCGCAAAGAAACCTTGCGACAAACAAACGGAGGAGCAGCCAAAACCGCTCCTCCGTTTTTCTTCAAAGCCGAATAACAAATATAGCAATTATTACCAGTATCGCTTTTTTAAATAATCGATTAATTCAGGGTACAAATTCTTCTCTTCAATTGGAGCGAGAAAATCTTTCGGGTCGATAATCTTGAACTTGGCTTTATCATTAAGCATCTGCATAAAATCTGACTCCACCGCTCCACGAAGCTCAGTATGCTTCATAGGAATGACATTAATATGGAAGAAATCATTGGCATAACCTTTTCTAACTAATTGCTCGCATAATAAAGTCTGTCTCATTAATTCGTAACTTGGTTCAATAAAATAAATTGAATGTGCTATGCCATCATCAGGTACTCGTAAACGTTCTGAGGTTTTGATGAGATTAGCATAACGATCTATTCTTTTTTTATTTGTCTTATCCGTTCCTAAATATGTCTCTGTATATTTCCATTCAATTGGTATTAGCCATTTGTTTTCTCCTTCTTGAGCTACAATCATCACATCAATAGATGTACACAGAGAACCTCTTTTACTTCCTTCATCATTTTCACCAAGTAATTTGTCATTATCTAACGCAAATTCGAATGATATATATGACTGTTCGTCTCCATCAATAAGAGACGGTAAGACCTTATCAAATTGCATACCCGTTGCTTCTTCTATTATCATTTTCACCGCTTTTGCATCCTTCCGAAATACAAATAAATGGTTTAGACAATGTATTTGAGATGATACTAAATGTCCTGGAGGACAATATCCATCTTCTTCTTGTCGCCACCAAGATATATTATGATGAATAAAATAATCTTGAGATGATTGACGTATTTCAGAATATATATTTGCTGAACTATCTTCAGGACGTAATATAAAATCCATATCTGTGACTATGCTTATCTTATTACCCTTTTTATCGAAGAATGTCCAATGACCTCCATTTTTAGCATCGCCAAAGAAACCTTCTTTGAATAATCTAATCTGCTGGTTTCGCTCTTCATTATAGAATTCTCTTCTCATATCTCGGATTCAATCACATAATCTATACTTTCTCTTTTCAATATTTCTTCCATGCGGTACGTGTGCTCCGTTCTCCTTTTTGTTTTATATGTCCATTGATTAAAAATGAGCAATAATGGACTTTTTGCTAACGATGATGGACATTTTTCTGGATTTATCAATCCTAATTTATTCTTAATAGCCCATATTTTTTTGTAGTACTCAACTATGTCTTTCTCATACTGGCAAATGAATCCTTTATATGCCTTGACTTGCTCAACTACTTCTGGGCACTCGTCTGTTTTTTTCAACATCCTGCCATCATCAAGACGCTTTAGTTCCACAAAGCGCAATTCTCCATTTACGCATTCTACTAAGTCAATGCGAATATCAAATGATTCATCCTTATACGAAAACTCAGAATCGATATATTTAGGGTGATTCTTAATGATATATTGGCTTTGGATATACTTTTCTGACCATTTTTCTTTCTCGTGCCCCTTCTTTCCAGAATATTTAAGAGGGATGTTGTTAATGATCTTTTCTAAGTCATTATCCAAAGAAGAAAAACAGTCTACATATCCATATTCATCGCCACCATACAAGTACTTTCTATGCGTAAAAGCCTGTATTTTTTTGTGTTTTGAGCAGTAGTGCAACCGAACAACACTACCCCCTTGAAAATACACATTAATATTATTATCTTTCCTAATCTCTATATAAAGCCGAGCATCACTCTTTACCTTTTTCCACCAAACATATTTCCCACTATTAAGCTCGGTGAATAACGGAGCATTAGGATTTAGGGTATTGAATGTCACTTTTACCATAGTTTTTGATACCTTATGGTTGATGTTTTTATTGTTTCTTTGTCCGAAGAAGGATAGGTTTTTGAAACATATGTTCCTCCCGCCCGACAAAGAAAAGAGCAAACCGGGGGGAATTACCAATCATTTTTTTTGGAGAAGGAATCTCGCCGTATGAAGAAAGAAAAAAATTTTTTCCCTTCTCGAAAAATATTTTTGGACAAAGAAAAAATTTTTTCGACAAAGGAGAAAGCTTGAAACAGAAAGAAGGAAAAGCTATATAATAGATAAGGAGGCAGCGCCGAAAGGGTCTGCCTCCTTTGTCACAACGGCTTGCTTCGCCTTTAGAAGGGAAGGTCGTCGATAGGATTGGGAGCGGGAGCAGCTTCGGGGGCAGCGGGCTGTGCTACAGGCTGCGCGGGAGCAGTTGCAGGAGCAGGCGCTGCTGCGGCAGGCTGGGCTGCTACGTTACGGTCAACCTTCCAAGCGCGGATCTGGTTGAACCAACGTCCGTTATACTCGCGTGCGTCGATGTCGAAGGAGACTGTCATCACCTCGCCTGCCTTGATGGCAAACTGGGCAAGGCGGTCCGATCCGAACACCTCGAAGCACAACTTATGCGGATATTGCTCGTTGATAGTCTCAAGCACAAATTCCTGCACCTTCCATTCGTTTCCTGTCGTCTTTGACACGCCTCCGCGTTCAGCCCCTACGGCTATGATTTTTCCTGTCAGTTCCATAAGATATGTTTTTATTTTCAGTGCGAAGGTACGATTTTCTTTCCGATTAAACTAATTTTTCCTATCTTTTTTTTCTATTCACGATATATTTCTTATCTTTGCGCATAGTATTGCAATGAGAATAATTCACTAAAAAAAGAATCATAGTATGAAATTTGTAGTCACCAGCACGGAGCTTTACGCCCGCCTCCAGTCTATCAGTCGTGTTATCAACTCAAAAAGTACGCTGCCCATCCTGGACTGCTTCCTCTTCTCGCTCGACAACGGTGTGCTGTCCATCACGGCATCCGACAACGAGACAACCCTCGACACCTCGCTGCAGGTAATTGAATTTGAAGGGAAGGGACAGTTTGCCATCAGCTCGAAAAGCATTCTCGATGCCATCAAGGAGCTGCCCGAGCAGCCTGTTGTCTTCAACGTCGACCTCAACAATCTGAACATCGTCATCGAGTACATGAACGGTAAGTTCAGCATGGTGGGCCAGCGGGCTGACGAATATCCCACGACGGCCGTCCTTGGCGAGAACGTCGTCAAGTTCACCATCGGTGCCGACGTCCTTCTGAACGGCATCAACAGAACCATCTTCGCAACCGCCGACGACGAGCTGCGCCCGGTGATGAACGGCGTGTACTTCGACATCACGAGCGAGACGGTCACGCTGGTAGCATCCGACGGACACAAGCTTGTGCGCTACAGGCTGATGAACGTTCAGGGAACGGAGAAGTCGGCCTTCATCCTCCCGAAGAAGCCCGCCAACATCCTGAAGAACATCTTGGGCAAGGAAGCCGACGACATCGAGATTGCCTTCGACAACCGGAACGCTATCTTCACCCTTCCCAACCACAACATGGTCTGCCGCCTGATTGAAGGACGCTATCCCAACTACAACTCCGTCATTCCGGCAAACAATCCCTACAAGGCAACCATCAACCGTCAGGCCCTCCTCAGCGCCCTGCGCCGCGTCTCCATCTTCTCATCCGCAAGTAGCAGCCTCGTCAAGCTGCGCCTGCAGAACAACGAGGTGCACATCTCGGCACAGGACATCGACTTCGCATCGTCGGCTGAAGAGAAAATCGTTTGCCAGTATAGCGGCGAGGCTATGAGCATAGGATTCAAGTCGACATTCCTTATCGACATCATCTCGAACATCACCGGCGAGGACATCAACATTGAAGTCTCCGATCCCTCGCGTGCCGGCGTGCTCATTCCTACCATCCAGGAGGAGAACAGCGACTTGCTGATGCTGCTCATGCCTATGATGCTTAACGACTAAAAAGCCTTATCGTGGAACTGAATATTACGAAGCCTGTCGTCTTCTTTGACCTGGAGACGACAGGTACATCTGTCACCAAAGACCGCATCGTTGAAATAAGCTACCTGAAAGTCTTTCCTGGCGGGCTTGAAGTCTCCAAGACGCAGCGCATCAACCCGGGAATGCCTATTCCGCCGGCTGCAACTGCCGTGCACCACATCAGCGACGAGGATGTGAAGGACTGCCCGCTCTTCTCGCAAGTGGCGCAGGAGATCGCTAATGTCTTCAAAGGCAGCGACATCGCCGGATTCAACTCCAACCGTTTCGACGTGCCGATGCTTGCGGAGGAATTCCTCCGGGCAGGAGTTGACATCGATTTCACCAAGCCCCGCTTCCTCGACGTTCAGGTCATCTACCACAAGATGGAGCAGCGCACGCTCAGCGCCGCTTACAAGTTCTACTGCGGGAAGAACCTCGAAGATGCGCACTCAGCCGAAGGCGACACCCGCGCCACCTACGAAGTGCTGAAAGCACAGCTCGACCGCTATGACACCTTGCAGAACGACATGAACTGGCTGTCGGAGTACACCTCCTTTACGCGCAACATCGACTTTTCGGGGCATTTCATCTACGACGAAAACGGGAAAGAGATCGTCAACTTCGGAAAATACAAAGGTTGCAGCCTGAAAGAGGTTCTCATGAGAGATCCCAGCTACTACGACTGGATTATGAAGAGCGACTTCCCCCTCAACACGAAACAAGTGCTGACAAAAATCCGCCTTCGCGAACTGAATAAATAATTCCCGCTATGACTGGACGACAAAGACATACCTTTTTAAATAAGGGAACAGCCCTCTTGTTTGTTCTCCTGTTGTTCCCTCACTTCCTGAAGGCACAGGAGCTGGATGCCAACGTCGTCGTCAATGCAAAAAAAGTGCAGGGAACCAACACCTCCGTCTTCACCACGCTGGAAACGGATATCAAGGAGTTCCTCAACACGAAGAAATGGACCAACGCCCAGTATAGCCCGAAGGAGAAAATCTCGTGCAGCTTCAACATCACCGTCAGCCAGTACTCCGACGACGGCGCGTTCGAGTGCGAATTGATTGTGCAGAGCAACCGCCCTGTGTTCAACGCCTCGTACAACACCACCGTCTTCAACTTCAAGGACCCTGACTTCAACTTCCACTACGTGGAGCACGACAAGCTGGAATACTCCGACGACCTCATCGACAACAACCTCACGGCTGTTTTGGCCTACTACTCCTATCTCATCATCGGGCTGGACCTCGACACCTTCGCCCCTCTGGGCGGAACCGACATCCTACAGAAAGCAGAAAACGTAGTCAACAACGCCCAAATGCTGGACGCTGCCGGATGGAAGGCTTTCGACGACGACAAAAACCGCCACGCTATCGTCAACGACTACACGAACGGAGCGCTTGAGCCTCTCCGCAACCTGATGTACAGCTACTACAGAGAAGGCCTTGACGAGATGGCGCAGAACGCGGAGCGCGGAAGGGGAAACATCACCACATCCCTCTCCCTGCTGGCAAAGGCCAAAAGCAACAAGCCGCTTTCCGCACTTCCCGGACTGTTCGTGGAAATAAAGAAAGACGAGCTGATCAACATCTACTCAAAGGGCACCAGCAAGGAAAAAGAGACCGTTTACGACATCCTCTGCGACATCAGTCCGTCGCTAAGCAACGACTGGGATGAGATAAAAAAGTAATATGCTGACGTCACTTTCCATTAAGAACTACGCCCTTATCGAGTCGCTAGAGCTGACTTTCCATCGGGGCTTCTCCGTTATTACGGGTGAGACGGGCGCAGGAAAGTCCATCTTGCTCGGAGCCATCGGCTTGCTCGTCGGAAACAGGGCGGAGCTGTCGGCCATCAGGGAAGGTACATCGAAATGCGTCATCGAAGGAACCTTCGACATCTCCACCTACGGGCTGAAGCCTTTCTTTGAAGAGAACGAGCTTGAGTACGACGACGAGTGCATCATCCGCCGAGAGCTCTTCGCCGGAGGGAAAAGTCGTGCCTTCGTCAACGACTCCCCCGCCTCCCTCACTCAGCTCAAGCAACTTGGAGTCCATCTCATTGACATCCACTCCCAGCACCAGAACCTGCTGCTCAACACCGAGAGCTTCCAGCTGGAAGTCCTAGACACATTGGCTGACAACCAGGCAGAAAGACAAAACTACAAAAACGCCTTTAACGCCTTCCGTCAGGCAGAGGAGGCTCTTCGGAAGGCTATCGCCGAGCAGGCGAAGAACAAGGCCGACGAAGAGTACATCCGCTACCAGCTCCAGCAGTTTGACAATGCGCAGCTCAAGGAAGGAGAAGCCGAATCTTTGGAAGAGGAGCTGCAGATGCTCAGTCATGCGGAGGAGATAAAGACAGACCTTTACAACTTAGACCAACTCCTTTCGGGAGAGGGCATGGGGCAGGTACGCTCGCTCCAGACCTGCGTGCACACGCTGCGAAGCCTTGAAAAGAACTATCCAAAGGCCATCGAATGGACGTCACGCATGGAAAACATCTATCTGGAGCTAAAGGATATGTCGGAAGACATCCGCGATGCCGTCGAAACCGTCTCCTTCAATCCCCAACGGCTGGAGGAGATAGAAAGCAGGCTCGACCTCATCTACTCCCTCCAGCAGAAGTTCCACACACAGAACATCGACGAACTCCTTCAGATTGAAGCTGACTACCGGAAGAAAATCGAGAGCCTCGACAAAGGGGACGAAAAGATCGAGGAACTTTCGCAGATTTTGGAGAAGGGAAAAATCCTTTTGGAGAAGGAAGCCGGCGCGCTTTCTTCTTCACGCAGAAAGGCTGCTGCCTTAGTCGAAGCGAACATCGTCGGCCAGCTTCGCGAGCTGGGGATGCCCAACATCCGCTTCGAGGTATGCATCGCTTCGCGCCCTGCTCCTGAGCAAAGTGGAATGGATGCCGTCGCCTTCCGGTTCTCGGCCAACAAGAGCTCCTCGCTTCAGGACATCGCCGATGTAGCTTCTGGAGGCGAAATCTCCCGCCTGATGCTGGCCATCAAAGCCATCCTTGCCCAAGCCCGACAGCTCCCCACCATCATATTCGACGAGATAGACACGGGCATCTCGGGCAACATCGCCAACAAGATGGGCGAGATCATGCAGGAGATGAGCAGCGACGAAAGGCAGATTATCAGCATCACCCACCTTCCACAGATAGCCTCCAAGGGCACAACGCACTATCTCGTCAGCAAGACGGAAACGGACGAAGGAACCGTCACGTCCATCTCAGAGCTCTCGCTTGACGAGCGCATCCACGAGATTGCCAGCATGATGAGCGGAGCCAAGCTCACGGAGGCTGCCATCAACAACGCCAAAGTATTATTAGGAATACATTCATGATAGATAAGTCAGAACTGATTTTCGGCATCCGCGCCGTCATCGAGGCCATCGATGCAGGCAAGGACATCGACCGAATACTCATTAAGAGGGACTTGCAGGGAGAGCTGACACGCGAGCTCTTCGCCAAGCTCAAGGGCACACAGATTCCCGTGCAGCGGGTACCCATCGAGAAGCTCAACAAGATTACAGCGAAGAACCATCAGGGTGTCGTCGCCTTCATTTCCGCCATCGCCTATCAGAGGACGGAAGACCTCGTCCCCACCCTCTTCGAGGAAGGGAAGAGCCCCCTCTTCGTCATGCTCGACGGGGTGACCGACGTACGCAACTTCGGCGCCATCTCCCGCACATGCGAATGTGCCGAAGTGGACGCCGTCATCATCCCCTCGCACGACAGCGTCAGCGTCAACGCCGATGCCATCAAGACTTCTGCTGGAGCCTTGCTCTCGCTGCCCGTCTGCCGCGAGTCCAACCTGACCGCTACCATCAAGTACCTCAAGCAGTGCGGCTTCCATATCGTCGGAGCTACGGAGAAGGGCAACTACAACTATACGAAAGCGAACTACACCGATCCCGTCTGCATCATTATGGGCGCCGAAGACAAAGGCATCCCCACCGAACACCTTGCGCTCTGCGACGAATGGATCGTCATCCCCCAATATGGGCACATCCAGTCGCTCAATGTCTCCGTTGCCGCAGGCATACTCATCTACGAGGCCGTACGGCAGCGCCATCACTTTGAAGAATAAAACCACTCTGTTCCCATTAGACAAAACGATGAAAAGATTCTACATACTCTTATTATCCTGCATCGTCGGGCTAAGTGTCCATGCAGCAAACAAAATCTCCAAACCCCTCAAGGAGGCCCACAAGGCCACCTGCGCCATTATGGCTTACGACGAGAATGGCGCCCTCATCCATAGCGGGCAAGGATTCTTCATCGGAGAGAAAGGAGAGCTGCTCACGGCCTACGAGCTGTTCCGCAACGCAGCCTCCGCCGTATGCGTCGATGCGGCAGGCATCTCCCGTCCTATAGAAAAGGTTGTCGGTGCTAACGAACTTTACAATGTGATCCGCCTGAGCGTCCCGACGGACAAGAAGTGGCACGCACTCGATGTGGACTCCATCGTCGCCGTCGAAGGCGAGCCGCTTTATCTCCTCCCCACCTCGACGGCAAAGAACAACACGGGCACTTGGCTTCACGTGCAGAAGGTGGAGTCGTCCAATGGATTCAACTACTACACCCTGTCGGGAGAGCCGTCCGTTTCCGATTTGGCAGGACGGCCTTTGCTCAACGAGGAAGGCTCGCTGGTAGCCGTCATGCAGTCGTCGTCTGAAGCTGGCGACAGCATCTTCTACGCAATGGATGCGCGCTTCGGAACATCGCTCCGCATCCAGGCTCTCACCCTCAACGAGCCCGCCTACCAGCAGCTTGTCTTCCCGAAGGCTATGCCCGAAGATCTGGGGCAAGCAAAAGTCTATCTGTTTGTTGCTGCCAGCCAGAAGGACAAAGAGGAATATCGGCGCACGATTGAATCTTTTATTGACCAGTTCCCCGATGCCTACGATGGATACATGAGCCGGGCTTCTCTATCCCTTCAGCAGGAAGGAGCCGCCGACATCGAGTCCGCGAAACGCGACCATCAGAAGGCGCTCGAAGTGGCAGAGAACAAAGACGAAGTCTACTTTGAAATAAGCAAGCAAATCGCCTCGTCCATTCAGGCCGACTCCACCCTGATATCTGAAGGATGGAATACAGAGCAAGCTATTGAGAATGCGCGTGAAGCTATCGCCCTTCGCCCCCTTTCCGCCTATTACCGACATCTGGGAGAGCTGCTCTTCTGGGACAAGCAGTATGCCGAAGCAAAGGACGCCTACCTGGCTGTGTGCCACTCGGCCGAGGGGGATGCCGAATCGTATTACAACGCAGCCGTTGTCAGCGAACAGGCAGGAGACAGCCTGGCTTACATCGTGGCGCTGATGGATAGCGCCGTTCTTCTCTCCTCGCCCGCTTCCGCGATGAAAGACGGCAAGCACACCTATCAGAGCGCGCCCTACATCTACCAGCGGGCCATGCTGAAAGCACGTCACGGAAGCCTTCGCAGCGCTGTTGCCGACTTGAATCTCTATGAAGATGCCGTAGGAGCTTCCGCCACCGACCAGTTCTATTATGTCCGAGAACAAATAGAAACATCCACCAAGATGTACCAGCAAGCACTCGACGACATCGATAAAGCCATCGAACTGAACCCTCAGCCCATCTATCTGCTGGAAAAGGCCACGCTCAATATCCGCATCAACCGTGTTGACGAAGCCCTCTCCATCCTTGAGGGGCTGACGGCTTCCTTCCCTGAAGATGCCGACTGCAACCGAATGTTAGGCTATTGTCTGGCTGTCAAGGGCGACAAGAAACGTGCTCGCACATACTTGGAGAAAGCCATTCTCCTTGGAGACGAGAATGCCGAGAACATCCTCAAACACTATTGCGAATAAGACTCCCCGCCCCAAGGCTTCTTGTACAAAGAAGAGAAAAATATGGAGAAGGAATCTCGCGCGCTCGAGAAGGGAAAAATCATTTTTCTCCTAGCAAAATCCGCGCTTGCGCCTCTGGATTATTAGCGCTTTCACGCTCAGCTATAGGCCAAAGGTTAATCATTCAAAGAGAACCCCGAAAACCCTTCCCGAAAGGAAGAAAAACCACGCTTCGCTAAAAAACCCCATTTCAAGAACGAACACAAATTGCACGAATAGACACGAATTAACGAATTTTACGGCACCTCCGTTGGAGGTGGAAATCTTTCAAAATTCTTATTCAAAAATCTCTCAATTTTACATTGCAGTTCGCAGGGCGGTTATGAGTCCTTTGGACTCTCTGCCTGCTCCTCGTCAGTCATCACTCAAGCAAGCTTGGTGCTGCCAAACAAGTAGCCGTGCATCCTCGCGCTGCGACGATTATCCACCACCCTGCTGCCTGATTGCTATCTGCCTGCGGAGGGATATTTTCTGCATTAAAGAGCCCTCGCTTGTCATGTTTGCGTTCAGCCTGTCTTTCGTTTGCCAAGCCATCGGGTACCGATGGGCAGTCGGAATACTGCAGGGCAGAGCCAGGCTTGCATGAGCTCAGCCGTGCAGAAGGCAGACAGTACGAAGTACGGCAAACGACAGACGAGCTGCTCGGTGTGAGATTTTTGAATAAGATTTTTGTAAGATTTCCGACCCCGCAGGGGGCGCTGTCAAAATCATGTTTTCTCTGTTTTTCTTTCATCGATGAAAGGGGTTTTCCGGGTTTTGGTTATCGTCCATTCGCGTCGCATTACCCGCCATTTGACGGTCTATTCTGCCTCTTTACCCCCTCAAAAGTGAGTTTTGGTATCAGTTTTCCGCAGCGAGACATGAGTGCCAAGTAGGGAAAAAAGTGTTAAAAC
>JAGAAS010000028.1 GCA_017615125.1 Bacteroidaceae bacterium
ATTTAATCTCCCTTTCTATTCTCGTTGCATAGGAGTGTAAAAACAACATGCAACAAACGCAACGCGGATGTCAACCTTTTCAGAAAAACAGGAAAGAAGCCGATGAAAGACGTGCTTTGTCTCCCCGCCTTTTTGCTAGGAGAAAAAAGAATTATGCTAGGAGAAAAAAGATTTTTCCCTTCTCGAGCCGGCCGTATGAAGAAAGAAAAAAATTCCTGCACACAGAATACAGATTTTCGGATGGGCCTTCGCCAGATAAAAATCTGTGCTATCTGCGGCACTTTATGTGAGGAAACAGCCCGATTAGCACTATTTAGTCAGATTTGACCAAATCGTACTATTTTCCCGAGGGCTGCGGAACGGCGAAACCGAGGATCGGCGGATGATCGGAACGGTAAAAAAGGCACTTTTTTTGTTTTGTATCGGAAAAAAGAGTACCTTCGCAAAAAATCTTCCTTCCCCATAGGGGAAAGAGGGCTTCGGGGCGTTATTAATGAGATGATCAGATAATCAGATGATCAGATAATGAGATGATCAGATAATCAGATGATCAGATAATCGGATATCAGGTAATCGGATATCAGGTAATCGGATCGGATAAGAGAAAACTCTAAACTATCTCAAATAACCCCCAAAACAAGGAAAGAAAAATGAAACATGTAAGACAATTCAAAGGATCGTGGGTCATTGCCATCGTCGTCATCTCGCTGGCTATGGCCTCGTGTTACCAGTTTGCCCGCATCTTCGCTCCCAAGGAGGTGGCAGGCAACACTCCCTATGAGGGACGCATCGTGTGCGTCAACGAGAACAATAACGGCGAGCAGACAGGCTATTCGGTGTTCGCCGTGCGTGTGCCCCGCAACTGGGACGTCACCGTGGGCGACAGCGCCTACCAGCAGTATGCCCGCGAGGGGCTGAAGAACTCGCGTGGTGAGGACGTGAACATGGCTGCGCCGATGGTCTATAGCCACGTGCTCTCGGAGCTGTACAACGAGTCGAACCCGCTGGAGGGGTATGAGTGGCTGGCGTTCCGCACCCAGCATGTCAACTGCCGCAGCATACAGGGAGGCGACAACGGTGCCGACTCCATCTGCTTCAACTTCACAGTGCTCAACGACGGTGTGGCCGGCACCTACGTGCTCGACTACATCATCGGCTCCATCGAGAGCAACGACGACGACCCCTCGGTCATCGACAACTATGCCGGACGTCTGGCCGACGCACAGGGCAGCGACCTGTTCCGCGTCAGCACCGAGCAGGTGAAGGTGAAACCGAGCGACAACGAGTTCAACAAGGTGATGCCTGAGTTCAAGACCACCGTCGTGGTGCTCGAGGGAGGAACCCCCGTCACCCACGACCCGTCGCTGACCCTGTCGGCTTCCGCCATCAGCACCGACGGTACCGTCACCATCAACTATGCCAACCTGCCGAAGGGCGCCAGCGTAGAGATCTACAAGCAGGCAGCCCTCGTGGCCATGCAGGAGAGCTTCGCTGTGGAGGGTGAGAGCCGTCACAACAGCGGCACCTTCGAAACGGACACCTTCGAGCCCGGCTGCTATCACGTGCGCGCCCTCCGCTCCAACGGCACCCTCGTCGACGGATGCGCCGAGGCCGTGTTCACCGTGAGCGGCTATGCCGACCTCGCCCTTGCCTGCGACAAGAAGGTAATGGTCATCAGCGAGCCCGCCCTGCTCAAGCCCGACAATGTAGCTGGCAAGGCCTACGAGGCATCGAGAGGGCTTACGGCATCGCTGTTCCTGGAGTCGTATGACATCGTGAAGGCTATCGTTGACTCCGCCCTCGCCTATCGTCCCGCCGCCCTGCTCGTTGCCGGAGGGCTGACGAAGAACGGCGAGGAAGAGGGACACAAGCTGCTTGCCTCGGAGCTGGGACGTCTCACGGAAGCCGGCATCAAGGTGTGCGTAGTGCCGGGAGAGCTCGACATCGACAACCCCGAAGCATGCCGCTTCCAGGGAGAGACCTCCGAGCCCGTTGCCTCCGTCAACGCTGAGCTCTTCGCCAACATCTATGCTGGATGTGGCTACAGCGATGCCGTATCGAAAGACGAAGGGAGCCTGTCGTACCTCTCGTACCTGACCGACGATCTGGCCGTGCTCGCCCTCGACAGCCACGAAGGATTCCTCACGCCGCAGACGGTGGCTTGGATGAAGCAGGCTGCCGCTACGGCCCGCTCCACCGGTCGCCACGTGGTAGCCCTCATGCACCACCTCGTGGGTGCTCCCTACGACGGCTACGACAGGCTGGGCACCCTTGTCAACAAGCCCGAGGACGCAGGGCTGATAGCCTCCATCCTCGGTGACTCCACCGCCGTTGCCGAGCCCGTCGTCTACGACCTCAGCACCGCCGACATACAGGATGCCCTCGTAGCCTGCGGCATCAGCACCATCTTCACCGGCGATCTGGCAGCCAGCGACATCGCCTGCATCTACACCTCCGATGACACCCCCCTCTGGCAGGTGAACACCGGCGGTGCCACCTCCTTCGACTGCCCCTGGAGGCTCGTCGGCATCAAGGACGACGGCCTTGTGGTAGAGACGCACCTCACCACCAACCTGCCCGACAAGGAGGGCATGTCGTTCGAGGACTATGCCTACTACCGCACGAAGTACCGTCTGGGCGAATTCGTCGACTCCTTCTGCGTACAGAACTGGCCACTCATCAACGCCTTCCTCCAGAAGAACTTCGTCTTCGAAGTGTCAGAGGACGACCTCTTCAACAAGAACGACTTCTTCAACCTGCCTAGCGAGCCTCAGCAGATGTCGGCCATCATCAACAACTCCATCGTTCCCCCGATGTCGAAGCTGCTCATCACCCTTGCCGACGGCAACGAGAACCTGAAGAAGGCACAGCAGCTGCTCAACGAGTTCCATGCTGGCGTCGACGGCATTCTCAACGGGCTGAACACGCTGCCTGCCATCATCACCCCCATGCTGAAGGAAGGCTTTGCCGAAGCAGGACTCGACCTCGACGTTACGGTGGATGTCGTTGTGGGCAGCATGGTGTTCAACTATGTGGGCTCGCCCGACAATGTCACCAACGACCTCTTCGTCTATGTTCCCTTTGCTAAGGACGACCTCAGCACCATCCGTCTCCCGCAGGCCGACGAGAGCCAGGAAGAAGTCATCTACAACCTCTCCGGGCAGCGCATCCCCGCCCTCCCCGCACAAGGTGTAATCATCTACAACGGGAAAAAGATTTTCGTTAAATAGTCATTCAGCAAGACATGGACAGATTTCTTCCCACGATGACCGACGGAACGACAAACGCTTCCGCACTCTCTGCGAGAGCCCTGCCGCGCAAGGAAAAGGCAGCCCTCAGCGGATGGAACTGTCCCTGCGTATTGCTGATGTTTCTCACAAGCATGCTTCTCTTTTCGTGTCATCCCAAGCCTGACACGGAAAGAGAGCGCTTGCTTGCCACCCTCGACAACACCCTCGCCCATAAGAACGAGTACATCCAGCGCAGGCAGGCGTATGTCGACTCGCTGAAGCACGACTTACAGAAGGCATCCACCGACTCGGCTCGCTACAGCCTGAGCCTGCAGCTTGCCGACGAGTACACGACGCTCATGTGCGACTCGGCCCTCGCCTATGCCCTTCAGAGCCGACGCTATGCCAACGAAACGGGCGACATATACCGGCAGCAGGAATCCGACATACGCATCATCAAGGCCTGTTCCAATGCCGGCATGTTCATCGACGTCTGGAACCTCGTCCCCCTGCGAAGCACCGCCGACTGTTTGCCCGACCATCGCCCCACCTTCTGCTGGGCAATGATAAGCCTCTACGAGCACATGCGCTCGTACTACGCAGGCAACGAGGAGCAGTATGAGCATTTCAATCACCTCACGCTCCTCTACCGCGACACACTCATGCAGATTCTCCCCGAGAACAGCGGGTTGTGGCTAAAGGAGAAGGCTTTCAGCCTTCAGGCACAGGGACACTACGACGAAGCCCTCCGCATCCTGCTTCCCCTGTACGAAGGCGAGGAACCTGGCACGCGCAGCTACGGGCTCAACGCCATGAGCCGAGCCCGCCTCTATCTCGACATGGGCGACACAGCGCAGGCCATCACCAATCTGGCTGCCAGCGCCGATATGGATGTCCGCTATGGGGTGCGCGAAAATGAGGCCCTTCTCGCCCTGTCGAAGCTCATGTATGCACAAGGCGACTACAGCCGTGCCTACCGCTACGCCACAGCTGCCATCGAGGATGCCGAGATGCTCAACTCACGCTTCCGCTTCACCGAGGTGACAGGCATCTACCGCGTCATCAAGGAATCGTACCTGCAGCAGCTCAACCGACACGAGCAGTTCCGTCTCCGCCTCATCCTCGCCCTGCTGGCAGCGCTGGGAGTGTTGCTCTTCGGCATCATCATGCTCACCCGCGCCCACAGGAAGCTCTCCATAGCACGCCACGAGCTGCACGAAACCGTTGATGAGCTGGCTGACGCGAACCTACGCCTCGACGATGCCGCACGAGTACGCGAGTATTACATCACCCATCTCATCACCGCGAGCTCGACGTATGCCAACAAGCTGGAGGACTTCCGCAAGGCCGTCAATCGCAAGCTCAAGACACGCCAATACGACGACCTGCTCGCCCAGACCTCCCGTCCCCACTCCGACGACCTCGACACCGTCTACGAGCAGTTCGACAAGACCTTCCTTGCCCTCTACCCCACCTTCGTCGATGACCTCAACGCACTCCTGGAGCCTGCCCACCGCTACCCCCGCGAGGGCCGTAACCTCTGCACCGAGCAGCGCATCTTCGCCCTCATCCGCCTGGGGATGACCGACGTGGGGCAGATAGCCAACTTCCTCCACTACTCCACCCAGACCATCTACAACTACAAGCACCGCGTAAAAAATCACGCTCTCCGTCCTGAAGACTTCGAGCGTGACGTCATGCTTATCGGGCAGATGTAGTTGTCTGAAGGCTAAGGGTTAAAGGCTAAGAGGCCAAAGGCTAAAGGGCTAAAGGCCAAAAGGCTAAAGGCTTGGGCAAATGGCCTGACAACAATCCTTCTACTTCCTTTTTTGCGAGAAAAGCCACGAGAGGAAATCCGGTTCTGTGAATGCCGGGTTCCAGCTTCCGTGCCCGCAACCGGGAAACTCCTTCAGCCGTACCGAAGCACCCTTCTCCTTCAGGGCACGATAGGCCTTTCGCGAACCCTCTACGGGCACCGTCTCGTCGGCATCGCCGTGATAGAGGCTGAAGGCAATCTTCTCTATGCCCTCCGAGGCAGCGATTCGGGCAGGGTTCACGGTACCGCAGATGGGAACGGCGGCAGCAAACAGCTCGGGGAACCGGCAGCACAAGTCGTACGTACACATAGCACCCATAGAGAGCCCCATCACGTAGATGCGCGACGCATCCACCTGAGGAAGCGCAAGGCACGAGTCTATCAGTTCCTTCAGGGCCTCATACGCCTTCGGCATCTCGGGAGCCAGAGGCATACACTCCGGCATAAACGAAGCAGGCCACGTCTTATATGCCCAGAAGGCATCCCAAGGGCACTGCGGGATGACAACGTAGGAGGGATAATTCTTCCGAGTCTGAGGGTTCATCCACATCTGTCCCCCGTGCACCAGCTGGTTCCTGTTATCGGTGCCTCGTTCTCCTGCTCCGTGAAGAAACACGACAAGAGGATATTTCTTTCCCGAAGCCAGTGCCTCAGGTTCCATGAGCCGAAAGGGCAAGGAGACGCCGTTGGAGGCCTTGAGCGTGTGAGGCACCAGCAGCTTATCGACGGCCTGCTGACGCGGATCGAGCACAGCGACGCCCACACGTGAATCGGCACAGCCATAATAGAGGAACCACTTGTCGCGATAGTAGACAAGACCTTCAATGAAAACGGTTCCCATCGGATACTGCCCGCTCTTTTCGAAGTCGGCCTCAGGCTTGAAGAAAGGCTCGTCGAGCCGTCCCAGCACCTCCGTAGGGTTCTCAGAAGAAAACAGCACCTGTCCTGCGCAATACGCCCCGGGCGTATAGTTCTTGTCGCACGTGTCGTCCGTTGCATTGCGCCCGTTGTACATGAGCAGGATGCCCTTTTCTGTCAGCAGAGCGGGAGGCCCGCACTCCGTCAACGAGCTGTCGAAGAAGCCCTTGCGCGGAAGCACCAGTTTCAAGAAATCGCCGTTGTCGTCTAGCAGGGGTTCCCAGTCGGTCAGGTTGTCAGAATAAGCGAGGTTGATAAACTGCTCTCCCCAGTACATCAGATACTTCCCGCTCACCTTCGCTGCCACCAGCCCGTCTTCCGTGAAACGCGTGACGATGCTTGCCGACTTCGAGAAGGTCTCTGCGAAACGTCCGTCGTGACATTTCCCGAAGGCAAGTCCGTGCTTTTCCCACGTCTTGAAATCGCGTGTAGTAGCTACTGCCAGACGGGGAACCTTGCGGTTCCATTGGGTATAGGTCATCACGTAGAGCCCCTCTTCCGTCTTCACCACACGAGGGTCTTCGCAGCCACCCGGCCATTCGGCATCGTACTGACTGTCAACATCGGGATAGAAACAAGGCTCGCTATTCTTCTCAAAATGAACTCCGTCGCCCGAGAGCGCAAGCCCCAGGCGCGATGTGCGCGTCCCTATTCCTCCGCCCGAATGGTCCTCGGCCCGATAGAGCAGAGCCACACGCCCGTTGTAAACCACAGCTGCCGGATTGAACGTGTCGTCCGACTCCCATTGAACTATCTGCTTCTTGACTGGGCAGAAGAACTTCTGCTCTGGGTCAGGCGTCACGATAGGTCCTACGCCCTCCACACGCTGAAAACCGGTTAAAGCCCACTCATCCGCTTCGCAGGAAGAAGCTTTTCCCTCTCCTTTGTCAGACAATCCGCACGATACGAATAGTCCTAACAAAAGAAAACAGGACAAAGGGAAAAATATTTTTTCTTTGAGCGTATTTGCTCTTCCTCTCTCGCGACTCGGCAAAGTATGAGCATGCTCTACTTTGCTCTCGCTGCTCCATCGGTTCTTCATCTCACCGTATTCTTTCTTCATAATGATTTTTTCTTTCTTCATATTTGTGCCTTTCTTCAATCCTCTTAAAAGATATGGTCTACGCGCTATTGTCCCCCCGGGATGCGAAGTGCGAAATGGTCGAACCTCGCGGGATGGAGCGGAGGGGCTTCCGTATAAAGTCCGGGGCGTGAGATACGATCCCACGACATCACGTCGGAGCCATCCAGCGAGTTAGATGTTGCCGGAATCCACGTTGATCCATCGAGGCTGTAGGAAAACGAAAGATGGTGCCCTTTTGTAACAGTTCCTTTCAGATATACTCGTCGGCTGCGGCAGAAAGTGTCGAACAGCAAGGTTTCTTCGCCCGCCTTTCTGCGGACGAGCTGAAGACGACGATTTCGGCATCCAAAGACGACATTGTCGTCGTTGTTTCCATAGAAAGTCAATCCGGAAAGTTCCTTCGCC
Source organism: Bacteroidaceae bacterium (assembly GCA_017615125.1). Classification (GTDB taxonomy): domain Bacteria; phylum Bacteroidota; class Bacteroidia; order Bacteroidales; family Bacteroidaceae; genus UBA1189. The sequence goes on from JAGAAS010000028.1 coordinate 7,454, forward strand.
CCTGATACGAGAACAGTAGAAAACGCATAGTCCGTGGTAGCAGGGCGCAGACACAGGGCGGCTCCGCGGTTCGTCCCCTTTGCCTTACCAGATAACAGGAGGGAGCCTCCGGCGGTCTGAGCCGACACATCGCAATAGACATAGTTCCACGTCCATTCGTCGCGGAGCTCCTCTTCCGAGAAGTCATCCACAAAATCGGAAACAGCTATTTGCCGTACCTCTGGGAAGGGAACAGGCTGCCGCAGACAAGCCAGACGCCCCGTCAGGAAATGGGGCCACTCGTCGCTGCCGACGAACAGCTCCTGCAAGAAGGGCTGGCGCCCGCAGTAGAAGCCGTCGCCACGCAGATAGGCATGACAGAGGTAGAAGAGCCGTCCGTCGGGAGTGTCAACAAGTGTCCCGTGTCCTATGGAAAGGACATCGGCACTGCCCATGAGGATGGGATTGTCCTCATAGGGAACAAAGGCCGAGGGCAAGGTGCGAGAACGAGCCACGCGCACCTCGTAGTCGCTTCCAGGACCACAGCAACCCCGCGCAGCGTACAGCAGATAGTACCAGTCGCCACGGCGGAAGATACACTGTCCCTCCATGCCGATATTCTCTTCATCAACCAGCAGGGTGACGGCTTCGCCCTCGAGATGGAGTCCGTCACCGGAAAGAGGCTGACAAAGAATCTCTATCGGACGAGGGTCGAGCCCATAGGCTTTCCAAGTGATATAGAGGCGCCCATTGGCGTTGAAGATGAAAGCATCGATGTCCTCGGTACCAAAGTCAACAAGAGGGCCGTGGTCCACATACTCTCCCTCAGGCGTTTCAGCTATCGCCACTCCGATATACGATCTGCCCGTTGTCTTGCTGCGGGCGGTATAATAACAATAAACCTTTCCCTGATATACGAACAATTCAGGAGCCCAAAAAGAGGACGATGCCCAAGAAGGAAGCTGCCCGAAGACGTGTCCCACCTGCTCCCAATTGACCAGATCGGAAGAACGGAACAGAGGGTAGTGAGGAGCCCACTCCGACGAGGTTCCTGCGGCATAGTACACGTCGCCCCAGCGGATAACGGTGGGGTCGGCTACATCGCCGCGAATGACGGGATTCATATAGAAGTCCTGCCCCGATACCGTCAGGGAAGAAAGGCACAGCAGGCAAGCCAAACAAAATTGGAAGAGAGAAGACACGGGAGCCATCGGGTGAGGGGGATTATCTTTTATATGGATGAAAGAGCTCATTGCAATATCAATGCTATCACGATTATCATCTGATTTTCGTTTTTGCGGCAATACGCTCTTTCTTTCCGTAGGGCTTGAGCAGCACACGGAAGCCTCCCTCGAAGCACGAGGCATCGGCGGTAACGGTGACGGTGCGCGACTCGCCTGGGAACAGCGTCAGGTAGTTGTCGGAAAAGAGGGCTGGCAGTATGCGCTCACCCGTACGTTCGTTCACAAGACGCAGCCGAGAGGCAAAGGCGGTGGCACGAGTCGAGGGGTTGCGCAGGATGAGGGTGATGGTCGTCTCATCGTCCGTCGTATTCACATCGGCAATAGTACATGTGGGTTTCGCATCAGGAAGGGATTGCAAAGCCCGATAGTCAAGTTCGCCGGAAGCAGTGCGCCAATAGAAGTTCTCGGAAAGAACGGTCATCGTGCCCTCCTCGGAAGGAGCCTCAAGGGTGAGACGTATAAACTGGATGTCCTCCTTTCCTCCCTTGCCTTCAGGCAACACGAAAGCTTCAGCACGATTGGATGCGTTGACATCGACAACAGCGGTGCGGGCATATTCCGACAACTCGCCTCCAGACACATCGTAGACGTGCGCCGATGCCCGGACGCCCTGAAGCGGTGTACCCGTGACGTTGATTACCTTCACGCTGCCCGTAAGGCAGTTCCACTGAATGTGAATGGGCTCGCAGGCTTTCTTGGCACCCCAGTAACAGCCCGTCGGGTCGTAGTAATAGTCGTATGTCTGCCAGACAAAAGCAGGATAGGCAGGGTGACTCATCCAGATGAGGACACCTGCGGCGTCGTCCCACATCTTGTCGTTCCACGCCTCGTACATGCCCTTCATATCCTCGAGGTTGATGAGCTGTGCCTTCTCGCAGAACTCCTCAAGGTTTTTCGAAGGACCGTACCGCTCGTCCACCGACTTGCGATAGTCGGCAGGGCCTGCGTTGGAAGCCTCCTTGCCGAAGAAATGACGGTTCCACACATTCTCGTCGTCGTTAGCTAGCTGCTCGTCGCTTGGCAAGGGCCAGCGCTTGTCCTTGGGGATGAAGAGGCAAGTACTCTCGTAGGAAGGGAAGGTAGCCATTCCTATCTCGGAACGGAAGCCGTAGCCGTAGTCGATACCGTAGGGATAGGCAGGAGTGTTGAAAGCTAAGTTGCTGCCCGAAGTGCTGAAATGATGACGGGGAGGAAGATTCTTCCACCAGCCGCTGCCCGAGAGGGCATCCTGATTGGAGCACGACTTGTAGAGACGATCATTGCCGTCTTCCTCCATCACTATCATGCGAAGGGCGGAGTCGATGTCGGGAACAGGGTGCGTCTCGTTGGCACCGCACCAAACGGCGATGCAAGCGTGGTTTCGCAGACGGCGCACCTTGTCGCGGGCATTCACCTTGAAGGCCTCGTGATCGGCTACGTCGTTGTAGGCGACATAGAGCCAGAAGTCGTCCCACACCATCAAGCCGTACTCGTCGCAATAGTCGTAGAACTCCTCATCGGTGACACAACCCGTCCACAGGCGTATCATGTTGTAGTTCATATCCTTGTGCAGCCGGATCTTTGGCTCATAGTCTTTTCCGTGACAACGGAGGAGGTACTCGCTCATTCCCCAGTTACCCCCCCGACAGAAGATGCGTTGCCCGTTACAGTAGATGTTGAGCACGGGATAGTCCACGCGGTTCTTCTCTATCCGGTAATCGTAGCGCCGGATGCCGAAGCGGAAGGAGGCTTTGTCGCTGACAGCAACCTTTCCTCCGTCAGAAGCCTGAGGAACAACCTCCATACTGCATGTATAGAGATTGGGCTCACCATATCCGTTGGGCCACCAGAGGCGAGGGTTGTCAACAGCAAATGCTGCAACATCGTTCTTTGTGATTTGCACCGTTGCCTTATTCCATCCACGAACACGAATCGTCTTGCTGAAAGCGATGTTGCCCGGCATGATGGTTCCGCGGACTTCAAAGTCTTGGTCTTCGGAGCTGGTATTCAGAATATCGGCGGAAAGCGTCAGTTCCGCCTTGTCGTTCGAGGGAAGATAGCTTCGCATCCAAGGATCGCGGATGACAGCATCGCCTGTAAAAGCCACAAAGATGTCGCCCGTGATACCTGCGAGACGCCCAGGAACGTAGGGAATCCAATCCCAGCCGGCTCCAGCCAAGTAACTGGGGCTGCAGGCAACGCCATAAGGGTCGGTTGCCTTGCGAGTCTTCTTCTGATCGGCATCATAAATCAACACAGCCAAAGCATTTGGCCCATCGCGGCGCACAACCGACGTGATGTCGAAATAAGAGCGGAGCATGTGCCCGTTGACATCTTTCTCGGAGTCCTCTGTGCCCGAGATTTTCACACCATTCAGCCAGAAGTCGGCAAAGCGGTTGATGTTTTTGCAACAGAGCCAGACACGTTCGTTGTCAGCAGAAGAAGGAAGCGTGAACTCGGTACGATACCAGAAAGGACGGTTGTATTTTGTCTCGTCCACCCGATAGATGTTATCCGAGACATCGGGATTTTCTTCTCTCCCCGCCTCCACATAGGCAGTAAATACTACGCCAGGAACTACTCCCGGCACAGGGTCGCTCATTCGGAAGCCTACCTCAGACACTTCGGCACCTTTGGCATCAACTTCGCCGGCTGGCATCAGCTGCCATTTGGCAACGCCATCAGTACTGTTCAACGACACCGTTCGGATTGCAGCTATTGCATCTGCTCTTCCCAAAAGCAGAAGGACGGAAACGGAAAGGAGAAAAACACGTTTTTTCATATGAAGAAAGAATAATTTTTTTTCGAGAAGGGAAAAAATTTTTTTCTTTCTTCATACGGCGAGATGTAGAAAGAAAAAATCCAGCTCAAGCCTGCAAAAATCCGACAGAGGGAAAAAGCCCTTGAGATACCCTTCATAGCCATATCTATAATCCGTCAGAAACCGAGAAAGGAGAAGCAGCTTTTGTGGTACAACGCGACGTGTTGGGCGTAGGCCCCATCACGAAGTGCAATTCGCCTCCCTTCATGATATCATCGTACGTAATCCAGTTCTTATCAAGCGTTTGCCCATTGAGCGTTGCCTGCTGGATATACACATTCTCAGCGCTGTTGTTCTCGGCAACTATCGTGAATGTGTTGCCGTTTTCAAGCGTGAGCGTCACTTTCGGGAAGAGCGGAGAGCCGACAACGTACTGATCCGTTCCAGGACATACGGCATAGAGGCCCAGCGCGCTGAGCACATACCACGAGGACATTCCGCCTTGATCTTCATCTCCGGGATATCCCTGAGGGGTGCTGTCGTAAAGGCGCGTCATAATCTGCCGCACATGATACTGCGTCTTCCAAGGCTGCCCCGCGTAACAGTAGAGGTAAGGCATGTGCTGAATGGGCTGATTTCCATGCGCATACTGCCCCATATTGGCATTCTGCATTTCCGTCATCTCGTGAATCATCACGCCGTAAGTCCCCACATGCACATCATTCGGTATGCTCCAGACGGAATCAAGCTTGGCGATGAAAGCCTCATCGGATCCGTAGAGATTGATGAGTCCCTGAACATCGTGAAATACGCTCCAGTTATAGTGCCAGGCGTTTCCTTCGCAATAAGGTCCTCCCCAGGCAAGCGGGTCGAAGGGTTCGAGCCAATTGCCCTTGATATCACGCCCACGCATGAAGCCCGTCGTTTTGTCAAAGACATTCTTGTAATTGAACATCACGCGCCCGAACACCTCTTCGTAGAACTTGTTTCCCGTTGCACGCGCCAGCTGCCAGGCACAGAAGTCATCGTAGGCATACTCTTGCGTCTGCGACGTGCTTCCCGACGACTCAGGATAAGCCACATAACCCAGCTGCCAATACTCCTTCCATCCAGCACGCCCGTTGGCGCCTCCCCAAGGCCCTTTGTTCATAGCCTCGTGGGCATAGGCCTCAAGTGCTTGGGCAGGATCAAAGGTATGAATCCCCTTTGCCCACGCATCGGCAAGAAGCGACATTGCGTGATTGCCCAACATGCCTCCACATTCGCCTGGGAAAGACCAGGCGGGCAGCCAGCCACACTCCTGCTGGGCCTGCAGAATGGCTTGCATATACTGGCCCTGCTGGGTGGGGTGAAGAATGTTTGTCAGCGGGAACTGCGAGCGGAAGGTATCCCAGAGGCCGTTGTCGGTGTACATATATCCGTCGTGAATCTTCCCGTCGTAAGGGCTATAATAATAAGGAGTACCGTCGGCTTTGATTTCAAAGAATTTACGCGAGAAAAGATTGGCGCGGAAAAGACAGCTGTAAAAAGTTTTCATGTCTTCTTCGGAGGCTCCTTCAACAAGAACACGTCCGAACAGCTTGTTCCAAGCGTCAGCAGCACGTTTACGCGTCTGCTCCAGCTTCTTATCCTTACCGATTTCCTGCTGCCAGTTCAAACGGGCTTGCTCATCGCTGATATAGGAAGAGGCAGTACGGACTTGAACTTTGGTTCCAGGTTTGAACTTCAAATAAACGCCCTCGCCTTTTCCCTCGCATTGGGTTTCGCCTTCGCGCACCTTGTTGTCACGATTGTTCCAAGTGCCGTATGCTTCGAAAGGTTGGTCAAACTGCATGAAGATTCGGCAACGGAAAGTCTCCCGGTTATTGAGCCAAGTACCGTTATTCACCCAGCCGATAATCTGTCTGTTCTTCACGTCAATTGTCCAGCCGCTTTCTGCCGTATATCCGTCTATCACAAGCCAAGCGGATTGTCCTTTCGGAAACGTGAAGCGTAAGTGCCCGCAGCGTTCTGTGGAGGTCATCTCGGTACGCATGCCATTATCGAAAGTCACGCTATAGTAATCGGGATGAGCTGTCTCATTCTCGTGCTTGAAAGAAGCCTGTCGCTCCTCTTCTCCAACCCGCAATGTACCTACAACAGGCATAAAAGAGAACCAAGCGTAATCGCCCACCCAAGGACTGCATTGGTGTGTCTGCCCGAAACCGCGAATGGTAGTTGCTCCATACGTGTATTTCCAACCATCTCCGTTACGTCCCGTCTGAGCAGACCACAGATGTGTAGCAAAAGGCTGCCCTACGGTAGCATACGTATTACCGTTGCTTAGTCCGAAATGGCTATCCGTTCCCTGCAGCGAATTGGCGTAGTGTACAAGGTCCGTTTTGCCAAACAACAGGGAAGGTGTTGCTACAAGAAAAAAGAAAATAAAAACATGAATTCTTTTCATGATATAGTGTATTTTGTTAGTATTCATCGTCTATTCCCCAGCTGGTATTAGGATTTAGCCCCATATAAAGATGAAGCGTTCCTCCTGCCGTAATGGCTTCGACTGGCAGACGGGAACTATTGTATTCCAGTCCGTTAAGCTCAGCACGCTGGATGTAGATATTGCGGTTCGTCAAGTTGTGACAGACAACAGAAAACTGAACCGGCGAATTATCACCCACCGTGAATGTCACCTTCGGGAAAAGAGGGGTTGTAATCTCCATATATCCGTCGGCAGGACATACGGGATGAATTCCCGAAGCCGACAGGACATACCAGGCCGACATCTGCCCCACATCCTCGTTGCCCACGATACCGTTCACCCCATTCTTATAAGCATGCTCACAGATGAAACGTGTCCAGTACTGCGTCTTCCAAGGCTGGCGGAGACGATTGTAAAGGTAAGGAACGAAATGGACGGGCTCGTTGGCGTGATTATAGTATTCATTCCAATGCAAGTCGGCTGGTGTGAGTGCGAAGAAACTATCCAAATCTTCCACGACAGCATCGTATCCACCCATTGCCTGCACCATTCCTTCAATATCTTGAGGCACGAACCATCCCTGTTGCCACGCATCCGACTCAATGCAGCCATACCACTCCTTCGTGCGGGCATTCTCAGGCCACGGTTCCCAGCCACCTTCTGCATTACGAGGACGGAACCACCGTTTCTCCTCATCAAAGACATTTCGCCAAGCCTGTCCCTTCGACAGATACTCCTCGGCTGTCGGATCTCCTGCCCATTGTGCAAGCTTGCCCAAACACCAGTCGGCATAAGCATACTCCAGCGTGTGGCTTATGCTGAACGAGCCTGGTGTATAGCCAAGCAAATCGTTACCGAAAAGCTGAGAAGTCCGCTTTCCATAGGCGAGCGCTTTCTGCACATCGAACGAACGGATGCCTTTGCTCCAAGCATCTGCGATGACGGGAAGCGCAGGATTTCCGATCATACAGTTTGAGTAGGCATTCATCAGTTCCCAACGCTCGAAATAGCCCCTTCCGCTTTCGTCGGCCAACGTAATAAGGGAGTTTATCAAATCGTTCACTACATTAGGATTGATGAAACACTGCAAAGGCATCTGCGAGCGGAACACATCCCATCCGCTGAAAATAGTTCGTTTTGTCCACGAACCGTCAACTTGATGCACAAGCCCGTCTCCTCCTGTATAGCGACCATCAACATCCGTGAAGATGCGCGGATCAATCATTGTATGATAAAGAGCCGTGTAGAACACCGTATTGCTTGTATCGTCGCCTCCCTCCACTTTCACTTTCGAAAGCATCTCGTTCCAGCTTGTATGGGCATCAGCCCGAGCTTTGTCAAACGTACGACATGCTCCCTCTACCAGATAGTTCTGTCGGGCTCCTTCTGCATCCACATACGAAATAGCCACTTTCAGTGTCACCTCCTCATCCTGCTCCGTCGGGAATTCAACGAAAAAGCCTATGTGCTTTCCAAAGCACGAGGATTCGCCACGTATCACCGAAGCTTCGGCAACCCTTTGAAGGTACTTATCCGATATAACATCATCGCAATGCCGGCTCCAATCGTCCGGAATGTCTGCTTTCCAGAATCCGTAATTCTCCAAAGGAACAGAAAGGGTAGCATAGTAATAGATAGTGTATCGTGCTTGTCCTTGCCCATCGCCCCATCCTCCGCCGTCGGGAGTGCAAACTATCTTCCCGCAGAATGTGCTGTCGTTGAGCACTTCCACAGACTCTTCGTCTGCTGTTCCTCCTACGCGTCGGGCAAGGTCTATCTGTATCCGACTCTTTTCGCTCTCAGGAAAGGTAAAACGAAGGAACCCGCAGCGCGTAGTAGCTGTACATTCCGTCTTCACATGATAGCGAGAGAGTTCCACGCTGTAGTAGCCTGCCTGAGCCTTTTCGCTCTTCTTATCATACTCCGAGCGCCAGCCCTTTACCGAGCCATCCTCTTTCCCTGCTATCGTCTGCAGAGAGACACCTTCCTCAGCCACCGTAGGCATTACCAGGAAGTTTCCCAGATCACCGTTCCACCCTATTCCACTCATCTGAGTCATTGCAAAACCCTCGATGGTTCGATGCTCGTCGCTATATCCGCTGCCGTTATCCCCTCCCGTAATAGTATTGGGACTCACCTGCACCATCCCGAAGGGAGTGACTGCTCCAGGGAATGTCTTGCCCAGCCCGTGGTACACTCCTGCGCCACTGATGCTGGTGCTTGCGCCAATCATGGGGTTCACCCAGCGGGCAAAATCCTCCACGTTTCCGTTATCCGAAGCTTTCTCGCGGCAAGAGCTCAAAAGCAGAGAGTTAAATATCAAGAACAGGATTCCAAGTTTTTTCATATCTGATTAGAAAGAAGTCAAATGAATAGTCTTAATACCAAAGCGAGGGATGCTGACGGGAAAGCGCTTCGTGCCTACTCTTATCTCATGCACATCGTCGTTTCCTTCTGAGTTGAAGAGACGCAACTCTACACCTTCCTCTGTTCTGCGCATGCAAGTCAGTTCATAGCCTGAGTTGCCGACATCCACGAAGGAACGGGCAGTCGATTTAGTTCCTTCAAGGGGCACTTTTGTGAGTGGCTCGTTCCACTCTGCAGAAAGGCGGGCTACTCCCGCTTCGTTCCACGTTCCCTCATGCGGATACAGAGCATACCGCATCTCCAACGGACCTTCTATGCCGTACTCCCTGCCCCACAGCCCCACACCGCTGTATTGAGCCGTGAGAGCCAGAGGGAATTCCTTCCCGTACGAATAGGTTCCCGTATGATCGGTGAGCAGAGCCAGCCCGCTGCCTTCTTCTCCCTCAGAGATATCTGCCCAATGAAGAATCACATTATGCTGAATCTCCGACCAAGAGCCGTACCAAGTGCTATCCTGGCGACTCTCACAGACATCGAAGGGTGCATCCTTCCAGAGGTGCGCTTCCTTCAAGTTAGCAGGGAAAAGGATGTTCAGCTTATAACGATCGTCACAGAAAGCACGACGGTTCTGCTTCCACTCTTTGGCTTGCTGCCGATACTCGCCTATTCCTGGATTTCCCTTCCAGTCAACCCTAAGGGAACAGTCGAGAAGCCTGCTGCCGCTGCTCAGCTGATAATGTTGAACAAAGGGAGAGTTGCTGATCATCCCGGATATCGAAACGACGAGACGGGGAGTGTTGTCTCCCCTCACGACACATTTGGCGCCAGTCTCCGTCGACGACATCCATTTGTCTTTCTTGTAGAAGAACCCGCGAAGCTCTCCAAAGGAGCTCTTCTGGGGACTTTCCTCCGATGGGCAGACGTACTCCTTCTCGCGCACTTCCCCTTGCGAGGATGACGAGAGTGTTTTCAGGCTTGTCATCACTCCTCCTCTATCCAAGTCAAAAGCTATCGTGCAGCAACCGTTGGTAACGATTACGTGATGTTCGTCTTGCTCCAGCACTCGGCAAGGCTCACAAGCGGAAGCACTTGACAGCATATCCTCTGCCGAGAAATCGGCATATCCGAATGCCGGCACCTCAACGGGGAAAGCCCATTTGCCTACCTGCACGACTTCCTTTCGCGCATGCGCTGTAGTATTGTAGAGTCGGACACCGCCTTCGGGCTTATCGGCAGAAGAAAGCTTCGCATCCGATTCGAATTTCTCAACTGACGGGAGGGGAACATCGTACGCATTCCTCGTCCAGATGCCCACCCAGTCGGCCCAAGTCATCCTTCTTCTTAACAGCCCGTTGTAGGGAACAATCCAAGCGTCGTGATGCTGTGCCAACGAAAGGTTGCGCCAAGCCTCCCTCATCTCCGGAAGGGCAGCCTCAACGGGGCGGACTTCCTTCCCGCCGGCGTTGTTTCCCTCTGGGGAAAAGACGTTTTCCAAGACATCCAACTTCTCCTTCTGTATCAACCCATTCTCTGCCCAACGCACCTTGCGGGCTATGCCGTTCAGCACCGAGCTTCCCCACATCAGGCAAGGCTTGATATCCTCCTGCGTGAAGTGCCAGTCGTCGTCGGTAGTGCCTACGCTGACTTTCTCGATGTATTCAGTCCACGTCGTATAGATGTTCTTCCACAGGCCGTTCCTTGTTCTGCGAACCGCGTTTGCTCCCAGCCAGGGACCGTTTTTCCATCCTGCGTCCTGATAGCACATACCTACGGGATGTTCGATTCCCGCACGCTGACATGCGGCAAGATAGCGCGGATTGTTGCGCCACGAAGCCGTCTGCCACACAGTTCCTCTCTCCAGCTCTTCGCAGGCTGGGCGCGGGACAGCTGTCAGGACGGTACCGTCGGGACCCACCATATTCACAAGTTCTTTGCCGTAGTTGGCGGGATATCCTCCCCAGCACGTATCGGGACAGCGGAGCACGACGTAGCGGCATCCGACTTCCGCAAGCACAGCAGGAAGGCAGCTTGTGAAACAAGGCTCTTCAACGGCGTAGGTGTTGAACTCCGCATCGGGAAAGTATTTCTTTATCGTGCGCATCCCTTCCGTAAGCTGCCGGAGGATGCTCTCGCCGCTGATATTCCAGAGGTAGGGCTGAGCCAGCGTAGGATTGGTGAACTCCACCCTTCCCTCGCTCACGAACTTCCTCAGCCGCGCCAAGTCGTCGGGAGCAATCGCCGCGATAGTATCCCACGTCTCGGGCTCGATTTCAAGGCAAATCTTCCAGTCGGGATTCTCCTCCAGCTTGTCGCAGATGAAATCTGTGTACCAGCTTTTCGGATAGTGCCCGTAGATGCCTCCGTGATAGCCGTCGACAAACCACGCTGTCTGCATCTCCTGCTGGCTGACACACGGGAGCGTGCCCAGCAGCACGAGGAGCGAGGAAACGAGGATGAGGCTTGCCCTCTTCCGTATGTCGACGCACGAAAACATCATCTTCCTGAGAATTTGGGATTAGGGCATGAACAACGAGCCGACTTTTCTTCACTCTGCACAAACAGCTGCCAGCTATGCTCGGCCTGCTGTCGGTCTCCCTCCATAGGAAAAGCCGCCAGAATGGTGTCCAGCAAAGTATCCTCGCAAGACGTGACCTTCTTTCTTCTTACCTTATTATGTATAGTGTCAGCTTCTTTTTTCATCGTTTTGGAATACTCTTCAACTATTTGTTAAAACGACCAAATCATTGCATTCCACTAACTTTTTTTTCAGATTTCCTTGATAAGAATCCAAAGAAAAAGCCTGCACTTTTCGTTCCGTTCATACCCACGCAGGAAGGCCTTCTGACAAGGCTGATTTTTGGAGAAGGGAAAAAATTTTTTCGAGAAGGAATCTCGCCGTATGAAGAAAGAAAAAAATTTTTTGGAGAAAGAAAAAAAATAGGGGTATGCGCACGCACAATCGTTTTTATATAAAAACCGGGAAAATGAAAAACAAACATCTTCCGCTTCTCAGTAAAATTCTCCCCGTTGTCTTGTGCCTCTCATACGGCACGCAGGCACACGCGCAGGCTGACTTTACCGACGAGCGGCTCAACGGACTTGAACTCGAGTACGTCGGAAAAGACCTCTCCGGAGGCAAGGCTTCCGTCTATCTCGACCTCACGTACTTCCATCTCTTCGCCAGCCATCAGAAGGGCTGGAACGGAGGCGACGGCGTCTACAGCACTACGCTTCCCGACGGCAACACCTTCTGGTCGTTCGGCGACAGTTTCTTCGGGCTCATCAGCGAATTCCGCAACCGGCGTCGCGCATCGAACCTGCCGCGCAACGCTGCTATGATACAGACGGGAGAACATTCGTACCGCGACTTTATTGTGCTCAACGAGATTTGCAGCACCGACCCAAACGACAAAGAACACTACTACAAAGGGAAGACGTGGCTTCGTCATCCTAACGCCAAAGCCCTCAGCCAGAAGGAGATAGATGCCGGCAGCACCGACTCCGACCGTTTCTACTGGCCTGGCGATGCTACCGTCATCTGGCGCGACGGGAAGCCCATTCTTCAGGTGCTCTGGGGCTCTATCTTCGGAAATATGAACCGCGATGAGACAGCGCTCTCGGAGTATTCGCTTGAGGGCACGCCGGGCGACGGGGAGTTCATGAAGCTAACGCGCCTCATCCCCAACGTTGTCGAGTACTGCGGAGGATACGGCTCCGGCATCCTTGAGGCTCCCGACGGACACACCTACCTCTACGGTACCGTTGGCGTAGGATTCGGCTCGGTACCCATAGTAGCTCGCTCCGCTACGCACGACCTTACCTCGCAATGGGAATACTATATTGCCGACGCCAACGGAAACTTCGCCTGGCAGACGGAAATTCCCTCCGAGGCAGATATCCAGCGCTCCGACATCAGTCGCGGCGAATGGGTGACAGAGCCTTCGATGATGGCTTACGGAGACTATTACTATATGGTAAGTCAGGACGGACTGAACGGAAACATCTACATCTATCAGGCAAAAGACCCATGGGGACCCTTCATCAACCGCAAGTGCCTCTACAATGTTCCCGACGAGCATGCAGCTACCTACAACACCTTCGTGCACCCTCAGCTGTCGCGCACAGGAGAACTCGTCATTTCCTACAACATGAATGCCGTCACCCTCGTCACCTACTACAAGAACGGCAAGGGAGAGATTGTGGAGAACAACTCCGACGGCTTCTGGCGCAACTTCAACGCGTGGGAGAGCGCCGACCTTTACCAGCCACATTTCATCCGCGTCTTTGGATGGCAATCGCTCTTCGGGATTCCCGACCTGGGACCCGTTACCGACACGGGAATCATCGAATATGAAAAAATGAAGTGACATGAATACGAAATCATCCATTCGCGCTGCTCTCCTCAGCCTTCTCTTTTTCTTCCCCTCCCTTATTGGAGCACAGGAGATAGACCTGAATGAACCTTTGCTCGACGGCTTGGAACTTGACTACCGCGACAAAGCCACATCTAGCTCAAAGGTAACCATCTACGACGATCTCACCTGGTGGACGCTCTTCGGCATGCGGCAGAAGGGCTGGAACGGAGGCGAGGGCTGCTACAGCACGCCCCTTCCCGACGGCAACGTTTTCTGGTCCTTCGGTCCCAGCACCTTCGGGCGCATCTCGGAGTTCCGCGACAGAAAGAAATACAACAACACCCCCTGCAACACCGCTATGCTGCAGACAGCTACCGACGAGAGCCTCATTACCGACGAGGACTTCATCACGCTCAACGAGTACATCTCCACCGACCCCGCGAAGGAGTCGTCCTACTATCGAGGAAAGACGTGGATACGACATCCTGACGCAACCCTCAGCGAGTCAACCATCAACCGCGGGCGCACCGACACCGATCATCGCTACGTTCCAGGCGACGCACACGTGCTGCTGCGCGGAGGGAAGCCCGTTCTGCAGGTCGTCCTGCACGGCGTTGACGAGCAAAATGCCTATACCGACATCTCCATCGCTGAATACTCTCTCGACGGCACTCCTGGCGACGAGGGCTACATGCAGCTCATCGCACTCCACAAGGACGTCGTCCCCTTCCGCGTCAACTACGGCATACGCCTATTTGAGGACGACGGGCACGTCTACCTCTACGGCACGTTCACCACAGGAAACCGCGGATACACGTGGCCTGTCGTAGCACGCTCCACGACCCTCAATCTGCTCGATGCATGGGAATACTACATCGTCGATAGCAACGGCAATGCCCAGTGGCAACGTCAGGTACCCACGATGGAAGAGATCCTGCTGTCGGCAATTGCCAGCACCGACAGGACCGAGGCTCCCAACATCTTCCGCTACGAGGACTCGTACTATATGGTAGCTCTCAATGCCCCTGGAGGCTTGCTCTCCATTTGGCAGGGGCCCACACCTTGGGGACCCTTTACTAAAAAGAAGAACCTCATCACGATGCCATCCGACGAGAAGGTCACCAAACACCTCTTCCTTCATCCCCAGCTCTCGCGTATGGGCGAGATTGTATGCTCGTACACGATGTCGCCTGCCGACATCACCATCTACACCAAGAAGTCCGACGGCAGCTTCCTTGAAACCGTTGTCTCGGGCAACGACCGTTGTTACAACGCGTGGGGCAGCGCCAACCTCAACCTCCCCCACTTCCGCCGCATCTTCAACTGGCAGACGTTCTATGGAATCTCCTCGCGCGAACCCATTGCCGACGCCGGGCTGCAGAGTTACGAAGATATGGTGAACGGTATCGTTCCAGGAGAAATCAATGAGCGCTTCGACTTCGGTCCTTCCACTCGCTGGCAGATTGTGACACCTGACGGAAAGCAGGTGAGCAAGGGCAAGGGTGTACCCCACACATCCTCGTTGCCTGCAGGCATCTATATCCTTGTGGCGGAAACTCCTGCCGGACGCATGTCTAAGAAGATTGTCATAACGGATGACAGATAAGCTCTCTGTGCAGCAGATACCATCGGGTTTCCTCAAAAACCTCATCCGTAACGGACGAAGGCGAAGCCTGGGAAAGCGCTGGATGGCAACGCTCGTTGCCATCCTCTACCTGTCTCCTGTCTGCCGTGCTGACGTCACAGACCTGTTCATCAACGAAATACAGGTGAGCAATGTCGACATGTACCTGAGTCCCGTCTGGAACTACGACGCCTGGATGGAATTCTACAACCCCACCGACTCCGCTGTCAGCCTGTTCCATTGCTATGTCTCTGACGACCCTTTCGTGCCGAAGAAATACCCCATCACCTGGCAGTTCGATGTCCCCGCGCACGGCTTTGCTGTGATGTGGCTGGGCGAGCATGAGGATACGGCACCACTCCAGATACCCCTCGATGCCGACTGCGACGGGGGCTGGTACGGCATCTACGACAGGTATGCCAACCTGCTTCTCTCCATCTCCTATCCGAAAGGCGTGAGCCGCGCCTCATGGGCACGCATTACCGACGGCTCCGACGTGTGGGGCTATACGGCAGAGCCATCGCCCGGCGCCTCCAACAATGCCAGCGCCTTTGCCTCCGAGATGGTTCCCGCCCCTGAGCCAGACCTTTCTTCGGGACTCTTCGCCAGCGGCATACGCACTCTCACAGTCCCCATACCTGCAGGCACTACGCTCCGCTACACCACAGATGGTTCCACGCCTACTGCCTCGAACGGCATCATCGCTGATTCCGACGACACAGGCAAGGCATCGTTCGACATCGCCGAGACAACCCTCCTGCGCTTCCGCCTCTACGCCGACGGCATGCTCCCGAGCCGCGTTGTCACCCGTTCCTTCATCAAGGAGGCGAACCGCACGTTCACCATCCCTGTGGTGAGCGTCGTCACCGACCCGCGCCATTTCTATAACGACACCATCGGCGTGATGGTGAAGGGCACCAACGGTGTGGCAGGACGCGGGTTCCTAGGACCCTGCAACTGGAACCGCGACTGGGATCGTCCCGTCAATTTCGCCTACACACTCCCCGACGGCACCACGCCCATCGACCGTGAGGCAAACCTCTGCATCTGCGGAGGATGGAGCCGCCCCAACGACCCCCACTCCTTCAAGTTGAAGGCCAACAAGGTGTTCTATGATGAGAACGTCCTCTGCTACCCCTTCTTCAGTGCCAAGCCCCACATCCGCAACCGCACCCTCCAGCTACGCAACGGGGGCAACGACTTCAACTGCCGCCTCTACGATGTTGCCATCCAGACCATCATCCTCTCCTCGGGACTTGACATCGACGGGCAGTCGTGCCAGCCTGTCGTCCACTACCTCAACGGCAAGTACAAGGGTGTGCTCAACATGCGCGAACCCAACAACAAGCACTACGTCTTCGCCAACTACGGCCTCGGCAGCGACGAGATAGACCTCTTCGAGCTCACCACCTCCTGCTATCATCAACTCTGCGGCACCAAGGACGCCCTCGTGGAACTGCGCGAGCTTGCCAAACTTTCTGCCGACGACGCCGTCTACAACCACATTTGCCAGCGCCTACTCGACATCGACGAGTTCACCAACTACATGGCTACGCAGATATGGCTCTGTCCCTCCGACTGGCTCAGCAACCACAACAACATGAAAGGCTTCCGCCCGCGCGCCGACAACGGGCGCTACCGCTTTGTGCTCCTCGACCTCGACAGTTCCTTCGACACCTCCTCGCCCTTCGACTTCTTCACCCACACCAACACCATCTCCAACGCCACCGACCATACCTTCGGCGAGTTTGACGTGCCAAACATTTTCTATTACTTGATGGATAACGCCCGTTTCCGCAAACGTTTCACAGACTCATTCTGTCTTATCTCCGGTAGCGTCTTTGAGCCCACACGCTGCCATGCCATCATCGATAGTATGGCTGCCACCCTGCGCCCCATGCTCGCCTATGAGAACAGAAGTCCCAACGACTCGCAGACCAAGCTGAAGAAGAACTTCAGCGCCGATCACCAAACGAGGATGATTACCAAGTTGAAAGCCTACTGGCCCCTCCGCCTCACCGATGCAACCTCCGTGCGGGCCTCCCTCTCAGCCAACATCCCCGAGGCACGCCTCTCCGTCAACGACCTCCCCGTGCCTACTAACCGCTTTGACGGCACGCTGTTCCTCCCAATCACTCTCCGCGCACAGGCACCCGAGGGATACCGTTTCCGTGGTTGGCGCGACCTGAAGGGAGGAGAGAAACGCGTCCTCATCCCACGCGGACATGCCTGGAGCTACTATGATCAAGGCACCCTCGCCAACACAGGATGGAAGCGTCGCGCTTATGACGATAGCTCCTGGCCCACAGGGAAGGCTCCCCTTGGCTTCGCTACCACCGACAAGGGCATCGTCACCACCCTCAGCTACTGCTCCGACAACTCCGCCAAACGCTCCACCTACTACTTCCGCACGTGGGTAACGCTCTCCAGCGCAATTGCCTCCGCACAGATCTCCTACCGTTGTGACGACGGCTTCGTCATCTATGTCAACGGCACCGAGGCTGCGCGCGTGAACATGCCCAACGGCACCATTTCCTACAACACCTTCGCCTCCAGCACTGTCACCGACTGGTTGGAAGGCACCGTCAGCATCAACCCCGCGCTTTTCACCTCCGGCACCAACCTCATCGCCGTTGAGGTTCACAACTGCAGCGCCACATCCACCGACATCTACTGGGATGCCGCCCTCTCCGTCACCCTTAACGACGACAGCGATAGCTCCCTTGTCAGCACCGATGAGACCTACACGCTTCCGCTCACAGGCGACTACGAGCTTGTGGCGTGCTACGAGCCAGTGGAGCACGATGAAGGAACCTGCTCTGTCGTCATCAACGAGGTAAGCGCCTCCAATAGCATCTTCATTAGTGATGTATTCAAGCGCAGCGATTGGGTAGAACTTTACAACACAACCTCCCACCCCATCGACCTCGCTGGATGGTATATATCCGACGATGTCGACGAGCCCTACAAGTACTGCTTCCCTGCCGACGAGCCACTCACGCTGATAGCCCCCCACGGATTCTCCCTCGTCTGGTGCGACAAGCAGACAGGTCCCTCCGTGCTCCATGCGCCTTTCCGTCTCTCGTCCGACAGCAGCGTCGTCATCCTCACCTCCCCCGACAAGCTCTTTGCCGACACCCTTGCCTACATACCCCACAGCGGCACTGAGAGCATCGGACGCTACCCCGACGGCGGACGTGACACATGGCTTTTCACACGCCCCACTCCCGAAGCTCCCAACACCGTCACCAGCCGCTCGGCCACCTATGAAGAGTTCCTCATCAACGGAACGACCAACGGGATGGAAGCCTCTCACGAAACGAAGGGAGCCACAGAGCCCAACTTGCACGACGATGCCCTCTACGACCTCTTCGGGCGCAAAGTCCTAACACCTCACTCAGGCTACATCTACATCCAGCGAGGCAAGAAAATTCTCTTCTGACCATTATCCTCCAGGATGGCATCCAAGAAGAGAATCATATTATCAGATTTTCAAATACTCCGGTTTGGGATGACACTGCTCTCTTCCTCACCAGTTTTTACATCATCGCATTTTTGCGTTGTGCTTACAGAGGTCAGAATCGTTTCTGGATGCCGACATTTACAATGCCCTGCATACCGAAGCCGATCTCAGCAAACCCTCCTATGCTTTCTTTTTTCCCGAAGGCCATCCCTATGGGTGTTGCCTGAAAACTAACTGTCAGGTTGTCCTTTACGGAGTCGCTACCGCCTACGATTAGCCCGGGGCCTACCGACAGCTTCGAGTAGAGTGAAATCTTCTCCCTTCTCAGCCAGGTGAATTTAGCGCTGGGCATCATGCTCGCCCAACCGAGATTGAACTTTCCGTTCGGGGTTCTGTTGCCGTCTTTGTCAACAGTATAGGCATCGGACGTGGTATAGTCGAACAGCACGCTGGCTCCGTATGCGAACCAACTATTCGCATAGTGGTAGTATTCCACACCGAAGGCTCCCAAGAAGATGGTGTTGTCTGTTGAGAAATGTCCCAAGGAAAAGGCGGCACCGAACACTTCCCCCAACACGTAGACCATCTGCGGAGCCGTGAACTGTCCGTAGGTGATATTGGCTTCGTTCATGAACCGTTGTTCACTCTGTGCGCTGGCAGCCACCATAAAGCACATGCCCAACAATAAGAGTAGCCATCTTTTCATAGTCGTTGATTTATAATGTTGAATTCCATTCCAACTTTTTTCCATCATGCCAACCGAAGGAACAGCAAGCGCAGATCCATACATGCATGGTGTCATCCTTTGTCTTCTTTCTCGTTCTCTTGCGAACTCCATTATAGTATAGGTTGCAAAAATACATCATTTTTGTCGGAATCCCATCACTTTTTACTCATTTGTTAAAAAAAGCATTTCAGATTTGGTCGTCTCAGACATTGTGTGTACCTTAGCGGCAAGTTTTAAGTGTTTTCATGTTAGTATAGTATTAGATATCGCCTCACCTGCGAAGGAGGGGCGATATCGCTTTTTGAGGAGCCGAGATCCTTCACCTGTTGCAACGGCTATTGTAACTATAATATGACCATAACTTTTTGGCCAAACTCTGTCGTACGGAAGTTAAACTCTAACGCGCTAGAGTTAAACTCTAGCACGCGGAAGTTAAACTCCGTTGGTCTTTCACCCTTTTCGCCTTTGGCCTTTGATTCCTCCCTTCCCCGATCATTATGGAGAAACAAGCAGATGAGCCGAGTGAACAGAAGTTTGGCTCCACCGATGCGGAGCCAAACAGACAAAAACGTAAAAGCAAGAACTAACGCGCATGAAACTGATTAATCCCAGAGGGATTCCCAGTTGTAGACGCGATAGAAGTATGGACGAACGTAGTCGGCACTGCCTGGATAAGTGAAGTTATCGGCAGTGGCAGGAGCCGTCTGTGTGGTGGAGAGCACCAGCTCACCTTCGCGCGAGAGGGCGTTATGCAGGGTGACGCGTGTGAGCGAGTTGTAGGACTGAGGACCTTTCTTCTCAAGACGCGAAGGTATCACGCAGAGGGTCTTCACATCGGTAAAGGGACCGTAAGGCATGCCAGAGCGCCAGATGAGGACATCCTGACCATTCTGGTACGACTGTCCGATGAGGTAATAGTACTTGCCGCGCTTAAGCACCTGCGGGTGCTGGCAGGCGCCGTTGTTGGCAAGCATGCTAGAACGCATAGCTACTTCGTCAGCATTAAGGCCTGAAGCGGTGGTAGGCGCAGTCTCGGTCCACACGATGTCACCGTCGATGTTACGCACACAATACTCCCACGTGGATCCAAGGTCGTAGGTGGACGTGCGTGCCACGAGGACACCGCTAACACCGGTGAGCAGGTAGGTACAATAGATGTAGTTGTGGCCGTCGTCGTCGCGCAGGAGGCAGTTGTCGTAACCTATCATGTTAGTGAGCATGTTCGGCAGCAGCGACTCCTCGACGAGGGTGCCATCGGCACTGAGAGTGTAGGTGCCAAGATAGGTAGCTTCGCGACGCGAGTTAGAACTCTTATAACATCCGAAGAGAACCTGTATCTTGCCATCCTTCTCGGAAGCGAGGGCTGGTACCAGATAGCTCTTGGTGGTCTCTGCCACAGCAAGATTGACTCCCTCGTAGTAGCCTTCGGCAGCGGGGTCACTGGTCTGCACGAGCGCATTGAGTTCCTTTAGATCCTCAGAGGCAGGATTGCCCAAGGTGCCGTGTGCTGACGTCTGCAGGAGCATGCTGCAGCGTACGGTATTGGAGGAGAGGCGTGCGCGGGTGGCAGCATCGACAACTCCGAAATAGCTGTCGCGGGCGAGCCAGAGCACACGGTTACCTGACAGCGCTGCCGATGAGAGGATATCGCCTCCGTTCCAGCCGAGCATACGGCTGAAAAGGGCGTTGTAGAGCTCATCGCGATAAAGAAAGATTTTATCGCTGTTCTGCCCGATATTCATGATAGGAGCGAGTTTCCAGGCTGCATCGAGGACAGGCTCTTCAATATAGACGACAGAGTCTTCCACTACATCATCGTAGCCGATGGCTGCCGAGTCGTAGTCGTTACAGGAAACGAGCAGGAGGAGGGATAACAAGGCGAAGAAGGGGAAAAATGTTTTTTTCATATTCGTAGAAACCCTATGTTGCTTATGATTAAATACTGTTCACACACTCTGTGGAGGTCATCAATTGTTGGTGATACTGAGCGGACGCATGAGCTCGTAGACGAAGTGCCACTG
Source organism: Bacteroidaceae bacterium (assembly GCA_017615125.1). Taxonomy (GTDB): domain Bacteria; phylum Bacteroidota; class Bacteroidia; order Bacteroidales; family Bacteroidaceae; genus UBA1189. The sequence continues at coordinate 28,441 of JAGAAS010000028.1, forward strand.
AGTTTCGGTAGGCAGCTTGTAACGGTAGTTGAGCGTGAAGGTCTGCGTTGCAGGGTCATAGTAGCTAGGTTTGCCCTCTACCTCACCCACACTGACGGAGCGGCTCGATACTTCCCATGTGGCAAGTGTCACCTTCTGGCGCTTGACATACTCGCCAGTGGGCAGGCCCTCGACGAGAACGGGGATGTCAATGAGCTCATCGGGATGAACGGTGACAACGATGCCACGCTGACTGATGACGGAAGGTGTCACGCTGTAGAACGTGCTGGGAAGGATGCGCACGCTGTGCTCATCGACGGGCACCAACGACTTGGTGGCGTTGATCACAGAGGCCTCGCCGGCAGGCGTGAACTCACCATCGGCCTCGCGGAAGTTCTGCTCGGTGCCGTCCATTGTGAAGTAGGTGGTCGACTTAGTGGTGGCGTACTCGTTCTTCAGGTAGATGCGGAAGAGCACCTCTCGCTTCTCTGGAGAGATCATATAGTCGGACACGGACTTGATGCGTAGAGGAATGTAGTAAACATCGTCGGGACGGATGTTGCTGACGTTGACGCGGATGGGGAACTTCACGTAGGGCTCCTTATTGTCCTTGGGCAACACTATCGAGTAGTTGTCAATGGTGTAGTTCTTCGCATCGAGTTCCTGAGCATAGTTGGCGTACGACTCGCCGTATGTGGTTCGGTTGAAGGTGCGCAGTACCTCGGGCCAGTGCTCCAATTCCACCGTTACATCCTTCTCGATAGAGGTAGTGCCGCCGGCATAGATCGACAGCCAGCCTTCGGACATCTCACCAAAGGTGTACTCCTGACCGAAAATGTTGTAGTTGTCGCTGACGATGTATATCTCCTTGCGGTATTGTTCCTCGTCGTAGAACTTGGCTTCGCAGCCTACGGTGGACATTCCTATCACCACCAAGCCTGCGATGGCGATAGCATTGAATAATAACGAATCAATATGTTTCATAACTCATGTACTTCGGTATGAATGATATTATCTGTCAAATCACTATTTTTCCCAGCCTGGGTTCTGATCGAGAAGCGGATTCTTGCGAAGCTCATTCAGGTGGATAGGCAGCAGGACCATCTTGGGCTTGAAGACGCGCTCGCGGATGGTGGAGTACTGGATGATAGTAGGCTGATAGAACCCTGCCCACTCGGCCTGCTTGACGTTGAGTCCCTGCAAGGGTTCGGTCTCAAGTTGCTCGACGATGCCCCAGCGGCGGATGTCGTAGTAGCGGCGTCCTTCGTGGAAGAGCTCGATGCAGCGCTCACGCTCCACAACGGCCTCAAAGGCTTCCTCCGTTGCCAGCTCCTCGTCGGTGACGCCCGGCAAGCCAGCACGGAAGCGTATGCGATTGAAAGCCTTGCGTATCTCTTCCTTGTCGCGGCTGACCTTGATACCGTCGATATCCCACTCTTGTGTCAGGTGGTTGAGTGCCTCGGCATAGGAGAGCAGCACCTCAGCGTAACGGATGATGGGGAACGTCTTGGAAATGGTGCGGGCGTTGTTGCCGGTGCAGGCATCGCGCGGATGGACGTACTTGCATCCCGTATAACCTGTGATGTTGTAGACATTGTTGGTGGACACGTTCGGTCCGCAGTTGGCTCCCTGATAGTAGCCGACGATGACGTCGTGCTTGCCAGTCTCAATGGTGGAGGACATCGTCCACAGACGCCCTGAGAAACCTATGTTGGCATAGAAGCGGGGCTCGCGGTTGTTGTAGGCGGCAAAGGTGCCAGCCTTGAGGGTATAGTAGCGCGAGAGGATCTTGTCTTCCTGCACGATGCACTCCTTGTCGTAGGGGCGGTTGAGGTATGGATACTCGGCGCTGGCATTGGAGATATCGCGTCCGTCGGCCATGTAGAAGTAGTCTACCATACGCTGAGGCACGCTCACGCAACTGCTGCCTCCGAAGCGCAAGGGGAAGATATAGCCAAGGTGGTCGAGGATGTTCTCCTGCGTTCCCCAGATGAGCTCGGGGTTGGTAGCAGCCACAGCCTCGCCCGTAAACTGCTCGGAATAGGAACGATAGGGATCGATACCTCCTGCTCCATTAGGATAATCGGCTGAAGGCACGTTAGCAGGAAGGGGCAAGGTGTACTGATCGGACTCAACGGTGTAGAGGTCATAAAGATTCAGATCCATGACGCGCTTTGCTGCCGCTGCTGCAACAGCCCACTTTCGCTCGTCGTAGGTCTGCGAAACGTAATGCACGCCATCGGTGCAACGGGTGAAGTTGCCGAAGAAACGGCGGGCGGCAAAGCCACCGTTGAACAGCGGGCTGGCTGCCGCCAGGCGGATACGAGCCGAAAGGGCAAGGGCTGCGCCAGCCGTCGGTGCGGTAATCATGTCGACGGGACGTGTGCGCGGGAGATTCTGGGCGGCTGCCTCAAACTCGGAGCAGATGTAGTCGACACACTCGTCGAAGGTGCCGCGGGCACGCTCGTAATAGGCGGGGGCTTCGTTGCTATTAAGCAGCTCATCGCCCATGAGAATCATAGGACCTTGGTTACGCAGAATCCAATAGTAGGCATAAGCACGAAGGAAGCGTACCTCGGAACGGAACTCCGACTTCTCAAAGCTGTTCATGTCGGGCACGGCATCGATATTCGTCAGCAGTGTGTTGCACTTGCGGATGATGCGGTAGCAGTTGTCCCACACGTTGAAGTCCCAGTCCCATCCTCCCATTGACGAGGCAGTGATGTTGTCAATAGTGAGACTTGTTCCCGAGAACTGAATCTCGAGGAAACCACCGCTCCAGTTGCCGCACGACACAGCTTCGTCGCTACCAGTAAGGCCTGGCGTGCTGCCGTAGTACCACAGACGGGCTTCCTTCGGCAGAAGGGTTACGGCACCATTGTAATAGCGCTGTATGTTGACGCTACTTGCAAAGATGGAGTCGGCCATGAAGGTGTCGGCAAAGTATTCGTCAACATTCAGATAGTCGGCACATCCGACTAGCGACATCGAGCCTATGGCTATCGTGAGAGACGAAATGGCAATGAAAAGATTCTGTTTCATATCTGTTAAGCATAATTTCATTTTCATAAGGCACTTCATGGTTAAAAGTTAAGTTGCATTTGCAGTGCATAGCGTCCGGTAAGCGGGTAAGCTTGTCCGCAGGAGGTTGCCTGCTCGGGGTCGTAGATCTTCACGCTGTCCCATACACCCAGGTTCTCGCAGAGGAGTTGCAGATCGATGGACTGAAGCCCAGCCCTATGCATGAAGGGCGCGCTCCAGCGGTAATTGAGGCTTACCTCCTGGAGGCGTAGGTAGCGGGCATCGCCCATCCACCAAGTGGAAGGCTGCGTATTGTTAACGTTCGTCCCGTAGTAGAGACGCGGGAAGCGAGCGTTGGGGTTCTCAGTGGAGACATCGCCTGAATAGTCGGCGGCAATCCAGCGGTTCTCCTTATTGTATGCAAGGGAGAGGACGTTGCCGCGGAAACCCTTGTTGAAAGGCATGTATCCATCGAAGAGGCTGCCGTCGCTACCTCCATAGAGGAAGTAGTTATGTCCCGTGCCCTTGAAGAGGACGTTGAGCGTGAAGCCTTTCCAGTCGGCAGAGAAGCCCACACCATACATGAGCTGCGGGATACCTGCATAGGCGAAGAGAGGCACTTTGTCGTCGCTGTTCACCACGCCGTCGCCGTTCACATCCTTATACTTGATATCGCCGGGACGCAGGTTTCCGAACTGCGAGGGACTCATATCAATATCCTCCTGGCTCTCGAAAAGCCCGAGGGCGATGTATCCGCGCTGGACGTTGTTGGCATAGCCGTTCTTTTCCAAGTAGCGGTAGGGCTGGTTGGCTTCCTCCCAGTTGAGAATCTTGTTCTTCGAAAGGGTGAAGTTACCGCGCACGGTGAAGCTGAAATCATGGTTCACCCGCTGGAGGTATTCGAAGTTACCGTCACCTCCCCAGCTTTTCATGCTGCCCACGTTACCATAAGGCATGCTCACGAGACCTACGTAGGCAGGCACCTGCGTGCGCTGCTGGAAGATGGCGTCGCGACGGTCAAGGAAGTAGTCGACGGTTGCCGAGAACTTATCGTTGAACAGATGGAAGTCCATACCGACATCGAATTTCTTTGCCTTCTCTCACACGAGGTTATCGGCACCTACCTGGCTTTCGGTGATAGTACCTGTTCCTCCCCAGTTGGTGGAAGAAGTCTGATTCTCGGAAATGAGTGTCAGATAGGGAAAGCGCGTGCTGGCAATCTGGTCGTTACCAACCATACCGTAGGAGGCACGGAACTTGAGGAAGCTGAGCCAGGATGCGTTGTTCTGCACGAACTCGTACTGCGAGGGAACCCAAGCGAGGGCCATCGACGGGAAGAAACCGTACTGACGTCCAGGCTGGAAGTTCTCAGAGCCGTTCAGACCGAAGTTCGCATCGATGAAGTAGGTGTCGCGGAAACCGTAGTTGAGACGTCCCGAAAGGCTCTGGTAGCGCTTGGGGATAGCCGACATGCTGCTGCCTGCTCCCGTCTCGGCGGTGTCCTCTATATAATAATAAAGGAGAGCGCCCACGCTGTGGAGGTCGAACACACGGTCGTAGTTAACACTGGTGTTGAAGAATATCTTGCGCCAAGTCCACGCTGCCGAACTGTAGTTCACCGACACCTCGTTGACGCGCTGCGAAAGAATCAGTTTTCCTGTGGAACTTCTTTCAGATGCCATATAGAGCGAGGGAATCTTATAGCGGCTCTCGCCGAACAACGACTGTGTATCGAGCGAGCCCTGAATCTTGGCCTTCAAGCCCGGGGTAACCATCGCAAGGTCCTGATCGAGACTCATGGTAATCATGTTTCGGAAGTTCTGCTGACGGGTGGTTCCCGTATAGTTGAGAAGAACATAGGGTGAGATGTCGTCGCCGTCGTTCGTAGCAGGCAGGTATCCGTTGGAATAACGGAGCGGGAACATCACAGGCGTTGTCTTTGCTTGCGAGCTCCAAATCCAGCCTGTCATGCTTACCGACGAGTAGCTGTTACCCATACTGGGCCTGTCGTTCACCGACAGATAGCTGGTTCCTCCGATATAGACTTTCGTTGTCTTCGTGAGGTTGATATCCAGGTTCATGCGGTAGTTGTAGGTATTGTATCCGACGCCCCGCTTGTAGGGGGAGTCGGCTGCCATATTGTATGCCGACGACTCGTTGCTCAAGCCAAGCGAAGCAAAGTAACGGGCAATAGAACCACCGCCCTGAGCGCTGACGTAGTAGGTCTGCTGGAGCGAAGTGGGATTCAGGAGCTCTTTCTGCCAATCCACATTCGGATAGAGGTCTGGGTCGAGATTATACTTGATAATGTCCATCTCCACTTTGTCGTAAATGGGACTCATTCCTGTAGCGACAGCGGCCTCGTTGGCCATCTCGGCATACTCGTAGGCTCCCAGATACTCGGGCAGGCGCTTGAGCTGAGATACGGTATAGTTGGCACGTGCTGTGATGCGGAGTTTCTGATCCAAACCGCGCTTCGTAGTGACGATGACTACGCCGTTAGCACCTCGGCTACCGTAGACAGCTGTTGCGGCAGCATCTTTCAGCACCGAGAAGCTCTCCACATCGGCAGCCTCCACCTGGCTCAGGTCTCCTTCAAGTCCGTCGATGAGCACAAGAGCGCTACTGTTGGCACCAAACGTACCGATACCGCGCACCCAGAACTCGGAGATATTCTTTCCCGGCTCTCCGCTCCTCTGAACTCCGATGATACCTGCCACGCGTCCTGCGAGGCTGTTGACGATATTCGTTGCCGGCTTTTCCAACTCAATGGGGGCGATAGTGGTGATAGCACCTGCGACGCTGATCTTACGCTGGGTACCCATACCGACAACGACTACTTCGTCGACGTCCTTGGTGCTTTCCTTCATCTGAATGGTTACCGACGTCTCCTTTTTCTCCAGACGATGCGTCACCGAGTTGTATCCCACGTAGGAAACCATCAGCACGTCGTACAGGTCGGCCTTGATGATAAATATTCCTTCGGCGTCAGTTACGGTACCGATGCCCGGCTTGTTCTGAATGGTCACCGTTGCTCCGATGACATCCTCGCCCGTCTCGTCGATGACGTGGCCCCTTACCTCAAAGCTCTCTTGTGCCTTTGCCACAAAAGCAAGCGCGCAGAGGGACACCAGAAGCATCCATCTTTTCATATTTCCAAGAAATGTTGTCTTCATACTTCTTCTCTTATTTTAGTGTCCTTCTTCTATTCTACTGCCACGCGGCGAATGGCGTGATTCTGGCTGTCGCCCACATAGAGCACGTCTTCCGAGTCGATTGCCAGCCCGACAGGATTGTTGAACTTGGCTACTTCACCCGTACCGTTGACGTATCCTGCCTGCTGGGGCAAGCCTGCAACTGTCGACACATAACCTGTCTTCATGTTAATCTTGCGGATGCAATGATTGCCTGTGTCTGCCACATAGAGGTTGCCCTCGCTGTCGCGGCACATCTGGTGGGGATTCGAGAACTGTGCCTGATTGATAGGTCCGTCGAAGAATCCGCTGGAGCCTCCGCAGAATGACGTGCACGTCAGGTTGGCTAAGTCGAGCTTGAAGATGCGGTTCATCTCGTCGACGGAGAAATAGAGGATATTAGGATCGTTGGCATCAAACACCATTCCGTAGGTGCTGCCGCTGGTGCTGCCGATTCCGACGCCTCCATACACTTGCGTGAGGTTCTCGCCGAGGGAGGTCTCGGGATTGAAGCGAACCAGATACCCTCCGTAGATGCGCGAATAGAATTTACCGTCGGCAGGACACATAGCAGCTGTTCGACGAGCTGCCCACGATGCCATTCCGCCCGGATGGAACTCGGTGTTATCCCAGCTGATCTCGCCTTTGCCCATCTGAACCCAGTCGTTGTCGGGATCGTAATACCAGTATTCGTTGTTGCCGGCATTTGCCTGAATATGATAGACTTTGTCGTGCACGTCGTCGTAGACATTGCAGGGAACCGTCAGGAAGATGCCCAGCTCGTCGATGAGCTTGAGCTGATCGGCTTCTTCGTTGGCGCAGTAGCGATAGAACTTACTGTCGTGGGTGTCAATCTCGAAGTAGATGTTCTTTCTCTTGTCCACCGAGATGCATTGGTTCATCTCCGATGCGAACTGAGCCTCCGACAGGCTGATAGTGCCTGTGGGATTGGTAGTTGCGCTGGCGTCTCCTCCGCAGATCGTCGACACGTTGGTCTGAATCTTGTAGTCGAAGTAACCGTCAAAAGTGCCCTCCTGGTCTCCGATTTTCACCTTGATCACAACGTTCTCTCCGGGAAGCTTGGGAGCCAGCACCAGCAGATGATCGCCGCTCGCGCCTATCACGGGAGCCTGTTTCTGGTTGAAATACACACTTACTGCGTCGGCTCTGTTGCCGAAGTTGCTACCCGTCAGGATGACTTTCGTTGCAATAGGTCCTCCCGTAGGATAGAAGCTTGTGCAGACAATGGGTTTCGACGCATCGTAGTCAGGATAGCCTTCCTCGGGGCTTTCGCACGCTGCAAGCAGCAGCACGAACGTCAAAGCCGCAAGCGCAAAGGCTGATGTTTTCTTGAAATGCTTCATTTTTGCCTATCTAATAAATGATATTTATTAAGGAAACGACTCTCTCGCGACATCCCCCTAAAGAAATCTGATTTTTTTAAAAAGGATTCGCGCGACGCGCATCCAAACCGCAAGCGTTCCCTTCCCTTTCCGCCTATCTGGAAAAGGGAAGGAAAAATATGCTCAAAGAAAAATATTTTTTCGAGAAGGGAAAAAATTTTTTTCTTTCTACATCTCGCCGTATGAAGAAGGGAAAATTTCGCGTGTTCAGAATGGCTTCTGGGCTGCATTTTTTCCAGCTTAACAAACAGGCCGAAAAGCCAGCAGAAAAGAAGCCTTTTCTTACTTGACAGGCTCCAGAACGGCAGCGAATCCTCCGTTGCGGACAAGGCGGAGAGGAAGCGTGTCAGCCGACGAAATGCCGTCGACAGACTGCTTCCGGTAGTCCATCGCCTGCGTAGCGGCATTCGGCCCGTCGACAAAGGATGTCATCTTGTACTTCACGCCATCCTTCAGGAAGTCAAGGGACAGGTCGAGCTGACGCTCGCGCTGGGCTCCGTTGGTGATGCCCCCGATGTACCACTTGTCTCCTTTCCGCTTGGCGACAACAGCCAGCTCGCCCGCTTCGCACGAAAGAGAGCGCGTCTCATCCCACGTGATGGGCACAGAAGCGATAAACTCGGTGCAGTCGGCATTTCGGTAGTAGTTCGTAGGACTGTCGGCAAGCATCTGCACGCCGCTTTCGAACACGACAAAGAGCGCCATCTGGTAGGCTCGGGTTCCCTGCCCGTAGTTGTTGGGATGACGCGAGATGAAGTTGTCTGGCTGACAGCTCATCATCGCTCCAGGCGTGAAGTCCATCGAGCCTACGGCGTTGCGGATGAAAGGCACCCAGATGCTGTTGTCGGGATGACAGTTTTCGCCCCACTCCATCCCGCGCACAGCCTCGTAGGAGATGATATTCGGATACTTGTACTCCAATCCCGAAGGTTTGAAGGAGCCGTGAAAGTCGATAAGCAGATGATGACGCGCAGCCTCAGCTGCTGCACGCTCGTAGAAGTCCGTCATCCAACGATCGTTACGGTCCATGAAGTCCACCTTCACGCCTTTGATGCCCCACTCCTCGTAGGTAGCGAAGAGATCCATGTGGTTCTCTATCGTGAGCCAGGGGAGCCAGAGGATGATGCCCACTCCACGCTCCTCTCCGTAGCGAATAAGGGCAGGAAGGTCTATTTCGGGGTTCGCCTCGAAGGGATTACGGGTGTTTCGGGCCCAGTACTCGTCCATGATGATGTATTCTAAGCCGAATCGGGAAGCGAAGTCGAGGTAATACTGATAGGTCTTCTGATTGCGCCCGGGAACAAAGTCGACGTCCTGCCCCCAGACGTAGCATCCGTTCCACCAGTCCCAGCTGACGTGCCCGGGCTTAATCCACGAGGTGTCGTCGAGGGCACATGCAGGCGCCAGCCGGCTCGGCATCGTGTTTTCCACCAACTGCCCGTCGTTATCCGTAATCAGGAACCAACGCCAAGGGAAGGAACGGGTTCCGCTTGTAAGTGCAATATAATCAGCCTCTTTCAGAATCTCAAGGCTTCTGTCGTTTCTTGGGCCGAACTCCAAAGGATCTTTCGCAAAAATGGAAGTAAACGAATGCTCCGACGTTCCCTGAAGGAACATATTCGGATAATCCTGCAAGTCTGACTCAGAGAAAAGCAGTTTTCGTCCGTCCTGCAAGTCGATAAGAGCCGGAAGGACAGCTTTGCGTTTGTCGCCGCCCCAGGCTTGTATGGACTCATGCGAATAAGGGTCTTCGTAGTTGCAGCCAAAGCCCCAGAAAGGCTGCTGAACGTGCAGGAGGGCATCCTCGGGGAGATTTATCGCACATTGTTCGTTCTCGACGCATATTTTTCCTTTCTTCTTCGTCAGGAACCGATAGGCAATTCCGTCGTCGTAAGCACGGAACTCCAAGGACCAGTTTCCGTTGAAATCAAGCCGAACCTCGTTGTACCTGTTTTCCACAACAGCCTGCTTCAGAGGAACGACGGGCTTGACGGAGGTATTCACGGATGACTTACGCACCTTCGCCAGCTTCGGATGATTCCCACAGACGGCGCCGTTAATTTTCATCGAAGCCTCATTGTCCTTTATCACAGGAGCACCATCCTTCCACACAGACCAACGTATTTCATCTACCACACTCACTTCCACCTTCACATTACCCGTAGGAGAAATGAGCTCCACGTTTTTCTGAGCTTCTGATACATGTACTCCAACGACAAGGAGAAGGAACAAACACAACAATCTATACCATTTCATACGCATTATCTTTTCTTAATAAACGAGCGAGAGTTCCTTTTCCGCTAAAGTCAACCCCTCTTTTTCTTCAAAAAGTGCTTTTTTCGACACCAACGAAGAAGAAGGCGTATTCCCGTATAGACAAACAAGAAAAATGGCCGGATGTTAGAAAAAACCATCTATATTCATCTTCTTATTTGTCTACTTTAGAAATTCAAATTCATAATTTTAGATATCTATCGTTCAATTATTTAATATTCTAATACAAATTAATGCATTTACTTTTTTGTTTACTTTATGAATCTATAAGAAAAGTATGTTATTATTTTTGTTGCAGAAAAAGCAACTATCATGTTCAACACCCGTTTTTCTGAGTTATATCTCAACAACTACTCCCGCATGCTGCGAATAGCGAAAGTCTATATTCCCGAACATGAGGAAGCAGAGAACATCGTACATGATGTATTTGTCAGCGTATGGGAACATCGAGATCATGTACTAAGCATGGACAATGTCGAAGGCTACATGGCCGTCTCGCTGAAGAACAGATGCTTGGACTACCTCAAGCATCTTCTCCATGTGGCAGAATATGCCGATCACGTAACCGAAAACCAGCGCCACGAGCTTACGAATAAAATCAACAGCCTCAACTGCTACGACGCAGCCTCCTCGTACGACAATGAAGTCATCAACGGAGCTGTCCGCAATGCCATAGAAGGGCTTCCCCCTCGTTGCCGTCAGGTGTTTCTCTATTCTCGTCGCGATCATCTGAAAAACGCAGAAATCGCCGAGCGTATGGGAATTTCCGAGAACACCGTTGAGGCCCAGATGACGATTGCCTTCCGCAAGCTTCACGCTGCATTGAGCCAGTATTTACCCCTAACGATAAAGAGAATGAAAAAAACTGCAGCACCAAAAAAAGAAGCTTGCACCGTTTTTCCCGTTGAAAGAGCATGAATAGCCAGCGATTTGTCAAAGTCCCTTTAGGGGAAAAGCCAAAGAACATCGTTTATATATAAAATAAGTACCCGCGATACCTATTCAATAAATAATTAGATAAAGAAGAGGATATTTCCAAAACAGATTATTATCTTGCATAACAAATAACGAAACAAGTATTAACCCTATTTATCAATCAAAAGAAAGCGTATGAAAAAAATTTACTCTATTCTTGTAGTTTGCAGCTTTTTACTGGCTGCGCTGGTTCCTCAGAAAGTGTTGGCCGGAGCTGCCACTTATGAGAACCATAAAGTTACGCTCACGGGTGTTCCCGAGGGCGCTGGCATCGTTTATCTCGTTACCGAATGGAACGGACACGAGTGGGACGAAATCGACGACATGCTCTACGAAGAGGATGAAATCACCGTGAAGGCTACCATCGAGACAAAGGATTACAAAGGTATCTGCCATCTCTATGCTCTTCCCAACGAGGGTTACAACTTTGCCGGCTTCTTCATTGACGAAGACAGCGACGGCATGTTCGACATCGAGTTTGACAAGCCCGTTACTTTCTCCAACGATGGAGATCTCGACACCAAGTGCGAAGAAGCAGGAACTCCCCGCTCATTCACCAACTCGCCTGCTCGTCAGGTTGTCCTCACGCACGAATCACCCATCGAGTATTCGGGAAACAAGGATGCAGATGGTAACGAACAGTCTGCCCTCAACAAGGCTGCTGCTGAAGAAGCTGCCGAGAGCGACTGGGAAAAATTCGGTTGCCTCAACCACTTCTTTGCCGTATTCTACAAAGACGGTGAGGAGAACCCCGCAACCGGAATCAGAGCCATCACTATTGATCCGGGCGACATTATCTACAACCTCAGCGGACAGCGCGTAGGCAAGGAAGCCAAGGGCCTTCTGATTGCCGGAGGTAAGAAGAAAATGATTCGCTAATCCCCTATCCCTTCTTGCCGTCATGCTGCGCAGACAGTTAAGAAGCATTATGTTTTCAGCCATAACCACCTGCATCCTTGCAAGTGGTTATGCTGCTGAAACGACATTCCCTGACGGCAACAACAGTCCTGAGGAAGGACTTGCAAACGACATCAGCGCCTCCCTTGTCGTCTGCGGGCAGGGGCCTCGGCTCATTTCCTCATTCGGACATTGCTCCATCCACATGTCCTGCCCTTCGGCTGGCTTGGACAACTATTACACCTACCTTATTCTGGCAACGCCAGACAATATCAAGCGTTTCTTTACGGAAGGCATCTGCACGGGACACTTCGAGGCTCAGAAATGGGCCGAGTTCTCAAAAGACTATGTCGAGCAGGACCGTCCTGTCACAGAATACAAGCTCAACCTCACTACCGACGAGGTACGACACCTGTGGATGAACCTCGACAAAGAGACGTTCAACCCCGTGAGCCGCATCTGGAGCTTCCTGCACTCGCAATGCACATCCATCAGCGCAGACGTCATCCGCAATTCATTGCTCAACGAGCGTATCGAATACGCAGACCTGCCGCCTGCGCTCACAGGCACGTTCCGCGAATATACCGACTTTGCGGTAGCAAACAACCCCTGGTATCTTTTCTGTTTCCAGAGCATCCTGGGAACCGAGGGAGAACAGCAGGGAACCATTTGGGAAAAGCTGGCACCGACGGTCATCTATCCCGTATGGAGCCAAGCTTCCTTCGTTGACGCAGCAGGCAACAGACGTCCCGTCTTCACGGGCGACTCTCAAGTGCTCGTTGACGGCACCTACGCACCTTCAAAGCCCACGCCTCTGACGCCCAACGTCGTCTTTGGCTTCCTTCTCGTCTTCACCATACTTCTGACGATTGCAGAAGTATTCTCAAAGAAAACACGCAAAGTAGGTAGGGTTTACGATGCCATCCTGCTTTGCGCACAAACGCTTTTGGGACTATTCTTCACCGGGCTTCTCCTGTTCTCGAAGGCATCCTGGATGCAGGGAAACCTGATGCCTATTGTCTTCAATCCCCTTCCTGCCATACTCTGGATCTTATTCCACAAAAAAGGATGGTTCCGCTACGTTTACATCTTCTATGCTATCTTGCTGGCAGGAATGATTGTTGCTACGCCCTTTGTGCCGCAGCTGCAATGGGGACACGCCATTGTCTTTGCCATACTGCTCGTCCGAGTTGTTTCCTCGATTTTGCAGCGGAAACCCACAAAGACTGATGTCCCAAAATAGGGCACAAAATATCAGAGCGTTATGCTCCTCCATTTTTCGAGAAGGAAAAAATTTTTTTTCTTTCTTCATACGGCGAGATTCCTTCTCGAAAAAAATTTATGAAGAAAGCATATCGCAAGAAGAGTTAAGAATAAATTGAACAAGAAATACAAACAACAAAAAAAACCAAAATGAAAAAAGCTATTCTCTCTCTCCTCGTCCTTGCGACATGCAGTATGCTTTGCGCCCAACAAGTAGCTCCCTTCAAGGCTGGCGACCGCGTGGCGTTTGTAGGAAACAGCATCACCGACGGCGGGCACTATCATTCATATATCTGGCTCTACTACATGACTCGCTTCCCCAGCGAGCAGATGTGGATGGCCAACTGCGGCATCGGAGGGGATACGGCAGAAGATATCATACGCCGCTTCGACGGAGATATTGCGAGCAAGAATCCTTCCGTCATCACACTCACGTTCGGAATGAACGATACGGGATACTGGGAATACAACGGCGACGATGCCCGGAACTTCGCAAACCGCAAGGTTGACGAAGCGCGGAAAAACTTCCTCGAGATAGAAAAGAAACTCAAGAAGCTCAACAACACCCGCGTCGTGATGATTGGCACTTCTCCTTACGACCAGACGTCGACCTTCAACGACAACATCTACCGCAAGAAGAACGATGCGATGCAGCGCGTTGTTGCCATTCAGGACTCAGCAGCGAAAGCCAACAACTGGGAATTCCTTGACTTCAACGCTCCTATGTGCGAGGTGAACGCCCGCATGCAGGAGGAAGACCCCACATTCACCGTTTGCGGAAACGATCGCGTACATCCCGACAACGATGGGCACATGCTGATGGCCTACCTCTTTTTAAAAGGACAAGGTCTGGCTGGTAAGCCTGTAGCTGACTTCTGCATCAACGCACGCCAGAAGAAGGCCGAGAAAGCCGACAACTGTACCATCGAGAATATATCCAACAGCAAGAATGTCCTCTCTTTCGATTACCTGAGCGAAGCTCTTCCCTATCCTCTCGACACCATTTCGCACGGATGGGGATTCAGTCGTGCACAAGCAGGTGTCCTCAAGATGGTTCCTGACTTCAACGAAGAGATGAACAGCGAGAAGCTTACCATCAAGGGACTGAAGGGAAACTATCGCCTCCTCATCGACGACATTCTTATCGACACGCTCTCTTCCAACGACTTGGAGCGCGGCGTAAACCTTGCAGAATATCGCCACACGCCCCAGTACCAGCAGGCTTGTGCCGTTATGTCGCTCAACGAAGAGCGCTGGGATATTGAACGACGCATACGCGACTTCACCTGGCTCCAGTACGGTTTCTTCCTCAAGGAACACAACATTACCGACTACACCACCGAGGAGGCTGCACGCATCTATCGCGAAGGAGCAACAAAGAACGGATGGGTAGAAAGCCGCAAGGATATCTACAACCGAATGATACATCCTGAGGTAATGCAGCTGCTTGAGCAAGAGCAAGACCTTATCGTCCGTACTATCTACTCCATCAACACTCCCGTTACGCGTCATTTCCGCTTAGAAAAAATCAAATAACTTCTCATCCTTCGATGTATAGTCGTCTCTTCTCTCCCTGTTCCCGTCGGCTGAAACGATGCTTTGCGTTCTTCGCCTTGCTTCTTTTCTCAGAGGCATTCTCTGTTTCCATCTGCGCCAACGAGATTCTCTCGTTAGACAGCTTCGACGGAACCCTCTGGCAGGTTTTCCCAGCCGAAGGACTGAAATGGAATGCAGTAGCAGGAGATGACTTTGAGCCAGAAGACTGGGTTCCGGGCATAGTCCCGGGAACTGTCTTCGTGGCATACGTCGAAGCTGGAAGAGAAGAGAATCCCGACTGGGGAGACAACGTTTATCGGGTTGACGAATCTTTTTATAATCAATCTTTCTGGTATCGGACAACGTTTCCACGCCCTACACAGTCGGCAGGGAAGCGTACCATCCTCACGCTGGAAGGAATCAACCGCTATGCGTGGGTTTGCTTCAACGGGAAGAAGCTCGGGCAAATAAAAGGGCACGTACAAAAGATGCAATACGACGTCACCGACTTGCTGAAGGACGAAAACACCGTAGCCGTCCGAGTCGACTTACCCGACAGCAAACACATCGCCCGCGACGACAATTTCGTCAACTACGTTTGCCCTACGTACGTTGCCAGCCACAGCTGGGACTGGATGCCGTACGTTCCCGGACTCAATTGCGGTATCACCAACGACATATATCTGGAGTTCACCGGAGAAGCCGACATACGCAATCCCTGGGTTCGCACTTTTTTGGACAGCACCTATACGCAAGCCACAGTAACGATTGAGACAGAAGCCGTCAACCTGACAAAAGATTCAACAAGCGTAACCCTTCAGGCAACCATCCAGCCAGGCAACTTCACCTCCACACGCGAAGTAACTCTTGCCCCAAGTCAAACGACTTCTGTTGCCTTTGACAGCATTCAAATAAAAGAGCCCCAGCTGTGGTGGCCAAACGGTTCGGGTCCTCAAAATCTCTACACTTGCTCCATCGAAGTGCTGAAAGAAGGAAAGGCAACAGGGTCTTCGGCAAAAACCACCTTTGGCATCAAAGAGTATAAATACCGTAAGGAGAACACAGCTCTAACCCTCTATGTCAACGGCAAGAAGACCTTCTGCAAGGGCGGCAACTGGGGAATGAGCGACTATCTGCTGCGCTGTCACCGAAGCGAATACGACCGGCGCATCCGTCTGCATGCCGATATGTACTACAACATGATTCGCCTTTGGACAGGCTGCGTAACCGATGAGGAGTTCTACGAGGCATGCGACAGATACGGCATTATGGTCTGGGATGACTTCTGGCTCACAGGCCCCTACACAGGGCTCACCGGGCCTGACGACACAAAGGAGTTTCTCGCCAACGCGCAAGACAAGGTCATCCGCCTTCGCAATCATCCGTCTCTCTGCATCTGGTGCGGATGCAACGAAGGAACACCTTATGACAAGCTGAACGAAAGCATTGCCAAAATCATATCCACATACGACGGAGACGACCGTCTCTACCAGCCCAACTCCCATTACGGAAACGGGCTCTCGGGAAGCGGTTGGTGGAAGAACTTCCCTCCTGAGGATTACTTTTCCAAAGGCATCTGGGGAGGAGGAGGCGACTTGGGCGACAGAGTCGACTGGGGCTTCCGGAGCGAATTGGGAATGGGCGGTTTTACGACATTTGAAAGCTTCCGCGAATTCATGCCCGAAAACTACTGGTGGAACAACAAGAAAGGCCCGCAGAACGATATGTGGGAGAAACATTTCTTCAGCAACCAAGCAGCCTACGGAGGCGCAGCGGATGCTTCCGGTTACTTCAACTCTGTCGTTACCAGCTACGGGCAGCCCGACGGGGCCGAGTCTTTCTGCGAGAAAGCGCAGTTCCTGAACATCGAAGTGATGAAAGCCATCTACGAAGGCTGGCAAGACAACCTCTGGAATACCGCCTCCGGCATCTTGTTCTGGATGAGCCAACCGGCTTATCCCTGCTTCATCTGGCAGACATACGATTACTACTACGATGCTACAGGATGCTACTGGGGCGTACGAAAGGGATGCGAGCCCCTTCACATCCAATGGAACTGCAGCAGCCAACGAATCAACGTCGTCAACACCTCCCCCACGCCTGCCGCAGGGCTCAGCGCCTCCATCGAGATGTTCCGAATGGACGGCACTCCCTACGCTTCCAACACGACGACAATCGCCGACATCGAAGCCCCTCCTGCCAGCGTCACACGCATCTGGCGTTTCCCCGCATCGGCTCCTTCAGGCGTGTTCTTCATTCGGCTGAAGCTCTTCAACGAAGAGGGCACGCTCATTTCCGAAAACTTCTACTGGAAGAACAAGTCCGGTAACAAAAACGACTTCACAGCCCTCAACACTCTGCCAAAGGCCGAACTGAGATGCATTATGGTCGAAGCACCACACGCTACCACCTCTATCGACAACACAACGCTGGAGGAAATGACAGTTGAAGTTTCAAATCTTTCCACTACTACCGCTTTCGGCATCCGGGTACGCCTCATCGACGAAACAACGGGAAAGCGCATCCTACCCGTCACAATGGAGGAGAACTATTTCACGCTCTTTGCCGGAGAGTCACGAACGCTCCACCTCATCTACGAAGCCTCAACTGAAGACGGAAGAGCGAAGCCTCTCGTTCTGCTAAAGCAATACGGATATCCCGAAACTGACGGGAAGGGCAACATCCTCTCTATCAACGACATCTCCACGGATGAAGAAGAAGTGGAGAGCGTTTTCTATGATTTGCAGGGTCGTCGCCTTAATGCAGGGAGTCTTTCTTCGAAGGAGCTACCCTCTGGCTTTTACATCCAGAAAAACGGTTCTTCGCGTCGCATCCATCTTGCCCGATAGACAAAGCCTTTCCTTCAAGTTTTGCAAGACGAGTAAAAGGAATTACACGTTGTGGCTTTGATGTATCGCCAAATTGCTCGATGACACATGAAAGCGAAAAGGCGTGAAAAAACGGGATAAATCAGAAACAATCGTGGATATTTTTGCGAAATCTTTTGATGCTCGCAAAAAGATGTGTATTTTTGCACCTGCAATTGGTGCTCTCCCTTGTTAGGTCCGACGAAAGTGACGACCTTACAAGATCAGAGAGATTAAAAGGGAATCGGGTGTGAATCCCGGACTGTCCCGCAGCTGTAAGTCGTAGTTTTACCGGCAAACAATATGCCACTGATAGAATTGGGAAGGCGTTTGCGACCGGGCGACAAAGTCAGAAGACCTGCCTCTTGCAAGAGTCAACGTAAAGCACCCTGGGGATGGGCTGATGATTCGAAATGCAAGAATGGAGAGTTAGACACAGTACGCTGTTGTTGGCAATGCTGTTGTGCATGTCCGTATGGCATGTCAAGGCACAGGAAGTCGGGACCGGGCAGAAGCCGGTAAGTCTCGACAGCATACAGCATTTACAAGAGGTGACCATCACCACTTCTGCCCAACCATCTCGCACCATCGCCACATCGCAGAACCTACAGGGCACCGAACTCCAGGCTCTGAGCACCACGTCGGTGGCCGATGCGCTGAAGTATTTTGCAGGCGTACAAATCAAGGATTACGGTGGACTTGGAGGCTTGAAGACCGTCAACGTCCGTTCGCTTGGAGCGCAACATGTCGGCATCTATGTGGACGGCATCCGCATCACCAATGCTCAGAACGGTACGGTGGACTTAGGCAAGTTCTCGCTGTCAACGATGGAGAGCGTCTCGCTCTACAACGCCAACAAGCTTGACAACTGCCAGTCCGCTTCGGAATATGCCTCGGGTGCCACCGTCTACCTGCGAACCCGCCGCCCCACAACAGATTCATTGAGTGTGCAATTACGTCGTGCGTCATTCTCTACCTGGATGGCGAAGGCTAACGCCCAGTTCAACAAAAAAGGATGGAGCGGATTCGTCGATGGAGAGTGGACAGATTCACGCGGCGACTACCCTTTCCGCTACCACACGGAGTATGAAGACACCGTAGGCCGACGCGCCAACAGCGACATCCGCTACGGACGCATCGAGGGAACCTTGTTCAAGGATGGATTCTCGTCGCACATCTATTATTATGACAGCGAGCGTGGCTGCCCAGGCGGCATCGTGCGAAGACTGAGCGACAAGTATGTCAATGTGGGCCGCGAATGGGATCGCGACTTCTTTGTACAGGCTTCGTATCAAAAGGTGTTCTTGGAACATCACCATGTGAAGGTGAATGCCAAGTACTCCGACGAATACCTGCGCTACTGCACCGACTATCCCGAAAACCAGAACACGGCTCGTGTTGATAATCACTATCATCAACAGGATGGCTATGGAGCTCTTTGCTATGCTTTCATGCCTTGGACATGGATATCGTTCTCAGCGAGCTGCGACGTGCGCTACAGCAAGCTGGAGGCAGATCTGAAGCGGTTCGACGATGTATTCCGTCTTGATCAAAAGCAGGTGGTGGCGGTACAAGCCAACTGGAAAGGCGTGCAAGCGGCAGCCTCGTTACTGCATCAGCATTATCAAGACTCCACCTTTGCACATGTGGGCGCTGCCGACCCGCTAGATCGCTGGACACCTGCCATCTCCACGGCCTATACGGTGGGAGGACTGACGTTCCGTGCCTGGTATAAGACTATCTTCCGTGCTCCCACCCTCAACGACCTGTATTACACCCAGGTAGGCAACCGAAATCTGAAGCCCGAATATACCAAGCAGCTGAACTTGGGAACGGAATACCACTTCGACACGGATCGCTTGAATGCCTCCCTGCAGGCAGACGTATATCAGAACAGGATAGAGAACCGCATCGTGTGCTTGCCCCTAAAAGGCACCTACACCTGGTCGATGATGAACTACGGTCAGACCTTCTGCCGGGGACTGAACGCCACGCTCAAAGGGCACTATCGAACGGGAGATTGGTACTTCTCTTTGCTCAACTCCCTTACCTGGCAACACGACGTCGACAGGACCGACCCCGATGACGAGGATATGTACAACAAGCCCATCTGCTACTCGCCGGCGTTCTCAACGGGCGTTACGGCTATCTGCGGCTGGCGCTCGCTGCAGTTTACCACCTCCTACCTTTATGTAGGCGAGCGCATGTGGAGCAAAGCTGATCCTGAGGACATCCTGGAGCCTTATCATAATATCGATATGAAACTCTCCTATATCCACGACATTAAAAAAACTTCGCTGGGCCTCTGTCTGGAGGTGTGCGACGTGCTTGACATACAATACGAGCTTATACCGCGCTACCCGATGCCTGGCCGCAACTATAAATTGACATTATCTTTTGGCATTTAGAACATAGACCATTAAACAATAATAAATATGAGACGATTGATCTTCTCCTTTTTTTGCTTTATCGTTGTAAGCATTCAGGCTCAGGAGAAAATACTCCTGCTGAATGAAGGGATGTGGCAAGCCGACAACGGACGTCTGACCTATTTCGAGGACAGTCAGGTGGTAAGCAACCAGTGGTTTCGCGACCAGAACGGCTACAAGCTAGGCGACACACCCAACGACATTATCCAAATCAATGACAATCTGATTGCCATTGCCATCAACTGGTCGAACATCGTTCAGTTCATCACTCCCGAAGGCAAGGCTGTGGCTGCCACCGAGGACATACCTAACAACCGTAAGCTGTGCACCGACGGCGAGTACGTCTATGTCACCAGCTACGGGCATGAGTGTCTGACCACCGACGGATACAAATACTTCGACAAAGGCTTCGTGGCAAAGATTGATATCAGCAACTTCCAGACTGTAGCCACTTGCGAGGTGGGCTACGAGCCTGAAGGCATTGCCCTCTACAACGGGCGCCTCTTCGTGGCCAACACCGGCGGGTATGCCTTTGAAGAAGCTCATGACTACGAGACCACGGTGAGCATAATCAATGCGTCTACGATGGAGCTAGAGAAAGACATCGACACGGGTCAAATCAATCTTTATGGTAAATTGTCGCAGGCAGGCAATTTCCTGCTCATTAACTCTCCTGGCGACTATTATGAAGTTCCTGCAGCATGTATTGTTTTTGATTGTGAAAAGGCACTTCAAGGAGAGAATGACTGCTTTGTTAGATTGGACTACGCCTCCACCTATAGTTGTACTACCCTTGACAACCAATTCCTAGCAATAGGCTCCCGTTTCTCGTATTACACCAATGAATATGAGTTCAACTATGTAACAATAGACCCTGAAGAAGTGATGGTCAGCATGGGAGGAAGCGGCATTACGGAAGAGATGCCTGGCTCTGTGATGGATGACATCAAACAGATGGTAATGCCATATGGCATTTATGTGAACCCCTACACAGGCTATATCTATGGCACCGATGCTGGATCGTTTGAAGGTGCCGGCTTTCTTTACCAATGGTCGCCAAAAGGTCAACTAATAGGAAAACATAAAGTCTATATTAATCCGGGTCACTTCTTGGCACTACCACCTAACGGTATTTTTAATAGCGTTGAGATAATTGAAACCTCTAATTTCGAACCTCAAACCTCAATCCTTTATGACCTGCAAGGCCGACGAGTGGTTTCACTTAACAAAGGACGTTTTTATGTGCGCGAAGGACGTAAGTTCATATCCAAATAATACAAATATTTTTCAATCAATTTCTTAAATCCAATTCTTATGAAGAAGTCTTTTTTTTCTTTCATGGCATTAGTAATGTTCGCAGTAAACATTGCTTATGCGGCCAACGTAACGGTGACGATGAACACCACATCGACCACCATGAGTTTGGCCGACAAAGCCACTGGTACTGCTGTAGCTGTTGGCGAACCTGTTAATCGCGTCTATACGTTTGAGGCTTCTGCCGGCACCTATGTGCTCACAGCCTATGGTACAAATGGTGAAACCATTAACGGCACCATAGAACTTAATGTGACCGAGGAGGTCGAGCAGGAGTTCAAGGTGTTCACAAACACCATCTATGCCACAAACCAAGGTTGGGTGGTTGATACCGACTACACCATTGAGGTAACTGTGAGTACACGAGAAGGAGTCAAGCAGGAAATCACTATCGGTAATAGCGTTACAGCCAATCGCAAGACGTTCCTGGCTTTGAACGGAAACAGCTATTATGCTGCGTTGATTCCCAGTGAGACTCATCAGGCTGAGGACTACATGACGTTCTACAAACAGGGTACGCTGACCAATGGCATAACTATCTCTGGAGCTATTCCTCAGGGAGCCGACTACACCGTTACAGTGCCTGCTGATGCCGAGCTCTTTCTGGGCATGAAGTTCAGTCATTTCATTGCCTTCACCAAGGTGGAGCCTAAGTCAGTGGAAAACGAAGGTGGTAACAAAAAACTGACCTATCGTTTGGCTAATAGTCAGGTTTACAACTATCGCACATGGAAGAGTGGTGGACTGACACAGGCTGGCTACTTTACCATGAATCTGGATGAGACCAAGCGCCCCATTCTGGCATTCACCGATGCCGACTACGAGGCCTTTGATCCTAAGACAATCAAACACGACGTACAGTGGAACGGTGGCTACGAGACTGGTGATATCTTTGTGAATATCAACGAAAGTGGTCATCTGAAACTGAATGTGGGCGATTCCTTCGATGCTCACGCTATGCGTTCGTGGGAGTTGACCGACAACTCTACAAACAACTATTTCATGGAGCCCGACTTCCACTATACCGTCATCAATCTCGATGGTACCCCCAGTACTGGTGTGATTACTATCGAAGTGACTGAGGGCGATCCCTGGGCAACCATCAAGGCAGTAGGAAATGGTACGGTTATCGTGCTGGTGACCTATGATGCCATCGGACTGAACTATTATAGCACTACGACGAAGAATGCCTATATGGGTGGTGAGTATTGGAGTGCCATCTGGCCAGAGAATACTGCTGTCTATGTGGTGACTGTGGGTGGTGGCGCTACTTCTATCGAACCCAACATGTTCCTCAATGAATCATACAACGAAGATACTAAGAAACTGGCTGGTAAATATGTTGATGCCGAGCACGATGTGTTCTATTATCTAGATACAGAAGAAGGCTTCTCTTATACCTTCACGCCTGCTGGTGTGGAAAATGTAGAGATAGCCTATCCTACGATTGGAGAACAGATGGCTACCTATACTGGTTTTGGTGCAACGGGTGTGACCAAGAACGAAGACGGTTCCTATACATTACTTTTGAAAGAAGGTCGTCAGATTGTACGTTTGACTGATGCTAACGGAAAAGCTGAGTATCAGGTGCTGACAGCCAAGAAATGTCATCGCGAATTTACTAATGTGACGCGTAATGGAAGTAACACGTTTATTCCTGGTGACCAAGTGAAGATTCAATACTCAGGGTTGCGCCATCCTGCCAACAAAATGGCTGGTATCTATAATATGTCGGCTTATGTGACCTATAACGGTATTCCCAATGGCACAGACCTGATTCTAGGAAGTGGACAATATACCTTTGGCTCTGCTGCATCTGCTCAGGCTGTCACCGTCATGATTCCCGATGATGGCAGCACAGAATTGCTGATGAACGATGGCGTGATTCAGGTGAACGGCTATGGTGATCCTATAGGTAACCATCGTAACACCAGTCGCCTGATGGGCCGTTCAGCCAACTTCACCGCGATTGCACACAAGACCTACTTTGGCGCTATTCCTGAGGTTCGCCTCCCCATCAATGAAGCTAAGCCGTTCATCATTCGTCTGCTATGTGAGCAGGAGAACGTGAACTACACGCTGACACGTAATGGTGAGGAAGTGACCCTTAATGACGATGGTACTTATACCGGCACCTATGGCGACTATGCATTGACTGCTTCAAAGGCTGGCTATCGCTGCTTCCGTCAGACCTATACTATTACTGATGACGCAGAGGGTGAGCAGACCTTCAATGTGGCATTGACTGCTGCCGATGCTGCAACATGGGATGGAACAGCACAGACTGAGCCTGCTGTCGTAGAGGATGTCTATCAGATTGGTACGGGCGCAGAGCTGGCTTGGTTTGCTAATAAGGTGAATGAAGGACAGTACACTACAAAGGCTGTTTTGACTGCTGACATCGATCTGGGCGACTATGCATGGACTCCTATTGGAGGTACAACAACAGCCAAGGCTTATCAGGGCGTGTTTGATGGTAAGGGACATACAGTTAAGGGCCTCTATATCAACAATTCAACAGCTACTTATCAGGGGCTCTTCGCTTATCTGAAAGATGCTACAGTCAGCAACGTAACTGTTGAAGGCAAGATTTCTGCCAAGCAGTATGTGGCTGGTATCGCTGCTAATATGGGCGCCAACGCAATCATCGACCGTTGTGTGAACAAGGCCAACATTTCTGGTGCCGGCACCTATGTAGGTGGTATCACAGGTTATGTTGGTGTTGCAACAGCCAAAGTAACCAATAGCTATAATACTGGTGACATTACTGGTACTACCAACTGCGGTGGTGTTGCTGGTTCTAACAACGCCACAGCTGTAATCGAGAATATATTTAATCTGGGTAATGTTTTGGGTACCACTGTTGGCGCTTGCGTAGGTGGAACCACGAAGAAGGACAATGTGAAAAATGCCTTTGCTACAAAGGAGTATGGCATCACAACTAGCCAGACTACCGTTACCGACGAGCAGATGGTATCGGGTTATGTGGCTCACTTGCTGGGTGAGGCCTTCGGACAGACCATTGGAACTGACGCTTATCCTGTTCTTAACGGCGCAAAGGTTTATCAGGTGAATTATACCACCAGCCTATCTGAGGACAGCGATTCTCTTTATACCAATGGGACACTGCCTGAATTTGAGCCTATCAATGGCCTCTATCCTACATGGTTATCTGCTGTAGATGGTGAGCCGGTCAGCGAGGTTACATCAGATACAACGTTGTATGTCAACTTTGCAGCTCTTGTTGTCGGTCCTGCTATTGCCACCTTCGAGGATGTGACAGACATCACCGAGCCTGTGGATGGTCACATGAGCGTAGGCACTGAGGACGACGATGAACGCGAGTTCTTTACCAGCGGCGACTATGCGTTTGCCAGCGGTTGCATGAGCGACTGGGATTACTGGTACTGGTTCGGCTATGCAAGCCGCACAGAGACAAGCTATGAGTCACTCAATGATCAGTGGAATAATGTTGTAGGCGGCGGCTATGACGGTTCCGCAACATACGGCGTAGCCTTCGCTGCTGAGTTCAATGGTCCCTGCTATGTCACGTTGCTTACAGAACCCGCTGTCGTTCCTGGCTTCTACATCACCAACAGCAGCTATACATACAACTCCATGACCGGCGGCGACAGCTTTGCCAAGAAGTTCGATAAGGGCGACTGGTTCAAGCTGACCATCACAGGTTATGATGCCGACGATGAAGTGACAGGTACGAAGGAGTACTATCTGGCTGACCTTCGCGATGCAACGAAGGCATACATCATCAACGACTGGCGCTATGTTGACCTCAGCGGCCTCGGAACTGTTGCAAAGATTGGTTTCGCACTTTCCAGCACAGACAATGGTGCCTATGGAATGAACACACCCGCCTACTTCTGCTTCGATAACTTCGGTGCCGAGGGAACTGAGGTACTGCCTGAGAAGAATGTTACCTTCCGCGGGGATGTGAACGCTGATGGTGAGGTGAACGTTACCGACGTCACCGTACTTGTAGACATCATCCTCGGCAACACGACCGATTATGACAGGACCGTGGCCGATGTGAACGGCGACAATGAAGTGAACGTTTCCGACGTCACCACACTTGTAAGCATCATTCTGGCGACAGAATAATCAAAAGTTTTAAGTGTGAAAGATAAAGGCACTCTCCCGATTCGGGAGGGTGCCTTTGTAATACTCTTCAATACGAGTGTCCTTTCCAACACCAAGACCAGACAAGATAAAAAAGGAGACATCTCGGCGATGTCTCCTTCGTGATCCGTTTGGGGCTCGAACCCAAGACCCCATCCTTAAAAGGGATGTGCTCTACCTGCTGAGCTAACGGATCGACCTTCAAGCGCTATGGCCTTTCGGTCAAAAGCGGGTGCAAAGTTACGGAGAAAAACGGACTGAACAAATTTTTGAGGGGATTTTTTACTAATTGCCCCATTCTTTGGCTCTTGGTCTACGTTTTCCTGCCGTTAAAGAATCAGTATCAGGTGCCTTTCTATGCTTCTCCGTCCTTGATTGCCTCCTTGTGCTCTTCGAGGGCTTTTTCGTAGCAGACACGGCAGAGGGGCTCATACTCCATCTTCTCTCCTAGGAGCACGCGCTTGTCGTTGTCAACCGTACGGTGCGACACGTAAGCCAGGCTGCCGCAACGCACACAGATAGCGTGCACCTTAGTCACCTCGTCGGCAATAGCGAGCAAGGCGGGCATAGGGCCGAAAGGAATTCCGCGGAAATCCATATCCAAGCCGGCAACAATCACACGCACCCCTCGGCGGGCAAGCTCGTTGCAGACATCCACCAGCCCTTCATCGAAGAATTGCGCTTCATCGATGCCCACCACCTCAATGTCGGACGAGAGAAGCAGGATGCTGGCGCTGGAATCGATAGGCGTAGAAGGAATGGAATTGCTGTCGTGCGAGACAACCTCGTCTTCCGAATAGCGTGTGTCGATAGCGGGCTTGAAGATTTCCACTTTCTGTCGGGCAAACTGCGCGCGCTTCAGACGACGGATCAGTTCCTCCGTCTTGCCCGAGAACATAGACCCGCAAACTACCTCGATACGCCCCCTGCGCAACGTCTCACCCATTCTGTCTTCCGAAAAATCCAACATAGCTTTATTCCTTTCCAGCAAGTAATTATCTTAATTTTTGCAAAAATATAAAATCTATTGATAAGAGATGCTGAAAAAGCACAAAAATAATTGAACAACGGAAGAAAAAATGCTACTTTTGCAGCGGAAGATAATTCATCGACTTAAGTCTTGAGTTCAGTATGCTTTACCTTGTGCCCACCCCTGTCGGGAACCTTGAAGACATCACCTTGCGTGCTATCCGCGTGCTCAAGGAAGCAGACCTTATCCTCTGCGAGGACACCCGCACCAGCGGCATCCTGCTCAAGCATTACGACATTCACAACGCCCTGCTGTCGCACCATAAGTTCAATGAGCACCAGACTATAGCGCCCATCGTCGAGCGACTGAGAAGCGGGCAGAATATTGCTCTCATCACTGACGCAGGCACGCCCGCCATCAGCGACCCGGGATTCCTGCTCGTCCGCGAGTGTGTACGGAACGACATCGAAGTGCAATGCCTGCCTGGAGCCACAGCCTTCGTGCCGGCACTGGTATCCTCCGGGCTGCCCGACGAACGGTTCTGCTTCGAGGGTTTCCTGCCGCAGAAGAAAGGACGGCAGACGCGCCTCCTCAGTCTTCACAACGAGGAACGCACGATGATTTTCTACGAATCGCCTTACCGCCTGGTGAAAACGCTACAGCAATTCATTGAACATTTTGGAGCGGAGCGCGAGGTGTCGGTATGCCGTGAGATTTCAAAGGTTCACGAAGAGAGTGTTCGAGGAACGCTCTCGGAAGTACTTGCCCACTTTACCGAAGTGGAGCCCAAAGGCGAGATCGTCATCGTGCTTGCCGGCAACGACAACAAGAAACGCGATGCTGCCGATGATAAGGAAAGAGACGAGCCTGACGCACAGTTGCCCAAGTCGTCAAGACAAGGCAAAAAACACCATAAGGAATAATAGAACAACAATAGCATAGAACGTATGAAAAAGTATCTGTTTCTCTTAGTAGGAGTCCTGCTGATTACCTCCTGCATGGAAGTGAAAAAAGAAAACGAAGTACTCACCAACCGCAACGACTCACTGGTTGCCGTACTGCAAAAGAGGAATGCCGATTTGGAATCTGCGTTGGCCACCATCTCCGACATCCAGACGGGTTTCCAAAAGATTAACGACGCCGAAGGACGCATCAACGTCAGGGGCGAAGGCGGGGAGCTGAGCCGCACGCCCCAGGCACAGCTGAAGAACGATCTGGAGTTCATTACCGAAACGATGGAGAAGAACCGCCAGCGCATCGAAGAACTGGAGTCGCAGCTGAAAGCCAGCGGAAACAAGAATGCCAGCCTTCAGAAAATCATCAAGAACCTCAACAACGAGCTCAGCGTGAAAGTCGAGCAGATTGCCAAGCTTCAGAACGAGCTGTCAAAAAAGAACATCCGCATCAGCGAACTTGACAGCGCTGTCAACACCCTCACGCACGATGTCAACACGCTTCACGAAGCCAACGTCAGCCAAGAGAAAGTGATTGCCGAGCAAGAGGCAACGCTCAACCGCGCGTGGTATGTCTTCGGTACTTCAAAGGAACTCAAGGAGCAGAACATCCTGAAGGACGGCAAGGTATTCTCCGAGGATGACTTCAACCGCGACTACTTCACGGCCATCGACATCCGCACCGACCTGGAATTCCCTCTCTACGCCAAGAAAGCCGAGCTCCTCACCAACCATCCGAAAGGCAGCTACTACATGAAGACGGACGAGAGCAACAACATCACCTTTGTCATCATCGATCCCGCACAGTTCTGGAGCGTATCCAGATATATGGTTATCCGCGTGAGGTAAAGATTATTGTGGAATTGTGAAACTGTGGAAGTGCTCAGAATCGATTTTACGATTTTACTGTTTTTCGATTAAACATTTTGAAGTACAAAGCCCTGTTCATAGACCTCGACAATACGCTTTACGACTTTTCCGCCAATAGTCGCGAAGCGTATCACGAGGTGTATGACCTGCTGGGCTACGAACGGTATTTCCCTTCCTTCGATGAATACTTCGCCATCTATTCTAAACGGAATGAAGAGCTGTGGCGCCTGTACGATGCCGGTAGCATCACGAAGGACGAGCTCAATACCCTCCGCTACCTGCATCCTCTGCAAGTAGCTGGTGTGAAGGACGCGGAAAGGATTTTCCGGCAGTTCTTTACGGAAGCCATGAAGATACTGCCCCATAAAGGACTGCTCCGCCCGCACGCCATCGAATGCCTCGATTATCTTCACCCCCGCTATAAGCTATACATCCTCTCCAACGGCTTCACCGAGCTACAGCGGCACAAGATGCGCTCCGCAGGCATCGAGCACTACTTCGACGGTGTCATCCTCTCCGAAGATATTGGCATCAACAAGCCTCAACGGGAGCTGTTCGACTACGCCCTCACCGTTGCCGGCACAACAGTAAAAGAGTCGCTGATGATTGGCGACAGCATGGAGACAGACATTGAAGGCGCGCGAGCCGCAGGCTGGGATCAGATGTTCTACAACTACAAGCTGCTCTCCCCGCTTCCCTTCCAGCCAACCTACGAAATCCATTCCCTCGACGAAGTCTCCCGCTGGCTTTGACCAACACCTTCCCTTCGGGTGATTTCATTTAAAGTATAAATCCGTAGAGTTAAACTATATTTTTTTAGAGTTAAACTCCGCGGATTTATTGTTTAACTTCACGGCGTTAGCGCTTAACTCTATTTCGTGCCAATTGGAGTAATTCGTGTTTTTTATTTTGTATTCCACTCGCTAATTCGTATCTTTAACGACATCCGTTGTTTTAGATAGGGGTCGCCTCGGAAGAAAAAATATACCGTTGTTTATTTTGTTCTTCTCTCGGCTCACCTTATCTTTGTAGCACTCAATGTTATCAAAGGCCATGATACGCATCAAATATCCCCTATTCATCGGGAAAAACAGTCGGAAGTCAGATGTTCTCCTCTGTCCTCCGTCTTCCGTCCGCTTTCTTCCGTCTTCTGTCCTCCGTCCTTTGTCCTCCATTCTCTGTCTTCTGTCTGTCGTCCTTCTCCTTTCCTGCGGCAAGTCCCCCGTGCGGGAGCAGCTGGAGCGGGCCGAGCAGGTGATGGAGACGGACAGCCGCGCGGCTTCTGCCGTGCTCGACAGCATCGACTCCTCCGCCCTTCGCGGCGAGGAGGCTGCGCTCTACGCCCTGCTCAAGACGCAGGCCGACTACAAGAGCTACAAGCCTCTCACGTCCGACTCCCTGCCGCTGGTTGCTACCCATTACTACGGCACCAAGCGGAAAGGCTATCGTGCAGCCCTCTCACAGTACTATCTCGGCTGCGCCTATGGAGATATGCATCGCGACTTGGATGCCATCGACGCTCTGCTTCGCGCTACCACGCTCTTTCCCGACACCACGAACAAATACTTTGCCTACAGTCTGTTCGAGCTGGGAAAACTATATCTTAAGCATGAAAAAGAAAGGGAAGCTCTTGATGTGTTCCAGCGCTATCGGCTATCCTGTGTTTGCAACACAGATTCCACTAATATCGGTTACGCGGACATGTTTATGGGAAGAGCCTTTCTATATTCAGAAAAAGGAGAGCAAGCCGAAGCCTGTTTCCGCAGAGTACGGGAAAACACATATCTGAATAATACCTTCCACGCAAATGCAACATTCCAGTTAGCAAAACTATATGCTTTTCTGGACAAGGATTATGACAAAGCGAAACCATACATAGAGGAGGCCCTCCTTAGTTATAAACAGAAAGAAGATGTCGGAGCTCTTTACTTGTTGAAGGGAAACCTGTTCTTCCACGAGAATAAGATTGACTCTGCTTTCTGGTACTACAATAGGGTATTGGAATGTAAGGAAGACATAAGAACTTTTTGTCAAACTTACGAAAAACTGATAGAGTCGTCTCTTGCATTAGACAAGACAGATTCTCTTGGCTTATATTTCCGAAACTTCGTGGCTCTTTCTGATTCGGTCTATGCTATTAGACAAGCCAAAGAGATTGCCGAGATTCAGGAAAGCCATGTTGTTGAGCTTCACGACAAGGAGCTGGAGGCTAGCCATCGGCGCTTTTTACTGTGGGTAGGACTGTTTGGCATCGTTGTCCTCACGGGTGCCGTTATCACGTACCTTCTTGCCGACCGCAGACGGAAAGCTGAAAGGCTGAGATACGAGAACGCTTTAAATGCCATCCGTCAGCGACAGGTGGAGCAGTTAGCGCAAGAGGAGCAGGAAACTCCTGATGCCGAAGGATATGCAGAAGAACCTGACGAAGAACCAGACGGTTTGGAAAAACCAGAAGGTTCTCTGTTTGTTACCATTCAGCGCGAGCGCATTGCACTCTACCGACAGCAATTTGCAAAAAGTGAGTGGCCTGCCTATTTCAATTCGCATAGAACGGATATCAAATTGGAAAAAAAGATGGATGCCAAGCACTCCGAGGAGTTGAGGCGTTATCTTAAGACTCTCTTCTCCGAAATGTTCGTCTCCATGCTTGGCAGCAATATCGAGCTGACCAAACACGATCTGGAATATTGCGCTATGGTAATGCTTGGTTTTAACACCACGCAGATGGCATACTGCACGCAGGCTTCCGTCCATTCCTACCATTGTCGGCACGGTAAGATGAAAAGCATGCTTTCCAACGAATGGTATCAGATTGTTTATGGTAAGGTGAAGCAATAAAAATTGGCTTCAGACACTGTTCTTTAAGGGCCGACGTCGACTTCTCTAAAGGAAAAGACGTCTTCAACTGTTAAAAAACCTCTTAAATCACCTCTCAAAAAACGAGAGGCGTTTTAAGAGGTTTTTTTCTTGGTCTCGCAGAACCTTGCATCTACTTTTGTTCGCGTAACGACAAAAAACAGCTGTATGGACAAAGCAGATTTCACGTTTCTTATCGCATCATTCCTCTACATGATGTTTGCTCTGGCAGAGAGTATCGGCTTACTGCCAGATCCTGCCACTCTTGGCCTTGCTTTCATCCTTTTGTGGGGCATCTTCTTTATCACCACTTTAATCAAAAGTCGGTTCTACCTACAAAGAACGGGCAAGGTCTTGAACATCGCCAGTATCGTTCTTTCCTTGATGGTGTTTATCCTTTCTCTTATTATTATCATTATAACAGTTTAATTCAATTATTCTTATGAAAAAAATGTTATTAGTCATGAGTGTCTTGTTTCTTTCAATAGGAAACATTATCGCGCAAAATCAAAATCCGAAAATTGAGCTTACAGATTCAACAGGGATTATCGGTCCTCGTTCATTTTATGAGAAACCTTCGGCATCTCTTAACAATTCTGAGATAATTATAGATTTCTCATCTGCTGTACCCTCTCAAGTAGTCCTTATCGACCAGAGTACGAATCAAACGGTCTATTCCGACAGCTTTGCCTCCACCACGCAAGTCATCATCGATCTGGAGGATGAGGGTATTGGTGAAGGAAACTACCTGCTCCGCATCTACGCCTTCGGCAAATGGTGGTGGGGCGAGTTCGTGTTGGAAGATGAATAGTATTAACTTTAAAACTCTAAATTCATGAAAAAAATTTCACTTTTTATTCTCATTGTTTTAATTGCAGGGAATGCCTATTCCCAGCTCCTTGTTGAAGAAAGTGGAAAAGCTGCTGTCGGTTACACAGGAACAAGCCCTTTGGCCTCCTCGTTCTCCATCAATTCCTATGGTCAGTCAGCGGCTTGCACATATATAAATGCCAATAAGACCAATCAGAGCTATGGCTTGTACGTCACCCGAAACACGTCTACTCTCAGCTCCAGTTCATATAGTTACAGCGTTTATGCCTTGAATTCTCCCGTATCAGGCAAAACCAACTTTGGTGTTTATGGCAAATCCTATTCCTCCTCTTTGGGTAAGAATTGTGGTGTTTTAGGATACGGTGGAGGTTCATCATCTTATTCACATTTCGGCGTCATAGGAACCCTATACAATAGTACAAAAGGGGCAGGAGTCTTCGGATCTTCTTCTGGCGACACCTGGATTAGTCTTACGGGTAACTATGCCGGCTATTTTAAAGGAAACGTCAACGTAGCAGGGACACTCACTGCTACAGACATCAACACCACTTCTGACTATCGGCTGAAAAAGGACATAAAGCCTCTCAGCAGCAGTGCTCTGGATGAGATAAACAAAATGAATGTAGTAGAATTCTACTACAAGCAAAGACAAGTGGACGGTGATTCGTGCGAGGTCGATCTCTTTGACGAGAAGTCGGACATCCTCACCCATAAGCACTACGGACTCATTGCCCAAGAACTACAGGAAATCTACCCCGACTTAGTTTCGGCAGACGGCGACGGTTATCTGTCTGTAAACTATGTGGAAATCATCCCCCTGCTTATCTCGTCGATACAGGAACTGCAGGCAAGGTTGCAGCAGGCAGAGAACGGGAATGCCTACCGAGTGGAGGGAGCAACGACCGTTAGCAGCGATGAAGCCCTGCAGACCATCCTCTATCAGAACACGCCCAACCCGTTCACAGAGCAGACCGTCATAGCCTGCACCGTAGCAGAGGGGGTGAAAAAGGCCGTGCTGTATGTCTATGACATGAGCGGTAAGCAGCTCAGCGAATATCCCGTTGATGCTCGGGGCAAGACTTCTGTTACCATCGAAGGCGGAAGCCTTGATGCTGGCATGTACCTCTACTCTCTCATTGCTGACGGCAAGGTTATCGATACGAAACGGATGATTCTGACAAAATAACAAAACAGGGATACCATGAGGAAGATTTTATTCGCGTTCCTTACGTGTCTGATTCCTGTCCTGTCGGTAAAGTCTGAGATAACCGTCAGGGTGGATGCAGAGACAAGGGGAACAGAGATGACGAAAGATGTGCAGGGATACTGCCATCTGTATGCAGAGGGGATGCGACTTGTCACTGAGGCTGGCGCCCCTGAGATTCCCTATATGCTGAAGACATTTTATGTACCATACAATGCCGTTAACGTAAAGCTGGTTATCAACGAAGGGGAGAGAATCCCTATATACAGGGATTATACCCCTTTTCCTTCGCAGGGACTTGTGAAAGTAGGTTCTGACGATGAAACGGCAGACTTCATTCCTCTAGCAAAAGAATATCAGTCGGGTATCTATCCGAAAGTCGCAGCGGAAATAGTCTCCGAGGAAATCATCATGAAGCAGAATCTTGTCAACGTCGCCCTCTATCCTTTTTTGTATGACGCTGAAGCACATATTCTCTACAGACGCACTCTGGATGTTTCCATCACCTATCAGACAGATGCGAGAAAGGAAACGATGAAGCCCATTCCTTCAGAGAACCGAAGGAATGCTGCTCTGAGCCTCGTGCGAAGCATGGTGGAGAATCCGGAAGACGTGGAGATGCCCACAGCTAATCATACGGGACAGAGACGGATACAGCCATTGCAGACAGGAGGAGACGGCACGTATGTCCCTGATTATATCATCATCACCAGTCCTGACTTAGTGGGGACTTTCCAGCCCTTGGCTGAATGGAAGACGAGAACGGGCATACCCACCATCATAGAGACGACAGAGTATATCGACGAGCACTACGAAGGTGTGGACCTCTGCGAAAGAATCCGCAACTATTTGGAAGAGAAAGAAGAACAATGGGGAGTGGCTTTATACATCCTTCTGGGAGGAGACGCTTCCATTATCCCTTCAAGAGAATATAACGGGCATGAGTTCCGCGAAGTCACGGACGCATACTATGTGAACAGATCGTCCAAGTGGTTTCCGTCTTCAGAAAGCCTGAATAATATTCCCTTTAACATTAACAGCCACATCGGACGTTTCCCCATTAAGAATGCCCAGGAGGCAAGTCTTTTAATCGAGAAGATTATCCGTTATGAAAAAGCAAGCGAAAACATAGATTATTCCTACGTGAATAATCACTTGGTCTCATTGGCTTATATTTATCATAGTGGCAATTATTTTGGTAATGGTTCAATGCGGAATGTTTACAATGCAACACATACCATTCCAAAGAATTTCTGGTATCAGTTTGATTTCTTTAACAGAAGCAGCCCTGCAACTATAAACGGGAAAACATATTCTTTTAGCAATGCCATCACTAATATTCAGTATGGTGAAGACCTTACACGTGCCAACTTCCTAAGGGCACTGTCACATGGGGCTGGAAACTGGGAACACTTCCACTTGGTTTGGCACGAAGATCATAGTGAGCGGAGCGTGATGGGAACATCTTCCGAATATCTAGAAGAAGAAATCACTAGTTATGATATCGACACTTTATCTTTTGACGATTCTTACTATCAGGTTATCATCTCTTCCGGATGTCATCCTGCTGATTTCAGAACGACATGTATCGGAAAGAGTTTCCTCATGAAATCTAACAAAGGGGCCGTCGCTTTTATCGGGAATGTGGATGTAGGATGGAGCACGGAACACTCCTCTCCACTTGTCTATACACAGAACCTATATGACAGTCTTTCTATTTCATGCCATCGGCTAGGGAATATCTGGCTTCGGATGTTAGACGAAGGCTGTTCTCTTAAATGCCGTCTCCATCTCTTAGGTGACCCCACCATGGCTGTCTGGACAAATGAGCCTCAGAATATCACAGCAACCAAGAGCATTGAGAATAACGCCATCAAACTGCAGTTCCCTACGAACTATGCAGGAAAGGTCAGTGTCTGCGCATACAAAAAAGGAGAGCTGTACGATGTACAGAGTGTTTCCAGTAGCCTGATGTATATCCCTGTCAATACCATCAAAAAGTCTGGCTACGTATATCTGACGTACACCGGCCTGGACTACCGGCCACTGGTCGACAGTATCTATGTGGGGAGAGGAGACGGCTCACGGGTACAGATTACCGTCAATGAAATCTCCGACGACTTGAGTGGCAACAACGATGGCATCATCAGCTCGGGAGAGTCGGTACGGGTACAGGTGACCATGCGAAACACAGGATCCACACCCGTCTACGGCTTGTGGGCTGAGCTGAAATGCTCCGATCCGAATATAACCCTCATAGACGACCTGCAGATTCTGCCCGTCATGAACACGAACACATCGTACAACAGGACCTTTTCCTTCCGTGCCCTTCCGACCTGCCCGGACAGAAATGTTCATAACGGGAACCCCATCTACTTCTACTTTGAGTCAACGGACAATGACAGCGTCTATTACGATGATTTCGTAGCAGATGTGTATGAGCCAAAAATCAAACCAGCAGAATTCCTTATAAAACCCAGACAAGGCTATCTAAATCAATATGAAGTAACCATCGACTTTGCCAATGTCGGGACCGTCCCCATTGAGAATCCTTATTGCATCTTGACAACAAACAACCCATTCGTTCAGATGATAACGGATAGCATCAATCTGGCTACAATTTATCCGGGGTTCTTAGCTAACTATGGGGCGTTTGTTATTGAAACCACCGATCCAATGAATGAAACAGAGTTTGACTTATTTTTGAAGGATGAAAATGGTTGGACAGAACAAATGCAATTCTACAATGGAGAAACTCCTCTCTTTTCTAATACTACTGGTATTAAACTAACAGCAGGTGCAACCTATGTGGATTTTGAACTGCCTGAAAGGGAAGACACCGCCTATCACATCTATAGGGATAACGGAGAGCGGCTGACGATTTATCCTGTTTCGAATCATTTCCGTGATAACAACCTCACACCCCAAACCACCTACTCATACAATATAACATACGTACTTTTACATAAGAAAGAAAGTGATTTCTCCCCAACCTTTACAGCGACTACACTTTGTGAGAAATTGTCAGGATTCCCCAAACGTCTCCTCGGTTCAAAGATATATACGGGAGGAGTGATTGCCTGGGACGTGGACAGAGATGGCAAGCAGGAGATTTTCGCCAAATACCGTAACTGGATAGAAAACAAGACTTCCGTCGTTGCAATCCGTGCCAACGGAAGTGATCTATATACCGACCTGGACAACTACATTACGGAGGATATCGACCCCATGCCTGCCAACAATCAGAACGGGCCGGCTGTCGGTGAACTGATGGACGACGGCGTGCAATATTTGGTATCCTCTACATATAGAGACAGCCTTCACCATATAAATTACATTTCCTGCTATTCTTTAGACAACTTCATCAGCGGAAACGCTCCGTCGCCCATTCTACAATGGAGCGGGGACAGCCTTATGTGTCCACGTTCACCCATCATCGCCGATATGGACGGAGACGATGCCTATGAGACCATCATACCATCTTATTCACGTACAATAATATTCAGCTCCAATGATACAGTACTTGCAAGTATTGCCAAAAAAGTTAGATATTGTGCCCCGGCCGTTGCCTCGGTTATACCAAACAGCGATGACAAGCAATTGATATTCCCTGCTGATGGGACCATGTATGCCTATAACAAGTATGGTACACAGCTGGCAATACTGCATACGACTTCGGGAAAGAAACTTACCTCACCCGTTGTCTGTGATATCGATGGCGATGGCATCAATGAAGTCGTCTTTGGGGAATGGAACGAAACGGACAATATAGTGAATGTTGAGTACAAATATGCAAAGTACAATGTATTGAACTCAAGTTTTGACGTTTCCTATCTATTTTCTAATAGTTGCCGCGTCAATGGGCGAAAGGACTTTCCCATATCGGTAGGCGATGTAAATAACGACGGATTACCCGACTTGGTTTCGTATGGATCTTCGTTTTTGAAGATTTATAACAGTGCAACGGGATATATTGCGTCAAAATATCTTCCCAGCTCTGATTTCAATAGTGAATTTACACTGATTGCTGATGTGAATGGGGATAATTATGCAGATATAATTTATGTCAACTATTCAACTAATCACACCTTAAGAATACATGCTGTTGACTATAATGGAAATAAAATTAACGATTTCGGCTTGCTGTTGGATGAGAAAGCAGGAGAGGATATGATGGCAGCAGACATTGACGGTGACGGAAAGACCGAACTGATAGTTGGAGAACTCTGCGGACAAATGTCCGTATGGAAGACCAAAGGGAACCCTGATAAGATAGAATGGGGTATGGTACGAGGTGATGCACAGAACACGGGCGAATATCACAAGATTGTCCATCCACAACTGAAGAACAATGGTACTTACTCTTCTCCTACCGATATCACCCGGGACCTGTATGTGACAGGAAACAGTGTAAACGTCTCCACCACACTTGATATAGACGACCACAAGAAGATTATCGTGTGGGAAGATGGAGTAATGAACCTGACAGGCGCCACACTCAACAATGCGAAGGTGATCGTCAAGGACGGTGGCGAGATGAACATGAGTGGTTCCTCGGCCGTGAACTTGAGAGATGCCAAGACCTTTAGCGTGGACATGGGCGGAAGGCTGTCCGTATCATCTGGAAGTATAAAATAACAAAATAACGAACTTAAAACCAATATGATTATGAAAAAGATTACATTATTCCTTATGTTGGCAGCGTTGTCTGCAACAGCTGTGTTGCATGCTGCAGAAGCAGGAGAAGACGACTTTACAACTCTCTCCTTCATATGTAGTACCGAGTCCACCCTTGCCGCGCAGATGAAGAGCGAGATGATAGAGCAGGTGGAGTCGCTGATAGTAGCGGGAGTCCTCCGGGAAGAGGACATTCAAACGATAGACAAATGCAGCCGCCTCAAGTGGCTGGACCTGACAAATGCAAGCAGGAACGAACGGGATGAAGAAGGCTACGCCTATATTCGAAAAGACGACTTCATCCATACGGCCATAGAGACGCTTTTCCTCCCCAGGAACACCGTTGTCTTTGCACTACAAGGTCTCTCCTTCTTCCGCTGGGACAAGGACTGCGGGCGTCCCGCTGCCGACGAGGGAGTGGCTGACTACGACGGGCTGCCCCACTTCGACAAAACCATCACCGTGTATGTGACCGAACGGTTCCCGGTTCTGGCAAGTGGCGAACCCATCGACGGCTACTACGGATGCCCGATGGAGTTTCATCTGGCTGAAGGCAACGACAAGTATATAGAGGAGGACGGAGTAATCTATACCAAGGACAAGAGCACCCTTCTTAAGGTGAACCGGCTCTATGGGAAGACCGCCGAAGAGTGTACATTCGACGTAGAGCAGATCGACCGTCATGCCTTCACCTATGCCCTGTGGGATGCCGACAGCCAAGTCATCACGTTCTCCAAGCGTCTCAACAAGGTGCGGGCACGTGCCTTCACCTACCCGGCCGTTCCGTATGAGCCAAAGCAGGAAGGCGAAGAGACGAAGAGCACGGGAGCCATCCGCCTGCAGGGATGGATACCTCCCTTCTGCGAATTTGTCGATGTGAAACGACAGGAATATGCAGGTGTCCCAAGATACTGGGATAAAGAAATAGATGGTAAATACTTCACCCCGTGCAAGATCATCGTTCCAAGCAAAGTACGTTATTATGCTGCAGAACCATCATCATATCTCACGTGGGAGCCTTTTATTATTGACGACTACGACTATGGGCTCCTGTGCGGAACTATGACCCCTGATGACAAGGAGGAGTTCTACAGCAAACTGGACCCCTACGCACCGCGGATAGAGGAAGTCGGCAAAAAGATAGGACAAGCGGAGGCAAACTGCGAATGGAGTGCCAGCGCAGGATGTGTTTTTAATAATGCTTATAGTCATTATGAAAATGATGAACATCCCTTTCTTGTGGTCGCAGTAACTAAAACCAAGAACTCAGTTCCACTCACATTTGTAAATCCAGAAACCGGCAAGGAAGAGAACGTTTCGTTTTATTACGAAGGGAAGGCAGGTGATCAGTTTGGGGAAAGTGATCTCGGATGGGAAGTGATTGCCTATGATACTGAAGGGAAAGAATTATTCACTGGAACTCTCGGGCGTGGTTATTATGGGGGAACTTCCTTTAGCCAACGCTGGCCCGAAATGTTGCCGGATAACTGGATTGAATGGGATGACTTTATCTCTCCTGTTCCTAACGGAAGTGTAGCCCTTCGAATAAAAGGAATCGGCAGATTCGGCCTGACAGGAGTGCTGGGAGAAACAGAGAAAAAGAATCTCTATTTTACAGTAAACTTCGCCATTGGAATCAAGCCGACAGAACTTCAACCGGCCAACAACACCCCCTACTATGACCTGTTGGGACGGGAGATAGCATCGCCCAACAAAGGTATCTATATCAAAGACGGCAAGAAAGTGCTGATAAAGTAAGCCCATCAAGGGCTGGAGGCAGGGCTGCAAGTCTGGATTTTCATAAACGTGACAAGATAGAGTAATCCATTTCAGACGCGAAAGCAAGCCCTGTCTCTTTCTTTCTACAGCGCGGAGCCGACAACAAGTGTCGGCTCCGCTTCTCTGTGATAGTCACCTAAACGTTCGCATATCATGATGCATAATAATCTTTTTCAAAGAGGTGACTAAGCATCGACTGCCCGAGAGGTGACTCCTCGCTGCAAAATATGGAGAAGAGAATAACAGTAGCCCCTTTCTAAATCAAGGAAAGGGGCTTATTGTTGTCTCACAGTAGAGAGACCGAATAGACTTTTGTGAAAAGGCGGTAAGTCAAGAACCGGCTTTAGAGATTTCTTTCAGAATCCTTTTTCGGATAGATCTTGCGCCGGGAGACAAGGGTTCCTGCCCCATCATTTCCAGTACTGCCCTCAGTTCGGCAAGCAGCTCGGGATAGAATCGGCATTGTGCATAGGAGAGCTTGACAGCCAGCGAGCGCACGCCT
The DNA here is from genome assembly GCA_017615125.1 of Bacteroidaceae bacterium. Classification (GTDB taxonomy): domain Bacteria; phylum Bacteroidota; class Bacteroidia; order Bacteroidales; family Bacteroidaceae; genus UBA1189. The sequence continues at coordinate 68,369 of JAGAAS010000028.1, forward strand.
ACTGGAACGTTGGGGTCTCCTATCTGCACAAGGCAGAAGTCAAGGAAGTCCGTCCGAATGTCCTCCTCGCGGAAGGGCTGCTTTTCGAGCACCGTCATTATCAGCCGTCGCTTGGTAACGCTGTCCGTCTTCATCGCCTCGTCGATGAGTTCCTGCTGATAGCTACAAAGCGCCTGCATCTTCTCGGGAGGGAGATGCGTCATCACCCAAGCGGCATTGTCGGACACCCGCTTGTCGGGATGGAAAAGAAGCTGGAAAAGTTCTTCCACATCAACCGTCAGCGCGAGGTTGTTGACTTCGCTCATGCCCAGACGAGCTCCAAGGATTTCTTCTTTGCTCATATCATTTTTTTTCTTTATTCATACGGCGAGATTCCTTCTCCAAAAAAAAATTTCCCTTCTTCATACGAAGAAAACCGGCAAAGACACCAGAGTCCTTGCCGGATTTTATTGTCAGGTTAGGGTGAACGGGAATGGGATAATTAGACCTGTTCCCACTGAGCACGAAGGAGTTCAACAGCTGCAGGAAGGGTTACGGCCCTGTCTCCCGCAGTGCCGCACTCGAAGCTGATGAACTTATCGTATTCCATCTCCTTCAGCGCACGCATTCCCTCGAGGTAGTTGTCCTTTTCTCCATCCTCGCCCGGCATGATACGACGTCCACGCGAAGCAACATGAACATGCTGCAAGTATTCCTTGCCTGCCGACATGAATGCCGCATAGTCGCTGGTTTCTTCCTGCATGTGCCAGAAGTCTCCCATACACTTCACGCCCTCGCTCTGCGCATCGCGGCAGATGGCAGCAGCGTCAGATACCAGACGGAGGTAGAAGCACTCTCTTCTGTTGAGGGGCTCGAGGATGATCGTCGTTCCGCACTTCACGGCATACTCGCCCAGTTCGTGAAGCTGCTCGCACAGATAGTTGCGCGTTTGCATCGTATGCGGAAGACAAGGAACCTGTCCGTTGAAGGCAGGAACCATGATGACTCCCGTTGACTTCAGCTCGCCTGCAGCAGCCACGATGTCGCGCATCGTAGCGTCGAACTCTGCTTTGACGGCAGGGTCTTCAGCAAGGATGAATCCCGAGAAGCCTGCGCAGATAGCCGACACGCGGATGTTTCGCCCGCTAAGTGCCTGCGTAATCTCCTCTACGCGGTTGGCCAAGTTATGTCCTCCGGGCTCAAATCCTGTGATGCCCAGGTTTTCCATATAGTCGAACTTCTCTGCCAAGGAGCCGCCCGGAGCTGTTCCCTCCTGGAAGGAGAGGTTCAGCGTCACGTTCTTCTTGCTGTCCTTCTTTTCCTTTGGTGCGCACGAGCTCAGCAGAGCCAGCGGAGACGAAGCGAGGGCAAGAGTAGCAGCACCCGCTACTGTAGATTTCAAAAAGTCTCTTCTTTCCATAATCGTGGTATTAGCGTTAATACAAGGGCTGTTAACGTCCCGTTCCCGGAACATGCACTTTATACTGCGACATATCCATCGGGCCAAGCTCTAACTTCTCAGGCAACAGGTCCATAGGAGAAGCCGACATCTCATCCCAAGTAACGGTATTGCCCGTATAGGCAGCTTCGCGTCCCATGATACCAGCCATCGTCGATTCAGCACATCCGGTAGCTTCCTCGTGTGCCGTGCCCTTGCGGATATGGTTCACCCAGTCAACATGCTCAAGCACATAGGGATTCTGCTGCTTGAACTGAGCCTGTGCTGCTGCATCGTCGAACTTCCACAGCAGATTGCCCTTCAGGTCGCGAATCTCGTTCGTCTCACTGTTCCAAGAGCCCTTCGTACCCTGAATGAACTCGCTCACGCGGTTGGAGCATCCGTCTATCTGACGACACATGCTGTGCATGTGGATGCCGTTCTCGAAGGTGAAGTCCACGCTGAACTGGTCGAACTGGTCTCCCGTGATGCGGCGATGGCGTGCGCCAAAGCCCGTTGCGCTAACGGGACGCAGGCCTGACATCCACATGAAGACATCGATATTATGGACATGCTGCTCGATGATATGATCGCCCGAGAGCCACTCCCAGTTCACCCAGTCGCGAATCATCCACTCCATATCGCTCCAGCCATCCTGACGCTCACGATACCAGAGCATACCACCGTTCCAATAGACATTACCTCCGGTAATCTCGCCTATCAGGCCTTGCTGGATTTTCTGGTTGGCCTCTACATAGGGACGCTGATGATGACGCTGTGTGCCGACAACGACACTCAAGCCCTTTGCCTGTGCCTGACGGGCTGCGGCAATCACAGCACGATAGCCCTTCGGGTCAACACAGACGGGCTTCTCGAGGAATGAATGTACGCCCTTCTCGGTAGCATAGCGGAACATCTCGGGACGGAACACAGGAGGAGTAGTGAGGATAACCATATCGATTCCCGAATCGATGACCTTCTTGTAGGCATCAAAACCGATGAAGCAATGGTCATCGTCCACTACCTGTCCACGTTTGGCCAGGTTCTCACGAACCGACTGCAGACGATCAACGAACACATCACCCAAAGCAGCAACCACGATGCCATCAGCAGCATCAAGCACATCGTTGATAGCGCCCGAGCCACGTCCGCCGCATCCGACAAGTCCCACTTTCAGTTCGCGTCCATCCACTGCCTTGTCGGGCAGTTCAGGGACATAATACTCACCCTCTTTACGAAGAGGAGTCAACCCTTTCTTTTCGCCGCATCCGATCAGCGACGGAGCCATCACGCTAGCCAAGCCCAACGCAGCTGACTTGGTGAGGAATGATCTTCTGTTCATTTTGTTCTCTTCCATACAATGCAATTATTTAATATATGATTGGTTTCTCATTCAGTTGCGTTTATCCCTTCTGGCACGTCACAGACTATTCGGAATCCGATGCCCTTTATGTCCGAATACCACCAGATGCTCTTCGGGTTCTGTGGGTCGGTGCGGAGCCAAGCATCGTGCTCGGTATGTGCACGGGCGGCACATCGCACGTCAGCGGCATCGTCCATGTAGCTGCCGCCTCTCACCACGTGCTCCGTTCCGCTTGCAGGACCTTGCGGATTCACAGAGCCGTCGGCAGCCAGCGAATAGGCAGCGGCATCGTACCAGTCGGAACAGTACTCTGCTACGTTTCCTACCATATTCTTCAGTCCGAAGGGGTTAGCCTTTACTCTCGATGGTTCCTGCGTGCGGCTGCGGCTGTTATTGGCATAGATAACATAGCGGTTGATGCCTGTAGTGTCGGCGCCGAAGATTCGATTGCGCAACGATCCGTTGGTGAACTTCGACGGTTTGCCATCGAAGAAATAGGGCGTGTCGGTACCTCCTCGCGCTGCATACTCCCATTCAGCCTCTGTCGGCAGACGGTAGTGCTTGCCCGTCTTCAACGACAGCCACTGGCAGAAGGTCTTTGCTGCATACCACGTCATGGTGATGGCGGGCCGCTCTCCCATGCCCCATCCCTGATCGGGCGTACCGAACGGAGGTGTAGGTCCCGAAACGGCATCCACATCTTCACGCGAGTTGTTGGCATATACTTTCTCGGGCGGTGTTCGTCCTTCCGACATCGTCTCGGCATAGAATGCCCAGTACTGGTCCCACGTAACCTCCACCTCGCTCATGAAGAACGGCGACACCGTCACCTGATGACGCGGATACTCATCCGCATCGCTATAGGCATCGCCCTTGTTGCTTCCCATCTGGAACGTGCCGCCAGGAATGGCTACCATTGCGATGGAGGCACCTGTCGTCGGCACCGTCTCGGTAAAGTTAGCAAACGAGGTAATCACCGTTGCCGAGTCATATTTGACTGCCGATGCCGTCTGCGAGACAGGCACGCCCACCATCTTCGAATGGCGATAGTTCGGATTGAAGTGCCCTACGTCCAAGTGGCAGCTGATGCACTGCAGGTCCAGTTTCTTCTCATTCTGCTCGTAATAGAGATGGGCGGCAACGCCATCGTCGGAGATGCCCTGCGGGAAAAGGTTCACATGACAGGCAGCACACGACTGGTTGAACACCAGCTTCGTGGCATACTCCAGTTCCTTCTTGCTCTCCCAGTCGATGTCTTCCTTGTCTTTAGTGATGTAGCTCCACAGATCCTTCGTGCCCATGCGCGCCTTTGTCGTGAAATGTTTGAAGGAACCCTCAGGAGGCAAGTGGCAGGCAGCGCAGTCGGTCATCACTCCGCTGGGGTTGTTATAGTGCGAGGAAAGTTTCCACGAAGCCTCCGACTCGGGATGATAATGACACGACATACACGACTCGTTTGTCGACGTGGCATGCCAGGCCGACGAAGCTCCTAACGTCAGCGCAATGCCGACGACAAGCCCTGTCAGCGCTATAAGCCACCCGTTTTTCCTTTTCGAAGACATCCTCTAATACATCTATTATCCAAAAACTCGGCTAAATTAGTAGAAAAAAAAAGCCTTTGCAACATTTTCCCACTAAATTTCGTTAATCCGAGCCCAATCTTTTTTTCTACTTCCAGATTTTGGTATTGTAACTGCCTTCCACCTTATCCTCGATGTCGTCGGGCAGAGCATAGAAAAAGTCTATTCCCGTAAGGTTCTCCGCCTTGTCCACCGTCATGCTGCATTCTGTATAGTCGTAGTTTCCGCTGTCGTTGTTCATCACGAAGGCTGCTGCTTCGTAGCCCTCGCCCCTAGGAACGAGCACTACCTTGAAGAACGCGTCAGGTACTACCACATGACGTCTTCCTATGGTTTTCGGTTCAGCCGAGGTGATGACAGGTCCTGTGACGATCCAGGCTTTCCCGTATCTGCGTGCCCACTGGCGGCACTTGATCTCCAAGTCGTTCCAAGCCCCTTTGTTCAGGTTATGGTTCTGCGGGCAGATGTTCGTCAGATAGAAGCAGGCATCCATTGCCTCCTGGCTCCACTTCATATCTCCTGCAGGAGCCATGTGTCCCCTGTCGTAGCCCGTATGGGAATAGTCGCTGAACTGCGCCTGTCGCCCGCTGATGGAAGGGTCTACGTCGAAGTAGTCGGTACGGTTCACGTCTCCATACGTCTCGCTCTTCGTCAGCTCGTAGGCCACCCAGTTGGGGATAAGCCTCGTGCGGTTATAGGAGATGCGGAAGCCCTCGTGCACAATCAACGTCTCCGAGGTGGGCACCTCCATGCGCGGCATTTCCAGCAACACATCCGCCGTCTGCAGCTCGGCTTTCGCCTGCTGGAGGACGGGCTGGTAGAACTCTTCGGCCTGCTTGTCATTCGTATGTGAAGGGCCGCACGACAGGAGCAACGCTACAGCTGCCGTTATCATCATTCCGTTTCGCATGTTTCTCCTGAGCATATCGTCTCTTTGGGTTTTCCGTTTCATCCTTTATCAGAACAGATAGTTAAATCCGATGTTCGTCCACAGTCCGTCGCCGTCGTTCTCGCGAAGAGCCTTCGCTGCCTCGAAGGAGATGACCATATTGTGATTCATCACCAGCTTGAATCCGCAGCCTGCCGTATAGTGGAGCGCTTCCGCATTGCCGCTATAGATGGGCTTCTTGTACATCTGCTGTTGCTCAAGGTTGTGCGGCTGAATCACCTGCCCGCAGTCGAAGAACGGGTTCAACGCCACTCCCCAGTTCTGGTTGATGAGCCTGAAATCCAGCACGCGCCAGCGGAGCTCCGTGTTGAGCAGCACGAAGCCGTCGCCTATCACGCCGTTGCGATGTATGCCTCGCACGGAAGCGTTGCCGCCCAGCCCTTCGGTGTACATTTTGCGAAAGAACATCGAGTTCATGTTGTTGCAGAAGTAGAAGGGCACGTGCCCGAACAGCGTGTACTGCGCACCCAGGCGGTAGGCAAGTGTCAGCTTATCGCCCACGACGGGCAAGTACTGACTGCCCATGAAGAGGACGCCTCCGTTGGTGTGGTTGTAGTTCTCCGTACGGTCCATGAAGTCGGGAGCAGCATAGAAAGTCAGCTCCACGTTGGCTCCTCGCGTAGGATCGCTGTCGCGATTGCGGCTGTCGTAGGTAAGGCCTGCCTTGAGCTGGGTGACGTGTCCTCCTTCGGCTTCTTCCGCCGGGATAAGTCCTTCGCCACAATACATATCATATAGAGTAGACTGAAAATCGTACCATTCTTTCTTTTCCTCATCATTACCCGACAGCTTGTCCACATCTATTCTTCCTGTCTTGATATCATAATATGCCAAGCCTACGGTTCCGTTAAGTGCACCGGATATTTTCTTTTGCATGCTTACGACAGCCCTGAACTGACTGCGCGACATCCAATAAAGCGCACTCTTGAAACCTTCTTGAACAGGTATCTTCATATCAACCGATCTGTCAAGATTAACAATGTAGTTCCTTGGCACATAGGCTACTCCTGGCAGATAGGGCGAAGCCTTTCCGTTCAGCCCGTAGAACTCGAACTTCGGTGCCGAGAAGTAAGTGACGTCGTAGAAGAACTTTCCTTCGGGGATGAGGTTCTTGAACTCCCCATACGAGCGTAGGACACTCGAGCCCTTGGTGTAGCGCGATGCCTCCAGATTAACCTTGAAGTCATACTGCGGATAGTGCCCAAGGCTGTAGTGGAAGATGTCGCTGCAGATTCCATACTGGAAGCCCAAGTCGCTGTCGTAGCCCACTACAGGCAGGATGCCTATGTTCCAGCCGGTCTTGATGATTTCCTCTTCGCCGAGTTCCTGCGATGTCGTCTCCTGTGCCTGTCCACAAATGCTTGTGAACAGCATCGCCATCAATATGTAACCTATTCTTTGTTTCATCATTGTGTGGTTTTTGTTTTTCCGGCTTCAAAGATAGTGCGAGCCGAGAGAAGAACAAAATAAACCCGTTTATTTTTTCTTCCGAGGCGAAGCCTATCTAAAACCAAAGGTCAAAGATAGTGCAAGGCGAGAGATAATGCAAATCTATTTGCGTATATCCGTTGTTGAGGAAAAGTTCTTTTCCTGCAAAACTTTTTTCTTTGTCCAAAAAAATTTTTCCCTTCTTCATACGGCGAGATGTAGAAAGAAAAAATCTTTTTCCCTTCTCGAAAAAAAGCACCTGTTTTTCCCCTTCCACACTTATCTCTGAGCGGGAAAGCCCAGGAAGGAATTCATTTGTACTTTTAACTCCTTGCTTTAGGTACTCGCGTTCGGGAGAAGAAAGAAATTATCGTTTTTCTTTCCTTTTCGCTCGCTTTATAGTACCTTCGTCCCCAAAACAAACGGATATGAAAGAACGTATTGCCTTTATCGACTACCTCCGCATAGCGGCTTGTTTTCTGGTGATGCTGGTTCATGCCAGCGAGAATTTCTACGGTGCCGATTCGTCGGGGCTTGCAGGCAACATGTCGATGCTTGCCAACGAACAGAACCGGCTGTGGGTAGCGCTGTACGACGGAGGGCTGGGGCGCGTGTCGGTGCCTTTGTTCATGATTGTGTCGGCATTCCTGCTGGTGCCTATGCCCAAGGATATGACGATGTCGGCCTTCTACCGCAGGCGTTTCCTGCGCATCCTCCCGCCGTTCATCTGCTTCCTGCTCCTCTACTGCCTGCTGCCGCTGGCGTGGGGAGGGATGACGTGGGAACAGTCGTTGGCCGACCTGCGGATGTTGCCTTTCAACTTCCCCTCGATGGGCGGGCATCTCTGGTTCATGTATCCTCTCATCAGCCTCTACCTTATCATCCCCGTCATCTCCCCTTGGCTGCGGCATGCTTCGGCACGCGACGAGCGTCTCTTCCTCTGGGTGTTCATCCTGTCGACGTTCATCCCCTGGCTCCACCGGTTCGTCTCACCCGAGCTGTGGGGTGAGTGCTTCTGGAACCCCTTCTCCGCGCTATGGTACTGCTCGGGCTTCATCGGCTACCTCGTGCTGGCGCACTACATCCGCACGCACCTGCACTGGACACGCAGCAAGCGCATCGCGGTAGGACTCGTCTGCTTCCTCGTAGGAGGAGCTTTCACCGCCTGGAGCTTCTGGTGGAAGGGCACGCCCGGACAGCTCATCGAGACGCCTATGCTGGAGTGGGCGTGGGAGTTCTGCACGCCTAACGTGCTGTGCGCCACCTTCGGCGTGTTTCTGCTCTTCACCTGCATCCGCAAGCAGACAGCCCCGAAGGCTGTCACTGGCTTGGCGAAGCTCACCTTCGGCATGTACCTGATGCATCTGTTCTTCCTCGCCCCTATTGCTGGCTGGATCATCGGAGGCGATGCGGCCCATCCCCTTCTTCCCGTGTGGGCAGCGATTCCTGCTATTGCCGTACTCACGTTCATCTGCTGTGCCGTAACGACAAAGCACCTCTCGCTGATTCCCGGCAGTAAGTACGTCATCGGGTAGCCTCATCGCACGACAAAAAGAGGAATCCTCTTCCAGCCTCATCCCCCTGACGAAAGCAAGGAGCGGAGCGCTGGAAGAGGATTTCTGTTTCTTATAGGAAAACCGTTGCGGCTACTTCACCACGACCTTCTCCCTGCCGACAACATAGATGCCGGAGGGAAGTCCCTCGACAGCTCGGCGACGGTCTGCGGCACGACGGACGAGCTGCCCCGAGAGCGTATAGACATCAACGGGCGCTTCGTCGCTCAGTATCATCTCGCCGACAGCCGTCGTCTCGCGCGTATAGTCCTCGTTGTTCGTCAGGTACATATCGTCGACGACGACATCGCCTGTTCCGTTCGTCCAGAAGCAGACGATGCGTACGTTCTTGGTATCGAGGGGCTGGCCCTTCTTGCTGTCGGTGGTATACTTCGCTGTGCTGAGGTTGATTACTATCTGCTTCTTCGACCCGAATCCTGAGGAGGAATACCCTTCGCCCCAGATGCTGCCCGTGGTGAAGATATTCAGATGTGCGTCGCAGCTCTGCGTCTTCTTAAGCTTGATGACCAGATACTTATATCCCGACATGTCGGCACCATTCTGATACTCCCACCCCATCTGGCCCCATTGTCCCGGGTGGAAGGTATGGGTGGCCTCCTTGTACGTTCCCTTTGCAAAGAGCGACGTGTTGATGTACTGCGCGCCGAAGGGGAAGAACGTGGAGCGCACTGTGAAGCTGGCGCTCAGCTCGTTGCCCATCACGTCGGTGTAGGTAGCCGTCATCTCCACGATGCCCTCGCGCATGCCGCGTAGGTTTCCGTTCTGCACCGCAACGACACTCTCATCGCTCGAGGTGAACTTAGCCTTCGCGGCTACGTCCTCGGTATGCCCGTCGCGATAGGTAGCTGTCAGCTGCAAGGACGTGCTGTTGCCCACCATGATCTCTATCTCGTCCGAGCTCAGCTCCATCTTCTCGGCAGTGAGCATGTCGGCACTATAGCCTGCGAAGGTAGCAGGATAGTAATCTGTTTCGTCGAAATGATCCTCTGTCGAGAACCAGTCGAAGTCGGCATAGCCGGTTAGTTCCTCCCCGCCCTGTTCCTGGGCATGATAGCAGAACAGCCCGAAACGAGCCCCGACGAAGATGCTCAGGTTGAATCCCAGTGTCGTCTGCCCTCCCAGCGGCTGATAGGTCTCGTTGTCCGTTGAATAGTAGAACTGCGTCTGGCTGGTGCTGTACGTCAAAGCAGCACGCAGGAACACCACGCTGTCGATGCCGACGTCCAGCCGCTGCTCCGCGGGTGTGAAGCCGTCGTTCGTACTCAGCTGGTCCTGCCACCAGACGAGCTGGTGTTTTCCGTCTTTCACCTCTACTCCGATAGCGGCATAGGGGTCTTGCAGGATGCAGATGCCGGCACGGTCGCCTTCCTGCAGGTGCGACACATCGAGGCGGATGGTTCCCGTCGAGGGCTTGGCGGCATTGTTGTGATAAGCGAAGATACGCTGCGTCAGCATATTGCGGGCCTGTGTCAGAAGGTCTGTTGCCGACGAAGTCTTCAGGCGCAGCCATCCCGGGCGCTCGAACAACGTCCAAGCACCGTTGTCGGGATTATGATTCCACTGCCACTGCATTCCGAGGGGATAGGAGCGGAAGTTGTCGTTGGTGGGTAGCGGCACACGCGGGGTGGCTCCTCCCGTATGGGGCTTGGAGTACAAGGCATAGGGAACGCCCCTGTTGCCGATGGCAGGCCAGCCGTCGGTCCACCGCACAGGCTGCAGGTTAGGCATGCGCCCGAAGCAGCCGAGATCCTCCTGAAGGATCGTCCACCACTTGCCGGCTTCCGTCTCGATAAGGGCTCCCTGGTGCACGGTGTTGGGCTTGCCGTTGATGGTCTTCTCGATGAGCATCTTCTCCTCGTAGGGACCGAAGATGTTCTCCGAGCGAAGGATCGTCTGACCCGAAGGCCAGCCGCCGTACGTGGCATAGATATAGTAGTAGTTGTCCTTCTTATACAGATGGCTGCCTTCCAGCATCGACTCGGCCTTGAAGACGGTCTGCTCCTTGATGAAGTTGAAGTCCTCGTCCAGCTCACACATCTTGATCTCTGTGTTTCCGCAGACCACGTAGACCTTGCCGTTGTCGAAGAGCATGCCAGGGTCGTAGTAGCCACGCGACAGCTGTTTCTTCTCCCATTTGCCTTCGGGGTCGGTTGCCGACAGCACGAATCCGCCGGCATCGTTGCCGTTGATGAGGATGTAGAAACGCCCGTTGTGATACGTCATCGCACAGGCCCACATGCCTGCAGCGTATGCGTTCTGACCGTTCAGCAGGCTGTACCGGTCGTTTATCGAGAGCTGCTCGAGCGGCTGGGCACAATACTCCCAGTTCACCAGGTCCTTCGACTTCAAGATGGTGCACCCGGGGAAGTGATGCATCGTCGTGGAAGCCATGTAGAAGGTGTCGCCCACGCGGATGACGTCGGGGTCGGGGAAGTCGGCAAAGACGACGGGGTTCCTGTAGCGCCCGTTACCCTGGTCGCTCAGCGATGCGTTCTTGAAGTCTGCACGGGGGTAGTCCACCTGATAGTAGTCGGCATACCAGTCCATGCAGGCCTTGCCGCATGCCTCCTCGTAGCCCTCGAAGGCAGGCACCACCGAGCCCGTTGCCAACAGCGTGTCAACGTCGATGAGGCAGCTCGTTCCCGAGAGCGTCATCGAGATGTTCCCGTAGTGGTCGAGCAGAGCCTTGTAGGCACGCCCCCACTTCGAGGTTGAGCCTGTCGCCCATGTTCCCCAGTTCGACTCTACCCAGTCGCCGTGCTCGTTGTAGTGCCCTGTGCCCTCCTTCTTCGGGCTCCAGTCCACCTCGGTAATGATGACGGGGTTGGTGTCAACCACTGGCACTTGCTTGTGGAACTGAGTGATCTTGTTCTGTGGGTCGGGCGTGTCATCGCTGCACCCGTACCAACCGCAGTAGTCATGCACGGCATAGCCGATGTTATAGCCTTCGATGGGGTACGAGACGTAGCTCGTATAGTTGGCTTGCCAGCCGGTGCCAGGCACCCAGATGATGCCCGTGAAGCCGTTGGCACGAATCTTGTCAACGATAGGCTGGAAATAGTCGTGCAACGCGCGAGCGTCGTCCTGCCCATCGGCATTCTTCAGGCTCACGGGCTCGTTGGCCAGCTCGATGCTGATCTGTCCGGCATACCTCTTGATGGAGTCGTTCTGCGTGAAGAGATCCCACACCGTCAGCAGGTAGTCATTGTAGTAGTCACCTACCTTCAGCGATCCTGGGCAGACGCCTGGCGGGCGCACCACGACGTACATGCCGTGGTTCATGGCACGCTTCGCAAGCGGGAAGTAGAGCGTGTTCAGATAGTTCTTCAGTCGCGTTGGATTGAACTTCTTGATGTTAGCCTCACCTGTAGCATCCGACGGCTGATCCTTCGCGCCCGCATAGGTGTACGAGTCGTTAGGGTCGTTGGTCCAGGCAGGGTCGAGGTGTAGGCGGAACACATCGCACTTCGCCTCCTCCAGTCCCTTGTAGAGCTTTTCGAAATAGTTGATACAAGGCGTCACGCTGCTGTAGCTCCAGCCCCAGCGCCCACCGTTGAACCACGCATTGGGCGTGTCCATCACGCCGTGCAGCACGACGTGGTTCCCATGGCTGTCGACAATCCACTTACCCTCCACGTGCAAGGTAGGGAGCGGCTTCACGCCCTGCGCCCACAAAGCAGCGGAGAAGAGCACTGCCACTGCAAAAAGACCTGTTCGTTTCATTGGTATCATGTAGTTAATTTGTTTTTTCACAAAGGAAAGGATGCATCGACCCGCAGAGACATCGGATGTCATGCTGCGCCGTTTGCGGCGCAAAGATAGCAAAACTATTTCTCAAACCACGCATCAAGGCCTCACTTTTTCCACAAGTCACGCACTTGCTGATGGTTTCTTCTCTAGTCTTCAGATATTGTCTACTCTACAAAACCGATTCTAATCCTCCTCTAAACTTTTTTTTGGAAAAGAATAGTCGTTTTTCAAAAAGAGGACCCGCGAAATCTTTTTTTTTGCAAAAGTCAAGGAAAATCAAAAAAATCACTATCTTTGTGACATCCAAAAAGTAGAATGACATGAAAAAAGTAGCATTACTGACGGCAGCACTGCTGGTGATGAGCCTGACAGCCTGCTCACAAAGTAACAAAAAGGAGAGTAAAGAAATGAAGAAAGTATTAGTTGCCTATTTCTCCGCCTCGGGCGTGACACGAGGCGTTGCCCAGACGCTGGCCGAGGTGACTGGCGCCGACCTGCACGAGATCAAACCCGCGCAGCCCTACACCGATGCCGACCTCGACTGGAGGGACAAGAAGAGCCGCTCCACACTGGAGATGAAGGACAAGAGCTCGCGCCCCGCCATCACCGGCAAGCTGAAAAACATGGCCGACTACAAGGTGGTATATGTCGGCTTCCCCATCTGGTGGTACACGTGCCCGACGATCATCAACACCTTCATGGAGGCATACGACTTCACGGGAAAGACCGTCATCCCCTTCGCCACCTCTGGTGGCAGCAGCATCGAGAAAGCCTGTGCCGACCTGAAGGAAGCTTATCCCGACATCCAGTGGGGCGAGGGCCGTCTGCTGAACGAGTTCACCAAGGAGGAACTTCAGTCCTGGGTGAAGCCATGATACTGTTTACCGCCAAGCGAAGCCTGCCCACCCGTCCGCAAGGCAAACGAGGCAAGCGCTTTTCAAGAATCATCCTGACAATCATTCTCTGCATCTTATTTTCTGCAAACATGACAGCACAGACCAACAAGCAGCCCACTCCGGGCAAGGACGGCAACAAGTACGTCAGCTACGACCAGCGCACCGGCAACGAGTCGGTCGTCTACTTCACCCGCAATCTCTCTGCCGAAGGGCTCATCCAAGCGTATGAGCAGGTAAGCGCTCACATCGAAGGAAACATCGGCGTGAAGCTCCACACCGGCGAGCAGAACGGACCGAACATCATCCCGCGCCCGTGGGTAAAGGCACTCATGGATAAGGACCTCCAGAGCGCCACCATCATCGAGACGAACACCTACTACGAGGGCGACCGCTACACCACGCCCCAGCACCGCAAGACGCTGGAGGTGAACGGCTGGACGTTCTGCCCCGTCGACATTATGGACGAGGAAGGCACCGCCCTGCTTCCTGTCGTGGGCGGCAAGTGGTTCAAGGAGATGTCCGTAGGTAGCCACCTCACCCACTACGACTCGATGGTAGCCCTCACCCACTTCAAGGGACACACGATGGGAGGCTTCGGCGGCTCGAACAAGAACATCGGCATCGGCTGTGCCGACGGGCGCATCGGCAAGGCATGGATTCACACCATCCCGGGTGACGACAACCAGTGGAGCATTGCCGAGGAGGAGTTCATGGAGCGCATGACAGAGTCGACGAAAGCCACCATCGACCACTTCGGAAAGCATGTCACCTACGTCAACGTGATGCGCAACATGTCCGTATCGTGCGACTGCGAGGGCCTTGCTGCCGAGCCCGTCGTAACCCCCGACGTGGGCATCCTCTCGTCCACCGACATCCTGGCCATCGACCAGGCCTGCATCGACATCATCTACGCGATGACGGCCGACGAGCACCACGATATGCTTGAACGCATCGAGACGCGCCATGGCCTGCGCCAGCTCTCCTACATGAAAGAGCTCGGCATGGGCAACGACCGCTACGTGCTCATCGACCTCGACAACGGCGGCTGCCGCATCACCGCTGCCGACGCAGCCAAGGACCTGAAGCCCTTCGTCAGCAAGTAGAGCATCAAGGGCTCCCTCTCCCCTGGCAAGGATGCCGACATCATCGTCTTCGACGACGACATTCTGGCTGTGCCCAAAGCCATGAGGGCAAGCACTAGAAGAAAAGTTCTTTTGATAAATCTCAGTTGTTTCATGCTATTATGTTTTAGAATTTTAGTTGCGCTTTGAGGAATACAGAGACTGCAATCTTCAGTTAATCATTGATATATGTTCCTTATGATTGTTATTTAGACTATCTCAGCAACAAAAATAGAAAGGTTTTTTCACATTTCAAGCGGCAAGGCTATATTTTTTTAACTATTTTCTTCGACGCCTCTTCCGCAACTCAGGTTGGTGAGTTTGGAATGTTTTAAAACACAAAAGAAGAGGGGGTAAAAAGTCAAAAAGCTAATTATCAAATATTTATCGGAAAGCCAAAAGCCAAAAGCCAAAAACCACTTAAAGTGTATTGTTTTTCTTACACTTTTTTTCCATGAATTGCGTTAAAAAATCCACTGTTGTTTGCGTAATTATTCGCACCTTTGCATGCGCTTCCTGATGAAGAAGCTAACAGACAACCCCGATAATCTATAAGCTATGAAACGAATGTATTGCCATTGGACAACGAGGCTGACAGCCATACTCTTCACTATCCTCTTCGCTCTCCCCTCCTTTGCGGAGAACTATCCCTACCGTAGCGACTATCTGTGGCTGACGGTGCCCGACCATGCCGACTGGCTTTACAAGACGGGCGAGAAGGCCAAGGTGGAGGTGACGCTATGTCGATACGGTATCCCGCAGAACGTGGAGGTCAGCTATGAGATCGGTCAGGATATGTTGCCGGCAACGACAAAGGGCAAGGTGATGCTGAAGAACGGAAGAGCCGTCATCGACATGGGCACGATGAAGAAGCCGGGCTTCCTGGACCTGCGGATGAAGGCCTCTATCGACGGGAAGACGTATGAGCATCATGTCAAGGTGGGCTTCTCGCCCGAGCAGCTGACACCCTATACGAAGAATCCTGCGGACTTCGATGATTTCTGGAAGAGGAACCTCGAGGATGCCCGCAAGGAGGTGGCAAGCGACAGGATGATGGTGAAGTGCGAGAAGGTTGACAAGTACTCCACCGACGACGTCGACTGCTTCCTGCTGAAGCTGCACACCGACAAGCAACATAGCATCTATGCGTACCTCACAAAGCCCAAGAAAGCGGGCAAGTACCCCGTCGTGCTCTGTCCGCCTGGAGCCGGCATCAAGACCATCAAGGAGCCGATGCGCAACATCTACTACGCCCAGAACGGCTTCATACGCATGGAGATGGAAATACACGGACTCCACCCCGAGATGACCGAAGAGCAGTTCAAGGAGATTTCCAGTGCCTTCTCGGGCGAGAACGGCTATCTGCAGAACGGACTCGACAACCGCGACAACTACTACATGAAGCATGTCTATGTGGCCTGTGTGCGTGCCATCGACTATCTCTGCTCACTGCCCGACTGGGACGGCACGAACGTCTTCGTGCAGGGAGGCAGCCAGGGAGGAGCGCTCTCGCTCATCACAGCTGCGCTCGACACACGCGTCACGGCCTGCGTAGCCAACCACCCCGCCCTCAGCGATATGGCCGGCTATGCCGAGACGGGACGCACGGGAGGCTATCCGCACCTCAACCGCATCAACCAGATGCTCACAACCGAGAAGATACAGACGCTGCAGTACTACGATGTGGTCAACTTCGCACGGCGCATCAAGTGCCCCGTCTACATGACGTGGGGATACAACGACAACGTCTGCCCGCCGACGACAAGCTACATCGTATGGAACCTGATTACCGCACCCAAGGAGTCGCTCATCACACCCATCAACGAGCACTGGGTAACGACCGATACAAGCCTTGACCAGATGCACTGGCTTCGCAGCCACACAGAGGACGCTGGGAATCAATAAAAGTGTCCAAATAGCACGTTCCTTTTAACAACATCTATGGGCTGTAAGAAAAACAATACACTTTAAGTGGTTTTTGGGTTTTTGGCTTTTGGCTTTCCAATAACTTATTATTTATCAGCAAACTACCTTCTTCAAAGCCTGTGAAAGCTGTTTTAATTCGTTTTCAGACAGCATATTTCATTTGTTAATATTCAAAAGCAATTAAGTTAATTGAACAATTTGTTTAACAATAACAATTTTTAGTTTAACTCGGAGCTGCTAAAGTTAAACTTCGTGGATTTTTTATTAAACTCCACGGATTTATTGTTTGACGCCAGCATGTTATCGTTAAACGCCAGTATGTTGTTCTTTAACTCTACGGAAAAAGACACAAAAACAGGCCTCTTCCCTTGCTTTTTTGGAAAGAAAGCAGTATCTTTGTCGTGACGTATCCATTATAAAAGCGACCTATTCACTCATTCCAGAACATGAAAAAGACTCACATTGCCTTACTGCTCATCTGCTTGTTAGCACTCGTGCCTGCAGTTGCCCGCACGACGAAACCCGCACCCTGCGGTCCTCTCCCCACTTCCGACCAGCTGCGTCTGCAGGACATGGAGATGTACGCATTCATCCACTACTCGCTCAACACCTACACCGACCAGGAGTGGGGCTACGGCAACGAGGCGCTGGAGCTGTTCAACCCCTCGGACCTCGACTGCCGCCAGTGGGCGCACGTATGCAAGCAGGCGGGCATGCGAGGCATCATCTTCACCGCCAAGCACCACTGCGGCTTCTGCATGTGGCCCTCAGCCTACACCGACTACTCGGTGAAGAACACGCCGTGGAAGGACGGCAAGGGCGACGTGGTGCGCGAGCTGGCCGAGGCCTGCCGCAAGGAGGGACTGAGGTTCGCCGTCTACCTCTCGCCCTGGGACAGGAACCACCCTGAGTACGGACGGCCCGAGTACGTGACCTACTTCCGCAACCAGCTGCGTGAGCTGCTCACCGAATACGGCGACATCTTCGAGGTATGGTTCGACGGTGCCAATGGCGGCAACGGCTGGTACGGAGGTGCTGACGAGTGGCGCCGCATCGACAAGACGTACTACGGATGGAACGAGACCTTCGACATGATACGCGATCTGCAGCCCCACACCATCATCTGGAGCGATGCCGGCGGTGAGCGCGGCGACCTGCGCTGGGTGGGCACCGAAGCAGGATTCGTGGGCGTGACCAACTGGAGCCTGCTGCCCGCCAGCGGTGCGCTCAACTTCGACCTTCTCCATCACGGCAGCGAAACGGGCGACAAGTGGGTGCCGGGCGAGACGAACACCAGCATACGCCCGGGATGGTTCTACCACGACGCCGAGAACGGGCACGTGAAGAGCCTCTCGAAGCTGATGGACACCTACTACAAGTCGGTAGGGCGCAACTCTACCCTGCTCCTCAACTTCCCCGTGGCACCCAACGGACGCATACATCCCAACGACAGCCTGCGCGGCATCGCCTTCAACAGCATGGTGCACGAGGTATTCAAGAAAGACCTCGCGCGCAAGGCAAAGGTGAAAGCCTCGAACGTGAGGGGCAACAAGCGGCGCTACGCAGCACGACGTGTCCTCGACAGGAGGAAAAGCACCTACTGGGCAACCGACGATGGCATCACCAGCGCCTCGCTCACCCTCGACTTCAAGCGTCCGACAACGTTCAACCGCTTTGTTGCTGAGGAGTACATCGCCCTGGGACAGCGCGTGAAGAAGTTCGTCCTTGACGTCTGGGTGGATGGCGAATGGAAGCCTCTCCACGACATGCTCGTCGACGAGGGCGACGGGCTCACCACCATCGGGCACCGCCGCATCGTCTGCTTCCCCACGGTGACGACCACACGCCTGCGCTTCACCATCGTCGATAGCAAGGCCTGCCCCCTGATCTCGCGCATAGGCGTCTACAACGCCCCAGCCATCACAGCCGACATCCCCAACTCGGGTGAGAAGCTGTCGGCCGACCTGCACATCTTCTTCGCCAGCCCCACGCAGATGCTGATAGACTATACGCAGGAGCAGACCATCACCTCGTTCCGCTACCTGCCGCCGCAGAGCACACGCAAAGGCCTTGTCACACACTACACGCTCAGCGCCACCACCGACTGGCAGGAGTGGCAGGAGGTGGCCTCGGGCGAGTTCTCGAACATCGTCAACAACCCCATCTGGCAGACCGTCTCCTTCGCGCCCGTGAAAGCCAGAGCCCTCCGCTTCGAGGCCACCCACCTGGCCGAGGGCGAGCGCATGGCCTTCGACGACATAGAGGTGGTGACGAACCCTTCCGACCAATAGACATCACTCACATTACGCATCCCCATGAGACACATCCTTGCCATCACCCTGATAGGTGTCAGCATGCTGGCATCGTCCCTTGAGACATCGGCACAGGACCAGCTGTATGCCAACGAATTTCCCCTCGGCGACGTGACGCTGCTCGACGGGCCGCTGAAGCATGCACGCGACCTGAACATCGAGACGCTGCTGCAGTACGACTGCGACCGTCTGCTCGCTCCCTACCGCAAGGAGGCGGGCCTGGAGCCAAGGGCCGAGAACTATCCCAACTGGGACGGGCTGGACGGACACATTGCCGGGCACTACCTGACAGCGATGGCCATGAATGCTGCCACAGGCAACGACGAGTGCCGGCGACGCATGGAGTACATGATAGGCGAGCTGCAGCTCTGCGCCGACGCCAACGCCAAGAACCACCCTGAGTGGGGCAAGGGCTACGTGGGCGGCATGCCCAACAGCGAGCGCATCTGGAGCACCTTCAAGAAGGGCAACTTCAGGGTGTACTTCGGCTCATGGGCACCGTTCTACAATCTGCATAAGATGTACGCAGGCCTGCGCGATGTGTGGCTCTACTGCGGCGACGGATTGCAGCCGTGGGGGCTGCAGGGGACAGGATTCCAGGCAAAGATGCTCTTCCTCGGCTTCTGCGACTGGGCCATAGACCTCACGGCAGGGCTCTCCGACGAGCAGATGGAGCAGATGCTGGGCAACGAACACGGAGGCATGAACGAGGTGCTGGCCGATGCCTATGCCATGACCAACGACAAGAAGTATCTCGACGCTGCCCGCCGCTTCTCACACCGCCGGCTGCTCAACCCCATGATGCAGCGACAGGACTGCCTCGACAACATGCACGCCAATACGCAGGTGCCCAAGGTGGTAGGCTTCGAGCGCATCTCCGAGCTCACGGGCGACGAGACCTACCATGCGGCTAGCCAGTTCTTCTGGGACATCGTCACGGGCGAGCGCTCGCTGGCCTTCGGAGGCAACAGCCGGCGCGAGCACTTCCCCAGCCGGGAGGCGTGCATTGACTTCGTGAACGACATCGACGGTCCCGAGTCGTGCAACACCAACAACATGCTGAAGCTCACCGAGGACCTGCACCGACGCAACCCCGACGCTCGCTACGCCGACTTCTACGAACTGGCTACTTTCAACCACATCCTCTCCTCACAGCACCCCGCGCATGGAGGTTACGTCTATTTCACGCCTGCCCGTCCCCGGCACTATCGCAACTACTCCGTGCCCAACGAGGCCATGTGGTGCTGCGTGGGCACAGGCATGGAGAATCACGGCAAATACGGGCAGTTCATCTACACACACGTTGACGATGCGCTCTACGTGAACCTCTTCGTACCCTCCGAGCTCAATTGGCGCGAGCGAGGCTTCCGTCTGCGTCAGGAGACCGCGTTCCCCTACGCCGAGACGAGCCGCATCACCATCGTCGAGGGCAAGGGACGCTTCACGTTGCTGGTGCGCTATCCCGGCTGGGTGAAGCCCGGGCAGTTTGAGGTACGTGTCAACGACCAGCCAGTGAAGCTCCTCAGCGGTCCGTCGAGCTACGTGGCCATCGACCGCAAGTGGAAGCGAGGCGACATCGTCGACATCGTCTTCCCCATGCACAGCAGCCTTGCCTACCTGCCCAACGTGCCCCAGTACGTTGCCCTCATGCACGGCCCTGTGCTCCTCGGCATGAAGACCGGCACCGAGGACCTGGCACACCTGCTCGCCGACGACAGCCGCTTCGGGCAGTATGCCAGCGGTGCCAAGCTGCCCGTGAACGAGGCTCCCATCCTCATCAACGACGACATCTCCAGCATCCCCTCGCAGCTGAAGCCCGTGCCCGGCAAGCCGCTGCACTTCACACTCGACACACACATGGAGAACGCCATACATGGCGAGCTGCAGCCCTTCTTCGAGATTCACGACGCACGCTACATGATCTACTGGCTCGCCCTCACCGAGAAGAGCTTCAAGGACTACCTTGCACGACTGACACACGATGAGGAGGAGCGCCAGGCACTGGACGAGCGCACCGTTGACAAGGTGCAGCCCGGCGAGCAACAGCCCGAGACCGACCACCGCATGGAGACCGACGAGTCGTTCACCGGCAACACCAATGATGTCTTCTGGCGCGATGCACGCGACGGGCACCACTTTAGCTACCTGCTGCAGACGGGCGGGCGCACCGACCTGAGCCTCATCCTCAAGTTCTGGGGCGTCGGCGAATGGAAGACGCACGAGTTTGACATCCTCGTCGATGGCACATTGCTCACCTCCGTCAACAACACGGACAAGTACCACACCTCGCAGTTCAAGTACGAGACTTTTGAGCTACCTGCCGCCCTGCTGGAGGGCAAGACGGAGATACGCATCACGTTCGTTGCCAAGCCCGGCAAGCAGGTCGGCGAGATTTACGGCATACGGTTAGTCAAGAACCTTTAGAACTTCTGATAGACACGCACCCAGTCGACACGAAGCTCGGAAGGCAGCTGGGAGGGCTCGCTCACAGCGCCCACCCACTCACCGCCGAGCTGGTTGGAGAGGATGACGTAGAAGGGATAGTCGGGCCAGGGGAACTGGTACTCCTTCCCTGTGATGCGAGGATAGATGAACGTCTTCCTGTCGTTGACAAAGAAACAGATGCTGTCGGGATGAACCTCGGCGGCATACGTGTTCCATTCGTTGGGCTTGATGTCGGCAGATACCGACTGAGCAGGCTTCTCCGGGTCGTCGATGTGGAGCGTGTAATGCGAGTGAACGGTCTGATGGGCTACCGTCTCAAAGTTGACATGCTCCATGATGTCAATCTCGGCATATTCGGGCTGAGGCAAGCTCACGTCGGGCATCAGCCAAAGCGCCGGCCAGAAGCCCTGCGCATTGTTGAACTTCGCGCGCACCTCGAAGCGGGCAAGGCGGAACGCTTTCTTATGATGGCTCCACACGCCTCCGGTAACGAAGGGGGTCGTGTCGGCTAACGTATCTTCGTTGACCTTGCCGAGAAGCACCAGTTGCCCATCTTCAACGTATGCGAGGTCGGGGCGAAGCGACATCATGTTGTCCCAGTCGGACAGCCCGCGCCCAATCCGCGTCCAGGAATTCGCATCGATAGTCTTTCCCTCAAACTCTTCTTCCCAGACTAGTTTCCAGTCTGTCTGGCGCGAGGTACATGACGACAACAACGCAGTTGCCAGCAATAGCACCTGAACCCACACAACGATAGTTTTTCTTGTTCCCATACGAATGTTATTTGGTTGGTATTAGCAAAATGTGTCTTTTCATTCAAGCAATCTACTGATAAACAAAAACATAAATGAATCCAAAAAGCATCACAACAGAGGGAAACACTTACCCTTTTCCTTTTAAGGAGAGGAAATAAGAGCTTTTCTGTCGTTCGCTTGTGCAAAAATACGCAAATAAACGAGAAAGAAATACGCTTACGCTTTGTTTTTCAACCTCACCCGTTCGTTTGTCGTGGACACATGAAATCATCCCATTTTACGCCTGTTGCTATGCAGTTAGTATAAAGCCTATTGTGGGGCATCCTCAGGGCTATTGGGACGGTCATGATTTCAATGTTGAACTTACTGACGGAACACCTGCTCCGGGGCTCACCATCCAAGGGATGGAGAGGCTTGTTTTCCATTTACTCGTCATATTTCTTGCTGAATTCATCCGTAACACAGATTATTTCCGTATTTTTGTCGTCGGTAATCATGGACTATTCTTTCGGGATTCACTTTCAAGACACCGATTGTCACCCGTAAAGACACAATAGTTCTCTCTGGCTACCAACTATTCATAGTTTCCTTATCCCGAACCGACGCTTATGAAGAAACACGTTGTCTTTTCAATCGTACTGATGGTCTCGTTTTTATGCTCTTGCGGTTCTAAAGCTCCGAAGATCGCCATTACGGCAGAAAAAGCATACGAAGGAGTAAGTAACTATTGATATTCGATTATTTAGTGAAGAAACACTAAATCATGAACCAAAAAGTTTTGTGATATGAACAGGCCAAATCCCAACGAGGCTTTCCCTAATCCGAATCTGCCGCGCCTCTGTTTTATCAAGAATGTGGTGAAGAATCCACGCATCATCATCGGTGACTACACCTATTACGACGATGTGGATGGGGCTGATCAGTTTGAGAAGCACGTGACTCACTTCTACGATTTCATAGGCGACAAGCTGATTATCGGCAAGTTCTGCGCTATTGCCAAAGGGGTGGAGTTTGTCATGAATGGTGCCAATCATAGGATGGACGGTGTGACAACCTATCCGTTCTATATCATGGGTGGTGACTGGGGCAGTGCGATTGCTCCAGTGAAAGACGAACTGCCGCTAAAGGGCGATACCGTGGTTGGCAATGACGTTTGGATTGGCCAGAATGTGACCATCATGCCAGGTGTGCATATCGGCGATGGGGCTATTATTGGAACCAATTCTGTAGTGGCTAAGGATATTCCTCCATACTCAATAGCAGCGGGCAATCCTTGCCGCGTGGTCAGAAAGCGTTTCGACGATGAGTTCATCGACTATCTGCTTGAATTGAAATGGTGGGACTGGGACATCGAGAAAATAGAGACCAACTTCGAGGCCCTATCCAGCGGAGACCTTTCCCTGATTAGAAAGATAGACAAGTAAAATCCAATCGATGGAATGATGGATATCAAACCCCATTTTATAGAGCAAGGCGAAGGATTTCCTTTGATTCTCCTCCACGGAAACGGAGAGGATGTCCGCTATTTCGTACACCAGATGGAACCTTTCTCACAGCATTTCCGCGTAATTGCCATCGACACCCGCGGCCATGGACAGACACCACGCGGAGATGCGCCGTTCACCATCCGGCAGTTTGCCGAAGACCTGCAGGGATTCATGGATGCGCACGAGATTGACAAGGCCCATATCCTGGGCTTCTCTGACGGCGGAAATATCGCAATGATATTCACCATGACGCACCCGGAGCGGGTAGAGAAGCTGATTCTGAACGGTGCCAACCTGAATGCCTCCGGCGTCAAGAAGGGCATACAGATTCCCATTGAAATCGGATACCGGATTGCGAAGCTGTTTGCCCGGAAAAGCCCCGAAGCCCGAAAGAATGCCGAAATGCTGGGTCTGATGGTCAATGATCCGAATATGAGGCCCGACGAGCTGAAGAAGATCCAAGCCCCCACGCTGGTCGTTGCCGGGACCAATGACATGATAAAGAAATCACATACCCGTCTCATCGCGAAGTCTATCCCTGGAGCGAAACTGGCCATCCTTCCGGGTGACCACTTTGTCGCAAACAAGAACCCCGACGCCTTCAACGAGGCCGTCCTATCCTTTTTGTTGCGCCAATAAAACTCACCGACCTCAACTATGATTATACTGATAACTGGTGCATCACATACAGGTAAGACTCTTCTGGCACAAAGGATGCTGGAAGAGTATAAATATCCGTATCTGTCCATCGACCATCTGAAAATGGGGTTGATTCGTAGCGGAAAGACCGTCCTTACGCCAGAGGATGACGAGGCATTGACTGATTTTCTTTGGCCGATTGTCAGGGAGATGATAAAGACTGCTATTGAGAATCGGCAGAACCTTATAGTGGAGGGCTGTTATATTCCTTTTGACTGGAGGAAAGATTTTGATGACCAGTATTTGAAATCCATTCGGTTTGTTTGCCTTGCAATGACAGACAGTTTCATAGATGCTCATTTCGAAGAGATAATGAATCATAATTCCGATATTGAAACAAGGCTGCATAATGTTGACATAAAACCAGAATCTCTAAAAGAAGACAATCATTTCTATATCAATGGCTTTGATCGATATGGAGAGCAAGTAATGTTGATAGATACTGATTATGAGGATACAATAAAATCTATTTTAGAGAATAGAAACAATTGAAATGAGCTTCATAAAGCTTCCTAAGTTTATTATCTGTTTGGATGGTACTTTCCGTTTAGGGCAGGTGAACCAGCACAAGGACTTGCTGAAGCCAGATGATCAATGCATCGGCGGCGGTTACTATTTCCTCGACTTTGTTTCCAACCGAATCATTCTCGACAGGGAATCCCACGACTTTGGACGTCCCAGGTGGCATCTGTTAGACATGCTGAGAGTACCATCCATATACCGAGGCATGAGGATTGTTTACAAGTATGACGATGGCTTTCACGATGATTTCAATGTCAGCGATGAATTGGGCATTGAGTATTACGACTGTAAACTGATCATAACAATCCATACAGAGAAGAATACTAATCCAACGTTTTTGTTAAGCCAGACGGCGGAAGAGAAAGAGCAAAGAACTTTCGCTTCCGCGAGGCGAGAAAACGAAGAATGAAATTCACTCTTCCAGACGGCTTTTCCAGAAGACGAGCAAATTTCTTGGGATGACCTAATGAGCCTGGTCAGTGATTTCCCAGGAGAGAACGCAACTCAGCACGTAACGAAGGTTTACGCAGCCAGCGACAATCGGAGACGAAACGGCGGAACTGCTCCACCCAGTCGTAGACGACGGGTATGCTTGCTGCGGCAAGCAACGTAAGCGCCAGCGCCCATCCCCAATGCAGATGGCTGAACGCGACGAGTGCCACAACGAGCACGAGCACAGGCATGAGCAGCAGGCAGACAGCAAAGCGCCACGTGTTTTTCCAAGCAGCATCGTGGGCATTGCGGGCAACGATAGTAGTGAGAAGCCAAGCAGGCCACGAGAGGGCTCCGCAAAGGATGAAGAGAGGTAACGTAACCAGCAAACCCAGAGCACGTCCGATGACACCGCTTCCTAAACGAGAAAGCGCCGTTGAACGGATGGCGATAGCCCGCTCCTCGCGCTGACATTTGAATGCAAGAGCACGGGTACAGAGCTCTTTCCACTCCGTTGGGTTATTGCTCCGCAAATCAAGCAGATGAGACGCCTCGCGCTGGTTGAAGACAACGGATTCGCGCACGGAGAGAGGACGGCTCTGCGCTGTTCGCAGCTGCGTCAGCTCCCAGAGGGCATCATAGTCTTCATCGTCGGGCAGGCAGGTAAACAACGACTGGAGCTCCGCCGTGAGCCGCTCGCGCAAGGCATTCATCAAGCGCGCCTTGTTCACTTCACCGGGAGCCTTGTCGTCGGCTTCGTCCTGTGACGAAGTATCCTTCTTTTCATCCTGCGGCACAGTCTCCTTGCGTTCGTCCTCTTTCGACTGGCGAAGGAAATCCTCTGCAAACTGGCTGACGTTGATAGGCTCGCCCACTTGCATCTCCACATCAGCGCGGAAACGGAAATAGTCGCTGTATTCTATCCCCACAGGCACGATGTAGACAGGCCTGTGGCTGCCCTGCTGGGCATCAGCCTCGAGGGCTATATGAAAGATGCCCTTGCTGAGACGAAGGAGCGAGTGCATGGAGCGGTGCGTGCCCTCGGGATAGAGGCAGAGGGGCACACGATGCGTGACAACCTCCACAGCCTGCGCAATGGCTCGGTCGTTGCCCTTCACGGCATCGTAGCCGTCGCGGATACGATAGATGGGGAGGATGCGGAGCCAGGTGAGGACGGCACGGACAGCAGGTTTCCGGAAGATGTCGGCACGCGCCATGAAAACCACCTTCTTCCCCTCCGCAAGGAGCATGACGAGGGGGTCCATCAGTGCGCTGGTGTGGTTGGAAACGAGGATGACACTCCCGTCGCGCGGCACACGCTCCCAGCCGCTTACGTGAAAGCGCCGGTAGCAGAGCCTCGTGACAAGCTTGACGTAGCGCAAGCCGAGGCTATACCAGATGTCGTCGTCGTAGATATGTCGTCGCATAGGATAGATTCGTTTTCAACGCAAAGGAATTGTCTTCACCATAGAAACAGCCAGCTACTGCACTAGTGTTTAACTCTCGCCTTCGGAGAAAGCTGCCTTGGGCTCCTTATCACTTCGACGCATAAAGGTAGCCAGCGTCAATCCCGAGATGATGTGCCAGATACCCCACCATGCAGTGACGAAGAGCATTCCTCCGTAGTGAACATCTCCCGTGTTCCAGATGGCAGGGTCAAAGATGGCAGGGTTCAGCAGCAGCGTGAGCCCCAGCCCGGAGTTTTGAATGCCCACCTCGATGGTGATGGAACGACGGTCCTTGCGCGGCAGGCGCATGAGCGACGCTCCCCCAAAGCCTGTCCCGAAAGCGCAGGCATTGTGGATGAGCACCAGGACGAAGACGAAGATAATGTAGCTGATAAACAGCTGCCAGTTGGGAATGAACATCCCGAGCACCATCAAAATGAACACGATGAGGGAGAACACTGAGAAGGGTTTCTTTATCTTCTCCGTGAACGTGGGGAAGAACCGCGCACAAAGGATGCCAAGCACGATGGGCACGCCCAGGATGATGAAGACGGTAAGGAAGATGTCCCAGAAAGGAATCACCAGCTGCGGGATGGTAAGCGTGCCGGTAAGGCTGGCGTAGCGCAGATAAAGATTTCCCCACAACAGGAAGTTAAGCGGTGTGATGAGCGGGGCAAACACCGTCGAGAGTGCCGTCATGCTTACCGAGAGCTCCACGTTTCCCTTCGCGTACGAGCTGATGAAGTTCGAGACGTTTCCGCCCGGGCAGCTGGCAACCAGCAGCATTCCCAGCGCTACCATCGGTGTAAGGAACGGATACAGGATGAGGATGAGCAGGAACGTGACAAGCGGCAGCCCGATCCACTGGAGAAACACGCCCGTGAGGACGGCTTTCGGGTGGACGAACACATTCTTCAGCATGCCCGGCTTGATGCCCAAAGCAACGCCGAACATGATGAGAGCCAGCACGACGCTCAGCACAGGCCCCGTGCCTCCTCCGAGATGGAGGTGCACTTGGTCGAGACTTTCTAGTTGAGAATGTATCGGATTCATTTCTGAGCCAATTCAGTAACGTTAGGCGAAAAGTCAAATCGTCGGGCAGACAGCAGAGCCGTTGCCGGAAAGCCTACCCGGCAACATGTCAGCAAGTCCTCGTCACTTCACCAGAGCAAGCGTGTCGCTGGCAATCATCATCTCCTCGTCGGTAGGGATGACACAGACGGTAACCTTCGAGTCGGACGTGGAGAGGATGGCCTCCTCGCTGCGCGTAACGAGGTTCTTCTCCCTGTCGAGCTTCACGCCGAGGAACTCCAGCCCGTCGAGGGAGCCTCCGCGTATCTCGTACTGGTTCTCGCCCACTCCGCCCGTGAAGACGATGATGTCGATGCCTCCCATAGCTGCGGCGTAGGCACCAATATACTTGCGGATGCGGTAGCAATACATGTTGATGGCGAGCATACTGCGCGGATGGCCTTCGCGATTGCCAGCAAGCACCTCACGCATATCGCTCGAACGTCCGCTGATGCCTCCCAGACCGCACTTCTTATTAAGGAATGCCGAAACCTCAGCTGGGGAGAAGCCCTCCTTCTCCATGAGGAACGTGACGGCGCCTCCGTCGATGTCGCCGCAGCGGGTTCCCATCATCAAGCCCTCAAGGGGAGTTAGTCCCATCGTGGTGTCGATGCACTTGCCGTCAACGATAGCAGCCATGCTGGCTCCGTTGCCGATGTGGCAGGTGACGATGCGCTTCCCTTCGGGAGAAACACCGAGGAAGTCGCACACGCGCTGCGAAACGTAGCGATGACTGGTGCCGTGAAATCCGTAGCGACGGATGCCGTAGCGCTCATACAGCTCGTAGGGAAGCGCATACATGTAAGCGTAGTCGGGCATCGTCTGATGGAAAGCGGTGTCGAACACACCTACCTGCGGCACGTCGGGCAGCAGTTCGCTCACGGCTTCTATACCCTTCAGGTTGGCAGGATTATGCAGCGGAGCCAGGTCGTTGCAAGCAGCGAAGGCGTCGAGCACCTCCTTGTCAAGGAGCACCGACTCCTTGAAGCGCTCTCCGCCGTGCACCATACGGTGACCGACAGCATCGATCTCGCGCAACGAGCGCAAGGCGCCATACTCGGAGCCCGTCAGGATGTCGAACACAAACTTCACGCCTGCCGTATGCTCGGGAATCTCACGCTCAATGATTTTCTTCGTGCCGTCGGGCAACGTGAGCTTGAGGAACGAGTCGGGCATGCCTATCTTCTCGATGCCGCCCTGGGCGAGCACCGTTTTGTGAATCATGTCGAAGAGTTTGTACTTGATGGACGAACTTCCGCAGTTAAGAACAAGAATTTTCATGTGGTGATATATCTCTTTTTGATGTTTTGAAAACGTTTTTACACTCTCTTGGCTGCTATTGCCTGATTGGCGGTGATAGCTACCATCTTGTAGACGTCGTCGACGGAGCATCCGCGGCTCAGGTCGTTGACGGGGCGAGCGATTCCCTGCAGGATAGGTCCGAGGGCTTCGGCGTTGCCCAGGCGCTGCACCAGCTTGTATGCTATGTTTCCTACCTCGAGGCTGGGGAAGACAAGCACGTTGGCGTGCCCGGCAATAGCGCTTCCGGGAGCCTTGCTCTCGCCTACGCTGGGCACGAGGGCTGCGTCGGCCTGGAGCTCGCCGTCGATCTTCAGCTCGGGGCGCAGTTCTTTTGCGACAGCGAGAGCTTCGGTAACCTTGTCGACCACTTCGTGCTTGGCGGAGCCTTTCGTTGAGAAGCTGAGCATAGCAACGCGCGGGTCTTCGAAGCCAGCCACAGCGCGGGCAGTATCAGCCGTGCAAACGGCGATCTGTCCCAGCTGAGCAGCATCGGGCACAGGGGTGACGGCACAGTCGCCGCACACGAGGATACCGTTTTCGCCATACTGAGGCGTCTGCGTGAGCATGATGAAGGCACCGCTGACGCACGTGATGCCGGGAGCCGTCTTGATGATCTGCAGAGCAGGGCGCAGCACGTTGCCTGTGGTGTTGCGGGCACCGGCAAGCTGCCCGTCGGCATCGCCTGCCTTGATGATGAGACAACCGAGATAGAGCGGGTCGAGCACCAACTGATGAGCCTGCTCAAGCGTCATACCCTTCTTCTGACGAAGTTCGAAGAGGAGCTGGGCATACGCCTCCTTCTTGGGATGATCTTCCGGATTGATGATGGTAGCCTTGCCGATATGCTTCAGCCCCCACTTATCGGCCAACGACTGTATCTCGGCAGGATTGCCAATAATTACCAGATCGGCCACTTCGTCTGCCAGGATGCGGTCTGCTGCCTTCAACGTGCGCTCTTCCGTTCCTTCGGGAAGGACGATGCGCTGCTTGTCTGCCTTTGCACGGGCAATGATTTCTTGTACTAAGTCCATACTGTTTTTTTTCTTTATCAATAGTTATTTTTTCTTTCTTCAAAAAAAATTATTCCTTCTCGAAAAAAATTTTTCCCTTCTTCATACGGCGAGATGTAGAACGGACGGAGCAGCGAAGCCAAAGAAAAAATCTTTTTCACTTGAGCATTATTTCGTGCGAAAAAACCCACATTTCCGTAATTAGCGACAAAAGTACAAAAAAGAAAGATAAGTAAAAAAATTTTGAGCCACATTCTTTCCTTATTAATAATAGACGCGGCACGAAATCCCCTATCGGCTATGCCCGAGAAGGAAGGAATGAGGTGGAAAACAGAAAAAATCAGCATTTTTATGCAATTAAATAAGTTTTATGCTAAAAAATCGCCTCGTTTTTGCAAAAAATATACAAATAATTGTTTTGTTATCCGATTTTTATGTATTTTTGCCGCACATTTTTCGAAAACAACCTATCATTTTCCTATGGAATCAAAAGACATTGAAGTGATTTACGCCGACGAGTCACACACCAAATACGCCGAGCACATTTGCAAGCTGATTTACGAATCGGCACAGCAGCGCGGGACAGGAATTGCCACCCGTACGCCTGAATACATATCGAGCAAGATGACGGGAGGCAAGGCTGTGGTAGCTCTCGACGGCGACAAGCTGGTGGGATTCAGCTACATAGAGTGCTGGGATCACGGCGACTATGTGGCAACGTCGGGACTCATCGTCGATCCAGGATACCGCATGCAGGGCCTTGCCTCGCGTATCAAGGAAAAAACATTTGAGCTTGCCCGCGAGCGCTTCCCCTATGCCAAAATCTTCAGCATCACCACCTCTCCTGCCGTGATGAAGATGAACCTCAGGCTGGGCTACGTGCCTGTCACGCTGGGCGACCTGACAAAGGACGACGAGTTCTGGCAGGGCTGCGAAGGATGCTGCAACTACGATGTGCTCTGCCGCAACGACAGACGTATCTGCCTTTGCACGGGCATGATGTATGACCCTCGCGCTACCGTCGACAAGGAAAAGAAGGAGAAGAAAAAAGGCTTTGCCCGCCTCTTCGGGAAAGGCAAGTAGGGTGACAACGTGCCATAGGGCATAATCGCCTCGGGCCCAAGAGAAAAGGAACAAAAAATCATTCAGAACAACAAACAAGAAACAACCGAATATGGAACAGAAGAAAAAAGTAGTCGTGGCGTTCAGCGGAGGACTCGACACGTCGTTCACCGTCATGTACCTCACGAAGGAAAAAGGATATGAAGTGTATGCTGCCTGCGCCGACACGGGCGGATTTTCCGAGGAGCAGCTGAAAACCAACGAGGAGAACGCCTACCGCCTGGGCGCCGTAGCATACAAAACACTCGACGTCACACGCGAGTATTACCAGAAGAGCCTTCGGTATATGGTCTATGGCAACGTGCTGCGCAACGGCACCTACCCTATCTCCGTCTCCTCGGAACGCATCTTCCAGGCTATGGCCATTGCCCGCTACGCTAAGGAGATAGGCGCCGACGCCATAGCTCACGGCTCCACAGGTGCGGGAAACGATCAGGTACGCTTCGACATGACGTTCCTCGTTATGGCTCCAGGCATCGAAATCATCACCCTCACGCGCGATATGGCGCTGACAAGGAAATTCGAAACCGACTACCTGAACGAGCACGGCTTCCCTGCCGACTTCAAGAAACTGAAATACTCCTACAACGTGGGCCTTTGGGGCACCAGCATCTGCGGAGGAGAAATCCTCGATTCCACGCAGGGGCTGCCTGAGTCGGCCTACCTGAAACAGGTGGAGAAGCAGGGAACCGAGCAGATTGAGCTAACCTTCACTAACGGAGAGCTCACAGGCGTGAACGGCGAGACATTTACCGACGGCGTGAAGGCCATCCAGAAGGTGGAAAGCATTGCAGCCCCCTACGGCATAGGACGCGACATGCACGTGGGAGACACCATCATCGGCATCAAGGGGCGCGTAGGATTCGAAGCTGCTGCACCCATGCTCATCATCGCAGCACACAAGTTCCTCGAGAAGTTCACCCTCAGCAAGTGGCAGCAATACTGGAAAGACCAAGTGGCAAACTGGTACGGCATGTTCCTCCACGAGAGCCAGTACCTGGAACCCGTGATGCGTGACATCGAAGCCATGCTTGAGAGCAGTCAGCGCAACGTCACCGGCTCGGTAACAATGGAGCTTCGTCCTTACACCTTCTCGCCCATCGGAGTATCGTCCGAGAACGATTTGGTAAAAACCAAGTTCGGTGAATACGGCGAGATGTAGAAGGGCTGGACGAGCGAGGATGCCAAAGGATTCATCAAGGTTACTTCCACTCCCCTGCGCGTGTATTACGCCAACCACAAGGAGGAAGGCGAGAAAATCGAGAGCGAGCTGTAAGACAGACTACTCCTCCAAAAGCACCTTTCAGGAAAAAACGAACGAACCTCACACATGAAAGAACCAAAGATACGCGTAGGAATCATCGGCGGAGCGGGCTACACAGCAGGCGAGCTCCTTCGGCTGCTGGTACACCATCCTGCTGCCGAAATCGTCTTCGTGCACAGCACCAGCAACACAGGTGCTTTAGTAGCAAGTGTGCACGAAGGGCTGACGGGAGACACGAATCTATCCTTCTGCTCCGACTTCGACCTGAGCGCTGTGGATGTGCTGTTCCTCTGTCAGGGACACGGGAAGAGCCGCGAGTTCTGGCAGACGCACACGCTTCCTTCCTCGCTGAAGGTCATCGACTTGGCGCAAGACTTCCGCGATGAATCCGACGGCTACGTCTACGGCTTGCCCGAGTGGCAGAAACAGAAGATTTGCTCCGCAACGCTCGTTGCCAATCCCGGCTGCTTTGCTACCGCCATCCAGCTGGCTCTCCTGCCGCTGGCGCAAGGGAAGCTGCTCACGGGCGACGTTCACGTCACAGCTGTCACAGGCTCCACGGGTGCCGGCGTCAAGCCCTCGCCTTCCACGCACTTCAGCTGGCGCAACGACAACATTTCGGTCTACAAGGCCTTCGAGCATCAGCACCTCATCGAGATAAGGCGCAATATCGGCATCCTTCAAGGCAGCACTCCCGACATCAACTTCATCCCCATGCGGGGAGACTTCGCGCGGGGCATCTTTGCAGCCGTCTACACCGACTGCGCCCTCAGCGAAGAGGAGGCAAACGCGCTCTACAAGAGCTACTACGCCGATGCCGCCTTCACGCACGTCACCGACAGCACCCTTGACCTCAAGCAGGTGACGAACACCAACAAGGCGCTGCTCCACGTGGAGAAGCACGGCAACAAGCTGCTCATCTCCTCCGTCATCGACAACCTGCTGAAAGGGGCAAGCGGGCAAGCCGTGCAGAACATGAACCTCATGTTCGGCCTTGAGGAAGACACAGGGCTGCGGCTCAAGGGGAACGCCTTCTGAACCGATAGGCTCTCATTCACATTGTTTTAGAAGAAATGGAACTATTCGACGTTTACTCACTTTTCGATGTCACTCCCGTCAAGGGCAAAGGATGCCAGATATGGGACGAAAACGGGCAGCAGTACCTCGACCTCTACGGGGGGCACGCCGTTATCTCCGTCGGGCATTGTCATCCGCACTATATCGATGCTCTCACGCAGCAGCTCAACCAGATAGGCTTCTACAGCAACAGCGTAAAGAATCCCCTCCAGAAGGCGCTGGCACATCGGCTCGGAGCTCTCTCCGGGTACGACGACTATTCGCTCTTCCTCGACAACTCGGGTGCCGAGTCGAACGAGAATGCTATGAAGCTCGCTTCCTTCCACACGGGAAAAGACCGCATCGTTGCCTTCCGCGGGAGCTTTCACGGGCGTACGTCGGGAGCTGTCTCCGTCACCGACAACCCTAAGATTGTCTCCCCCTTCAATGCCGGGCACAAGGTTACGTTCTGCGACTTGGAAGATGCGGAAGCTGTTGAGAAAGCCCTTCAGCAGGGTGATGTCGCAGGAGTCATCATCGAGGGCATACAGGGATGCGGAGGCATCCATATCCCTTCGGCAGCCTTCATGCAGGCGCTGGAGCAGCTGTGCCGTACATACGGCGCTGTACTCATCCTCGATGAAGTGCAGAGCGGATACGGGCGCAGCGGAAAGTTCTTTGCCCATCAGTGGGCAGGAATCCGTCCCGACATCATCACCGTTGCCAAAGGCATCGCCAACGGATTTCCCTGCGGCGCGATGCTTGTGTCGCCCACATTTAAGGCAACGAAGGGGATGCTCGGCACAACCTTCGGCGGAAACTACCTCGCTATGTCGGCAGCCCTTGCGGTGCTCGACATCATCGAGGAGGAGCACCTCGTCGACAACGCACTCCGCGTAGGCAACCACATCCTCGAGCACCTGCCAGTCTCCCCACGCATCAAGGAGGTGCGCGGAAGAGGGCTGATGATAGGCATCGAGTTCAACGAGGATGTTGCCCCGCTCCGCAGGAAGCTGCTCTTCGAGAAGCACATCTTTACTGGTGTCGCAGGCAACAGCGTCATCCGTCTGCTGGCTCCTCTGTGCCTCAGCATCGACGAAGCAGACGTGTTCCTGAAGGCGCTTGAGGACATCCTCTGACGGCATCGGATTTTTCTTTCTTCATAAGAAATTTTCCCTTCTTCATACGGCGAGATGTAGAAAGAAAAAAAATTTTTCCCTTCTCGATAATTTTTTATTTGTTCTCCATAAATTTGCAAACACAATCGTTCGCTTTCCAATGAAAAAGTTTCTTCACGTGCAAGACATAGGCCCGCTCTCCTCCGCGCTGCAGGAAGCGGCAGAGATAAAGAAAGACCGCTTCGCCCACGACACGCTGGGCAAGAACAAGACGTTGCTGATGATCTTCTTCAACAACTCGCTCCGCACGCGTCTCAGCACGCAGAAGGCAGCTATGAACCTGGGCATGAACGTCATCGTGCTCGACGTGAACGCTGGCGCCTGGAAGCTGGAGACGGAGCGCGGCGTCATCATGGACGGCGACAAGAGCGAGCATCTCCTCGAAGCCATCCCCGTGATGGGCAGCTACTGCGACATCATCGGCATCCGCTCGTTTGCGGGGCTCACCGACAGGAGCTACGACTACGAAGAGACGGTTTTCAACCAGTTTGTGCAGTACAGCGGGCGTCCCGTCTTCGCGATGGAGACAGCTACCGTGCATCCCCTGCAGGCATTTGCCGACTTGATTACCATCGAGGAG
The DNA here is from genome assembly GCA_017615125.1 of Bacteroidaceae bacterium. Lineage (GTDB taxonomy): Bacteria > Bacteroidota > Bacteroidia > Bacteroidales > Bacteroidaceae > UBA1189. The sequence goes on from JAGAAS010000028.1 coordinate 103,056, forward strand.
CACAAGACGAAAGCCCGTCCCAAGGTGGTGCTCACGTGGGCTCCTCACCCCAAGGCTCTGCCGCAGGCGGTGCCCAACTCCTTCGCTGAGTGGATGAATGCTGCCGACGTCGACCTTGTCATCACCCATCCCGAAGGCTACGAGCTCGACCCACAGTTCGTGGGCGACGCTCGTGTGGAATACAACCAGATGAAAGCCCTCGAGGGCGCCGACTTTGTGTATGCCAAGAACTGGAGCTGCCCAGGCGTCACGAACCCCTCCGACTACGGCAAGGTGCTGAGCAAAGAGATGTCGTGGACCATCGATGCTGCCCACATGGCGGTAACCGACAACGGCAAGTTCATGCACTGCCTGCCCGTCAGGAGAGGAATGATTGTCACCGACGATGTCATCGAGGCACCCACGTCGCTCGTCATCCCCGAAGCTGCCAACCGCGAGATTTCGGCGCAGGTTGTCATCAAACGGATACTGGAAACACTCTGAGCCCCACTACAAACGTTTCGTTTAAATAAGTATGGAAAAGACCTTCCTCAACATCATCAAAGTCGGCGGTGCCGTCGTTGAAGACAGCACCTCGCTTGACGCGCTGCTCGATGCCTTCGCCCTGCTGCCGGGACGGAAAGTCCTCGTGCACGGAGGCGGAAGGGCTGCCACGCAGATTGCCTCGCAGATGGGTATCGAAAGCACTATGATAGAAGGACGGCGCGTTACCGACAGCGATATGCTGCGCGTGGTGACGATGGTCTATGGAGGACTGGTGAACAAGAACATCGTTGCCAGCCTGCAGGCTCGCGGCATCAACGCGCTGGGACTCACGGGAGCAGATCTCGGATATATGCTCAGCGAGAAGCGCCCCGTCGGCAAGGTCGACTACGGCTTCGTGGGAGATGTGAAGAAGACCGACGCCAGCGCCTTAGCAAAACTTATCGACGACAACATCGTGCCTGTGCTTGCTCCGCTCACGCACGACGGGCAGGGACACTTGCTCAACACCAATGCCGACACTATCGCGGCAGAAGCAGCCAAAGCGCTGGCACAGTTGTTCGACGTCACGCTCACCTTCTGTTTCGAGAAGAAAGGTGTGCTGCTCGATGCCGATGACGAAGAGAGCGTCGTCCCCATCCTGCGCCGAAATGATTTTGAAGGATACGTTGCCCAGGGCATCATCTCGGGCGGCATGATTCCCAAAATCGACAACGCCTTCCAAGCCATCCGGAGCGGTGTAAAGAGAGTCATCATCACCCGCGCCGACAACATGCAGGGCGGAACGCAAATCATCGAATAATCCTCACCAACGAGCCAGAAACGACCTGAAGAAATAGATTCCGTCACATGATTGAACTGCTCAAGAAACTCATCTCCACCCCCTCGTTCAGCCGCGAGGAAGGCGCCGCTGCCGACATCCTGCAGCAGTGGATGAAGCAGCGCGGGCTGGACGTGCAGCGCAAGGGACACAACCTCTGGGTGGCGCAGCCCGACGAGGGCGACGGACGCCCCACACTGCTGCTCAATGCCCACATCGACACCGTCCGCCCCGCGTCAGGCTACTCGCGCGACCCGTTCGTTCCCTCCGTGGAAGGCGACAGGCTATACGGGCTGGGCAGCAACGACGACGGAGGCTCGGTGGTAGCCCTCCTTGACACCTACCTGCGGCTCACCCGGAAGCCCCAGCCCTACCGCCTCATCTACTCGGCAACCGCTGAGGAGGAGATCTGCGGCAAGGGAGGCATCGAGAGCATCCTCGACGACCTCGGCCCCGTCGCCCTCGGCATCATTGGCGAGCCTACCGGCATGCAGATGGCGGTAGCCGAACGCGGGCTGCTGGTGCTCGACTGCACGGCACACGGCATCAGCGGGCATGCGGCACGCAACGAGGGCGTGAACGCGCTCTACAAGGCGATGGACGACATCCAGTGGTTCCGCAATTACCGTTTCGGGCACACATCCGATTTTCTCGGCGAGGTGAAGATGACCGTCACCATGATAGAGTGCGGCACGCAGCACAACGTGGTACCCGACACATGCAGCTTCGTCGTCGACGTACGCCCCAACGGCATGTACACCAACCAGGAGATCGTCGATACCATCCGGCAGCACGTGACGTGCGACGTCGTACCCCGCTCCCTGCGCCACAACAGCTCACACATCGCCACCACCCATCCCGTCGTGCAGCGCGCGCTGAGCCTGGGCCTCACGCCCTTCGGCTCACCCACCACCAGCAACCAGACCGTCCTCCCCCACATCCCCACCGTCAAGATAGGGCCGGGCGACTCTGCCCGCTCACACTCCGCCGACGAGTACATCTGCCTGTCTGAGATAAGCCAAGCGGTAGAGACCTATGTCGCCCTTCTCGACCAACTCATCCTTTGATACAAACAACTCCACATACACCACATCATGAAACTTTGGGATAAAGGCTACGAGCCCGACAAACTGATTGAGACCTTCACCGTAGGCAACGACCGCGAACTCGACCTCCAGCTGGCACGCTACGATGTCGAGGGATCTATGGCTCACATACGTATGCTCGAGAGCATCGGGCTCCTCACCTCCGACGAACTGAAAGTGCTGCTCGAAGCCCTTGAGGACATCCACGCGGCCATCCTGCGGGGTGAGTTCGTCATCGAAGAGGGCGTCGAGGATGTCCACTCCGAGGTAGAGCAGCTGCTCACGCAGCGCCTGGGCGACATTGGGAAGAAGATCCATTCGGGACGCTCGCGCAACGATCAGGTGCTCGTCGACCTGAAGCTCTTCTTCCGCGACAAACTCCGCCAGACGGCAGCCTCCGTGGGCACTCTCTTTGAGCGCCTGCAGGCCCTCAGCGAGCAGTACAAGGAAGTGCTCATGCCCGGCTACACCCATATGCAGATTGCTATGCCCTCCTCCTTCGGCCTGTGGTTCGGCGCCTATGCCGAGACGCTCGTCGACGACCTGCGCCTGCTGGCCTCCGCCTACGACATCGCCAACCAGAACCCCCTGGGCAGCGCTGCCGGCTACGGCTCGTCGTTTCCCCTCGACCGTACGATGACCACACGCCTGCTCCACTTCGGCAACCTTCACTACAACGTCGTGGCTGCTCAGATGAGCCGCGGCAAGACCGAGCGTGCCATCGCTGCCGCCCTCGCTGCCGTCAGCGCCACCCTCGCGCGCTTCGCTATGGACATCTGCCTGTTCAACAGCCAGAACTTTGGATTCATCTCGTTCCCCGACGAGCTCACCACCGGCTCCAGCATCATGCCACACAAGAAGAACCCCGACGTCTTCGAGATCATGCGCGCCAAGTGCAACCGCCTGCAGAGCCTGCCTGGCGAGGTAGCCCTCGTCACCTCCAACCTGCCACTCGGCTACCAACGCGACTTCCAGCTCCTCAAAGACATCCTCTTCCCCGCCTTCGGCGTGATGGATGAGTGCATCGGGATGTGCGACTTCATGCTTCAGCACATCCGTGTCAACCGCGACATCCTCTCCGACCCGAAGTACGACTACCTGTTCACCGTCGAGGACGTCAACCGCCTGGTGCTGCAGGGCGTCCCCTTCCGCGAAGCCTACAGGCAGGTGGGCATGCAGGTGCAGAACCACACCTACCAGCCCACGCGCACCGTCAGCCACACCCACGAGGGCAGCATCGGCAACCTCTGCACCGCGCAGATCAGGGAGAAGTACGAAGCCGTCGCCAAGCACTTCCAGGAGTAAGGAGAGCCCGACACCTCCGTCCACACATAAAAGGAGCGCCCCGCATTCATCTGCGGAGCGCTCACTCTTTTCGTCCAAGCTGCCGGGAAGGCAGCGCTGCCCTTCGGTGCGAGCCCTGTCCTGCGAGGGGCTGCTGCTGTCGCGAGCAGTGTCAGAGCTCGCGTGCCTCCCGCACCTCGTCGGCGCTCATCGGCCTGTACTTCGTGCCCAGGCGGCGCTTGCCTGTGGGCGTCACCAGGTAGTCCTCCTCGTTGCGCAGTCCACCGAAGTCGCGCCACTTGTCTATCTCGTCGAAGCACAGGTACTCCGTGTGCCGTCCCTCGGCCCTCCAACGGTCGATGAGCTCGGGGATGAAGTAGATGCCCGGCTCGATGGTGAACACGAACCCCGGCTCCAGCGGTCGTGCCAGGCGTAGCGACTTGTAGCCGAACAGCGTGCTCTTGGGCTCGCCGTCGTAGCCTACCCACACCTCGCCCAGGTCCTCCATGTCGTGCACGTCGAGTCCCATCATGTGTCCCACGCCACAGGGAAAGAAAAGCGCATGAGCGCCTGCGCGCACCGCCTCGTCCACGTCGCCCTTCATCAGCCCCAGCGCCTTCATCCCCTCGGCAATGGTCGTGCACGCCCTCACGTGCACGTCGCGGAAGGGCACACCCGGCGCTATCGTCTCCACGGCTGCGCGGTGCGCCTGCAGGCAAAGGTCGAAGATGATGCGCTGGCGCGGCGTGAACTCTTTGCCCACGGGGCATGTCGACGACAGGTCGCCGCAGTAGTGGCTGCCCACCTCGGCACCCGCATCCAACAGGAACATGTCGCCCTCCTGCGCACGGTGGATGTAGCCGTGGTTGTGGAGCGTCTGCCCGTGCGTGGTGGCAATCACGGGGAACGCATTGTCGCCCCCTCCCTGCTGCGCTATGGCGGTAACGGCAGCGCGCACCTCCGCCTCGTGGATGCCCGGGCGCACCATCCGCATCATCGCCACGTGCATGTCGATGGAGATATCGACCGCCTTGTCAATCTCGGCCACCTCCTCCTCGCTCTTGTAGATGCGCTGGTTGACGACCGCCCGCACGAACGGCACCGACACGCCGCTGTCCTGCGCCGCAGGCGTCAGCCCCAGCCACTCCTGCAGCTTCAGGCGGTGCTCCCCCCGGTAGGGAGGAAGGAAGTGCACCGTGCGACCCTTGCGCTGAGCCTCACGCAGCACGTCGCCCACCTTGTCCGCAGGCAGCGTCTCGCTCACACCCACGCGCTCGGCCTTGCTCTGCAGCGATGGCTGTGTGCCCATCCACACGATGTCGTCGATGGTGGGATCGTTGCCGAAGATCGTCTCCCTCCCCTCGTCGATGTCGATGACGGCTGTCAGCCCCTCGTGGTCGATGCCGAAGAAGTAGAGGAACGTCGAGTCCTGTCGGAACGCGTACGTGTTATCCACATAGTTCATGGGAGCCTGGTCGTTGCCCAGGAAGAGGAGCAGCCCGCTCCCCACGTCGTGCGCCAGCCGGCGGCGCCGAGCGATGTACGTCTCTTTTGCAAACATGATGTGATACTATCAACTAAAAATGTGAGACAAACTGATCTAAACACTCTGAAAACGCCGTTTATCCATTATTGTCCGAGGATGATGCTCACGAGGGCTGTGACATCAGCCACGTTCACATCTGTGTCGCCATTCACGTTGGCAGCAGCATTTACTGGCATATTGCCGAGAATCATGCTTACCAGCATAGTGACGTCTGCCACATTCACGGTACCGTCGCCGTTCACATCACCCTTCAGGAAGGCAGGCTTCTCCGAGAAGTAGCCTGGATTGGCTGTACCACCGTCAATGTGGGCATAGCTTTCGTCATTGTGTTCTCCGCTATACATTGTACCTGCACCGCCCTTCAGTTTTTCATCGGCGCCGAATATCAAAGAACCAATCACCTGTTCTCCCGCGGCGTTCTGCAATGTCCATCCCTCGCTTGCATAGATGGTAGTCAGGTTGGTGCATTGGTTGAACATCTGGGTAATCCATTTGAGTTTCCCTGTGGTGAAGCTGCTGATATCGATCGTCTCCAGGCTTGAGCATCCTTCGAACATCGAAATCATATTCTCCACTTCACTCGTATTAAGGTACTCCATACCGATTATCTCGGAAAGATTGGTCATTCCGTAGAACCACATGTATGTGGTATTCGGGCGCGCATTAACAAACGACGGGTCAAACACCACTTTCTCTACCTCTAAGTACCATATCCAGCCCGGGTTATTCATATCCTTGTTCAGTTCAAATATTGTCCCTGAGTGAGAATTGTAATTATCTAGGCCGTCGCAGTAGAAGGTAAGCGTCATGGTATCGTAGTCATAGACAGCATAGGATTTCATACTCAGGTATCCAGGATTGTCGACACCGCCGTCCACGTGAGCATAGGTATCGTTGATGTGGTTCGGATCATAAACCGTTCCTGCGCCACCCACGAGGCTGGTGCATCCAGAGAACATTCTATTGTCGAGCCACATCTGCGAGGCTGTGCTCCAGCCTGGACCTATCCAAATGGTGGTGAGGGCACTGCAGGAGGTAAACATCGTTATCATATCCGTCACGTTCTCCGTGTTCCATCCTGAGATGTTGAGTTCTTCCAGACCGGTGCACTCTTGGAACATCGAACGCATGCTCGTCACATTCTCCGTATTCCAACTGCTCAGAATGAGTCGTGTCAGGCTGGTGCATCTCATAAACGCAGAACTCATGTCGGTGACGGCAGAGGTATTGAGTATGTTTACGTTGTTGACACTTCTGAGTTGAGTCATACCAGCAAACCAACAATACATCGTCGTGGGGCGTGCTTCAATGAACGAGTAGTCGAACGTTACATACCTGACTTGTTCACAAGTACCATCTGTTTGCCAGCCCGGATTCTCTGTTCCTTTGTTCAGTTCGTACACGATTCCCCTGCGGGTGGCCTTCATGGTGTCGTAGTAGAAGGTCAAACTGCCATCCGTGCCAAAGAATACGGCATACATTTGTGGCTTGATTGTCAGGTAGCCCGGGTTCTCCGTTCCGCCGTCAACGTGAGCATAGCTGCCGTCAACATGGCTGGCATCGAACGCTGTTCCTGCGCCACCTACGAGGCTGGTGCAGTCGGTGAACATATCGTTGAAGCCAGCGGTAATAGTCCACTTGTCACTCACGTAAATGGTGGTGAGGTTTGTGCAGCCCTCAAACATCCTTGCTGCAGAATTCGTGTTGGCCGTGCTCCAGTTCTCCAGGTCGATTACAGTCATCGATGAGCAGCCGTAGAACACCTGTTGCATTTCTTCCACGTTTTCGGTATTCCATGCACTCACATCCACGGTCTCCAGCTGTGAGCAATTGTTGAACAGTCCGTACATGTCTTCCACTCTTGATACATCAAAGCCGCTCACGTCGAGGCTTTGCAGTTGCGAGCATTCGCTGAACATATACATCATGTTTGTCACCTGACTGGTGTTGAGGTATTCAATACCCTCCACTTCGGTAATACTCATGCCGAAGAACCAGTACGAGAGGCATGTAGGACGTGCATCGGCAAACGACGGCTCGAATACCACACGGGTGGCAACGTAATTGGCAACACCCCACCACGTAGGAAGTTCTTCGGTACCGAGGTCGTATTTGATTCCTGGGCGCGACGAGCGTTGATCATCGTAACAGAAAGTGAGAGTGTTTGTCTCCGAGTTCAGACAGGCGTAGGCTTGTCTCAGTGTCAGGTAGCCCGGATTGGACGTTCCACCATCCACGCGGGCATAGGACTTGTCTACATGGCTTGAACTGAACGTTGTCCCAGCGCCTCCCACAAGGCTGGTGCAGCCATAGAACATATTATCATCGCTTGTGACGGAAGAGGTGATCCAGCCGTCACCGGCATAGATGGTCCTCAATGAGGTACATTGTAAGAACATTCCTTCCATATTCGTGACAAGCTGTGTGTCCCAGCCACTTAGGTCGAGAGTCGTCAGGCTGCTGCAATCGCTGAATGCCATCTGCATCGATCTAATGTTCTGCGTGTTCCAGTTGTTCAACTTGAGGCTCGTCAAACTGCTGCAGCCAAAGAACATCTGCACGATGTCCTCCACATTGTTTGTATCTAAGCCGCTCAGGTCGAGGGTCGTCAGGCTGCTGCACTGTCCGAACATTCCGCCGGTCCTTTCGAGTACCGGGGTGTTCCATTCGTTGATGCCCTTGATGGTGGTGAGGCTACTGCAGCCGAAGAACATAGAAGTTGCATTTGTCACATGACTCATATCGAAGTTCGACACGTCGATGCTGGTGAGGCTGCTGCAATATCCAAACATACCTCCTAAATTCATAGCGAAGCTGGTGTCGAAGCCGCTCACGTCGAGGCTCTCCAATTTACTGCACGAATAGAACATATTACTCATTGACATCACCTCGCTGGTGTTGAGGTATTTCAGTCCGCTGATGTCCTCCAGATTAACCATATCCAAGAACCAGTAATCTGTTCGTTGTGGACGAGCCTGAGCAAACGACGGGTCGAACACTGCATGGTGGATATTGTAATACCAATCATGCCATTCAGGATAATCGCTGCCCGAGGTCTGTGAGTGAGGCAAGAGTGCAACGCCTGTGCGCGTAGAGCGCTGTCCGTCGAAGTAGAATGTGAGCGTGTTGTCGTTAGAAGTATAGACGGCATATATCTCGGCTCCCGTCAGGTAGCCTACGAAGCCGTCAACGCCGTCGATGAAGGCATATTCCTTGTCGGTATGACTCGCGTCATATGTCGTGCCGTTGCCGCCCACAAGACTGCTACACGAATCGAACATGCGATCGGAGTCGGCTACGCCACTCACGTCCCAACCCTCGCCAACAAAGATGGTTCTGAGATTGTTGCTGTTGAAGAACATGCAGTTCATGTCGGTCACATTGTGCGTGTCGAAGTGGCTCAGGTCAAGAGATGTGAGACTGCTGCAGATTCCGAACATGCAGCTCATGTTCGTCACTTCGCTGGTGTTGAGGTTCTCAATGCCGTTGATGGTGAGCAGGTTGCTGAGGGTATAGAACCAGTTGTCGGTGTTAAAGGGGCGGACCTTGGCGAACGAGGGGTCGAAGGTCACCGTCTCTATGTATGAAGAATAGCCAATCCAGTTTGGATAATCATGTTCCTTGTTCAGGTCAAACTTAAGGCCCGAGCGCGAATCCCTCTTGTCATCTGCGTAGAAGGTGAGCATTTTGTCGCTAGAGTTAAAGACGGCATAGGGTTTGTTCGAGAAGACGCCAGGATTGCTGGTGCCGCCGTCGACATGGGCAAAGATGTAGTCGTCAAAGAAAAAGTCCTCCTGAGTGTATGTATAGTGTGAGCCCTTTTCTCCCACCAACTTGGTGTCGTTGGTAAACATCATCATCTTGTCGTAACAGTTGCTCAAGTCCCAGTCGTTAGCATAAATGGTGGTAAGCGAAGGGCAGTTGGCAAAGATACCCATTGCTCGCTCGAGGCTGTCGGTAGTAAAGCCAGTGACGTCAATGACAACTAGCGAAGAACAGCCGTCGAACATGCTCGACATGTCTCTTACTCTACAGGTATTGAAGTGGCTCAGATCTATACTCTTCAAGGAGGTGCATCGGGCGAACATGGAGGACATTTCCATTACGTTTTCCGTTTCAAAGCCACTCAGATCGATGCTTGTCATAGCTTTACAACTATTGAACATCCTATCCATATCCTTCACTGAACTGGTTTTGAAATTGTCTCCAAATATAATGTTCGTGAGGTTCTCGCATTGGAAAAACATGCTCTCCATGCTGGTCACATTAGCTGTACTGAAGTAGGACAAATCAAGGGTCCTCAGCTGTTTGCAATTGCCGAACATGCTATACATATACTTTGCCTTCTGTGTGTCGAAGGTGCTCACGTCAAGGCTCTGCAGGTTCTCGCATCCATAGAACATCTGGGAAAACTCCTCCACGTTGGATGTGTTCAGATGACTTACATCAAGACTTGTCAGGCTCTTGCACCAACTAAACATATTGGACATCTTCATCACATTGGATGTGTTGAAATTCGTTACATCAAGGCTCGTCAAGCTTTCGCAACCACGGAACAGGTCCATCATGTTGGTACAGTTGCCAGTATCCCAATTCGTCACATCAAGACTGGTCAATGAGGAGCAGTACTGAAATGTGCCGTAGAGTTCCAGCATGTTAGAGACATCGAAACCGCTTACATCGAGCGATGTGAGCGACGAGCAACCGCTGAAAGTACAAACCAGGCTTTGCAGGCCTGAGGTGGTGAAGTGGCTCACGTCGAGGCTTGTCAGGCTGTTGCAGCCGTCAAACATGTAGTCCATCCCATTGATGCCCAGATGACTGGTGTCGAAGTGGCTCACGTCGAGGCTTGTCAGGTTAGAGCAGCCTAAAAACATGGCATTCATGCTAACTGTCTTCTGGGTGTCGAAGCCAGAGACGTCGAGTGCTGTCAGCTCTTGGCAACTGGCGAACAAGCCGTGCATGTTCGTCACATTATGGGTGTCCCATCCGCTCACGTCGAGCGACTCTACAACGTAGCAGCTGTTGAACAAATCGCCCATGTTCGTCACGCTGCTGGTATCCCAGTTACCCACGTTGAGGTATTTCACTTTCTGGCAGTTCTGGAACATCGAGCCCATGTCTGTAACCTTTCTGGTGTCGAAGCCACTCACGTCGAGGTAGATGAGATTATTACATCCTTCGAACATCCCGCTCATATTGGTCACCTCGCTGGTGTTAAGGTACTGTATGCCGTTGATGGCCTCTATGTTTTCCATATAGGAGAACCAACAGTAGGTGCTTGTGGGACGTGCGTTGGCAAACGACGGGTCGAACGTCACGTTCGACGCGCCGGTAAGCCATTCAGGGCGGTTGTATCCTGTGTTCAGGTTGTAGCTGACGCCCGGGCGGGAAGAGCGCTTCGCGTCGTAGTAGAACGTGAGCGCTTCGCTGTCGTAAGCGACATAAGCTTCGCGTGCCGAGGCATTGGTGAGGTAGCCCGGATTGGATGTTCCACCGTCCACGCGGGCATAGGCCTTGTCGGTGTAGCTTGGGTTGTATGCCGTCCCGGCACCTCCCACAAGGTTGGTGCAGCCGGAGAACATTTCCGAATGTGAATTCAGGTGGCTCATATCCCAGCTGGAACCTACATAGATGGTCTCCAAAGCTCCGCAACCACGGAACATACTTGAAGTATCTACAACTTTAGGGGTATTGAAGCTGCTAAGGTCGAGGCTCGTGAGAGCGCTGCAGCCGTAAAACATATATCCTAAGGCCAACACTTTGCTGGTATCGAAGTTGCTAAGGTCGATACTGGTGAGACTCGAGCATTGGTAAAACATCATCGCCATATGGTCCACCTCGCTGGTGTTGAGATATTGGATTCCGTTGACGTCAGTCAGGTTCGTCATCCCGCGGAACCAATTGCGCATGCTTTGGGGACGATAGTCGGCAAACGACGGGTCGAATAACACGTGGGAGACAGACGCTCTGAACGACTGGTTGTACCCGAGAGGATTGGAGGCGGTTTCATCAATGAGGATTGTTTCGCCCTGCTGCAGCGATCGGTTGATATCGTAGTAGAAGGTAAAGCCGCCATTGCCGGAGGTGTAGACAGCATAGGCTTCGGGCCTCATTGTCAGGTATCCGGGTTGGCCGTTTCTGTCGATGCGGGCGTAGGCCTTACCGAGATATGCGGTGTTGTACGCTGTCCCGTTGCCGCCCACGAGGTTGGTGCACCCGGAGAACATGCTGACCGAGACCGTCACGGCCGCCGTGCTCCAGTTGGTATTGACGTAGATGGTGGTGAGTTTAGGGCAATCATTAAACATCACTCCCATTCTTGTTACCTTCGCTGTGTTCCACCCCGTCAGGTCAAGGCTGGTAAGATTATGGCAACTCTGGAACATCCCATCCATATTGGTTACGTTCGATGTGTCCCAGCTGCTCAGGTCGAGGGTTGTTAATCCGTAGCAGTTCTGGAACATGAAGCGCATGTCGGTGACGGCAGAGGTGTTCAGGTTGCCAATGCCGTTAATGGTAGAAAGACTACTGAGGCTTCCAAACCACATGTATGCAGTCGTGGGACGCGCATTGGCAAACGATTCATCGAAAACAACTTTTTGGATGTTATTGCCTAGACCTTTCCATTCAGGATCTCTGGCGCTCGTGTTCAGATTATAGATGGTGCCTGTTTTGGCGTTTGCATTCCCGTCGTCGTAGAAGGTAAGGGTCTTGTTGGAAGAGGTGTACACGGTGTAGGGGACGCGCGTGAAATAGCCGGGATTGCTGGTACCGCCGTCCACATGGGCATAGTCGATTCCTACGTAATCTTGATTATAGGTAGTGCCTTCCCCGCCCACCAATTGTGCGCAAGAGGCAAACACCGACCCCCCTTGTGTTACTTTTGCTGTAGACCAGCCGTGTCCGACATAGATGGTAGTGAGGTTGGTGCAACGGGCGAACATATTCGACATATTCGTCACCTCACTTGTATTGAATGTGCGAATGTCGAGGGTCGTCAGACCAGAGCAACCGTAGAACATCGAATACATGACCGTCACCTTCTCTGTGTTGAAGTTACTCAGATCAAGACTTGTCAGGCCAGAGAGACTGTGAAACATAGCCTGCATGTTGGTAACATTGCGGGTGTCGAAGGTCGTCACGTCGAGGCTCGTCAATTTGCTGCAGTTGGAGAACATTATATACATGCTCGTCACCTGGCTGGTGTTGAGTTTGTCGAGATTCGTGATGCTGGTCAGGTTTTTCATACCGCGAAACCAACTTCTTGTACTTGTGGGACGTGCCGAAGAAAAAGAGTCGTCGAACACCACAGAGGTGACGTTGGCATTTATGCTGTTGTACCATCCAGGGTCATCGGTACCCGTGTTCAGGTCATAGACGGCTTCGTTCGGGTTGCTTTCGTGCGTGCCGCGATTACTGTCATAGTAGAACGTCAGCGTGGTGTTGCTTGACGTGTACACAGCATAGGCTTCTGCTGCCGACATCCTGGCTGCGCCTAGTAGGATGAGGGCGAGCAGGAAGAGGATTCTTTGAATAAACTTTTTCATGGGTGTTTTATGGTTTTTTATGGTTTGTCATTCGCGTTCACAGGCTGTAGAGGGAAGCATTTTCGTGCACGTGCACCTATTCCCTATATTTTATACAAAGGTACGAAAAGAATTTGGAATGTGCAAATTTTCAGCCCGTTTTTTTTCGTGTCTTCATGAACTTTTTTTCGATGTTTATCGCCTTGCGGCAAACGGCCCGCTCAGCCGATGCTCGTAGACGCTCTGTTTCCTCTCGCGGGAGCAGGGGTTTTTGCCTGATTGCCCCAAGAATCTGACCCACAGCGCGATAAAAGAAAGTGGGAAAAAAGTGGGAAAAAAGTCCGTTTTTCGTTTGGAGATATCACGCCTTTTTCGTACCTTTGCAGAAGTCCAGTGGGACTAAATTCGGCTTCATCCCTCGCGACTTGGGAAAGCAGGAAG